>NZ_KQ970819.1:156014-161453 GCF_001579645.1 Streptococcus infantis
ACTTCGGCAAACAGCAGCCGTGCGCCGCCGTCGGGGGAGGCGATTTGGTAGAGGCCGTCTGAAAATATCGAATCTTACTTTTTGTTTTTTTCTTAGGATTTAGTTCTTCTTTACGCTGCTTATAAAACTGCCAATATTTTTTGTCCTCGATACTGAATGGATAATATCCAGCATCGTTATAAGCTATATCGAAATATTGATAAGCATCATCATATTTTTCAATATCATAATAAAAAATACCGCCTAATAGATATGTTCCTGCATTAGTTGTTCCTAAATCGGCAACACTCAAAGCAATAGTCAGCCATTCCTCAGCATGTTCATATTTTTGATGTTTATAATATAACTCAAATAAGGCAATCGTAACCATTGTAGTTGGATGCGCCCATTGAGTTACTGGCTTAGGTATTAGCTCAAATGCTTCTTTTAATAATTTTTCTTGTTCCGAAAAAGATTTACTATAAGCTTCGCAAACTAAATCATTAATTTTTGATTCCAATTCTGGATTAACTGCATCTAAATTCATAGCATACAACTCCTCAATTAAATTAAACAATGTTAAGTGTAGATTCTATAATATCAATGGCCATAATCAGATTTCTGCCTAGGCCCGATTCGTTTATCCATATCATACCTATGGAGTATCCCAAAATTGGGCAGAGCTAGGAATATCGCTTACACGTCTTAAATTACTAATCTGCTCAGCCGACATACCACGTAGCTCCTTAGCGCTTAACATGCGCTGCATTACAGCCCTACCAGTGGGACTCACTTTTGATGGCGTTTTACCTACTGTAGCTAACCTGTTACGAGAAAGTCCCAACGGATCAATCCAACTTTGAGCATTTACAGCAAACTGATAAAGGTTATCCCCTGCGCCCAACAACCCAATCGGATCCTGATTCACAAATCGCCCAGCCTCAGGCTTATAATACCTGAAGAAGTTGTAGTGCAACACCGTTTCACGGTCGCAATACTGGTTTTGCAATCGGAAGGGTTGGTGAGCAGTTCCGGATGTGTTAGTTTCGCTCTTTAGTTTGCCCCAACCGTAATAATCGCCGAACCACAGCAAATTGCCATCCTTATCAGTCATCTCCCTCGGTATGCCGATTTGGTCGCAGTAGAAGTAGTGGGTTTACTGGCAACTTTCTTCGTCTTCGTTGATGTGGTTTTGATAGGCGAAACCGTTTGCGTGCGTACCGCACACACCCTACATCAGGACTGAAGGTTTTGTGCAGGCTACGGCTTACTTGTGATTACCAGCTAGTAATAGGTCTATGCAAATTTACCCAAAATTTTAATAATGATTGTTCAAAAAAACGAAATTCGGACAGATCTTTTTCTACAACTAGACCTAATTCTTTGAAAAGATATTTAGATTTCGTTCTCTCGATAACATCATATTGACTTAATAGCTCAGCAAACCCTTTTTTTGATGATATATCTATTTCATTATAGTATATTGCAAGCTCTACTTTCTTATCATTGAAAATTGTAACCTCAGTTAACTTTTCATTATCAAACCTTAGTACAAAATTGTTTATCTCTATAATATTTTTTACCTTCGGGATAACATTGTTTGATATGTCATATTTTCTTATAACATCTGATAGAGAACAATTTAATTCAAAATCGCCTACGCTCTTATAAGGAATAAATATTAATTTATCATGATTTAAAGTTGGGTTTTTAAGTTTACTTTTTTGAAAGTCTGAGTACTTTTTACCTTTATTATCATATAAATCTCTTATACTCTCATCGTAAATTAATATCTGCAGAAACAAATTATCCTTATAGTCAACATATAAAACTAAATTATATTTTGGAAAAAAATAAAAATAATTTTCTTCATCTGAAACTTCTATTAGAGGATCCTCCTCTTCTAAAAATTTTTCAAGATTTGAAAAGTTAATAACTTTTCCATTTAAGCAAAATTCATCACAATTCCTCAAGGAGGATACAGTAATCAATTCTGAATCAGATTGTGTCTTGTGTTTTCTATCAAACTCTAATGAATAATTAGGATTATTTAAAATAACATCATCAAAGTCAGCCTTTTTTTGACCCAATACAATCCCATTTAACGAATTATTTAATATTTTCAACATAATACATATCCTTTCCTGTATTTGTCTATGTCAATTAGCTTCTCAGCCATCAGGAAAAATGACCTCTAGATAGAATGCCATTACTAATGGTAATGAGATTGTTAAAGAACAAATATTTCAGACGACCTCGAAAAAGAATTGAGGTTGTCTGAAAGGCAGAAACAGCATGATTACCGCTCCCATGCTACGGCGGAATTGAAGGTTTCATGTAGGCTACGGCTTGCTTATAAGATTCATAAGAATAATATTATGTATCAAGAAATAGCATTAATTGTTCTGGCTTTAAAGTTAGTAGTGCGATTGTTTTTCCTTTAGTATCGCAGAATTCAACTTCATATGCTTCATAAGGATTTGAATAAACTTCTACAATAGCACCGATGTCTCCCTTTTGTAAATTAAAACCAGGAAGATCTTGTTGCAATTTGACTACTTCTAAAAGCGAATATTTCACTATAAACTCCTTAATAATTAACTATAAAACATATGTAATTGCCAATCATGGAATTGATTGTCCGCTATCGATTATCCAACCAGTTCTAACTGTGGCGGTCTGTCCAATTGGACCAGTCATTGGAATATCAACAGTATAGCGTTGCCCATGTTCATCACATTTACCTGGAGTTGCTGGGTTTTCACAAACACCTTGTTGATTTTTTTTAATCAACTCATCTACATTTGATTGATTAAATCCTAATGCAGATTGAAAAACCTTTGCTTTTTCCACCTACAGGGTGTTCTGTATTTAAGGCATATCCCGTGATTTTTTGGGGTCAATGATAGCCTTATCTGCATTAGGTAATTTCGAATTAGAGCAAAGACCTAATAGATAAAGCCAATCTTGAGCATTTGCCGCAAACGCATACAGATTCTCCCCGTCCAACAGCCCAATCGGATCCTGATTCACAAACCGACCCGCATCAGGCTCATAATACCTGAAGAAGTTGTAGTGCAACCCCGTTTCACGGTCGCAATACTGGTTTTGCAATCGGAAGGGTTGATGCACATGCTTGTAAAACCGCTCATCCTTTTTCAGACGACCTTACGGTTTGGTTAGATCTCGAACTGACTATTCGTTTAAAGATAAGGCAAATCTAAGGCCTCATCATAACTTTCATCTAAGATTTTATTGACTGAGGCAGCAAACTGAATAGCCTTCATATCAATAGTTTCAGGATTGTCAGGAATCGGAAAGACAGCTACACCTATATTATTTTCTATCAACCATGGTATTCCATCCTCTAAAAATTCTTCTATCTCAATTTCATAAATATCAGAATTCTTATCTTCAGAATTTGCCATAATTCTTGCGAACTCTAATTCAGGCCATATGGCTAAAGATGAATTTTTCTCATCTCCCCATAATATCCAATCTCCTTCTTCGTCTGCTAAAACATATAGAACTCCAGAGTCAGCTATCCTTTTTAAAGTATGCTCACAACGTTCTTGACTGGACAAATTAAGAATTGCATTTATTGCTTTTTGTTGTAAAACCATCGACAAATAAGGTAAATCAAATTCTTCCCCATACCACTCATTAAAATAATCATTGATCATCTTAGCAAATTCAATTGGATCCAAAATAATAGTTTCTGTTTTTTCATCTATAGGAAAAATAGCTAATCTAATATTATTTTCAGACATTAAAGGAACGGTATCTTCTAAGAAGTTCTCTAGTTCCATTTTATCTATTCTCAATGCGTGAGGATTCCATTGGAGAGCTAACTCCGCAAACTCAGATTCTGGAAAAATCATTAGATATTCTTTTCCTTCATCATCTTGCAAACATATCCAGTCATCCTTTCCATTTAGTAGGTATAAAGTTTCAATACCAGATATAGTTTTAATAGAATAATCCAATCTTTCTTTAGCTGATAATTTAACAATTGAATCAATTGCTTGTTTTGGCAGGCCCATTATTTAAATCCTTTCTACTTTCGTGAATCTTTGATTTTTTGCTCAGATTTTCCACCACATTTTTTTGCCCCAATACAATCCCATTTAACGAATTATTTGATATTTTCAACATAATATATATTCTTTTCTGTATTTGTCTATGTCAATTAGTTTCTCAGCTATCAGGAAAAACGACCTCTAGATAGAATGCCATTACTAATGGTAATGAGATTTTAACGAACAAATAGTTCAGACGACCTCAAAAAAGATATTAAGATCGGCTGGAAACAAAAACCGCATGCGTACTACACACCCCCTACGTCAGGACTGAAGGTTTTGTACAGGCTACGACTTACTTTACATCGTAATTGGAAGTTTCATGTGGTATACGGCTTGCTTGGGCTACTTTACAGTTGATAATTAAATTTAGAAAATTATGTCTAATACTCTATTTTTTAAAATAAATTCTTTTTTTAAATGTTCTAAAATATTATCTAACTCTTCCTTGCTTAAAATTTGGTTGGTCTTAGTAAATTTTGCTGTTTTCGCATATAGGGAAAAGTGAAACTCATTATTTGGAAAGAACATTTCTCCTTCAAATGAAATTTCATTTCCATTTAAAGAAACAATTAACATACCTCTTGAAATTTTTTCAATTACGAAATCATCCATAGTAATTACCTTTTTCCCATATATTTCCTGGTCGCAGATCTTTACCAATAACGCCTGTTACAGTACCAGAAGCGCATGTTGCATACTCTGATGAAATATCTTCCCATGCTTTAATGCTTGCTTGGTTATTTTGATCCCACGTAGGCATGATAATTTTTCTAGCTTCAATTAACATTTCTAATGTTGTTCCTCCTTTAGATTTGGCAATATCGGCAGCAATATGTTGTCCACCAATACCATCTGTTCTACCTGACCAAAAAAATGCTGTGTTTGGTTCTGTTTTAACTTTGCTATTTTCACAGCATTTATTCAAACCTAGAGGATCAACCCACACCTGAGCATTAGGCGCAAAAGCATAAAAATTCTCCCCGCCCACTAATCCTTTGGGATCTTGATTGTTAAACCGTCCGATTCTACTGTCGTAGTACCTGAAGAAGTTGTAATGCAGCCACGTTTCACAGTCGCAATACTGGTTTTGCAATCGGAAGGGTTGGTGAGCAGTTCAGGATGTGTTAGTTTTGCTCTTTAGTTTGTCCCAACCTTAATAATCGCCGAACCACAGCGAATTGCCATCCTTATCGGTCATCTCCCTCGGTATGCCGATTTGGTCGCAGTAGAAGTAGTGGGTTTGTTGTCGGCTTTCGCCGTCTTCGCTGATGTGGTTTAGATAGGAGAAACCGCTTTCGTGCGTACCACAATGCTCTACGTCAATACTCTACATCGGGATTGGAGGTTTCGTACGGGCTACGATTTGCTAATCAAAGCT
>NZ_KQ970819.1:161857-163517 GCF_001579645.1 Streptococcus infantis
ATTTTCATGATCCCAATAGAAAATTTGCCCAATTCTTTCTCCTTGAGTACATAGACAAATCAAATCACCAAATTCATTACTTGATATTGGTAGAAAATTATCTGGTATTCTATTTTTGTATTTTTCAAGCCTTTCACTAATTTGGGAGTTTTGTTGGTAGTTTATATTTTCACCATAAAAAAAACCTAAATCACCACCACTCCATTCGATATTACCACCTACAGGAATATCGTCATCAGGATAGCAATATTCAGGCAAATCACTATATGGGATTAACTTAAATTCTTTTATAAATCCTGTCTCTCCACCAAATAATTCAAGATAATCCAAATAATCTGAAAACTCTTCTTTAGTAATATCTAAAAATTTAGACATCGATTTTCTAGATGTAGGAATCAGTGGTTCAAATGTAAACCTTTGAACTCCACCCATTTTCTCAACTAAACTCTTAATTTTCATTTTCATTACTCCTTTAAGTTATAATTTGTCAAATAATCAACATTTCTTATTAGGTCGTTTATTGCGCATAGTACATGTATGTATTCCACATATACGTTACATTAAAACTGAAAATTTCATGTAGACTTAGAATTGCTTAAATCAGGGAGGATAATAGGTTTGTAACTAAGTACTTTATCAGCTATTTCCTCGGAGCTCATGTTTGTCCAATATATATAATCTGATATATTTGGATCTGTGACCAAATTTTCTAATTTTTCAAGAAATAAATCTTCATCCTCTTCTGAGCCTTCAAAATTTCTTAACTGATCAATCAGTTTGATTAAATATAATCTATCCAACATAATGCTATCCTCCTCCAAAATGGTATTTCGGGTCTAGTATCTCTTTATGGAATTTTGGTGTAACAATCAGCATATTATCCATATCATAAACACCACCACGATTAATAGGAGTTTTATGATGTATTTGATACGAACTTACTTTACCATCATGTTGACATTTGGCTGCTTTAGGTGCTTTCCCCTGAGCCATCCTTTTCTTATTAGCCTTCGAAAAACCCTCAACTAATTTTGGATCTTTTGCTACTTCTTTCCAAAAGGCAGCTCGGAAATCATCAAAACTATCAAAAGATTTACCACGTAATTTATCTGCTACAGATTTAGGAAATACACCAGCATTTCCATGTATACCCTTCAACCATTTTTTCCAATTGAATTACCATTTCTGATGCAATTTCTGGTAAATTTCTAGGACTTAATCCTAAAGTATCAAACCAACTATTTATATTGGGTGAAAATTCATAAAGATTCTCCCCACCTTTCAACTCAATCGGATCCTGATTTACAAACTGACCCGCATCAGGCTCATAATACCTGAAAAAGTTGTAATGCAGTCCCTCTCACGGTCGCAATACTGGTCTTGCAATCTAAACGGCTGATGCGCGTGCTGATAGACACGCTCATCCTTTTTCAGACGACCCCAGGCGGTGTATTCGCCGTACCATAAGAGATTGCAGTAGATGTCAGTCATCTCGCGTGGTATGTCGATTTGGTCGCAGTGGAAGTAGTGGGTTTGTTGCCGGCTTTCGCCGTCTTCGTTGATGTGGTTTTGATAGACGAAACCGCGTGCGTACGTACCGCACATATCCTACTTCAGGACTGAAGGTTTTGTGCGGGGCTGCGGTTTGCTAATCGAAGCG
>NZ_KQ970819.1:163996-168821 GCF_001579645.1 Streptococcus infantis
GTTTTCATGGTACCAATAAAAAATTTTTCCTATTTTTTTCCCTTTTATACAAAGACATATCCTATCTCCGTAGTTATTCTCAGCAATAGGTAAAAAATTTGTAGGAATCCTATTTTCCATTTTTTTTATAGTATCGCTCAATGAATAGCCAGTTTGATACGATTCCCCTTCTCCATAGAAACAACCAAATTCCCCTTTCTTTATTACAACATTTTCTATCGGTGAATCAGGGGGATAACAATAGCTTGGTAGTCCATTGTCATACATGGTTAATTTATAAAATACTTCATTTAGATATGTCTCTCCTCCAAAATACGTCAAATAATCTAAATAATCAGAAAATTCTTTTCTATCAATATCTAGAAATTTTGACATTATTTCTCGTGATAAAGGAGCGAAAGGCTTTGCTCCGACCCTTACAACTCCACCCATTTTTTCTATTAAAGTTTGCATTCTTGTGCTCATAATGTTTACTCCAGTTAAAGGTTATGGACATGTTTTTCCGATTTTCTTTTTATTTACGCATGACACTTGCAGGACCAGTATGCCTAATGCCACTATGTAAATCTCTCGGTATTATTTGCGCCCTATTCCTACTATAATGATGCAAAATCAGATTATTTCATGGAACGCAATATATAAGGTTATCTGAAATACAAAACAGTATTTGTGGTTACCGTATACATCCTACGTCAGGACTGAAGGCATTGTGCAGGCTACGACTTACTTTTCATCGTAATTGGAAGTTTCATTGGCTACAGTTCGATTACACCTCGATAAAACATTCAAAAAAATCAAAGTGATTTTTATCGAATGCAATTAATAACTTGCCTTCAGGAATTTTTTTCCCTGTCATACCTCCTATGCAAATTCCGAGGTTCTTAAAAAGAATATATTTTTTTCCTTCAATAAATTCTGAATCGATGGCTTTAAGGTCTTCGATTGAATTTTTAAATATATCAATATCTCCTAATATGGGATTAGAATCTTTTAAGCAATATGCATAAACCAGTTTATCGTTTTCATAAACTAACTCACAAGCATTTCTATATTCCACCTTATTATTCATAATATTATCTTCAACCATTCTTACTGGTCTTCCATGTTTTTCTTGTACTTCCTCAAGAGAAGTACCAAATACAAAATCACCAATTGATTCATATGGCTTAATCAAGTAGTTCATATTAACCCTTTCCAATATGTTTACATTAATAAAATTAGGAACATTTACCAATAATTCTACGAAATCTTGTTGCCTGTTTCCTAGAAATAAATTTCTGCCGTTTAGTTTCTTAAATCATTCTCCCACATGGTTTTATATACGCCTTATATTCTATTTCAAAGGCAGCAGTATGATATAAAAACCCTTTCGTGCGCATATTTTTGACGAAATAAGATGAAGGTCACCTGAAAGTTCGTTTTCAGACGACCTCTATGTCAACTGCTAATGAGATTGTTAAAGAACAAATGATTCAGACGACCTCAAAGAAGATAGTGAGGTCGTCCTTACACAATTTAGATTCTAAATAGGGTTATCTTGTAGAAAGGTGTACCACATATCATCTATATCAGCACCATCAAATATATATTTATATCTACTTCCAAATATATATTCCTCAATAAATGAAGAGAAAGGAATACTTTTTCCACTATCAACATTAAATGTTACTTGATCATTGAGCCTATTTAAAAAAATTGGTTCATATAAAACTTGTCCTATTTCATAAGTATAGTCTTGTATATTTTTTGGTACTCTATATTGTCTATCCAATATCTCTTCTGTATTCCATAATTCTATATCTCCAAAAGAACCCCCATTACATAATAATAAAAATTGTTTATGTTCAGGTGCCAAAAATTGCTCTAGATGTTCACTTATCCTATCCGCACCTTGAGGAATATTTCCGTATAAAGGAGCATCAGGCAAGTCAGACAAACAATTTCTATAATGTTTAATTATTTGAGATAAATTCATAACAATTTCCAAATCAGGTTGCATTATTCTTTTTACCCTCTCAATTAATTTATTTGCAAAGTCTCGATTTCGGGCTTAATATTGTCTCCAAACTCTTTTAATTAAATCACTTTTATAACATTTAGTTACAGAGGGATCTCGTTTAACTTTTTCTATTGTTACTAATTTTCCTACATCACCGAGTTTTTTTAATGTTTCTGCTTTTCGTTGGAATTCTCGACGAGACATTCCAGTAACAAATTTTAATGTAATAGTAACAGGTGTTGATGACAAACCTAAAAAGTCAGCCCAGCTTTGTATATTTGGCGCAAACTGATACAGGTTATCCCCACCTACCAACCCAATCGGGTCTTGATTTACAAACCGCCCGGCCTCAGGCTCATAATACCGCATCAGGTTGTAATACAGCCTGGTCTCTTCATCATAATACTGGTTTTCACTGTCGGTCAGCTGGCTGTAGATCTGGTTGCCATGTCCATTTAGCACCGTATTTTTCAAGTAAATCAAAGCTAGCTTGTGGTCCCATGCTACCTGATTTATAATCATGAAGAGGAACGCCATTATCAGCCCACAACTTTTCAATACGGTCAATCAATTCCCAAGAAGCGCTAACTTCTTCCCAATGGCTAAAGTTAGTTGAATCGTTATTCAATACATCGTAGATTAGCTTTTCATAAGGATCTGGTGAAGCACCTGTAGCTGTAGCATCAGTTCTGTAGTCAAGCGAAATATGTGCAAGTTTGAACTCTTCTCCAACTTCTTTACCGTTAAGGCTGAGAGAGAAACCTTCGGTTGGTTGGATATAGATGGTCAAAATGTTTGGTGCTAGAGGCTCTCCAAAAATTGAATCCATTTGCTTAAAGACGATATTGACATGCGTTCCCTTTTCAGTCATTCGTTTACCTGTACGGAAGAAGAATGGAACACCACGGAAACGGTCACTCTCAACAAAGAAGGCACCTGAAGCAAAGGTTTCTGTCATTGATTCTGGGTTAACATTTGGTTCGCTACGGTAAGAAATGTACTTCATACCATCAATTTTACCAGAACGGTATTGGCCTCTAATGAAGTGTTCTTTGAGTTCTTCATCTGTTGGATGATAGAGGTTTTTAAAGACCTTGATTTTCTCTGCGCGAATGTCATCTTTGGTAAAACTTGCTGGTTTGTCCATAGCAAGGAGAGAAAGAAGCTGAAGTGTGTGGTTTTGTACCATATCACGAAGGGCACCAGACTCATCGTAGTATCCTCCACGCTCTTCAACACCTAGACGTTCTGCAAATGTAATCTGAACATTGTCGATGTGCTCACGATTCCACACATTTTCAAAGATCATATTGGCAAAACGAACTGCAAAGATACTCTGAATCATCTCTTTACCAAGATAGTGGTCGATACGATAGATTTGCTCTTCGTTAAAAGTAGCTAGAAGCTCTTCATTTAGTTTGCTTGCGGTCTCATAGTCAGTACCAAAAGGTTTCTCAACAATCAAACGTTCAAAACCTTTACCATCAACGATTTGCTCTGACTTGAGATGTTTAGCAATAGTTCCAAAGAACTGAGGTGCCATAGATAAAAAGAAGAGTTTGTTGTGTTCAGTTTGATACTTTTCATTTAACTCTGCCTGAAGTTTGCGTAATTCGATATAGTGTTCTGTATCATTAACATCATGGCTTTGATAGTAGAAGTGACTAGCGAACTCTTGAGCTTGCTCAGGACTATCTGCTAAATCAAGAATAGAGTCTACGACAACAGATTCAAAATATTCTTTACTCCATGGTCGACGAGCAGTTCCAATTACAGCAAAATGCTCTGAAAGATTGCCTGATTTGTAAAGTCTAAAAAGTGAAGGGTAGAGCTTGCGATGAGCCAAGTCTCCACTAGCACCGAAAATTGTAACAATAACTTTTGATGACATCCAGCTACCTAATTTCTATTTACTTTCCTAGATATTCTAGGCATGAGGAAACCCTCATTTTGATACCTTCTATTTTATCATAATTTTCAAAAAAATCCAAAATCCCAATATAAGTAAGAAAAAAACTGCAAGGTTTACCTTGCAGTTTTTTTAAGCATTGAGGACCTTGTCCAAAAATTCTTTTAGACGAGGGTGTTGTGGATTGTCAAAGATTTGATCAGGTGTCCCATCTTCTAGGAATTCACCGTCTGCTGTAAAGATAACTCGATTGGCAACCTTACGAGCAAATCCCATTTCGTGGGTTACGATAATCATGGTCATGCCTTGTTCAGCTAACTCTTTCATAACTTTGAGAACATCACCGACCATCTCAGGGTCAAGGGCAGAAGTCGGTTCGTCAAAGAGCATAATATCAGGGTTCATTGCTAAACCGCGGGCGATAGCCACACGTTGTTTTTGACCACCGGATAGACTTTCAGGATTAGCATTGGCCTTGTCAGCAAGCCCGACTTTTTCGAGGAGTTCCATACCCAATTTTTCAGCTTCAGCCTTAGTCATTAACTTATGTTCTACAGGAGCGAAAGTGATATTTTCCAATACAGTCATATGTGGAAAGAGATTGAAGTGCTGGAACACCATTCCGATATTTTCACGAACATGGTCTACGTTGGTAGATTTATCCGTCAAATCATAGCCATTAACTGTGATGCTTCCTTTTGTTCCTTCTTCGAGAAGATTTAAGCTACGCAAGAAAGTTGACTTACCTGAACCAGAAGGTCCAATGATACAAACAACATCTCCTTCATAGAATTTCGCTGAAATTCCTTTAAGGACTTTGTTTTTACCATATTGTTTATGTAAGTTATGAACGTCAATTTTTAATTTTGCCATTATTGAATCCTCTTTTCTAAGCGTTTCGCTAATCTAGTTAGAAG
>NZ_KQ970819.1:168841-169644 GCF_001579645.1 Streptococcus infantis
AATCCTCTTTTCTAAGCGTTTCGCTAATCTAGTTAGAAGAGTGATAATCACAAGGTAGAAGACTGCGAGAATTGCATACATTTTGAAACTTTGATAGTTACGAGCAATGATAATCTTACCAGTCTGGAAGAGTTCTACCAAACCGATTGCAGATACGATTGTTGTATCTTTCAAAGCAATCACAAATTGGTTGACGAAGTTTGGAAGCATGAGCTTGGTTGCTTGTGGCAAGACAATCTTACGCATGGTTTTTCCATATGAAATACCAAGACTTCGACTGGCTTCCATTTGTCCAACAGGAACAGCCTTAATACCACCACGTACGATTTCAGCAATGTAGGCAGCTGAGTTTAGGGAAAGTGCGATAGTACCAGCGACAAAGTCGTTGATTGGACTTTGTTGACCTGTAAGGGATTCGATAAAGTTAGGAATACCCCAGAAAATAAATGCTGCAAGAATCATGAGTGGAATACCACGGATAACGTCAACGAAAATCTCTGAAATCAAACGGAGTGATTTATAAGGGCTAACGCTAAACATACCAAAGATAATTCCGATGAAAATCGCAATTACAAATGAAATAAGTGCTAATGAGAGGGTAATTCCAAGTCCGCTGAGAAGTTGTTTGTAGTTGTTTTTCAACAAGCCCCAGATAGTTGTTTCATCAGCGGTTGAACTTGTAGTAGTAGAATCGCTAGCTAGATACTTATCAAGAATTTTTTGGAATTCACCGTTTGCTTTAAGATTTGCTAGTCCCTTGTTAAACTTCTCTAGCAATTCTGGATTGCTTCCTTTTTTAACTG
>NZ_KQ970819.1:169803-172964 GCF_001579645.1 Streptococcus infantis
AACTGCAAAGGCAGTTTCACCAATTGGAGTACCTGCGATTGGTGTTTTTAACTTTTGTCCTTGACTAATAGAGTATTTAATAACGGGTTCGTCGTCCATAACGGCATCAATTGAACCAGTGTTTAAGCTATCATACATAGATGCAGCATCGGAAAAAGTTTTGATCTTGTAACCGTACTTGCTTTGATTCTCTATTAGGAAGGTTTGTGAAGCAGTACCATTCTTGACACCCACAGTCTTACTGTTCAAATCTTCATAAGAAGAAATAGTACTTGATTCTTTAACACCAAGAATAGTATTTGCTGTATAGTAAGAATCAGAGAAATCAAAAGTTTCTTTACGAGCATCCGTCACAGACATTCCTGCAATGATACCGTCTGCTTGTCCAGATTGGACTGCGTTAATAGCAGCATCAAAACCTGGATTGGTAATCTCGATTTCAAAACCTTGGTCTTCAGCGATTGCCTTGATTAGATCCATATCGATACCAGTGTATTTATTGCTTGAGTCCTGGAAAACAAATGGCGCAAAAGATGAGTCACTGGCGATAACATACTTCGTTTTTTCTGTGTCAGCTTTTGCTATTCCTAGTGAAAGAATAGGAAATAAAATTAGCAAATATGCTAGGATTTTTTTCTTCATGTGATGTTTCCTTTCAAGATATTTTCAAATTATATCAAAAAAGTTAAAGAACGGCAAACATTTTATATTTTTATGTCAGAAGATATAACATAGAACAAGGTGAGGTGGTCTACTGAAAAACAGAAACTCTTTCCTTTTTATGGTAAAATAGAAGGATAGAAAATGTGTATGAGGCTATTATGATAAATCGAATTACAGACAACAAATTTAAACTAGTATCCAAATACCAACCGTCTGGGGATCAACCGCAGGCCATTGAGCAGTTGGTGGATAATATTGAGGGTGGAGAAAAGGCTCAAATCTTGATGGGGGCGACTGGTACAGGAAAGACCTACACTATGAGTCAAGTCATTGCTCAAGTTAATAAACCAACCCTAGTCATCGCCCACAATAAAACCCTAGCGGGTCAGCTCTATGGGGAGTTTAAGGAGTTTTTCCCAGAAAATGCAGTCGAGTATTTCGTATCCTACTATGATTATTACCAGCCAGAAGCCTATGTGCCTTCAAGCGATACTTATATAGAAAAAGACAGTTCAGTCAATGATGAAATTGATAAGCTTCGTCATTCCGCGACTTCAGCACTCTTGGAGCGTAATGATGTTATCATTGTGGCATCTGTTTCTTGTATCTATGGATTGGGTTCCCCTAAAGAATACGCTGATAGCGTGGTAAGTTTGCGTCCGGGTCTTGAGATTTCTCGAGATAAACTGCTCAATGATTTGGTGGACATTCAGTTCGAACGCAATGATATTGATTTTCAGCGTGGAAGATTTCGTGTACGTGGGGATGTGGTGGAGATTTTCCCAGCCTCTCGTGATGAGCATGCATTTCGTGTTGAGTTCTTCGGAGATGAAATTGATCGTATTCGTGAAGTTGAAGCTCTAACTGGTCAAGTTCTGGGCGAAGTGGATCATTTGGCTATTTTCCCAGCCACTCACTTTGTGACCAATGATGACCATATGGAAGTAGCTATTGCTAAGATTGAGGCTGAATTGGAGGAGCAGTTAGCTGTCTTTGAGAAGGAAGGTAAGCTCCTTGAAGCGCAACGTTTGAAACAACGTACAGAGTATGATATCGAGATGCTCCGTGAGATGGGCTATACAAACGGCGTTGAAAACTACTCCCGTCACATGGATGGACGGAGCGAAGGAGAGCCTCCTTATACTCTTCTGGACTTCTTCCCTGATGATTTTTTGATTATGATTGATGAGAGCCACATGACTATGGGGCAAATCAAGGGTATGTACAATGGTGACCGTTCGCGTAAGGAAATGTTGGTTAATTACGGTTTCCGTTTGCCATCTGCCTTGGATAATCGTCCCCTTCGTCGTGAAGAGTTTGAAAGTCATGTTCACCAGATTGTCTATGTGTCAGCGACACCTGGTGATTATGAACACGAGCAGACTGATACCGTTATTGAGCAAATCATTCGTCCGACTGGTCTTTTGGATCCAGAGGTTGAAGTCCGTCCGACTATGGGACAAATTGATGATCTCTTAGGTGAAATCAATGCCCGAGTTGAAAAGAACGAACGGACCTTTATTACAACTTTGACCAAGAAAATGGCTGAAGACTTGACCGATTATTTCAAAGAAATGGGGATTAAGGTCAAGTACATGCACTCGGATATCAAGACTCTGGAGCGAACAGAGATTATCCGTGACCTGCGTTTAGGAGTCTTTGATGTCTTAGTTGGGATTAATCTCCTTCGTGAAGGGATTGATGTTCCAGAAGTTAGTCTAGTTGCTATTCTCGATGCTGACAAGGAAGGTTTCCTTCGTAATGAGCGTGGACTCATTCAAACCATTGGTCGTGCTGCCCGTAATAGCGAGGGGCATGTCATCATGTATGCTGATACTATGACTCAATCTATGCAAAAAGCCATCGATGAAACAGCTCGTCGTCGTCAGATTCAGATGGCTTATAATGAAGAACATGGCATCGTGCCACAAACTATTAAGAAGGAAATCCGTGATCTTATTTCTGTTACCAAAACTGTTGCTAAAGAAGAGAACAAGGAAGTCGATATCAATAGCCTTAACAAACAAGAACGCAAAGAATTGGTCAAGAAACTGGAAAAACAAATGCAAGAAGCCGTCGAAGTGCTTGACTTTGAACTTGCTGCCCAGATTCGTGATATGATGTTGGAAGTCAAGGCGTTGGGTTAGATAGGATAAAGCGAATGAAAATTATCATTAAAACAATGGAAACACCTGAAGAGATAGAAGGGAAGTCCCTCGTTCATTGGCAAACATGGAGAGAGGCTTATGACGATCTTTTACCTGCGGAATTTCAGGAGACGATGACATTAGAAAGATGTCGATTCTTTAGTCAAAAATATCCAGAAAATACCTTGATTGCTATGGATGGAAAGCAGGTCGTTGGATTTATCAGCTATGGAAATTTTCGTGATGAAGCCATTCAAGCTGGTGAAATCATAGCCTTATATGTTTTAAAAGATTACTATGGAAAAGGTGTGAGTGAACAGTTAATGCATGCTGCATTTGTTGCTCTCGATC
>NZ_KQ970819.1:172984-176193 GCF_001579645.1 Streptococcus infantis
AATGCATGCTGCATTTGTTGCTCTCGATCATTTCTCTGAAATTTATTTATGGGTATTGAAAGATAATAAGCGATCCATTGCTTTCTATCAAAAAATGGGTTTTACTTTTGATGGCCAAGAACAAATACTTGAACTTGGAAAACCTGTTAAGGAATTGAGGATGGTGTGTTCTTCAAATAAAGATTCCTAAAGACGTATCTATCAATATTTGAACTATTATCAATTAATCGAGTATAAAGAGTGAAAGAGATAGAATGAAGCAAAGAGATGAAGGAGAGAACGAATGAAAATTTTAGTCATCAATGGGCACCCTGATAAGGAAAGTTACTGTCAAGCAATTTTTCAAACCATTGTAGAAAATATTGATTCAAGGCACCATGAGCTTGAAGTCATCAATCTTAATGAAGAGGACTTTGATCCTGTCCTTCGCTACGGCTATCGAAAACGTATGGAAGAAGATTCTTTTATACTTCGCTCTCAGGAGTTCATCCAATGGGCAGACCATTTTATCTTTGTTTATCCTATTTGGTGGAGTAGTATGCCTAGCCTCATGAAAGGTTGGATTGATCGGGTCTTTACACCGGGGATTGCTTACTCTGCTAATGATCAGGGGAGTTTTATCTGGAATTACCTTAGAGGCAAGCAGTTTAAAAAGTTATTAAAAGGGAAAACAGCCAGTATTTACGCAACCTCCATGGCGCCCACTTGGTGGTACAAAATCTTTTCGGGTCCTATCAACATTCCAGATAGCTATGGCATCTCTGTTTTGAAAAATGCGGTCTTGAATCACTGTGGAATTAAAACTAAGCGCGTGTGCGTACTAGGTGAAGTTGGACGGGATGTAAATACAGCAAGTATGCGTGAAGAGCATCTCCAAAAAGTAGCAGAAGAAGTTAAAAAACTATCATGAAGCAAAAAAGTAAGAGACAGAAAACATTAAAAAAACACCAGAAATCAAAGCGAAAGATTGGTCTACTGGACCGCATGAATCTGTGGTTTGTGCAACATTCAACAATTGCCTGGATTCTTGATGCAAGCGTTCTTTTGTTTTCTGCTCTAGGAATATTATATCTATTGTACGGAACAACCCTTATTCCAAGTCCCTATCGGGAACTGCATTATAGTTTTCCACTTTTTTTAAATCTTTTTGTATTGGTGAATGCATCTTATCATTCTTTCCTTCGTAACTTTAGAAAAGACTGGATTTCTTTGCGAAATTTTGCAAATATGTTTTTATATCCTAATGTAATTGCTTGTGTATTACAGTTAACGATTGGGATGACCTCTAAAAGAGGAAGAAGATTACTTCCGATATGGGCATTAGACTATCGCTATATCTGGTTTCCCCTCGTTACTTATTTCATTTTCTTTCTATTGCCTATTGTGACAATTATAATTTCCAAGCATATTGAAAAGAAAAAGGAGGAAGAAAATAATGGGGAAAATACATTCAAATAAAAGTAATTCAAATACAAAAAAGAATCGCCCAAGGAAAGAAAGTTTTCGGCTTTGGATGGATTCTCATAAATTATTAGGTTTCTTCTTGGTATTTGGTCTAATCTTAGGAATAGGGCTAGGTGTTACCCATGTTTTTAACCTCCTTCCTATTCCGTTGCCCTACAGAGATATCAACTATAGTTTTCCGCTATATATAAATCTTTTTTGTCTAGTGTATCGATTATTTGACTATTGGTTCCTAGACTTGACTAGGACAAGAATGACGATAAAAAGATATGCAGATTTATTTATCTATCTTAATAGTATCGGTCTAGTGGTTCATCTCTTTATTGGTATTGGCGGGAAAAATAGTAAAGGAATTTTACCTTCTCTCTTATCCCTAGATCACCGTTACATTTGGTTTCCAATAGCAACTTATCTGATCTTTTTCAGTTTGGCATCTATTATAACTATAGCGATGAAATATATTGAAAAGAAAAGGAGTCAATCATGATGAAACATCTAACTGTATTTAGGTTTATTTATCTTTTGTGCCTGGTATTTGTACTGATTCATTTTATCTTAGGGCTTTTTGGTTTAGCCTTTACACCAGTCTTGTGGAATCTCTGGTTTTTTGGTCTTTGCTTGACCTTATTTATCCATCCGTGGACTATCTTTTATAAATCTAGAATCTTTCAATGGCATCATCTAATTTTTCAGACTCTCAGCGGCTTCATTGCACTCTTGATCTGGTTTATGACATTTTTCTTCTTTTCCATGGTCCCAGATTCATCTATGCCTATCAATATAGACTATCAGGTGAATAGTAAAGAAAAGGAAATTAGAATTATTAGAGGATCTTTGCTCCATGAAATTCATGAATATCACGACTTAGTTAATCCTTTGATTATGAAGTCTAAAGTTAAGTATGTGGAAAATTAAACAGAGAAAGTGAGTCTATGTATGTCTCGAGCACAATTAACCATTCTAACTAATATTTGTCTAATAGAAGACCTTGAAAATCAGCGCGTGGTTATGCAGTATCGATCGCCTGAAACCAATCGCTGGTCTGGCTATGCCTTTCCAGGAGGTCATGTTGAAAATGGAGAAGCTTTTGCAGAATCTGTTATTCGTGAAATTTACGAGGAAACAGGTCTGACTATTAAAAATCCTCAACTGGTCGGTATAAAAAATTGGCCTTTAGACTCAGGTGAGCGCTACATTGTCTTTTGTTATAAAGCGACTGAGTTCACCGGTACTCTCCAATCATCTGAAGAAGGAGAAGTGTCCTGGGTGCAAAAAGACCAGATTCCAAATTTGGATCTGGCCTATGATATGTTACCTTTGATGGAGATGATGGAAGCTCCTGATAAGTCAGAATTTTTCTATCGTCACCGTACAGAAGATGGATGGGAAAAGAAAACCTTCTAATCCTTTACTAAATAACCTAACTTATCCAAGGCCTTCTCGATATAGAGGAGGTCTTGTTCATTTTCAGCTTCGACTAGGTGATAATGGACGCCATCTGTTAATTCAGAAAGTGGTCTAAAGTCAGACCTTTCGACTTGCTCTAAAAAATGCTGAACGTCCCGGCGACAAGAGAGTTTGAGCAAGGTTTCAATTTCACCGTAGACAGGATGATCAATCAAGGTATTCTGAACACGTCCCCCATTATCGACGATAGCTAGAAGTTCTTGACCAATTTCTTCCATCTCGTGCTTAACTTTAAAAAGTTTGTGAACATAAGGATTGGTTTTATTTTCTTTATAAAT
>NZ_KQ970819.1:176462-178174 GCF_001579645.1 Streptococcus infantis
CTTGATAAGATCGGAGCACCATCAGCACGCAGTACTGCAATGTCCTGAACGATAATCTGGCGGGTTACATGAAAACGGTCTGCTAAAGTTTGACCATTTAGAGGTTTTTGAGACTCCTTTAACAGTTGTAAAAGTGCTTCTTTTCGATTTTTTGTCATATTCTTCTTTCTTAACGCTTAACGGCGTTTTCTCAATGCTTTATAAACAGCCAAGGCTAGGTAATAGTCTACCATACTATGGATAATAGTACCAAATCCAACTAATACAAACAAGACATAGAACATATTTTTTAAGTCAGTTCCAGTACTAGCATAAAAGATCATACAAGCCAAAACTTCAGCAATAGCATGAACCAAACCAAGTACAAAGTTAAAAATCAATGAAGATTTCTTATTGTCCAAGGTTTGAGGATGTTTTTGAAGATAGAAAGCACCCAGACTTCCAAAAAAGATATGGGAAAAGGCGCGAAGTACAATGACAATCGGATACCCAGCCATGAGAAATCCTAAACTAGAAGCTATAATAACAAAGATAGCCATCCATGGCGAGAGAAACATAGCTATAAAAATAGCAACGTGACTTCCTAAAGTGTAGGAAGCGGGAGGAATGACAATTTTAAAGGGCATCACCAAAGGAATCAAAATAGCGATAGCTGTTAGCAATGCGGTTAAGGTCATGAATTGTGTTTTCTTTTGTGTATTCATAATAACTCCTTTTAACTGTATATACAGTTGTATAGTACAATAAAAAATCAAACAAGTCAAGAACTAAAATTGATTTTTGATGAGATTATCTTGAAATAAGGTTAAAAAATAAATAAATTTTTTAAAAAATAAGAAAAAAACTCTTGCACTAAACAAAGTAGTGTGGTATACTTATATACGGTTTGAAAAAACTGCCTAAGACAGTAGGGGAGCTCGACTCATAAATATCCTACCGAGGACAAAACGTATCATGTAAAAAGAAGCGTATTGTACTTTCGTGTCTAGGTTTGGGCGCGTTTTTCTTTTGGAAAAATTCCCCAAGCAAAATAATTACGGAGGTGAACACACTAATGAGTGAAGCAATTATTGCTAAAAAAGCGGAACTAGTTGACGTAGTAGCTGAAAAAATGAAAGCTGCTGCATCAATCGTCGTTGTAGACGCTCGTGGTTTGACAGTTGAACAAGATACAGTTCTTCGTCGTGAGCTTCGTGGAAGCGAAGTTGAGTATAAAGTTATTAAAAACTCAATCTTACGTCGTGCAGCTGAAAAAGCTGGACTTGCAGAACTTGCATCTGTATTTGTTGGACCATCTGCTGTAGCATTTTCTAACGAAGATGTTATCGCTCCAGCGAAAATCTTGAACGACTTTGCTAAAAACGCTGACGCACTTGAAATCAAGGGTGGTGCAATCGAAGGCGCTGTCGCATCAAAAGAAGAAATCGTTGCTCTTGCAACTCTTCCAAACCGCGAAGGACTTCTTTCTATGCTCCTTTCTGTACTTCAAGCGCCAGTGCGCAACGTTGCTCTTGCAGTCAAAGCGGTTGCAGACAACAAAGAAGACGCAGCTTAATCTTAAGCTACGCAGCGTAGCCTAGCTACAAAAATATAAACATAAAATATAAACTTATTTGGAGGAAATAACAATGGCATTGAACATTGAAAACATTATTGCTGAAATTAAAGAAGCTTCAATCCTTGAATTGAACGACCTTGTAAAAGCTATCGAA
>NZ_KQ970819.1:179476-184493 GCF_001579645.1 Streptococcus infantis
CCTTAATTTGGCAGGGTTTTTCTTTTTAACAAATTTATCGTGGAGAACAATTGAATATTGTTCTCCTTTTTTTATTTTCAGGAGGAAAAATGACAAAAGAATTACAATCATCACGCTATATTGTCATTTCATTTTTAGTACGTGAAATGGGAATAGATATTGTTGAAGCCATCTCACTTATGGCTGAATTAGAAAAAAGTGGCTTGGTTCGATTGGAATCAAGTGGAGATTTAATACTCAAAGAACTTGGAGGGACGCTATGAAACGCATTACCGCAAATCAATACCAAACTTCTGAACGGTATTATAAATTACCTAAAATTCTTTTTGAGGATGAGAAATATATGGATATGAAACTAGAAGTAAAGGTGGCTTATTCTATTTTAAAAGATCGTTTAGAATTATCTCTCAGTCGTGGTTGGATAGATGAAGAAGGAGCAGTCTATTTAGTATTTTCTAATTCTAAACTGATGAAGCTATTAGGTTGTTCGAAGTCGAAATTACTGACAATCAAAAAAATTCTTAAAGAATATGACTTAATTGATGAAGTCCAACAGTCTTCAAGTGAGAAAGGAAGACTAGCTAATAAGATTTATTTAGGGGAATTATCTTCTACCCCAGTAGCTAATTCAAACAGGCCTAGTGTTAAAAAAAGACTAGGGCAGGATGAAAATGATACGGCCCCCGTCTCACATTTAGCCCCTAGTGAGACTGAAGTTAGTGAGACTAAATATAGTGAGACTGAATCTTTATTTATTGAGGATGAGGAGGATAGGAATACTCAACCTATCTTGAAAAGAAAAGTAGAAAAAGTCACAAAATATGATCGAGATTATATTTGGGGATTGGTACAAGATCAATTTAGACGAGAAGGTTTTTCTGAAACAGCCAGTGACATTGCTATGACTGATTTTGAGAGAATCTATCAGTATGCTCTTGACAATGTTCGCTTTGTTAGACGAGCGGAAGTTTTGGCTGAATTTGTGTTTAACGGCTTGTATTCTGTTTGGAATAACCGTGTTAGAAAAGGAGGTGGTTAAATGTCGCCAATCGAGTGGATATTAGTTATGCTCATTGTCATTTCAAGTGGTGTGACACTTTGGACATTGATAGTCGATCAGAAAGGGGTGATAAAGAAATGAGATTTATTGATTTATTTTCAGGTATAGGTGGATTTCGACTTGGAATGGAAAGTGTCGGACACGAGTGTATTGGATTTTGTGAGATTGATAAATTTGCTAGAGAATCTTATAAGTCCATTTTTCAAACGGAAGGAGAAATAGAATTTCATGACATACGAGATGTTTCAGACGACGAATTTAAAAAACTTAGAGGGAAAGTCGATGTCATCTGTGGGGGATTCCCTTGTCAAGCATTTTCAATCGCAGGAAGACGATTGGGATTTGAAGATACTAGAGGAACTTTGTTCTTTGAAATTGCTCGGGCGGCCAAACAAATCCAACCACGTTTTCTTTTTCTTGAAAATGTTAAAGGCCTACTCAATCACGATAAGGGACGGACGTTCACCACAATTCTTACCACACTTGATGAGTTGGGGTTTGATGTTGAGTGGCAGGTGCTTAACAGTAAGGATTTTGGCGTTCCCCAAAACAGAGAGAGGGTGTTTATTATCGGACATTCTAGAAAGAAAGGTACCAGACTCCTATTTCCTTTCAGACGAGAAGGTCAAGCAACTAACTCTGAGACTTTGAAAGCACTAGGGAATTTAAATCCATCAAGAAGTGGAATGAGTGGTAAAGTCTATTATTCAGAAGGTCTTGCGCCAACCTTAGTTCGTGGAAAAGGAGAAGGATTTAAGGTTGCTATTCCTTGTATGACACCAGACAGATTAGAAAAGAGACAAAATGGTAGACGTTTCAAGGATAATCAAGAGCCAATGTTTACTTTAAATACTCAGGATCGCCATGGTATTGTCGTTGTTGGAGATTTACCAACTAGCTTTAAGGAAACTGGTCGCGTATATGGAAGTGAGGGCTTATCTCCAACACTGACTACGATGCAAGGTGGAGATAAAATCCCCAAAATACTAATTCCAGAACCAATCCAATTTCTAAAAGTACGGGAAGCAACGAAAAAAGGATATGCTCAAGCAGAGATTGGGGATTCAATCAATTTAGAAAGACCAAGTTCTCAGTATCGTCGTGGTAGAGTTGGAAAAGGTATAGCTAATACGTTAACAACTAGTGGTCAAATGGGAGTAGTAGTGGCTAGCTATGAAGGAGAAGATAAACAAGTTTACCAAGTAGCTGGTGTTTTAATAGATGGACAATTTTACCGTTTGAGAATACGACGAATCACTCCTAAAGAGTGTTTTCGATTGCAGGGCTTTCCTGATTGGGCTTTTGAAGCTGCTAGAAAAGTCTCTAGTAATAGTCAGCTCTATAAACAAGCTGGTAATAGTGTAACCGTTCCTGTGATTGCCGCAATCGCAAAGAAATTAAAAGAAGTAGAGGAAAAAGATGAAAGCATTAAATAAAGAATCAATACTAGATTGTGATGCATTAGAAACAGAATTACATGACGCAGAAATCAAACAGCTGGATGAACAAATATTTTTGATGCCCAATTATCCATGTGAGTTTGAGGTGACATTTTTAGATGATTACCATAAAAAACACAACTACCCCCTATTTTACGAATCCTATCTTCAAAACATTATGGAATTCCTTGAAAGTCAGGATATAAAGAACGGAGCTGATGCCTTTGTAGATGATAATCAGAATCTTGTTTTTGTTTTATATGGACAAGGCTATCGAGCCGAGGGAAAAGAGGGAATACTTACAACCCAAGTAACTGTAAAAGCTTATGATGAAGACAAGAAACCGATTAACTTCGCAAATTTATTAGATTCCTTAATAGTATCAGAATATCAAATGGAACCGAATCTTTGGGAGGTCTCCCATGATTGATCTCTATCTAAGTAAAAATAACCATAGAAATCAACTTCTTTTAGAATTCTTCCAAAACTATGGCATTGAGGTATCCTGTCATTCGGTTTCTGAAATGACAAGGGATAAATTAATTGAGCTGATGAGCTATTCTTCAGATTGTTTTGAGTTTTTATCTCCTAATTTATTACGATTTAAGAACCGTGACAATTTAAGACTAACGGATTTCATTGAAATGATATTAAAAAATCCTGAACTAACCATCAGACTTCCTCTTGCGGTTTCAAATAAGAGAGTTTATCCAAATCTAAATTTGGAGGAAGCTAGAGCTTTATTGCCAAGAGATACGAAACAATTGATTTACATGGCACAAACACATTATTTATCTAACTAAAGGAGAAGCAATATGGCTGAACGATTTTGGGAGAACTTGTCCATTATTTTGGCTGAAAGAAATATCAGCTGGATTGAGTTAACCAGAAAAATGTTTGCGGGAGAGTTTCACTATCCAAGTGAATTGAATCGATTGTATCAAAAGATTCGTCACTACAAGATGGAACAACGAATGCCTCAAAGTCCATGGGTAGAAAGGATTGTGCAGGTATTAGATTTAGATTATGAAGATTTATTTCGGAGGTAACTTTGAAAAGAATAATTCCAGTTTATATATTCCAACAAGTAAATGTCCTATTGGTATCTCTATACTTACTGAAATTTCTTTGTATCGGTGAGTTAACTATACTACAGATTCTCTATGGAGCGTCTCTCAGTTCTTTTTTATGGATGTATGGTCAACGAAAACAAGTGGCCAAGGTCAATATGAAAATTAGGATAAAGTGGATTGGTATTGGATTCGTTAGTCTACTGATTATCAGTCTATGTTTTAGTCTGATTCATGCTCAAGAAAGCACGAATCAAGCAAATCTAATTGGCCTTCAACATCAAGTTCCATGGTTTTCATTTTTATTGTTCTTAATCAATGCGAGTATGGTTGAAGAATTTCTGTATCGAGAAATTATATGGAATTTGGTGAGAAAATTAGATATTCGAGTTGCGTTGACAAGTGTTTTATTTGCCTTAGTACATCATCCAGGAACCATTCTAGCTTGGTGTTTATATGTTTCACTTGGGATGTTTTTAGGGATGGTACGCTATAAATCGGACTTATGGGGCAGTATGGGTCTACATTTGGTGTGGAACCTACTAGTTTATAGTTTGATGCTTTTTTAAAATAGGTGATCTGATTTATCTCATAAATCAGTAGTTTTTATAGGATTATTTTTAATTCGGAAATAAAAATTTATTAACAGCATAGAATAAAGAAACTAGGAACATTTTTTCTATTTTTTTAGAAATAAAATGTTGTATAGGAATTCCGAAAGAAATAATAAAATCAAAATAAAAATTAATAAAACATGTATATATGAGTATATCAACGTCGATAAATGTTCTTACAAGGCATAAAATACAAATATAAAGAATAAAAAATTGTTATATCTTTATATTTGTTGTTCTGTTATGAAATGAAAGAAATTGGAAACTAGTTTCTAAATCATGAAAAATATTGAAAAAAAAAAAATAAGTGTTAGAATAAAGAATGTAAACGTTTACTTTTACAAAGGAGCTCATATGTTACTACAAAAAGAACTAATTCCAATGATAGAAGCTAATTTACCAAATATGGCATATGCTGAAAAAGACATTGCTAAATTCTTCTTAAAACAGCAACCTCTTAATAATTATTCATGTGAGGCATTGTGCGAATGCCTTAATGTATCCAAAGCAACATTGACTCGATTTGCGAAAAAATGTGGTTTTAAAGGTTTTAGACAATTCATTTTCAAATACCAAGAGATGATTCGTGAGAAAGAAAAGTTAGCATTGTATACAGAGGCTACAGAAAAAGTTTTATCCGACTATGAAGAAATGTTGAGAAAAACTTACACGGTTCTTGATGAAGTTCAACTTGAGCGTATTGCTGAGATGATAGAAAATGCTGAGCGTGTATATCTTTATGGTGAAGGAAGTTCATTTCTTGCTTTACAAGAAATGAAGATGAGGTTTATGCGTCTCGGAGTCATTGGCGAAGTATTATCAGACGCGGATATG
>NZ_KQ970819.1:184513-187745 GCF_001579645.1 Streptococcus infantis
GTGGAATAGCTTATTACTTAATGAAAATTGCCTCGTCATTGGAGCATCCGTTTCAGGTCAAACTGATATTGTACTAGAAGGTCTTCAAAAAGCTGCGGATAAAGGCGCTAAAACAGTTTTAATGACTACAAGAAATTTTGACGAAGAAGATTGTTTCTTTGATGAATTATTGTTATTAGCTTCGATCAATCATCTCTCGTATGGCAATCGCATATCACCTCAGTTTCCAATACTTTTAATTACAGACTGCTTATTCTCTCATTATCTGGAAAGTCCAGAGAGACAATATTATTACAATCAATCTATTATCCATAAGGAGGAATAATAAAATGAGCCAAATTTGGACTAAAGAAAAATTTATAAGTCAAGTCCATGGTGGAGTCATTGTTTCTTGTCAAGCTTTACCCGGTGAACCCCTTTATAATGAAGAATTTAGCTTGATGCCTTTTATGGCTAAAGCAGCTTTAGAGGCAGGAGCAGTGGGCATTCGCGCAAATTCTGTGCGTGATATTAAAGCAATTCAGAAAGTAGTAGATTTACCAATAATTGGAATTATCAAAAAAGATTATCCACCTCAAGAACCATATATTACTGCTACGATGAAAGAAGTAGATGAACTTGTAGAATGCGGAACAACAGTCATTGCATTTGATGCAACTTTAAGACCAAGATATGATGGCTTAGTTGTCAGTGAATTTATCAAAAAAATAAAAGAAAAATATCCTAATCAATTGTTGATGGCGGATGTAAGTAATTTTGATGAAGGTCTCTATGCATTTAAATCAGGCGTTGATTTTGTTGGTACAACATTATCAGGGTACACAAGTACAAGTGTACAATCAGATGAACCTGATTTTGAACTAATGAAAAAATTGGCTGATTTTAATATTCCGGTAATTGCCGAAGGAAAAATTCATTATCCAGAACAATTAAAAAAAGCTTATAGTTTAGGTGTTACCAGTGTTGTCATTGGTGGAGCGATTACACGTCCAAAAGAAATTGCTCAGCGATTTATTAATGTCATCAAATAAAAAACAATATAAAGGAGAAATCTGATGAAAGATTTAACTAAATACAAAGGCGTTATTCCTGCATTTTATGCTTGCTATGATGAAAATGGTGAAATTAGCCAAGAACGTGTAAAATCTCTGGTGCAATATTTCATTGACAAAGGTGTAAAAGGTATCTATGTAAATGGTTCTTCAGGTGAATGTATTTACCAAAGTGTAGAAGATCGTAAACAAATTATTGAAGCTGTTATGGAAGTTGCCAAAGGTAAATTAACAGTTATCAACCATGTTGCTTGTAATAACACGAAGGATAGTATTGAATTGGCAAAACATTCAGAAAGTGTTGGAGTCGATGCTATTGCTGCTATCCCACCTATTTACTTCAAATTGCCAGAATATTCAATCGCAGCATATTGGAATGCAATGAGTGAAGCTGCGCCAAATACAGATTTTATCATTTATAATATTCCACAATTGGCAGGGGTTGCGTTGACTGGTAGTTTGTATGCAACAATGCGTCAAAATCCTCGTGTGATTGGAGTTAAAAATTCTTCTATGCCTGTACAAGATATTCAAATGTTTGTAGCTGCAGGTGGAGAAGATTACATTGTATTCAATGGTCCAGATGAACAATATCTTGGTGGTCGCTTGATGGGAGCAGAAGCTGGTATTGGTGGTACTTATGGCGTTATGCCAGATTTGTTCTTGAAATTGGAAAGTTTGATTCAAGAACGAGATTTAGATACTGCTAAAAAACTTCAATATGCTATCAATGAAGTTATCTATAAGATGGTATCAGGTAAGGCAAATATGTATGCTGTAGCAAAAGAGGTTTTGCGTCTAAATGAAAAACTTGATTTAGATTCTGTTCGTCAACCCTTAGAAGCATTGGTAGAAGGTGACTTGGAAGTTGCAAAACAAGCAGCAGTACTTATTCAACAAGCACGAAAAGAATTTTTATAATAAATAAAATCAATATGGAGATATGTTATGAGCACAACAGGATTTACAATAATTGACTTAATTATCTTGATTGTTTATTTACTTGCGGTGTTGGTTGCGGGTATCTATTTCTCTAAAAAAGAGATGAAAGGAAAAGAGTTCTTTAAAGGAGATGGTTCGGTTCCTTGGTATGTTACTTCGGTATCCATTTTTGCCACAATGCTCAGTCCGATTTCCTTCTTGGGACTCGCTGGTAACTCTTATGCAGGTAGCTGGATTTTATGGTTTGCTCAATTAGGGATGGTTGTAGCTATTCCACTGACAATTCGTTTTATCTTACCTATCTTTGCACGGATAGACATCGATACGGCATATGATTACTTGGATAAACGTTTTAATTCTAAAGCACTTCGTATTATTTCAGCACTCTTGTTTATTATTTATCAATTGGGACGTATGTCTATCATTATGTACCTCCCATCAGCTGGTTTATCAGTATTGACAGGAATTGACATCAATATTTTGATTATTTTGATGGGTGCAATTGCAATTGTTTATTCTTATACTGGTGGTCTAAAATCCGTATTATGGACAGACTTTATTCAAGGTGTGGTTCTGATTAGTGGTGTCGTTGTAGCTTTATTTGTACTGATGGCTAATATTAAAGGTGGCTTTGGTGCAGTAGCAGAAACATTAGCAAACGGGAAATTCCTTGCTGCAAATGAAAAACTTTTCGATCCTAACTTGCTTTCAAACTCCATCTTCTTAATTGTGATGGGTTCAGGCTTTACAATCTTGTCTTCTTATGCTTCATCTCAAGATTTGGTTCAACGTTTTACTACAACACAAAATATTAAGAAACTTAATAAAATGTTGTTCACAAATGGTGTCTTGTCACTTGCAACTGCAACAGTCTTTTACTTGATCGGTACAGGCTTGTACGTATTCTATCAAGTACAAAATGCAGGTAGTGCAGCTAGCAATATCCCTCAAGACCAAATCTTTATGTACTTTATTGCATACCAGTTACCAGTAGGTGTCACAGGTTTGATCTTGGCAGCGATTTATGCAGCAGCTCAATCAACTATTTCAACAGGTTTGAACTCTGTTGCAACTTCATGGACATTGGATATTCAAGATGTCATTTCTAAAAATATGTCAGACGATCGTCGTACGAAAATTGCACAATTCGTATCTCTAGCAGTAGGTTTATTCTCAATTGTTGTTTCCATTATCATGGCTCATTCAGATATTAAATCTGCATACGAATGGTTCAATAG
>NZ_KQ970819.1:187765-222041 GCF_001579645.1 Streptococcus infantis
ATATTAAATCTGCATACGAATGGTTCAATAGTTTCATGGGACTTGTACTTGGTCTACTTGGTGGTGTATTCATTCTTGGTTTTGTTTCTAAAAAAGCAAATAAACAAGGTGCTTATGCAGCGCTGATTGTATCAACCATCGTTATGGTATTTATTAAATACTTCCTTCCTCCAACAGCTGTTAGCTACTGGGCATATTCATTGATTTCAATTTCTGTATCAGTAGTGTCAGGTTATATTGTATCTGTTCTTACTGAAAATAAAGTATCTGCACCTAAATATACAACGATTC
This sequence comes from Streptococcus infantis, assembly GCF_001579645.1. Classification (GTDB taxonomy): domain Bacteria; phylum Bacillota; class Bacilli; order Lactobacillales; family Streptococcaceae; genus Streptococcus; species Streptococcus infantis_E. Next base: position 188,057 of record NZ_KQ970819.1, read on the forward strand.
ATGATATTTCAGAAATTAAAGCGGATTCAAGTTGGGAAGTTCGTCACTAATAGAAAAGAGAAAATAATATGATTATTTCTGAACAATCTGATTTTAGACGATATGCTTCTGTCAATAAACATTTTTCAAAAGTCTGTGATTTTTTAGAAAATACAAATTTGACAGATTTAGTTGATGGAAAAATTGATATTGACGGGGAAAATGTTTTTGCAAATTGTATGACTTATCTAGCTGATGGAGTTCCAGGAGATATTTTTGAAACTCATAAGAAATATTTAGATATTCATATTGTTGTTGAAAATACAGAAAAAATGGCAGTAACTTCCCCAGTTCGTGCTCAGTCACGTGTACCTTTTAGCGAAGAGAAGGATATTGCTTTTTACGATAGCAAAGACTATCAAATTGTTGAATTGCTTCCAGGGAATATGTTGGTGACTTTTGAAGAAGATCTTCACCAACCAAAGATTCATTGCAATGATGAAACTGTTAAAAAACTTGTTATCAAAGTTTTAAATGAGGAAAAATAAAATGAAAAAAAATATTAAACAATATGTAACCTTAGGTACTGTAGTGGTATTATCAGCATTTGTTGCTAACTCAGTTTCAGCTCAGGAGACTGAAACTTCTGAAGTATCAACACCAGAGTTGGTGCAACCTGTTTCACCAACGACTTCGATTTCGGAAGTACAACATAAATCGGGTAACTCTTCGGAAGTTACTGTACAACCTCGAACAGTTGAAACTAGTGTTAAGGATCAATCTTCCACAGCGGATGCGATTTCGGGAGTACAACCTAAATCGGATAATTCTTCGGAAGTTACTGTACAACCTCGAACAGTCGAAACTACTGTTAAGGATCCATCTTCTACAGCGGAAGAAACTCCTGTCTTAGAAAAAAATAATGTTACTTTAACAGGGGGCGGAGAAAATGTTACTAATGAGTTAAAGGATAAACTTACTAGCGGTGACTTTACTGTAGTGATTAAGTACAATCAGTCTAGTGAGAAAGGTTTACAAGCTTTGTTTGGAATATCTAATTCTCAACCCGGTCAACAAAATAGTTATGTAGATGTGTTCCTTAGAGACAATGGTGAATTGGGAATGGAAGCGCGTGATACTTCTTCCAATAAAAATCACCTAGTATCCAGACCTGCTTCAGTTTGGGGTAAGTACAAACAAGAGGCTGTGACTAACACTGTTGCAGTAGTAGCAGATTCAGTCAAAAAAACATATTCTTTATATGCTAATGGTACAAAAGTAGTAGAAAAGAAAGTGGATAACTTCCTAAGCATCAAGGATATTAAAGGTATTGATTACTATATGCTTGGGGGAGTGAAACGTGCAGGAAAAACGGCGTTTGGTTTTAGCGGAACACTAGAAAATATCAAATTCTTTAATAGTGCATTGGATGAAGAAACTGTTAAAAAGATGACAACAAACGCTGTTACTGGACATTTAATTTATACGGCTAATGATACAACAGGTTCTAACTATTTCCGTATTCCAGTTCTGTATACTTTTAGCAATGGTCGGGTTTTTTCAAGCATTGACGCTCGTTACGGTGGAACTCATGATTTCTTGAATAAAATTAATATTGCTACAAGTTATAGTGATGATAATGGTAAGACATGGACTAAACCAAAATTAACATTGGCATTCGATGATTTTGCGCCAGTACCATTAGAATGGCCTCGTGATGTTGGTGGACGTGACTTACAAATCAGCGGTGGTGCAACCTATATTGACTCTGTTATTGTTGAAAAAAATAATAAACAAGTACTCATGTTTGCTGATGTTATGCCTGCTGGAGTAAGTTTTAGAGAAGCTACTAGAAAAGATTCAGGTTATAAACAAATTGATGGCAATTATTACCTTAAATTAAAGAAACAAGGTGATACTGATTATAATTATACTATTCGTGAGAATGGTACTGTATACGACGATCGTACCAACAGACCAACTGAATTTTCAGTAGATAAAAATTTCGGTATTAAGCAAAATGGTAATTATTTGACGGTAGAGCAATATTCGGTTTCATTTGAAAATAATAAAAAGACTGAATATCGTAATGGGACTAAAGTCCATATGAATATCTTCTACAAAGATGCATTATTCAAAGTAGTGCCAACGAACTATATTGCATATATTTCTAGCAATGATCATGGCGAATCTTGGTCTGCACCAACTTTATTACCTCCTATAATGGGACTTAATCGGAATGCGCCTTATTTGGGTCCTGGACGTGGAATCATTGAAAGCTCAACTGGACGTATTCTTATTCCGTCTTACACTGGTAAAGAGTCTGCATTCATTTATAGTGACGATAACGGAGCGTCTTGGAAAGTTAAAGTTGTGCCACTTCCTTCTAGTTGGTCAGCAGAAGCACAATTTGTAGAATTGAGTCCAGGAGTAATTCAAGCATACATGCGTACAAATAATGGTAAAATTGCATATTTAACAAGTAAAGACGCAGGTACTACTTGGAGTGCGCCGGAATATTTGAATTTTGTTTCAAATCCAAGTTATGGAACACAATTATCAATCATCAATTATAGTCAATTGATTGATGGTAAAAAGGCTGTCATTTTAAGTACTCCAAACTCAACAAATGGTCGTAAACACGGACAAATTTCGATTGGTCTAATTAATGATGATAATACAATTGATTGGCGTTATCATCACGATGTTGATTATAGTAACTATGGATACTCATATTCAACATTGACAGAGTTACCAAATCATGAAATTGGATTGATGTTTGAAAAATTTGATTCATGGTCTCGTAATGAACTTCATATGAAAAATGTTGTACCATATGTAACATTTAAGATTGAAGATTTGAAAAAGAATTAAAGCTGAAATTTAAATATATTGAAAGAGGATAAAAATTATGGTAAATTACGGTATTGTTGGAGCTGGATATTTTGGAGCTGATTTGGCTCGCTCAATGAACAAAATTGAAGATGCAAAAGTGGTTGCGGTATTTGACCCAAATCATGGAGAAGAAGTTGCTCAAGAGTTGGGATCAGATGTTTGTGCAAGTTTAGATGAACTTGTAGCACGTGAAGATATTGATTGTGTGATCGTAGCTTCACCTAGCTACCTTCACCGTGAACCTGTTGTGAAAGCTGCTCAACATGGCAAACACGTATTTTGTGAAAAGCCAATTGCATTGTCTTATGAAGATTGTAAAGCCATGGTTGACGCATGTAAAGAAAATAATGTTATCTTTATGGCTGGTCACATCATGAACTTCTTTAATGGTGTACACCATGCTAAAGAATTGATTACTCAAGGTAAAATCGGTAAAGTTCTTTATTGCCATGCCGCTCGTACAGGTTGGGAAGAACAACAACCAACTGTATCATGGAAGAAACTTCGTTCTCAATCTGGAGGACATTTGTACCACCATATTCATGAATTAGATTGCATTCAGTTCATCATGGGAGGACTTCCTGAAAAAGCGACAATGGTAGGAGGTAATGTATATCATAAAGGTGAAAACTTTGGTGATGAAGATGATATGCTCATTGTAAACCTAGAATACTCTGATGATCGTTATGCTGTTTTGGAATATGGTAATGCTTTCCGTTGGGGTGAACACTACGTCTTGATTCAAGGAACTGAAGGAGCTATCAAACTTGACTTATTCAATACTGGAGGTACTCTTCGTGTTAAAGGTGAAGGAGAATCACACTTCTTAGTACATGAAACTCAAGAGGAAGATGATGACCGTACAGCTATCTATACCGGTCGTGGTATGGATGGAGCAATTGCGTACGGTAAACCAGGAGTACGTTGCCCATTATGGTTACAAACATGTATTGATAAAGAAATGGAATATCTACATGACATCATTAAAGGTGGAGAAATTACAGAAGAATATGAAAAACTTCTCAATGGTGTAGCTGCTTTAGAATCAATCGCTACCGCTGATGCATGTACTTTATCGGTTAAAGAAGATCGAAAAGTATGTCTTTCAGAAATCACAAATGCTTAACTATTGTAAAACAGAATAGTAAATTCTTGTCATTATATAATTTCTAAAGTTCTGTGATACAACTCATTGAATAAAGAAATAGAGATGGGACTGGGATAATGCCCAGTCCCATTTTTTATCAAAAAGTAATGAGATCAAAAATGTGGGAGTGATGAAATGAAGATTATAGGGATCGATATTGGCGGAACAACAATTAAGGCAGATTTATACGACGATTTTGGAACGAGTTTAAATCAGTTCAAAGAGATAGAAACAATTATTGACTATGATTTGGGAACGAACCAGATATTAAATCAGGTCTGTGATTTAATTGGTGAGTATATTTTAAATTATTCTATTGATGGTGTTGGGATTTCCACTGCTGGAGTTGTTAATTCTAATACAGGAGAAATCATCTATGCAGGCTATACAATACCAGGGTATATCGGAGTAAACTTTACTTCCGAAATAGAAAAACGTTTTGGGTTGTCTACTTTTGTTGAAAATGATGTTAATTGTGCTGCATTAGGTGAATTGTGGAAGGGACAAGCCAAAGATAAGAAAAATGTAGTAATGGTTACTATTGGAACAGGTATAGGAGGCAGTATTATTGTCAATGGACAAATTGTTAACGGATTTAACTATACTGCTGGTGAAGTAGGCTATATTCCTGTAGGTAATTCGGACTGGCAAAGCAAAGCCTCAACAACCGCATTGATTCATTTATATCAAAAGAAGAGCTTGAAAACTAATCAAACTGGACGTTCTTTCTTTACTGATTTAAGTTCTGGAGATAAAGTCGCTAAAGAAACTTTTGAAATTTTTGTAGAAAATCTAACAAAAGGTTTATTAACTATTTCTTATCTACTTAATCCAGAAATTCTCATATTAGGAGGTGGGATTCTGGCTAAAAAGGATATTTTGTTACCTGAAATTCAAAGTTCTTTAGCTAAAAATGCAATGGATAATAGGTTTTTACCTAAAAATGTTGTGGCAGCTACATTAGGAAATGAAGCTGGTCGTATAGGAGCTGTAAAAAATTTCTTAGATAGAATTTCTAATAAATAGTGTGAAAGATAAGGAGGTGTCACAATGACTAACTCTGTATTTTCGACAATGCAAGATATTGAGAATGTTGCAACCGATATTATAAAATCATATGATAATGAGATTTATACGTATAAAGCTGTCTCCCAAGAAGAATTGGAAAAACTAGAAAAAAGTTATGATGAAAAAAGTCACGAAGAATTAATTTCAATAGAAAGTAATTTAGAAATGCAACAACAGAACCTCATTGATGAGGTTAATAAAACAATCAAGGAAAATGATGCAAAGATTCAGTATATTTCATCAAGTAGGAGAGGAGAATTTGTAGAAAAAATTATTGATAGGGTGGTAGAAAAATATGGCTATTAGTCAGATGAAAAGAATTTCTCTACTATTTACTAAGAGTAGTCTTGATGATGTTTTAAAAACTATTCAAGAACTAGAGTCAGTGCAGTTCCGTGATTTAAAGGTTCAGGATAACTGGTCAGAAGCTCTAGAAAAAGATGAGGTTGTATTTCCAACTATTCAAATTTCTCATACTTCTAATTCCAATCATGGGGTTATTGAAGGAAATGATGCCTTGACTTATTTGATGAATAAACAACAACATTTGGAAGCAACTGTAGAGAAATTACAAGAATACCTACCGAAAGAAAACACGTTTAAGTTATTACAGCAACCTCCGATAACAACCTCTTATGAAGAATTAGAAAAATTTGGTAAAGCTAATGTTGCTGAAGATGTTCTTAAAAAAGTGAATCATCAAATAAACAGAGTTCATGAATTAGAAAGAAACATTCAAAGTAATAATGAGGAAATAGAGAGATTAATAAAGTGGGAAAAATTAGAAATTATTCCTGCGCATTTAGAACAATTTTCTTTCTGTAGAGGAAAAATCGGAACAATTCCAAGGACTGTAGATAATCGCTTATACAATAATTTTTTAGAAAACAATATTGAAGTTCAAGAAATATTTTCTAATGATAGAGAGTACGGTGTTGTTGTTTTCTATCAGTCCAGTTGCTCTATTGATTTTGATGAATACTTATTTGAACCATTTGATTATTCTAGAAAAGAATTACCGAAGCAGCGAGTAGTAGATTTGGATCAAGAAAACATGCAGTTAATAACTGAAAAAGAGAATATTATCGCATCGTTGCAAGATTCAAAGAAAAATTTGATAGATTTACAATGGCAAATTGACTATATTTTATCTATCTATGCTCGTCAAATCTCTAAGAATAACCTTTTGAGCACTCCGCATCTAGTTGCATTAGAAGGATGGATAGAAGAAACTCGTATTTTATATTTTATAAAAGTTATGGATGAGCGTTTTGGACATTCTATTTATATTTATGAATCGGAAACATTGTCGGATAATCAAGATGAAATACCTATCAAATTAACGAATCACTCTTTAATTGAACCATTTGAATTATTGACAGAAATGTATGCTCTGCCCAAATATTATGAGAAAGATCCTACACCTGTATTAGCACCATTTTACTTTACATTTTTTGGAATGATGGTTGCTGATTTAGGCTATGGTTTACTATTGTTTTTAGGAACAATGTTAGCATTAAAAATTTTTCATCTACCTTCAGTAACTAAGAGATTTTTAAAATTCTTTAATATATTAGGGGTAGCCGTTGCAATTTGGGGTGGAATCTATGGCTCATTTTTTGGATATGAGTTGCCATTTCATCTGATATCTACAACCTCGGATGTCATGACTATATTAGTAGTGTCAGTTGTGTTTGGATTTATTACAGTATTTGTAGGTTTGTTAGCTTCAGGACTACAAAAAGTAAGAATGAAGAAATATGCAGAAGCATATAATTCAGGATTTGCGTGGTGTGTTATTCTGCTTGGCTTGTTATTTATTGCTGTCGGAATGTTGATGCCTGATATTAGACCGTTATTTGTATTAGGGAAATGGGTATCTATTTTTAATGCTGTGGGGATTTTGATTGTTTCTATTATTCAAGCCAAAAGCTTGTCAGGTATTGGATCAGGATTGTTTAATCTATATAATATTTCATCTTATATAGGTGATTTAGTTAGTTTCACTCGATTGATGGCATTAGGATTATCTGGAGCAAGTATAGCATCAGCTTTCAATTTAATTGTTGGTTTGTTTCCGGGGACATTGGCTAAACTGACAATTGGATTAGTATTATTCATTCTTTTACATGCGATCAATATTTTTCTATCGTTACTATCAGGATATGTTCATGGAGCACGTCTGATATTTGTTGAATTTTTTGGTAAGTTTTATGAGGGTGGAGGAAAACCATTTCAACCTTTGAAGGCTTCTGAGAAATATATTAAGGTTATTACAAAGAATTAATGGAGGATATATATAATGGAACATTTAGCAACTTATTTTTCAACCTATGGAGGAGCTTTCTTCGCTGCATTGGGAATTGTGTTGGCGGTTGGATTAAGCGGTATGGGGTCTGCTTATGGAGTTGGTAAGGCTGGGCAATCTGCCGCAGCTTTACTGAAAGAACAGCCAGAAAAATTTGCTTCAGCTTTGATATTGCAACTACTGCCCGGAACACAAGGATTATATGGTTTTGTTATTGGAATTTTGATTTGGTTGCAATTAACTCCAGAACTTCCTTTGGAAAAAGGCGTTGCTTATTTCTTTGTAGCTCTTCCAATTGCTATTGTAGGATACTTTTCGGCTAAGCATCAAGGAAATGTAGCAGTAGCGGGAATGCAAATCTTGGCTAAAAGACCAAAAGAATTCATGAAGGGAGCAATTTTGGCTGCCATGGTAGAAACCTATGCAATTCTTGCCTTTGTCGTATCATTCATTTTGACCCTTCGTGTATAAGAAATTAATTTGCTATTCAAAGGAGGTGTCTAAATGAGCAATTTAGAAAACTTACGAGAGTCTGTTATTGAACAAGCTCATGAAAAAGGGCGTATGAAATTATTGGATTCCAAAAAGAAGATTGATGATGAATTTGAAATGCAAAAGTCGGTCATTGTAAAGAAAAAAGAAGCTGAACATGAACGAAAGTTAAAAGAATTACAACAGAAATATCAAATAATTTTTCAACAATTAAAAAATAAGGAACGCCAATCAACGTTAGTATCAAAACAGAAAATATTAAAAGAACTTTTTCAATCTGCTTTAAAAGAAATGGAATCTTGGAGTGCAGATAAAGAAATGGAGTTCATCTATCGAATTCTGGAACGATATTCACAACAAGAGGTCATAGTAACTTTTGGGGAGAGGACTTTAGCTAAATTCAATTTGGAACAATTAGAGAAATTGAAATTCTCTTTTCCAAATCATTTATTTAGTGAACAGCCTATCTCAAATGAATCAGGCTTACTTATTTCAATAGGTAAAATTGATGATAACTATTTGTATAAAACATTAATTGGATCGATTTCTAAGGAAGAAAGTTCAAGTATCGCAAATCAAATTTTTATCAATTAAGGATGAAATTGGTTAATCCTTCTTAGAAATTTGGAGTATTCCAATAAAATTAGAAAGGTATTTTATGGATACTAATCTTTTTTCAAAAATAAATACGACGATTTCGGTAAAAGAAAACGATTTTATTACAGAGGAAAAATTTCAAAAAATTATACAATCCAAAGATACGGAGACATTGGCATTTATCTTAGAAGCAACTCCCTATCATTTATCGATTGACGTTTTAGAAAATCCTAGTCAGACAGAGATTTCACTAATGACAAAATTAGTCAATGATTATAGATGGGCCTATGCTGAAAGTCCGTCTGATAAAATTGTGACTTTATTTGCTTTACGATATGTTTATCATAATATCAAAGTTTTATTAAAATCTAAAGCGACAATTAAGAAAGATTTTTCTAAATTATTAATTCCAATAGGGATTTTTGATATAGAAAGTTTAAAACATTTAGTTTCTTCCTTACATTCAGATACACTTCCTGATTTTATGGTTCATGAAGTAGAATCAATTTGGAATGAGTATGAAACTTTTAATAATATTCGTGTACTTGATGTCGGAGCTGATCTAGCATATTTTAAACATCTGAAACTTTTATCTAATGAGTTAGGTGGGGTGCTGTCTCAGGTTATTGTTGCAATGATTGACTTTTATAATATTATTACTGTAAAACGTGGTTTATCTCAAAATAAGAGTCATGGGGATATTTTACAATTACTTTCAGATGAAGGAAGTATTTCTGCTAAAGAATTTATATACATTGTAGAAAATCAAGAAATATTTGTGTGGTTCAATAAAATAAATCCAAGCTTAGATTCAATCTTTTCAACTTACGAATTGAAGATGCAGGACGCAACAATTTCATCTTCTGAGTTAGAATTTTTATGTGATTTACTATTGTATAAAACTTTAGATCAAGGAAGGTATAATGTAGATGGGCCGTTAGTTCTTGCTAGATATTTATTGGGATGTGAGTTTGAAGTAAAGAATCTTAGAATGATCATATCAGCTCTTCAAAATACAATTCCTTTTGAATCAATAAAAGAAAGGATACGCCCGCATTATGGAAGCTAATAAGTATAAAATTGGCATAATTGGTAACCATGATATTATTTTACCCTTTAGCATGATTGGGTTTGATATATTTCCTGCCTATCAAGAACAAGAAGCTATAAATACTCTAAGAAAATTAGCTCAATCTGATTATGGTGTCATTTATATCACTGAAGACATTGCTTCAATGATATTGGATACAATTCGCCATTATGATTCTCAAGTTGTGCCTGCTATTATTTTATTACCGACTCATAAACAAGGTTTAAATTTAGGATTAAAACGTATAGAGGATAATGTAGAGAAAGCAGTAGGACACAATATTTTATAATAATGTACAAAATTGTCTGTAATATTATTCTATAATTTTTGGACTTAGTAAGGAGAATAACTTTGACTCAAGGGAAGATTATAAAAGTATCGGGACCTCTAGTTATTGCATCAGGTATGCAGGAGGCTAATATTCAAGATATTTGCCGTGTAGGTAAGCTAGGGTTAATCGGTGAAATTATTGAAATGAGAAGAGATCAGGCATCTATCCAAGTCTATGAAGAAACATCTGGTCTTGGTCCGGGAGAACCTGTTGTTACAACTGGAGAACCTCTCTCGGTTGAATTAGGGCCAGGATTGATTTCTCAAATGTTTGATGGCATACAACGCCCATTAGATCGATTTAAATTGGCTACTCATAATGATTTTCTAGTTCGTGGGGTAGAAGTTCCAAGTTTGGATAGAGATATTAAGTGGCATTTTGATTCCACTATAGCAATTGGTCAAAAAGTGAGTACGGGCGATATTCTTGGAACTGTCAAGGAAACCGAGGTAGTTAATCATAAAATTATGGTTCCTTATGGAGTATCTGGAGAAGTCGTTTCTATTGCATCTGGCGATTTTACAATTGATGAAGTTGTATATGAAATAAAAAAATTGGACGGTAGTTTCTATAAAGGAACGCTTATGCAAAAATGGCCTGTCCGCAAGGCGCGTCCTGTTTCTAAACGTTTAATTCCAGAAGAACCATTAATCACAGGTCAACGAGTTATTGATACATTCTTTCCAGTAACCAAAGGGGGAGCTGCAGCAGTTCCTGGACCGTTTGGAGCAGGAAAGACAGTTGTACAACACCAAGTAGCTAAATTTGCCAATGTTGATATTGTTATTTATGTTGGTTGTGGAGAACGTGGAAATGAAATGACGGATGTACTGAATGAGTTTCCTGAGTTGATTGACCCTAATACCGGACAATCAATTATGCAACGGACAGTTCTGATTGCTAATACTTCAAATATGCCTGTTGCTGCTCGTGAGGCTTCAATTTATACAGGAATTACCATGGCTGAGTATTTTCGTGATATGGGCTACTCTGTAGCCATTATGGCTGATTCAACTTCACGTTGGGCAGAAGCGCTACGTGAAATGTCAGGACGTCTAGAAGAAATGCCTGGTGATGAGGGTTATCCTGCTTATCTGGGAAGTCGTATCGCTGAATATTATGAAAGAGCAGGACGTTCTCAGGTTCTAGGGCTTCCAGAACGTGAAGGAACGATTACTGCTATTGGAGCTGTATCGCCACCTGGTGGAGATATTTCAGAACCAGTTACTCAAAACACTTTACGGATTGTGAAAGTTTTTTGGGGGCTTGATGCTCCGTTGGCACAGCGACGTCATTTTCCTGCAATTAACTGGCTTACATCTTATTCACTATATAAAGACAGTGTGGGCACTTATATAGATGGTAAAGAGAAGACAGATTGGAATAGTAAAATAACTCGTGCGATGAACTACTTACAACGGGAATCTAGTTTAGAGGAAATTGTTCGTCTTGTTGGAATTGATTCTCTGTCTGATAATGAACGACTAACGATGGAAATTGCTAAACAAATTCGAGAAGATTATTTGCAACAGAACGCTTTTGATTCGGTAGATACATTCACTTCGTTTGCAAAACAAGAAGCAATGCTAAGTAATATCCTAACTTTTGCTGATCAGGCAAATCATGCTTTAGAGTTGGGTTCTTACTTTACAGAGATTATGGAAGGTACCGTGGCAGTTCGAGACCGTATGGCGAGAAGTAAATATGTTTCAGAAGATAGATTAGATGAAATCAAAATTATATCAAATGAGATTACACATCAAATTCATTTGATATTAGAAACAGGAGGTCTATAAATGAGTGTTATAAAAGAATACAGAACTGCTAGTGAAGTTGTTGGGCCTCTTATGATTGTTGAACAAGTAAATAATGTGTCTTACAATGAGTTAGTTGAAATTCAACTTCATAATGGAGAAATTCGTCGTGGACAAGTTTTAGAAATCCACGAAGATAAAGCAATGGTTCAGCTTTTTGAAGGATCTAGTGGAATAAATTTAGAAAAGTCTAAAATTCGTTTTGCTGGTCATGCATTAGAATTGGCTGTATCTGAGGATATGGTTGGTCGTATTTTTAATGGGATGGGAAAACCAATTGATGGTGGACCAGATTTAATTCCAGAGAAATATTTAGATATTGATGGTCAAGCTATTAATCCTGTATCTAGAGATTATCCAGATGAATTTATTCAGACAGGGATCTCCTCTATTGATCATTTGAATACTCTTGTACGTGGTCAAAAATTACCAGTATTTTCAGGTTCGGGCTTACCTCATAATGAATTAGCTGCTCAGATAGCAAGACAAGCGACTGTTTTAAATTCTGATGAAAATTTTGCGGTTGTATTTGCAGCAATGGGTATTACTTTTGAAGAAGCTGAGTTTTTTATGGAAGAACTCAGAAAAACAGGAGCAATCGATCGTTCGGTTTTATTTATGAACTTGGCAAATGATCCTGCAATTGAGCGTATTGCAACTCCCCGCATTGCTTTAACTGCAGCAGAGTATCTAGCTTTTGAAAAAGATATGCACGTTCTAGTTATCATGACGGATATGACTAACTATTGTGAAGCGTTACGTGAAGTCTCGGCAGCTCGCCGTGAAGTTCCAGGGAGACGAGGCTATCCAGGATATTTATATACAAATTTATCAACTCTATACGAAAGGGCTGGTCGCTTAGTTGGTAAAAAAGGTTCGGTAACACAGATTCCTATTTTAACAATGCCAGAAGATGACATAACACATCCAATTCCTGATTTAACTGGATACATTACTGAAGGGCAAATTATTTTGTCGCATGAGTTGTATAATCAAGGTTATCGTCCACCAATCAATGTTTTACCTTCTCTCTCTCGATTAAAAGATAAGGGATCTGGAGAAGGTAAAACTCGTGGAGATCATGCTCCAACTATGAATCAACTGTTTGCAGCCTATGCCCAAGGGAAAAAGGTTGAAGAGTTAGCAGTAGTATTAGGAGAATCGGCTTTATCTGATGTGGATAAATTGTATGTGAGGTTTACAAAGCGTTTTGAAGAAGAGTACATAAACCAAGGATTTTATAAAAATCGAAATATAGAAGATACGTTGAATCTTGGGTGGGAATTACTATCAATTCTTCCTAGAACAGAGTTAAAACGTATCAAAGATGATTTGCTTGATAAATACTTACCTTTGGTAGAAGTTTAATCCGGAAATGGAGTGATTATCTATGGTACGTTTGAATGTAAAACCAACTCGTATGGAATTGAATAACTTAAAGGAACGTTTGAAAACAGCTGAACGTGGACATAAGTTATTAAAGGATAAAAGAGATGAATTGATGAGGCGATTTATTTCTTTGATTCGTGAGAATAATCAACTTCGGAAAGAGGTAGAAAGTTATCTAATTGATAATCTAAAATCCTTTGCAGTTGCTAAATCATTAAAGAATTCTCAAATGGTGGAGGAATTATTTTCAATTCCATCGAAAGAAATTGAATTATTTGTTGAGAAAGAAAATATCATGAGTGTAACAGTTCCTAGAATGCATATGAATATTACTTCTCAAAATGAGAACAGTGAATACAGCTATTTATCTTCTAATAGTGAAATGGATGATGTATTTGCTACAATGAATAGTTTAATTGATAAATTACTAAGACTGGCAGAAGTTGAAAAAACGTGTCAGTTAATGGCTGATGAAATAGAAAAAACACGTAGACGTGTAAATGGTTTAGAATACTCGATTATTCCAAACTTGTCGGAAACTATTCATTATATAGAATTGAAACTAGAGGAGGCAGAAAGAGCCAATTTAGTTCGTATTATGAAAGTGAAATAGATCCTTTATTTAGATTATTAATTAGATGAACAAATATCAGCTTGGATAAGGCTTTAAGCCTTTCTAAGCTTTTTTTATTGACAGTATCAGGATATCTTTTTCAAAATTATGGTTTGTTAGATAATGAAAATGTTTCTACTAATCTAGATTTAGGATTAGTAAATCGTAAATGTAATTATATAGAAAAAGATAAGTTAAAAAAAGATGTATTAGCAAGAGTTGGTCTAACTCATATTCATCTTGAACAAAAGCATTTTGAATTGTCTGGCGGTGAAGCACAACGTGTTGCTTTAGCGAAAATCATTCTTAAAAACCCACCATTAATACTCGCGGATGAGCTGACTGCATCACTTGTTTTGATAACTTCACAAGGAATTATGAAATTATTATTAGATCTGAAAAATGAAAATCGTCTAATCATCATTGCAACTCATAATCCCGATATTTGGAATCAAGCAGATGAAGTTATAAATTTAAATCCATTATAGTTACAGTCAATATATATCTTCTATATTTTAAAGTTATTTTATCTGAATCCGTAAAAGTAGTTCAATCTTGTACTGCTTTTTTCTTTTACGACTTACGCTGTTTGGTTTTATGAGCAAGCCCTTAAAGTGAACTAATAACAAATCATTAGAAGTCATAGTGATGAAATTTCTGTAACGGAAGTAGAGCGAATTGCTGAACCATTAAATAAGTATCTCTCGAAGTAGAAGCGTATATTTTGACTTTTAGTTTGATAGAATGGTAGTTTGAAAATGTAAATGATAGCTACTGTTCATAAAACATAGAAGGTACGTACGGTGTTGTGAGAGGAGCTAGAAATTAGAACTTACCTTATTATTCCAACAACCTCAAAAATGTGATAAAAATTTCAACTACTCTTATCTATAATAAAGCTACCTGTTCTTTGAAAATTGAATCCACTCCGTCTTGATTAGCGTGCCTGTGTAAGTAGGGACTGAGAGTACTTCCCTGTGAAGGGCAACTGGCACAAGACGTGTGTGAGAATTTTCTAACAGACACGGAGTTTATCGTTACCAGACTTAAACGATGCGACAAACTAGATAAAGGAGTTAAACATGAAGGTAGTAAACTTGTATGATTTGAAACAAATGGGAAATAAAGGTGGTTGTACCATCCAATTGAGTCATCACTTTCCTTTTGGTATGGGCTTAGGACATCTCAAAAAAGACTACATTGAATTTAAACGTGTTGGTATCGTTGATGGGAAAGCAGTAGAAGTTACTCTTCGAGAACCTTATTCGAGAGATCTACTGCAGGTTGTTAAGTCGATTAAGCAACGTCAGAAATTGATAGCTTATCGTTATAAAGAAGGAAAGCTGCTATTTGTGAAGAAGGAGGCGTCAGATGTCCTCTGAACAACAGGAACGAATGGCAGTTCAATATGCTGAGCGTAGTCTTTTATTTACTGTAAAAAGTCTTTTAAAGATTCTAGAATGGTCTAGACGTCAGGCTTTAGCACAGGATTCCGCTTATAAGATAGGGGTGCAGAAATTAGAAGAATTGCTACAATCTCCCTATTCGATTGATACGATTAATCTGAAAAAAGATTTTTTAGACAAACCAATTGATATAGAGAAATTTAAGTCTTTTTTAGAAAAAGAAGAGATTCCTTTAGCCATCGCTTGGCAAGGGGATTCTCTGCATTTCTACACGAAAGACCGTTCGATTCTAGACAATCATTTAGACCATCTGTTAGAAAAAATGGTTAATGTTCCGGAGAAATTAGCTGATTTTACCATGGATAAGTCATTAGACGATGCAATTGATGAGGCTAAATCTCAAATTACCTTAAGACAAGAAGGAGCCGTCAAACAGAAAGAGATGGTGAGATGATGTACAGTGGAAAGAAATTCCTACTATTCTCACTGTTAGGTATCTTCCTAGGCTATCTTTTTCATCGTTTGACGCTTTTGTATGATTCCTATACTGGAAATAGCTTAGATAAATGGACTCATCTTCTGATGGAAGGTCAAGATGAAGTTCTTCAGTCGCCATGGAATGTTTCCTTTACTGGAAAATCAAGTGCTTTTTTTCTACTAGGCTTTGTGATGATGTTGCTGGTTTATCTCTATCTAGAGACTGGTAAAAAACAATACCGAGAAGGGGTAGAATACGGGAGCGCCCGTTTTGGAACTCTAAAAGAAAAGAAGCTCTTTTACGGTAAGGAATTTTTACATGATACGATCTTAGCACAAGATGTTCGTTTGACATTATTAGATAAAAAACCACCCCAATATGATAGAAATAAGAATATTGCAGTGATCGGAGGTTCAGGAAGTGGGAAGACATTTCGCTTTGTGAAACCCAATCTAATTCAGATGAATAGTTCTAATATTGTAGTGGATCCTAAAGATCACTTGGCCGAGAAAACAGGAAAACTCTTTTTAGAACATGGCTACCAAGTAAAGGTGTTAGATTTAGTCAATATGAAGAACTCAGATGGCTTCAATCCTTTTCGCTATATAGAGACAGAAAATGATTTGAATCGCATGCTGACGGTTTATTTCAATAACACCAAAGGCTCTGGCTCTCGTAGTGATCCATTTTGGGATGAAGCTTCTATGACTTTGGTCCGAGCTTTAGCCTCCTACTTGGTCGATTTCTATAATCCACCCAAAACAAGAGAACAGCTCATAGAAGAAAGTCGTTTAAGTCAAAAAGAATACAAAAACTTGTTGAAACGTCAAAAAAAAGAAGTGGAAGAGCGAAAAAAACGAGGGCGTTATCCAAGTTTTGCTGAAATCTCAAAACTCATTAAACACTTATCCAAGGGTGAAAACCAAGAAAAAAGTGTCTTAGAAATTCTATTTGAAAATTATGCTAAAAAGTATGGGACTGAAAATTTTACCATGCGAAATTGGGCAGATTTTCAAAATTATAAGGATAAGACTCTGGATTCTGTTATAGCTGTAACCACTGCTAAATTTGCCCTCTTCAATATTCAAAGTGTCATGGATTTGACCAAAAGAGATACCCTTGATATGAAGACATGGGGCCAGGAAAAATCAATGGTTTACTTAGTTATCCCAGATAACGATAGTACCTTTCACTTTCTTTCAGCCCTCTTTTTTTCAACCGTATTTCAAACCCTAACAAGACAAGCAGATATTGATTTTAAGGGTCAATTGCCTCTTCATGTGAGAGTCTATTTAGATGAGTTCGCAAATATCGGAGAAATTCCAGATTTTGCTGAACAAACCTCAACAGTTCGTTCTCGTAATATGAGTCTCGTTCCCATTCTTCAAAATATTGCCCAACTTCAAGGGCTCTATAAAGAAAAAGAAGCTTGGAAAACCATTCTTGGGAACTGTGATAGCTTAGTCTACTTAGGCGGTAATGATGAAGATACCTTTAAATTTATGAGTGGCTTACTCGGTAAACAAACCATTGATGTTCGAAATACGAGTCGTTCCTTTGGCCAGACAGGTTCAGGATCCCTTTCTCATCAAAAGATTGCTCGTGATTTAATGACACCTGATGAAGTCGGAAATATGAAACGGCATGAATGCCTGGTTCGAATTGCCAATATGCCTGTCTTTAAAAGCAAAAAATACAATTCAACCAAGCATCCAAACTGGAAGTACCTAGCCAATCAAGAAACCGATGAACGGTGGTGGAACTATCAAATCAATCCTTTGAATCAAAGACAAGAAAATCATCTTGAAGGCCTTAGAATTCGTGATTTAACATTTGAATCTAGTTTAAAATAAAAATAGAAAAGAGGAAATAGATGATTACGCATTTTAAAGGTTTTGTTTATGGAGTAGACGCAAGTGCTATGTTTGCACAAGCTATGTCTTTGTTACAGAAGGGATTGATTGCGGTTGGTGCCTTTCTCGTTGTTGTGGGGATTGTCAATCTTGCAACCAACATTAAAGATGGTGGACCAGGTGTTCGGAATGCCATTCTGGAAATAGTCGGTGGTGTTATGGTAGGGGCTGCTGGAGCCTTTGTAACTCAAATTTCAATTTAGGAGGATAAACAATGATATGAATCTTAGTTTAGTCTCACCCTTTGTTTACCTTGCATCTGAAAAAATATCAGCTGAAAATTTATTTGAAGGATTTAATGTAGATTTACAATCTACGGTAGATCTGATTAAATCTCTATCTAGCTATAATCCAACCGTTTGGACTTACATGTCTAGTATTACTAAAAGTGTCATGCAGCCTCTTGGAGTTGCGATTTTATCAGTTGTTCTTATCTTAGAATTTTCGAAGATGGCAAAGAAAATTGCTAACTCAGGAGGAGCGATGACCTTTGAAGCATTAGCGCCGATGTTGATTAGTTATATTATGGTCGCAGTGGTAATTACCAACACTACCGTGATTGTAGAAGCCATCATCGGGATTGCGAGTCACGCCATTGAACAAGTGGCCTCGATTGTGGCTCACGGTGGGGCAAAGTATGATACCATCTCTGGATTAAAAGGTTCAGGATTTATTGGCCGGATGATTGTGGGATTTTTCGCCCTCCTCATTTGGCTAGTTCGGATAGTAAGTGCAGCCATGGTTAATCTTTTGGTATCTATTCGATTTATTCAACTCTACCTTATGATTCCATTTGCCCCTCTTACGATTCCAACATTTTTAAGTGATGAGTGGAAGTCTATTGGTATTGGCTATTTAAAAAATATTATGGTCTATGCGGTACAAGGGGTTCTTATTTTTCTGATTGTTTCTCTTGTTCCTTTGTTTGAATCTGCTGGGAAAATAGCTGTTTCAAATGGTGCAGGAGTCTTGCAATCTCTTGCGATTATGTTTGGTAGTTTAATACAAGCTATCTTACTGATTATTGCCCTCGTTGGTTCTCAACGTACGGCTCGCTCAATCTTAGGTATGTAATTAGATAAAGGCTAGGAAGTGATTGCTTCTTAGCCTTTTTAGAAAGGAAAGTCATGAATACACGTGTCTTTAAAGACATCTCAAAATACCAACACAGGGCTTGGTTAGGTTTCACCACAAGACAAATCATTTTTGTTTTACCAGCCTTTATTGTCACAATTATTGTTTTGGGCTTGAATCTCTTTTTCTGGCAATTTGGAGATTGGTTTGTTTACGGTTTTGTGTTTGCCTTTACCATTCCCCTCATGCTTTTTGGAGTCTATAAACCCAATGATTTATATTTTGAACATTATTTGAAATACCGTCTTCATTTTGAATTAACGGTTCCCCTACGCACAATTACAGGAAAGAAAGGACCTGAACATGAAAAGAAAATCAAATACATTAAAGAAACAAAAAACTTCAATGACTAATAAAAAGGAAGTAGTTAAAGGGAAAAAAGAGGAAGTGTTACCCTCTACGGCTAATACTCTTTCCTATCAAGCCCTGTATCAAAATGGTCTGATGCAGGTAAAAGAAGATTATTTCTCACAAAGCTATTTACTTGGAGATGTCAATTACCAGACCGTTGGTTTAGAAGATAAGGGGGCAATCATTGAGAAGTATTCTGATTTGATTAACTCCTTAGACGACCAAACCAACTTCCAATTGACTATCTTTAACAAAAGATTGAATTTAGAAAAATTCAGACAAAGTGTTTTGTATGAGGAAAAAGAAGATGGGTATGATACCTATCGTAAAGAATTGAATCGGATGATGAATCAGAATTTAGACAGTGGCGAAAATAACTTTTCGGCTGTTAAACTGATTAGCTTTGGTAGAAAGGATTCTAATCCCAAACAAGCCTATCGTTCCTTGTCCCAAATAGGAGAATATTTCAAGAGTGGTTTCTCAGAAATTGATGCTCGATTTGAATCCTTGGCTGGAGAAGACCGTGTCAACTTGTTGGCCGATATGCTTAGAGGAGAACACCATCTTCCTTTTTCTTACCGTGATTTAACCAGATCTGGTCAGACAACTCGTCACTTCATAGCACCTAATCTCTTGGATTTTAAAAACAAGAATTACCTACAAATCAATGACCGCTTATTACAGATTGTCTATGTAAGAGACTACGGCATGGAATTAGGGGATCAGTTTATCCGAGACCTCATGCAAGGAGATTTGGAATTGATTGTGAGCCTCCATGCACAAAGTTCAACCAAGGCAGATGCCATGAAGAAACTACGAACAAAGAAGACCTTGATGGAATCACAAAAGATTGGGGAACAACAAAAACTAGCTCGTACAGGTATCTATTTGGAAAAAGTAGGTCATGTATTAGAAAGCAATATCGATGAAGCTGAGGAACTCTTAAAAACCATGACAGAGACAGGAGATAAACTATTTCAAACAGTCTTTTTGATTGGTGTTTTTGGTCAGGATGAAGAAGAACTCAAACAAGCCCTAGACACGATCCAACAAGTGGCCGGCTCAAATGACCTAATAATTGATAAACTTCCCTATATGCAAGAAGCAGCCTTTAATAGTTTGCTGCCATTTGGTTGTGATTTTTTAGAGGGAGTATCACGGAGTTTATTAACATCTAATGTAGCAGTGAACTCTCCTTGGACTTCAGTAGACTTACAAGACCGTAGTGGGAAATATTACGGTATCAATCAAATCTCAAGCAATATTATTACCATTGATCGTAGCCTATTAAATACACCGTCTGGTCTGATTCTAGGAACATCAGGAGCTGGGAAAGGGATGGCAACCAAGCATGAAATTATCACGACCAAAATCAAGGAATCTGGTGAAAATACTGAAATTATCATTGTGGATCCAGAAGCAGAGTACAGTGTCATTGGACGGGCTTTTGGTGGAGAAATGATTGATATTGCGCCAGATTCCCAAACCTATCTCAATGTCCTTGACTTGTCTGAGGAAAATATGGATGAAGATCCTGTAAAGGTAAAATCAGAATTTCTTTTATCCTTTATCGGCAAGTTATTGGATAGGAAAATGGATGGGAGAGAAAAATCGATTATCGACCGAGTTACCAGACTCACCTATCAGTCATTTAAAGAGCCTTCTTTGGAAGAATGGGTTTTTGTCTTGAGTCAACAGCCAGAAGAAGAAGCGCAGAATTTGGCACTTGATATGGAACTGTATGTCGAAGGTTCTCTTGATATTTTTTCTCATAAGACCAATATTCAGACAGGATCTAACTTCTTAATCTATAATGTTAAAAAGTTAGGAGATGAGCTGAAACAAATCGCCCTTATGGTTGTTTTTGATCAGATATGGAATCGTGTCGTTCGGAACCAAAAATTAGGGAAGAAGACCTGGATTTATTTTGATGAAATGCAGCTTCTTTTATTAGATAAATATGCCAGTGATTTCTTCTTTAAATTGTGGAGTCGTGTCAGAAAATATGGAGCCAGTCCGACTGGAATAACTCAAAACGTCGAAACCTTATTGTTAGATCCAAATGGTAGACGGATTATTGCAAATAGTGAATTTATGATTCTCCTCAAGCAAGCAAAAAATGATAGAGAAGAACTGGTTCAACTCTTAGGCTTGTCAAAAGAACTTGAAAAATACCTTGTCAATCCAGAAAAAGGGGCAGGACTGATAAAAGCTGGTTCAGTTGTTGTTCCCTTTAAAAATAAGATTCCTCAAGGTACTCAATTGTTTGATATCATGAGTACAGATCCTGATAAAATGGCTTCTAATTAAGGGGAAGGTAAATGAAGGATAAAAGAGAAATCATACGTGCCCGAAAGGCATTTAGAAGAAGTCTAAAAGATGAGAAGAAATTCTTGAAACAAGGAAAGAAGGAGGTGAGGAAACAGAAAAAAGATTCCGCTGGACTGGATGAAAAAGCATGGAAAAAAGAGATAAAAGAAAAGCTAGAGGAGATGAGAGAAGCTTCAAAGGAGAGAGTAAGACAAGCAAATGAAGACTACAATCATATTCTTCAAAATAGTCCTCCATCTCTTTTGAATCGGAAAGAATTAAGAGACAGACGGTTGCCTCATGCTAGGAAACGATTGAAAATAGCCAAGAAGCAATTTAGAGAAGCCAAGGTAGAAGCAAAAGAAGAAAGAAAAGAGAGTCGTAAAGAAAGAAAAACCAAACAAAAATTTCTTTACGGTCAGGAATCGAAACATAAATCTAATTTTTTCTTTCAAGGGAAGAGTTTAGAAGAATTAAAAGCTAAGAAAGAAGTCAAGGCCGCAAAAGAGAATCTAAAATCTACTAAACAAGCCTATAAGTCCAAAAAAGTCAGTAGGAAAGCCAAAACTTTTCTTTATGTCCTTGGACGTGAAGGTGGAGAGTTAGCTTCAGAAAATGAAGATTTAGAAGCTTATCGCACTCTACAAGAGACCATTAGAAAAGGGAAACGCTACAGTCGGATTTCTTATAACCTTGGAAAAGCTAGTGTCAAAACAGGACAAGCAACAGGTCGTTTTACCAAGAAAAGACTGACCAACACAAAAGAGCGATACCATCATTTTAAGGATGGAAAAGGATGGAAACTAGCGAAAGATAATCCAAGTTCCTTTAAAAATCGGTTTCGAAAATTAAAGAAACAAGGTCTTACAAGTGTCCGAAATATCTATCAAAAACTAAAAGCAGCCTTTTCCTTCTTTACATTTGCGGCTGGAAATCCTGTAACCTGGATAGTTGGAGGAATAGTCTTTCTTCTTTTACTTATAATGAGCTTCTTTTTAGGATTTTCATCAGCTAGTTTGATTCAACAAGATGAATTTGAATTAACAAAAGCTTATACCCACCTAACTTGGGAAGATGCAGAACATACTCGCACAAATGACAAAGGCATTACCTATTACACAAAAGTTGATGATGTGATGGGGTATATGAACTTTAAATTCCATGACTATGAGTTAAACAAACCAGTTCACTTATTTAGTTCCGAAACTTACAAGGATTATCTGTCTACTTTGTGGCATGATTTAAACGATGGGGATGATTTGAAATCCATGCAAGACCTTTATGAAACTCCTAAGTATAAACTATCGAAAGACGATCAAGAGGAAATGAAGGAACTAAAAGAAGAAGGTGTGTATGCTTCCATGCAGGAATTGGACAATCCATTTGAGGGGAAAAGCAACGAAGATAGTCTAACCATGATTTATCGTTATGGATACTATGATTTAGACGGAAAACCTACTCTTCAGGAGTACATTCTACTAGAAGCGAAGGCTCACCAAACGATTGTCGCACCAATGGATGGGGTCGTATCACTAGATGGTGACAATATAATTCTCACTAACGGAAAAGGAGAGAATGAGAGTCGATTGACCTTGTATTCTATTCATAATGGCCGTGCGATTGAGGGTACAAGAGTTCTAACGGGTGATATTATTGGTGAAACATCAGACGATACAGGTTTGAAAGTTTCCTATCAAAAGTATAAGAACAAGAAAGAAAAATTGGTGTATGTCAATCCGCAATTTTATTTTCCCAAAGTCATTCAACTTCAGACAACTATCTTACCTGCCATTGGTCAGTTTGGTGGAGATGAGTTTGAACGAGCAAAACATATTTATGAGTTTTTGAAATCTCAAGGGGCAAGTCCCCAAGCCATTGCGGCTATTTTAGGAAATTGGTCGGTAGAGTCTTCTATCAATCCTAAACGAGCTGAAGGGGATTATTTATCTCCTCCAGTTGGCGCTACCGATTCCTCATGGGATGATGAAAGCTGGTTAGAGATAGGAGGGGCAGCCATTTATAGTGGTGCTTATCCTAATATCCTTCATAGAGGTTTGGGGTTAGGTCAATGGACGGATACTGCAGATGGTTCAACACGTCATACAGCTTTATTGAATTATGCATACGCTAAAAATAAGAAATGGTATGATTTAGACCTACAACTTGACTTTATGCTTCATGGAGATAGTCCTTACTATCAAAGTTGGTTAAAGGATTTCTTTAAAAATACGGGTAGTGCAGCCAATCTGGCCCAACTCTTCCTTACCTATTGGGAGGGAAATTCTGGTGACAAACTACTGGAAAGACAAACCAGAGCAACGGAATGGTATTACCAAATTGAAAAAGGCTTTAGCCAAACAAACGGAGGACAGGCAAAAAGTGATCCACAATCCCTTGAAGGGGTTCGTGGGGACTTGTATGATCATTCTGTTCCTGGTGGTGGAGATGGTATGGCTTATGCCTATGGACAATGTACATGGGGTGTTGCGGCTCGTATGAACCAGTTAGGATTAAAGCTAAAAGGTAGAAATGGAGAAAAGATTTCAATCATTAATACCATGGGAAATGGTCAGGACTGGGTTGCGACAGCTTCAAGTCTTGGTGGAGAAACGGGTTCCACACCAAAAGCAGGTGCTATTGTTTCTTTTGTAGGAGGTACACATGGGACACCAGCAGACTATGGTCATGTGGCTTTTGTCGAGAAAGTATATGATGATGGTTCTTTCCTTGTGTCTGAGACAAACTATGGGGGTAATCCTAACTATACCTTTAGAAAAATCTCTCAAGCAGATAGTGCCATCAGTTTTGCTTATACGGTGAAATAAAAGAATCATGTCATCAGTTTAGGTGACATGATTCTTATTTTTTATAGAGTGACATATTTAATGCCATAGGCTGATAACTTACTTGATGATCGTCTTTAATCAATTGACTGTAAGCAACAAATCCAAACTGTTCATAAAATTGAATGACTTTAGGATGATTGATACTATCTAAAAATACCATCTGAGTTCCTACAATTGCTCGAAATTCTTCAATTTTTTGAATTACAATTTCAAATAACTCTTGTCCTGATAGTTTATTTAGCTTTGTGTTTTTGCCGAATTGACCGATAAGTAACACAGGGAGATAATCAATATTTTTGGGACTTTTCCCTTTTAGGACGAGTTTCTTTTTTAAGGATTTCTCTAAATCAGAAATATCAACAACTTTGAGAGATAAACTAAAGAATCCTATGATGTTATTTGTTTCAGTTTCTTCAACGATAAAATTACGAGAACGATGTTGTTTTTCAAAATTGGGAGCTTTATCAGATAGATAAGTCAACATCTCTTCATTACCGTTGAAATTAACATTTTCTAAAATGATAGTTTTAAATAGCTCCTGAACTTGTTTCTCAGTTTTATCAGGAGCCAGCACTTGAATATTTTCAAGATATTGTTTAAGTGGTGTTACTTGAATTGTCATCTTACAGATACTTTGAAATGAGTTTATTTTTCGTTGGAGCGGTAGCGTTTTGTGATTCAATAGATTTCAAGACTGCTTGTAGCTTTTTAGATGGTTTATGATTAAGAATTTTTAGAGCATCTTCGTTTGTTAGTTTTATATCACGTGTTAAACTGATTGTAGCCATTTGTTCTACCTCCTGTTTCTACTTAAATTCATTATAGCTTATTTTGAACAAAAGTTCAATCTAAAGATAGTGTATGTTTTCTATAGTGTATAAATCCAAAATAAGTTTTTCTCTTGCATTTGTAGCTCATATTCGTTAGAATAATGGTGTAAATGAGTGGTCGGCTCATGGTCAATCTGATAGTAATCTTGGACATAAGGGCCAAGCGGTGGCGGACACCAGAACGAAATCCGATAGCAATCTTGGACGTAAGGGCTAAGCGGTGGCAGACACCAGAATAAACCGACTGACTAGGTGGCTTACAGGTTCTGTAAGTCATCTTTTTTACTTTGATAGTAACGTTTTATCATTTTAAGGAGAACGAGGTTTTGGCTCGTTCTCTTTTTTGTTGTGATACTTCTTTCAAGGAATATTTGGTAGGATTGGAGTGTAAAAAGATTAACTAGGAAAGAAGGAAGTATATGGAAGCCATTTATCAACGTGATTCGGATCAAGATGGACTGACTGATGCTCAAGAATTGGCGCTAGGAACCAATCCTCTTAGCGCAGATTCTGATGGTGATGGACGTTCAGATTTAGTGGAAGTAGAAGAAGGAACCAATCCCTTAGAAAAGGATTTACAAGACATAGACCAAACAAGTATAACTGAACCGTCTTCAGTATTTATGGAAATGAAACAAAAGATTTCAGATATGATGGAGAGTCACTACAAGGAATTTATACAGGCTCTTATTAGTATTGAAACAGGGATTGAAAACGAACAAGACCTTGAAGACTTATATACTTACTACATGAGAACAGATTCTGTTTCTCTTTTGTCTAGTGATTTAGAAACCAGTCCTCAAGAGGTTGAAATGGAGATAGAGTTGTAGGGGAATCATGTGATTCTCCTATTTTCATATAGATGAAAGGAGCGAGTATGGAAGTAATACAATTATTGGCTATGTTTCGTGGAACAATTCCAAAAGATAGGGAGAAAATGGACCTATTTCTTCGTTATCAAGCGCAACATTTTGATGAGAAATGGCAGGATTTGGTAGAGAGTTTTTTGGCTGAAGAGGGCAAGATAGAAGAGATTCCTCACGTATATTCTTTTGATCAAGATATTGTTTCTTTCCTAGAGGCTAGTTCTGAAAATAATGACCAAGATTTAGAAAGTTATACAAGAAATTTTGGACAAGAAGGTCTAAGTAAATTATCTCAATTAAGTAGTTGGGAGAAAAACTTGGTGCTAGAAGTCGCAACCTATAACCTTTCCACTCGATTTTACATCCAATCTGAAAAAGAGAAGTTAGAACCATTAAGTGAGCTTGTATTTCATCAGAATCAGGATGTCAATTTAGTCAATGTCTATCGGGTTGCGAATAATCTATCTGACCGCATTAGTAGAGATATAGAGGAATTTCTTCTAATGGTTGACTCAAAAGAGCTTAAAAAAGAAGTTCTTGAGATTCATTTTGAAGAAAAAGAGGGAGATGTTCTAGCCTATTTGGGTTCAGAATTGATGGCTACTTTAGATACTGTTACGGATCTTGTCCATCATGAAGAAAACTACCAACAACTCCCACTGACACAAAAGCTGAAGATTATTACTCATTTTGATGAAGTAAAGGCTTTAAGAGAAAAGTCTAAGCAAGTAGCGGAAGCGGTCTTACCTTTAGATAATATTGACCAGGTAGAAGAAAATGTGGAAGTTCATTCCCAATCTAAAGTAGATAAAATTGTAGAAGAAGCTTTGAGGAAATATTCAATCGGTTCACAAGTAAGTTATAAAGGTCAAGTATTTCAGTTGGTTTCGATTGAAAATGCCCAGTTAAATGACTTAGTTCGCCTAGAGCTATTCAATGATTCCAACCAGTTATTTGAAGAAAATCCTATCTTATACTTGAATAGTTTGGAAGAGATTGAACAAGCCTTATCTCTCGTAGAACTTGAAAAAGAAGATTCAGAGCTTGAGATCGATTCATCAAGTGAAAGTCAGGAAATAGATTTGTTTTCCTATCTGGAAGAGGAAAAGGATAAGGAAACAAAACCTTTAATTTCAGGCATAGAAGAGTTGGATATTCCTGTTCAAGATTTTGTTTTTCCAGATGATTTAGAGGACTTTTATCCTAAGACAAATCGAGAAAAAATTGAAACGAATATCGCCGCAATTGAACTTGTTAAAAGATTAGAAAAAGAGGGACGACAAGCGAATCCAGAAGAACAAGAACTACTAGCCAAGTATGTCGGCTGGGGTGGTCTTGCCAATGAATTTTTTGATGAACTCAATCCAAAGTATGAAGCAGAACGTTTAACTCTTAGGAGCTTAGTAAGTAAGTCAGAATACTCCACCATGAAACAAAGTTCCCTCACAGCCTATTATACAGACCCAATGATTATTCGCCAGATTTGGCAAAAATTACTGGATGATGGTTTTGAGGGAGGAAGGATACTAGATCCTTCTATGGGGACTGGGAACTTCTTTGCGGCTATGCCTAGAAGTATACGAGAGAAATCAGAACTCTATGGAGTTGAATTAGACAGTGTGACAGGCGCAATCGCAAAACAACTTCATCCCAATACTCATATTGAAGTGCGAGGATTTGAAGAAGTTCCCTATCAAAATAATAGTTTTGATTTAGTCTTAACGAATGTACCATTTGGAAATTTTCGCATTGCAGATAAAAATTATGATAGACCTTATATGATTCATGACTACTTTGTCAAACACTCACTTGATTTAGTAAGAGACGGAGGACAAGTTTCGATTATCTCATCTATTGGCACAATGGATAAGCGGACGGATAATGTCTTACAAGAGATTAAATCGAGCACTCATTTTTTAGGGGGAGTTCGTTTGCCGGATACGGCTTTTAAAAAGATTGCAGGTACTCGAGTGACCACAGACCTCCTCTTCTTTCAAAAGGATCAAGCAAAGAATCTTCATGAGGAGGAGCTTGTCTTTAGTGGCTCTATTCCCTTTGAGGAGGATAAGCGTGTCTGGATCAATCCTTATTTTGATGGGAAATACAATACACAAGTTTTGGGTGAATATGAGGTACGCAATTTTAATGGAGGAACTCTCAATGTTAAGGGGGAATCAGAAACATTCACTACTGACATCATGGAAGCATTAGAGAATGTGGAGGCACCTAAACCAATTGACAATTCTTTGAAAGAACCTGTTTTTATCCAAGAAAAAGTGGATCATTCTATCCCAAGTCGTATTCGTGAGAACTTAGCGCTCTATTCTTTTGGATATGAGGGAAATCAAATTTATTACCGAGATACACATGGCATTCGGAAAAGTTCAAAAGTAGACGAAATTAGTTATTATGTAGACGAGAAGGGAGAGTTTAAAGCTTGGGACAGTTCTTTGTCTGAACATAAAATAGACCGATTCGTGCAACTTCATTTGACTGATGAGGAAGCACTAGATGTTTACAAGTCAGAAGAAGCGAGTAAAAGGGGGAAATATAAGGGACTGTTCAAAAAAACTGTCTTTTATGAAAGTCCCTTATCGGATAAGGATATTAGTCGCATTAAGGGAATGGTTGATTTGAGAGAGACCTATCAATCCTTAATTGAAATTCAACGTCATCAAGATTATAGTCGGACAGATTTTCAGGTATTACTTAGTAAACTCAATCGTGACTATGACCGCTTTGTAAGTCAATTTGGATACTTGAATGCCTCAGTCAATCGGAACTTATTTGATAGTGACGATAAGTATTCTTTGCTTGCAAGTTTAGAAGATGAATACATTGATTCTAAAGATCAGAAAGTAAAATATAAAAAATCTTTAGCCTTTGAGAAAGCATTGGTTAGGCCGGAGAGAGTGATTGCAAGAGTTTCAACGGCTCTAGATGCCGTAAACTCTAGTTTATCGGATGGTAGAGGGGTTGATTTAGACTATATGGTATCAATTTATCCCGAACATAGCCAAGCTGCTATTTTAGATGAGTTAGGTGATCAGGTTTTAATGGATCCAGAAAGCTATTTAAGAGGAGAAAGAAAATATCTTTCTAAGAACCAGTTTTTATCAGGAGACATTCTCAACAAGATAGAAGTAGTTCAACTATTAGTGGAGGAAAACAACCAAGAATGTGACTGGTCCCATGCTTTAGATTTGTTAGAGTCTGTTCGCCCTCCACGGATTCATCTGGCAGATATTGAGTTTAAAATAGGGTCACGTTGGATTCCTCAATCCGTTTATGGTAAATTTGCCTTTGAATGTTTTACCAATCGTGAATTTGAATTGTCTTCGCCTGATGTTGAACAAGTCATTGAAGTGAATCCTGTCGATGGCCAGGTTCATTTAAAGACATCATTTGCTTATCGCTATCCAAGTGCCAAAGACAGTAGTCTTGGAGTTAGTGGGTCACGTTATGATACAGGAAGAAAGATTTTTGAGAATTTACTTAATTCGAACCAACCGACGATTACCATGACTGTTACGGAAGGAGAAAAGAAAAAGACCATCACAGATTTGGAAAAAACCTCTGTTCTAAGAGCAAAAGAGCAGCATTTACAAGAACTCTTTCAAGACTTTGTCTCACGGTATCCAGAAGTCCAACAAGTCATTGAAGAAAGCTATAATCGTCTTTATAATCGGACGGTTAGTCGAGAGTATGACGGTAGTCATCTAGTCATTGATGGCTTGGCACAAAACATCAGTCTTCGTCCTCACCAAGAGAATGCCATTCAAAGAATCGTAGAAGAAAAAAGAGCCTTGTTAGCTCATGAGGTAGGTTCAGGAAAGACCTTGACCATGCTTGGTGCTGGGTTTAAATTAAAGGAGTTGGGGATGGTTCATAAGCCCTTGTATGTGGTGCCTTCTAGTTTGTCTGCTCAATTTGGCCAAGAAATCATGAAATTTTTCCCTACTAAAAAAGTCTTTGTGACCACTAAGAAAGATTTTGTGAAGGCAAGAAGAAAACAATTTGTTTCTCGTATTATTACAGGAGATTACGATGCCATTGTCATTGGGGATTCTCAATTTGAAAAAATCCCTGTCAGTAAGGAAAGACAGATGAACTATATAGAGGATAAACTCAATGAACTACGAGAGATTAAAACACATTCTGAAAATAAGTATACTGTTAAAGAAGCAGAGCAATCAATAAGTGGTCTAGAGAAACAATTGGAAGAACTCCAACGCTTTAATCGTGATAGTTTTATTGATTTTGAGAACTTAGGAATTGATTTTCTCTTTGTGGATGAAGCACATCACTTTAAAAATATTCGTCCAATTACTGGACTTGGAAATGTAGCAGGGATTACCAATACAACCTCTAAGAAGAACGTGGATATGGAAATGAAGGTGCGACAGATTCAGGAAGAACATGATTTTAAAAACATTGTCTTTGCGACAGGAACACCTGTTTCCAATTCTATTAGTGAGTTGTATACTATGATGAACTACATTCAACCAGACATCTTAAAACGCTATCAAGTTGATTATTTTGACTCTTGGGTAGGTGCTTTTGGAGAAATTCAAAACTCTATGGAATTAGCTCCTACAGGGGATAAGTACCAACCTAAGAAACGATTTAAAAAATTTGTCAATCTTCCTGAGTTGATGAAAATCTATAAAGAAACAGCCGACATTCAAACACAAGATATGTTGGATTTACCTGTTCCAGAAGCTCATATTATCCCTATTGAGAGTGAGTTAACCGAAAACCAGAAACTCTATCTAGAAGAATTGGTTATGAGGTCAGATGCGGTCAAATGTGGGACGGTTGATCCGAGCCAGGATAACATGTTAAAGATAACGGGTGAGGCACGAAAACTAGCAATTGATATGCGTTTATTGGACTCTAGTTATAGTCTAGCAGACAATCATAAACTGCTTCAGGTAGTGGATAATGTTGAAAGAATTTATCGTGAGGGAATGGAAAATAAGGCTACTCAGATGATTTTTTCAGATATTGGCACACCTAAGAAAAAGGACAATGGCTTTGATGTTTATTCTGAGATTAAGGCTTTATTAGTTGATAGAGGAATCCCTAGTAAGGAAATTGCCTTTGTACATGATGCCAATAGTGATGAAAAGAAGAATAGCTTGTCTCGAAAGGTCAATGCAGGAGAAGTGCGTATCTTACTTGCCTCAACTGAAAAAGGAGGAACAGGTTTAAATGTTCAGAGCAAGATGAAAGCAGTTCATCATCTGGATGTACCGTGGAGACCAAGTGACATTCAGCAACGCAATGGACGTATTATCCGACAGGGAAATGAAAACAAGGAAGTGGATATTTACCACTACATTACCAAAGGTTCATTTGATAATTATCTATGGGCAACTCAGGAGAACAAACTTCGTTATATTAAGCAGATTATGACTTCTAAGGAGCCGATTCGTGCTGCAGAAGACATTGATGAGCAGACTATGACGGCTTCTGATTTTAAGGCGCTAGCAACAGGTAATCCTTATCTCAAATATAAGATGGAACTAGAGAATGATCTAACTCTATTAGAAAATCAAAGACGCGCCTTTCAACGCAGCAAGGATCACTATCGTCATACAATCTCTTACTGTGAAGAAAATATGCCCATTCTTGAGAAACGATTAAGCAAGTATGAAGGCGATATTCAACAGTCTGAAATATCGAAAGACCAGGCATTTTCTATGAGGGTAGGTAAGCAAGCTTTTGATCAACGAGCTGAAGCAGGGGAATCCCTACACCGTCTTATTCGTCATAATCAAGCTGACAGCAAAGAATTTCGTACCCTAGCAAGCTATCGAGGATTTGACATTAAAATGCTTAGTCTTCCAACAAATCAACCTCTTCCTGAAACCTTCTCTGTTAAGATTGTAGGAGAAAATCAGTATTCTGTCAGTTTAGATTTGTATTCTCCTTTGGGGACAATTCAAAGACTTCAGCATACGATTGATCATATTAAGGAGGACCAAGTGAAAACTCAGAACTTATTGGATGAATTAAAGGATAAATGGAATACTGCTAAGGTAGAAATTGAGAAAAATTTTCCAAAGGAAGATGATTATCAAACTAAAAAGGCCGAATACGATGTACTCGCGCCATTGATTGAAACAGAAACAGATCTAGATATTATCGATCAAGCCTTAAGACAATTCCACGAAAAAGGAAAAGAAAAGCAAGAACAACTTTCTTTTGAATTAGATTAAAAAATATATATAAATAGCGGACAAAAAAAGAAAAGCGCGGTAGAATAAAGATAGAAAGAAACGAGGTAACGATTATGATGGAAGATACCTATTATCAGTTAGAAGAGGCCTTGGTACAGGGATTTCAAACGCCTGAAGAATACCAAGCCTACAAGGAGTTAAAGGAACATTATGAGGAAGTGACGGGGGATTACAGTTTTTCTATACAAGAACTCACTAGCCAATTGGAAATCGCACTTCAGAATCAACGAGATGTGGAGTTTGAAGAACATGAAAAAGAGGATTATTTGGACTTGGTTCAAAAATTAGAAGAGTTTGATTCCTCTCTTGCCACCCATTATCGTCAGTTGATTGATTAGAAAGGAGAAAGTCATGACTGATTTACTCCTTGTCCCAGTAATTTTTTTAGCAGTAGGAGGAATTCTTATTCTTTTATGGAGACTCTTTCTTATTGCCAGTGGACTTTTCCTGATTGGTTTTGTCAGTTTTCTTATTTTCGTGGAGGTCTATGGAATTTATCTGTTCTTTACTGAACCTACTTTATACTTTGATGATTTCAGACAACATGGTTTAACTAGTTTTACGGCTGTGTACCTTTTCATCAATCTAATGTTGTTTCTAGGCTTCAGTTGGCATTTCATAAAGTCCAAAAATAAAGAAAATATGTAAACTTGTTATCCGGTTAAAAGACTTTATCTGAATCTAAATTCGGATAAGGTTTTTTATTTATGTGACTGATAGTATTAATATCACTATCAGCCTTACAGGTTATTTAACGTTTCAGAAAAACTATAATGTCAAGATTAACTATACAGTATCTAATTCCTTCAAATAATTTTCTATCTTCATCAACATTAAAGGATTGTTATAAATCTTACATAACTCTCTTGCTTCTATATAATAATTTTTGACTTGTTCTTTGTCTAGAAATTTGGCTCCAGCATTTCCTACAAGAATAAGTAGGGGAGCCAGTTGGTAGCTTGTCTGTCTTTGTTTACAGAGTTCAATCGTCTCAAGAGCTTCTTGGATAGCTTCGTTATATTTTTCCTTTGACACTAGGTAGTGAGAGTAGTTGTAACGAACTCTGATGTAGCCAAATAAAAACTCTTGATGCTCAAAATTTTTTGTCTGATATAACTCCATTAAATGAGAGTAGTTTGCCTCATATTCTTGTTCACGACCCACTAAGGAATAGAAATTAGATAGAGTATTCAATGCCTTTAAATAAATCAGAGTATTTGAGGAGACTTTTAATAATATATTTTCCAATGAAGAAATAGCCTCACACTTACTGTCATATTGATAGAAGTCAATAATAGCTTTAATCCATTCAAGGTAAGTTCGGTCTTCTAGTGTTAGAAAAGTACTTCGTTCAATCTCTATTCTATAAATATATTCCAAATCTTCATAATTTCTGTCATCTAATAGTCGAGCAGATAATTGCTTGAAATTAGAGAGGTTAGATTTAATTTCAATTTGTTCATTAAAAAAATAATCTAATGGTACTTCAAGTCGTTGTGAGAGTTTGAACAAAAGGTCTGCGGAGGGAATGAAATGCCCTCTCTCAATTTTACTAATCTGGCTTTGTTCACAAATTCCTTCTGCAAGAGTTTGTTGGGAGAGTCCTAGCTCTTTTCTTTTTAATCTGAATTTCTCTGCGAGTGTATTCATTAAAGATAATAAACCTTCCTATTTGCTTAATTTCATTATAAAATTTTTAGTTCAAAATAGCAAGTTAAAAGAATAAATAATTCTTTATAGTAATAAAAAAAAAAAAGTTCAAAAATGCAATAAAAATAATTGACTGAATAAACTACATATGTTAGAATAAAAACAAGGAAAAAGAAAGGGGTTTCATTGCATGAGAAAAAAACGTGGAATTAAAAAATTAGTTACATTTGCGG
>NZ_KQ970819.1:223138-227936 GCF_001579645.1 Streptococcus infantis
CCACTCTCGTCTTGGTTTCTTTTTTTAGGGTGGAAATGAGTGCTTTTTTTACTAAAAAGGACTTGTGGATAGGCTTTTTAACTTGAAAATTTTGCAAAATCCCTAGAAAACCTGTAAAATAGTAAAGATGAACAAATAGGAGGTTCCTTGTGTCAAAAAAGGAAATCAATATTAACAATTATAATGATGACGCCATTCAGGTGCTAGAAGGGTTGGATGCGGTTCGAAAACGTCCGGGGATGTATATCGGATCGACCGATGGTGCTGGACTACATCACCTTGTTTGGGAAATTGTCGATAATGCGGTCGATGAAGCCCTATCTGGGTTTGGAGATCGTATTGATGTGACCATTAATAAAGACGGAAGTTTAGCGGTTCAAGACCACGGACGTGGAATGCCGACTGGAATGCACGCTATGGGAATTCCAACGGTTGAGGTTATCTTTACCATCCTTCACGCCGGAGGGAAATTCGGTCAGGGTGGTTATAAGACATCAGGAGGTCTCCACGGGGTTGGATCTTCTGTCGTCAATGCCCTCTCTAGTTGGTTAGAGGTAGAAATTACTCGTGATGGGGCTGTTTACAAACAACGCTTTGAAAATGGAGGCAAGCCAGTTACCACTCTAGAAAAGGTTGGGACTGCACCTAAGTCTAAGACAGGTACTAAAGTTACCTTCATGCCAGATGCCAGTATTTTTTCTACGACAGACTTCAAGTACAATACCATTTCAGAGCGTCTCAATGAGTCAGCCTTTCTTCTGAAAAATGTAACCTTGTCATTAACGGATAAGCGAACAGACGAAGCAATTGAATTCCATTATGAGAATGGTGTGCAGGATTTTGTTTCTTACCTCAATGAAGACAAGGAAACCTTGACGCCAGTTCTTTACTTTGAAGGTGAAGACAACGGTTTCCAAGTGGAAGTAGCCCTCCAGTACAATGATGGATTTTCAGATAACATCTTGTCCTTTGTCAATAACGTCCGTACCAAAGATGGTGGAACGCATGAGACAGGACTTAAGTCTGCTATTACCAAAGTCATGAATGACTATGCGCGAAAAACTGGCCTTCTCAAAGAAAAAGATAAAAACCTAGAAGGTTCGGATTACCGTGAAGGATTAGCGGCTGTTCTTTCTATCCTAGTTCCCGAAGAACATCTTCAGTTTGAAGGACAGACTAAGGATAAACTAGGAAGTCCACTAGCTCGTCCAATCGTTGATAGTATTGTTGCTGAAAAACTGACTTTCTTCCTTATGGAAAATGGGGAATTAGCTTCAAATCTGATTCGTAAAGCTATCAAGGCCCGTGATGCCCGTGAAGCGGCTCGTAAGGCGCGTGATGAGAGCCGAAATGGTAAAAAGAATAAAAAAGACAAGGGCTTACTTTCTGGTAAATTAACCCCAGCCCAGTCTAAAAATCCAGCTAAGAACGAACTCTATCTGGTCGAGGGGGACTCTGCCGGTGGATCTGCCAAACAAGGTCGTGACCGCAAGTTCCAGGCTATCTTGCCTCTTCGTGGTAAGGTCATCAATACAGCCAAGGCCAAGATGGCAGATATCCTCAAAAACGAAGAAATCAACACCATGATTTATACCATCGGTGCTGGTGTTGGGGCAGATTTCTCCCTTGAAGATGCCAACTATGACAAGATCATTATCATGACCGATGCGGACACCGATGGTGCCCACATTCAAACCCTTCTCTTAACCTTCTTTTATCGCTACATGCGTCCACTAGTCGAAGCAGGACATGTCTATATTGCCCTTCCTCCTCTTTACAAGATGTCAAAAGGTAAAGGCAAGAAAGAAGAAGTGGCCTATGCTTGGACGGATGGCGAGCTAGAGGAACTACGTAAGCAGTTCGGTAAAGGGGCTACCCTTCAACGTTATAAAGGTCTTGGTGAAATGAATGCGGACCAACTCTGGGAAACAACTATGAACCCAGAAACGCGTACCCTCATCCGTGTTACAATCGAAGATCTAGCACGCGCAGAACGTCGCGTCAATGTCCTCATGGGTGACAAGGTTGAACCACGCCGTAAGTGGATTGAAGATAATGTCAAGTTTAC
Organism: Streptococcus infantis; assembly: GCF_001579645.1. Classification (GTDB taxonomy): domain Bacteria; phylum Bacillota; class Bacilli; order Lactobacillales; family Streptococcaceae; genus Streptococcus; species Streptococcus infantis_E. The sequence goes on from NZ_KQ970819.1 coordinate 225,207, forward strand.
GCTGGAAGAGAGTGGGGAGATGGTGTTTTGAAAGGATGATAAAGAAAATATGGGCTATAATATTTATACAAATCAAGAATTTAAAGAACTGGCTAATGATGGACAAATTAATATCATGGCTCTCTTTGGAAATGGTGTAGATATTCAGTTAATGGAATATCTTGAATCTCAGCACCGAACTTCTTATCAAAATTTTTATGATTATCTCTACCATAAGAATTTTGATAAAGATAATATGATCTTTCAAAAAATGACTGAGGATAAGAAAGATAATGAAAAAGATCCCAATATCAAGCAAAATTGGAGTGACTTTGAGAATAGCTTAATTGAGATTTTTAATCAACCTGGATGGCTGGAAATAGAGAAATTGACTAAAGATTTCACTCAATTTCAAATCGAGTTCTCAAATTTTTTAAATGAAATAGTTACTCCTAATATGCTTGCTAGGTTAGGGAATGATAGCACAGAAAAAGGAATTGCTCTCAATTCTTTCACCCGTTTTTTAGGTGATTTAGATTTTATAAATTTCAATAAATTGGCTTTTCCTCGTAAAACCAAAGTTTATTCTTTATTTAACTGGGAAATTTTAAATTTCAACTATACTTCGATGTTAGATAATATTTTATCGCTAGATAAAGGACAATTCGATCCGCATCCCCACAAGTTTGCAGATAGGCAGATTCTATTTTATCCAAATCCTAAAGATATAGAAAATAAGTTAGAAGAATTTTTTGATTGTAAAACTGGAGAATGGATAGAAGGTTATGTAGCTAATCCACATCTAAATAAAGATACTAAATACTCCAGTTATTTAATGATCAATATCACCCATCCTCATGGTTATCAGAACGTTCCAAAATCAATGTTATTTGGGTTTGACAATGGTAGTCAAATAACTCAAAAAAATAAAAGATATTTAGCAAAACATTTTCTAAAGCCCTATTGGGCTCAGAATGACAGAAGATATAAATCGTACTTCAATGATACTGATTTATTTATATTATATGGTTTATCAATCGGCAATAGTGACTTTTGGTGGTGGAATAATATCCTCAATTCTATATTAAAGACTGATGCAGAAATGATAATTTATAATTACAATAGTAGTGAAGAATCTGATGAAGATACAATTAATCGATTTATTGATGTCGCAAAAAAAGAACAACTCACTGCTGAGGATATAGAAAAACTTCATAAAAAGATTGCAGTAGTTCAGTATGACTCTAAATCAAAACTCCATGCGTTCAAATTAGATAATTTGGTTGAAGTTACTCCCCAATCTTAAAATGGAATATTCCAAATAAAGAATTTCTTATTATAGAAGATAATAATAGGAAATGATGTTTATAAAAAAATGTGAAATGAAGAAATTTTAATAGATAAACTCATTTTATAGGGATATTCGTTTTAATCCTAAACTAAAAAATGAGCAGGTATCAACATGAGAATTGACCAGGAAATGCTTGACCTGATTTTACAAATAGCTAAAAAGTTACAGGTTGATGCTGTGGCTCTATCTGGTTCGCGTACAAATCAAAAGATTCAAACAGATGAATTTCAAGATTATGATGTTGTCTATGTCGTAGATAATTTAGATAATCTAACGAGAGACATTTCTTGGTTGGACCAGTTTGGCAAACGTATCATTGAGTAGCATAATGTCCTAGGCAACCGTCGACTTTATCTGATGCTATTTGAAGATGGAAATCGGATTGATTTGACCCTCTGTCCTACGGAGTATATTCAAGAGTGGATGGATAGTGAAGCAGGGTTCACAGTTTTATAAGATAAGAAGGGGATTTTTGAGACATATTCTCCCAGTACAGAGCATTTCTGGATACATCCAGCTAGTGAGACGGATTTTGAAAAATCTTGTAATGAATTTTGGTGGGTGTCAGCCTACGTGGTCAAAGGAATTTGTCGTAAGCAAGTCATCTATGCGACTGACCACCTCAAAACCATCCGCAGCCGCTACAAAAAACGCAAACCTGCTATGAAGGTAACGGAAGCAGTGGGGAGTGTTAATTAAGTCTGACAGATTTGGAGGAATAGAAGATGATTATCAGACCTGCAAGCAGAAAAGATTGTCAAGCTATTTATAGCCTTTATCAAAGTGAAAAATGGCTTTCTTTTACAGAGGAAAAAGTGACATCTCTATTTTCAACAAATCTGTCTCATTACTTGGTGCTTGAAGAGGACCAGAAAATCCTTGGCTTTGCCCGTTATCTGACGGATGAAGTGATGACGACCTTTTTAGCTGAAATAATTATTGATAAATCCCACCGCAGAAAAGGACTGGGACAGCAGCTGATTGAGGAGATCCACAAAAAATATCCTTTGACACGGATTGAATTAATATCTGAAGCAGATGGATTTTATCGGTCAATAAGTTTTAAGTCTGTTGGTACAGGATTTAGAAAATCTGAATGAAAGGAGACAGCCAATGACGCTTGACAACAAACTGGGTCTGACAGATTCGCTTGAACTAGCCAAGATGGTTATGCGACGGAGGCTGCCCAAGCCTGTCTAGACTTTGCTTTTCAGCAGGCTGGCTTGTCAGAAGTTTACTCTTTTACATCCTTGCTCAATCAACTTTCGCAAAAAGTTATGCAAAAACTGAGCATGGAATTTGTCAAAGAATTTGATAATTAAAAAGTTCCAGCAGACAGTCTGCTTTATAGACATGTCCTATACAGAATCAAGAGTTTCCACTAAAACGGCAGGTATTCC
>NZ_KQ970819.1:228088-228818 GCF_001579645.1 Streptococcus infantis
AACCGCAAAAGTGCTACAAGTCGATGCAGTCGCCATGTCCGGCTCGCGGACAAATCAAAAGATTCAAACAGATGAATTTCAAGACTATGATGTTGTCTATATTGTGGATGACTTAGATTATCTGATGAGTGACCTTTCTTGGCTGACCCAGTTCGGTGAACGCATCATTGAGCAAGAGGTGACTCTTGGACATCGCCGTCTTTACCTCATGCTATTTGAAGATGGCAATCGGATTGATTTAACCCTCTGCCCCAAAGACCACATTCAAGAGTGGGTAGAAAGCGAAGCGGATTTCACGGTGCTAGAGGACACTAAGGGCTTGTTTGAGACCTATTCTCCAAGTCCAGAGCGTTACTGGATAACCCCAGCTACTGAGACGGATTTTGAAAAATCTTGTAATGAATTTTGGTGGGTGTCAGCCTACGTGGTCAAAGGAATTTGTCGCAATCAAGTCATTTATGCAACGGACCATCTCTACAATATTTGCCAGCAAGAACTCTTGAAAATCTTAGCTTGGCAGGTGGCAAGTGATAGAGAAGCAGTCGACATCGGTAAAAACTACAAGTATCTCTTTAACTACTTGACTGCTGAGAAGGAGAAGGAATTCTCTGCTCTTCTTGATTTCTCAAGTTTAGACAAAATTACTCAGTCTTTATTGGCTACGATGCAACTTTTTCACCAAGAAGCTCAAAGGCTTGCCCAAAAGATGGGCTTTGACTACGATAGGGAA
>NZ_KQ970819.1:228838-237396 GCF_001579645.1 Streptococcus infantis
AGCTGAGAAGATGATTGAGTATGCTGAGGAAAAACTTCAAAACACTAATTAAATAAAGAACATAATTCATAACTTTAAACTACAGAAAGGATAGTTTAGTTATATAAAGTAACTGAACACCTTTGTCTATAAAAACCTACTCTACATTCTTTGAAAGGAGTTGAACACGCCCTAAATGCTGTGTGAAAAAGATAAATTCTCTTGAGAGCGTCGCTCGCTTTAAGAATTTCCTATTTTCACTTTGCATTTTACGGGCTTTGTATCCTATATGAGTAACATTCAAAACATGTCCTTGGAGGACATCATGGGAGAGCGCTTTGGTCGCTACTCCAAATACATTATTCAAGATCGTGCTTTGCCAGATATTCGTGATGGCTTGAAGCCGGTTCAGCGTCGCATTCTGTATTCTATGAATAAGGATGGCAATACTTTTGATAAGAGCTACCGTAAGTCGGCTAAGTCTGTCGGGAACATCATGGGTAATTTCCACCCACATGGAGATTCTTCTATCTATGATGCCATGGTTCGTATGTCTCAGGACTGGAAAAACCGTGAGATTCTGGTTGAAATGCACGGGAATAACGGTTCCATGGACGGAGATCCACCTGCGGCTATGCGTTATACTGAGGCACGATTGTCTGAAATTGCAGGTTATCTCCTTCAAGATATCGAGAAAAAGACAGTTCCCTTTGCTTGGAACTTTGACGATACCGAGAAAGAACCAACTGTCTTACCAGCAGCCTTTCCAAACCTCTTAGTCAATGGTTCAACGGGGATTTCAGCTGGTTATGCCACAGATATTCCACCGCATAATTTGGCTGAGGTCATTGATGCTACAGTCTACATGATTGACCATCCGCCTGCCAAGGTTGATAAGTTGATGGAATTCTTGCCTGGACCAGACTTCCCTACGGGAGCTATCATCCAAGGCCGTGACGAAATCAAAAAGGCCTATGAAACTGGTAAGGGGCGCGTGGTCGTTCGTTCCAAGACTGAAATTGAGAAGCTAAAAGGTGGTAAGGAACAAATCGTTATCACTGAGATTCCTTATGAAATCAATAAGGCTAACTTAGTCAAGAAAATCGATGAAGTTCGTGTCAATAACAAGGTGGCAGGTATCGCTGAGGTTCGTGATGAGTCTGACCGTGATGGTCTTCGTATCGCAATTGAACTCAAGAAAGATGCGAACACGGAGCTCGTTCTCAACTACCTTTTCAAGTATACTGACTTGCAAATCAATTACAACTTCAACATGGTTGCGATTGACAATTTCACACCTCGTCAGGTTGGGATTGTACCAATCTTGTCTAGCTATATTGCCCACCGTCGTGAAGTGATCTTGGCGCGTTCTCGCTTTGACAAGGAAAAGGCTGAAAAACGTCTCCATATCGTGGAAGGTTTGATTCGCGTTATCTCAATTTTGGATGAAGTCATTGCCCTTATCCGTGCTTCTGAGAATAAGGCTGATGCCAAGGAAAACCTCAAGGTCAGCTATGATTTTACAGAAGAACAGGCTGAGGCCATTGTTACCTTGCAATTGTATCGTTTGACCAATACAGACGTGGTTGTCTTGCAAGAAGAAGAAGCAGAACTTCGTGAAAAGATTGCTATGCTTGCAGCTATCATCGGTGATGAACGAACTATGTACAATCTCATGAAAAAAGAGCTTCGTGAGGTCAAGAAGAAATTTGCGACACCTCGATTGAGTACTTTAGAAGATACAGCAAAAGTCATTGAGATTGATACAGCTAGCCTTATCGCTGAAGAAGATACTTACGTTAGCGTGACTAAGGCAGGTTATATCAAACGGACTAGCCCTCGTTCCTTTGCAGCTTCAACCTTAGAAGAAATTGGTAAACGGGATGATGATCGATTGCTATTCGTTCAAAATGTGAAAACTACCCAGCATCTTTTAATCTTTACAACGCTTGGGAGCGTCATTTATCGACCAGTCCATGAGTTGGCAGATATTCGTTGGAAGGATATCGGGGAGCATTTGAGCCAGTCTATTACAAACTTTGAAACCAATGAAGAAGTCCTCTACGTCGAAGTTGTGGATCAATTTGATGATGCGACAACTTATTTTGCAGCAACACGACTTGGACAAATCAAACGTGTAGAACGCAAAGAATTCTCTCCATGGAGAACCTACCGTTCTAAATCTGTCAAGTATGCTAAGTTGAAAGATGATACTGACCAGATTGTAGCAGTAGCTCCTATTAAATTGGATGATGTTCTATTAATCAGTAAAAATGGCTATGCTCTTCGCTTTAACATCGAAGAAGTGCCTGTCATCGGTGCCAAGGCAGCAGGTGTCAAAGCCATGAACTTGAAAGCAGATGATGTGATACAAGCAGCCTTTATCTGCAATACGTCTTCTTTCTATCTTTTAACGCAACGTGGAAGTTTGAAACGTGTTTCAACAGAGGAAATTCCAGCAACCAGTCGTGCCAATCGTGGTCTTCAAGTCTTGAGAGAATTGAAGAGTAAACCCCATCGCGTATTCTTGGCTGGAGCGGTCTCAGAACAAGGATTTGTTGGAAATCTCTTTAGTACAGAAGTAGAAGATGGAGAACAAACACTTGTGATTCAATCAAATAATGGAGCGATTTACGAATCAATCCTACAAGATTTGAATCTATCAGAACGAACTAGCAATGGAAGCTTTATCTCAGATACTATTTCTGATGAAGAAGTTTTTGATGCTTATCTCAAAGAAATCTTTAAAGAAATCAAAGAAAATTAAAAATCAGTCCTAGTGACTGATTTTTTATAAGTAAAATTTTCAGAAAATTACAAATAATACTTGAATTTTTAGGAGAATAGTGTAGAATAGAACACAGAGCTTGATTAGAATAAAGGAGATTGTCATGACAGTTACGATTGATTGGGAAAATCTCGGTTTTTCCTATATGAAACTACCTTATCGTTATATCGCTAATTTTAAAAATGGACAATGGTCTCAAGGAGAATTAACAGAAGATGCAACCTTGCATATTTCAGAATCATCTCCAAGCCTTCACTATGGACAGCAAGCATTTGAAGGATTGAAAGCCTATCGTACAAAGGATGGCAGTATTCAACTCTTCCGTCCAGATGAAAATGCTAAACGTCTGCAACGTACCTGTGATCGTCTCTTGATGCCACAAGTTCCAACAGAAATGTTTGTAGATGCTTGTAAAGCCGTTGTTCGTGCAAATGAAGAATACGTGCCCCCTTATGGAACTGGTGGAACCCTTTACCTTCGTCCGCTCTTGATTGGTGTTGGAGATATCATTGGGGTAAAACCAGCTGAGGAGTATATTTTTACCATCTTTGCTATGCCAGTTGGAAATTATTTTAAAGGTGGATTGGTTCCAACAAACTTCTTGATTCAAGACGAGTATGACCGTGCTGCACCAAATGGAACAGGGGCTGCCAAGGTCGGTGGTAACTATGCAGCTAGTCTTTTGCCAGGGAAAATGGCTAAATCCCGTCATTTCTCAGATGTTATTTATCTAGACCCATCAACCCACACCAAGATTGAAGAAGTTGGTTCAGCAAACTTCTTTGGAATTACAGCTGATAATGAGTTTGTAACCCCATTGAGTCCATCAATCTTGCCATCGATTACCAAGTACTCATTACTTTATTTGGCAGAGCATCGTTTGGGCTTGAAGTCTGTTGAGGGAGATGTACCAATTGATAGTCTGGATCGATTTGTAGAAGCAGGTGCCTGCGGTACTGCGGCAGTTATCTCACCAATTGGAGGAATCCAACATGGTGATGACTTCCACGTTTTCTACAGTGAGACAGAGGTTGGTCCAGTGACTCGTAAACTATACGATGAATTAACAGGTATTCAATTTGGTGATATTGAAGCACCAGAAGGTTGGATTGTAAAAGTAGATTAAAAATTATTAAAGGAGATCTTTATGAAAACGAAAAAGTGGATGTTAACAGCAGGAGTGGTCCTGAGTACAGCAGTTCTTCTTGTAGCTTGTGGGAAAGCCGACAAGGAAGCAGATGCGCCTACAACTTTCTCTTATGTCTATGGAGTAGACCCATCATCTTTGGACTACAGTATCGCAACTCGTACTTCAACAACTGATATCATCGGTAACGTTGTTGATGGATTGTTGGAAAACGATGAATATGGAAATTTGATTCCTTCCCTCGCTGAGGATTGGAGTGTCTCACAAGACGGTTTGACTTATACTTATAAACTTCGTAAAGGGGTTAAATGGTACACGTCAGAAGGTGAAGAATACGCTGAAGTAACTGCGCATGATTTTGTTACAGGGTTGAAACACGTAGCTGATGGCAAATCAGACGGTGTCACTCTTATTCAAAACTCAATTAAGGGTTTGAATGAGTATATGACTGGTGAGACTAACGATTTCTCAACAGTTGGAGTTAAGGCAGTGGATGATTATACTGTTGAGTACACTCTAAACGCACCTGAAACTTTCTGGAATTCCAAAGTAACTTCAGCAACTATGTTGCCAGTAAATGAAGAATTCCTCAAAGCTTCTGGTAAAAATTATGGAACGGTCAGTCCAGCTGGTATTCTTTATAACGGTCCATATATTTTGAAGACATTGACTTCAAAATCTTTAATCGAATATGAAAAGAACCCAAATTATTGGGATAAAGAGAAGGTTAAAATCGAGAAAGTTAAATTAACTTACTATGATGGATCAGACCAAGAATCCTTGATCCGTAGCTTCTCTTCGGGTGTTTACACAACAGCTCGCCTCTTCCCAAGTAGCTCAAACTTTGCTTCTACTTTGGAACAATATGGGGATAAAATTACATATAGTCCACAGGATTCAACTAGTTACTACTTTACCTTTAACGTAAACCGTCAATCTTTCAATAAAACAGCGAAAACAAGTGAAGAACAGAAAACTTCTACAAAAGAAGCAATGTTGAACAAGGACTTCCGTCAAGCAATCAACTTTGCCTTCAACCGTCATTCTTATGCTGCCCAGCTCAATGGTGAAGATGGTGCGGACAAGATTATTCGTAATAGCTTAGTACCAGACAATTTCGTTCAATCTGGTGGTAAAAACTTTGGTGATATCGCTCAAAAAGAATTGGTCAACTATGGAGACCAATGGAAAGGTGTTGAGCTCGTTGACGGAAAAGATACCATCTACAATCCTGACAAAGCCAAAGCTTCATTTGAAAAAGCTAAGAAAGAATTGGAAACAAAAGGTGTAACCTTCCCAATTCACTTGGATGTTCCAGTTGAACAGACAGATACCATTGCCGTTCAACAAAGCAATTCCTTTAAACAATCAATCGAGTCAACTCTTGGTTCTGAAAATGTCGTGATCGATGTCCTTCAGATGACTGATAACGAGAAGGAAAGCATTACATCTCAAGCGCGTGTTCCTGCTCAAAAAGACTATGACTTGAACAGTACTGGATGGGCTCCAAGCTACCAAGATCCAGCAAGTTATCTCAATATCATGGATCCTAAGACTGGTTCCGCTATGAAACACCTTGGTATTACTAAAGGAAAAGACAAAGAAGTAGTAGCTCAACTAGGTTTGGACGAATATAAGAAACTCTTGGATGATGCAGTTTCTGAGAAAAATGACTTGGATAAGAGATATGAAAAATATGCTAAAGCTCAAGCTTGGCTTACTGATAGTTCTCTCTTGATGCCAACAGCTTCATCAGGTGGTTCACCAGTTGTCAGCAATGTCGTTCCATTCTCTAAACCATACTCACAAGTAGGTATTAAGGGTGATCCATACATCTTCAAAGGAATGAAATTGCAAAAAGAGATTGTAACTGCTAAAGAATATCAAGCAGCTCTTGAAAAATGGCAAAAAGAAAAATTGGAATCAAACAATAAATACCAAAAAGAATTAGAAAGTCATGTCAAATAAAACAGACTAGTACTTTTGGAATGAAGGGGCCTATATGGAATGGATTAAACTAATAGGGATACTTATCATTGTGGTTGGTTTTATCTATAAGTTAGATACAATCGCAACGGTAGTCTTAGCTAGTTTAGTTACAGCTCTAGTTTCTGGAGTTTCTCTTGTTGAATTCTTGGAAATTTTGGGAAAAGAATTTAGTAATCAACGAGTTCTTACGATTTTTATGGTAACCTTGCCACTGGTAGGTTTATCTGAAACTTTTGGCCTCAAGCAACGTTCGATTGACTTGATTCAAAAGATTAAAGGTCTGACCGTAGGAAGTTTTTATACAGTGTATTTCTTTTTTCGGGAACTCGATAGCTTCTTTGCCATCCGTCTAGGAGGACATCCGCAGTTTGTAAGGCCTTTGGTTCAACCCATGGGACAAGCAGCAGCAGAGTCTCAATTAGGTAGACAATTAACGGAGCAGGAGAGCGAAGCGCTAAAAGCGCGTGCAGCAGCAAATGATAATTTTGCAAATTTCTTTGCTCAGAACACTTTCGTTGGTGCAGGTGGTGTCCTCTTGGTGGGGGGCACTCTGGACCAATTAGGTTACGAAAGTAATTATGCAGGCATCGCTTCGGCTTCGCTTATTGTTGCAGGAGTGGCCCTACTTGTGGTAGGAATTTACAATTACCTGTTTGATAGAAAACTGCTAGTGAAAAAGCTTAGTAAAGGAAAAGAAGAATGAGCAATCTAGCAAGTCAGTTATTAGAGTTGACCTATATTGTGATTGGTTGTCAATTCCTTCATACGGCTTATTGTAGCTATAAAGATAAAACAAACCCAGTTCGCTTTGGAACAGCTGGGTTTTGGGCTTTATTGGGCATCAGTTTTATCGGTGGCTCTTATCTACCTTCTATCTGTATTGGAGTTATCGTAGTGCTATTAGCACTACTAACTCTCTTTAAACAGGTTCGTATCGGAACCTTACCGTTTCTGGATGAAGTCAAGGCAAACATTGAAGCTAAACGACTAAAGAATAAAATTTTTATTCCGGTCATGTTAATGGCTTTGATTGCTTTGGTATTAGCAAAAATGATTCCTGACTTTAGTAAGATTGCTATCAGCCTTGCAGCATTTTTTGCAACCATCTCTCTTTTATTGATTACTAAGAGTTCTCCTAAAAGCTTGTTAGCAGAAAATAATCGCATGGTTCAGCAAGTGTCAACTAGTGGGATTGTGCCTCAACTTTTAGGGGCTTTGGGAGCAATTTTTACCGTTGCAGGCGTTGGAGACTTGATTTCGCATTTAATCAGCGGTCTAGTTCCTTCGGGGAGTCGGTTGATGGGTGTAGTGGCTTATGTCCTTGGGATGGTTCTATTCTCTATGATAATGGGGAATGCATTTGCTGCCTTCACGGTTATTACTGCTGGAATTGGTGTTCCCTTTGTATTTACCTTGGGAGCTGATCCAATCGTTGCTGCAGCTCTAGCAATGACGGCAGGTTGCTGTGGAACCTTATTGACTCCAATGGCGGCTAACTTTAATGCTTTACCGGCAGCTCTCCTGGATATGAAAGATCCAAATGGGGTTATCAAAGCGCAGGTAGGAGTAGCTATTGTCATGATTATCATCCATGTGTTTTTGATGTATTTTTTGGCATTTTAGCAAAGGAAATAAAATGAAAATATTAGTAACAGGTTTTGATCCTTTCGGTGGTGAAACGGTCAATCCAGCCTTGGAAGCTGTTAAATCATTACCGTCAGAGATTCATGGCGCAGAGGTTCATTGGGTAGCAATCCCAACGGTATTTTATAAAGCAGCAGAGGTATTAGAAACAGCAATCGTCCGCTATCAGCCAGATGCGGTGCTTTGCATCGGACAGGCAGGAGGAAGAGCTAGTCTAACTCCTGAGCGAGTTGCCATCAATCAAGATGATGCTAGAATTCCAGATAACCAAGGGAATCAGCCGATTGATACTCCTATTCGCCTAGACGGTCAAGCAGCTTATTTCAGCACTCTACCAATCAAAGCAATGGTACAAGCGATAAAGGAGGAAGGGTTACCAGCTACAGTGTCCAATACAGCAGGAACCTTTGTTTGCAATCATTTGATGTATCAGGCTCTCTATTTAGCGGATAAAAAGTTTCCCAATATGAGAGCAGGATTTATGCATATTCCTTATATGACAGAACAAGTGGTAAATAAGCCTAATACAGCATCTATGAATTTAACTGATATCGTCAGAGGTATCGAAGCTGCGATTGGTGCTATCGTAGATTATAAAGATAAGGACATAAAATTAGTGGGTGGGACAACCCACTAACAATGAGTCTTCCCTAGATTAAAAAATTAGATTCTCTCACAAAAACTCTTTATCAAGGCTGCCCTTATAAAGAGTTTTTTCTTGCCAGTTTTTTAAATTTCTTGTACAATAGGAAGAGTGAAAAGAGGTATGGTATGAGTAAAAAAGATAAAAAAATTGAAATTCAATTAACAGACGCAACTGTTTTAGTTGGTCAGGAAAAATTTGAAGGCTACACATTAACCATTGGGAAAAAGATTATCGGTGAAATTGCTGAACTAGATAATCAATTCGCAATCATAAAGAATGGAAATGTCGATAGTTTTTATAAAAAACTTGAAAAAGCTGTGGAAATTTTGATTGAAAACTATAATTTAGCAAAATAAAGCTTGTTT
>NZ_KQ970819.1:237416-239091 GCF_001579645.1 Streptococcus infantis
AAGCTTGTTTTTTGTAAATTTTCATGATATAATAGTTTTTGTTGAACATTGGAGAGATAGCGAAGAGGCTAAACGCGGCGGACTGTAAATCCGCTCCTTCGGGTTCGGGGGTTCGAATCCCTCTCTCTCCATTTCACTTTTGGGGTATAGCCAAGCGGTAAGGCAAGGGACTTTGACTCCCTCATGCGTTGGTTCGAATCCAGCTACCCCAGTTCTTAGGTAATAAATTCAAGATAAAAAGAAAAATATCTTAGGGTATTTTATTTTTATAATTGAAGGACGTGAACGATATAACATGTCTTTGCGGGTGCTTAGGAAAAAATTATAAGTATGTCAAGTTTAAGAAAAACTTGATTGTTGGAGGATTTTTTAGATGAACGAATTTGAAGATTTGCTAAATAGCGTTAGCCAAGTTGAGCCAGGTGATGTTGTTAGTGCTGAAGTATTGACAGTTGATGCTACTCAAGCTAATGTTGCAATCTCTGGAACTGGTGTTGAAGGTGTCTTGACTCTTCGCGAATTGACAAACGATCGCGATGCAGATATCAATGACTTTGTAAAAGTAGGTGAAGTATTGGATGTTCTTGTACTTCGTCAAGTAGTTGGTAAAGATACTGATACAGTAACATACCTTGTATCTAAAAAACGCCTTGAAGCTCGCAAAGCATGGGACAAACTTGTAGGACGTGAAGAAGAAGTTGTTACAGTTAAAGGAACTCGCGCTGTTAAGGGTGGACTTTCAGTAGAATTTGAAGGTGTACGTGGATTTATCCCAGCTTCAATGTTGGATACTCGTTTTGTACGTAACACTGAGCGTTTTGTAGGTCAAGAGTTTGATGCTAAAATCAAAGAAGTTGATCCTAAAGAAAACCGCTTCATCCTTTCACGTCGTGAAGTTGTAGAAGCAGCTACTGCAGCAGCTCGTGCTGAAGTATTCGGTAAATTGGCTGTTGGTGATGTTGTAACTGGTAAAGTTGCACGTATCACAAGCTTCGGTGCTTTCATCGACCTTGGTGGTGTTGACGGATTGGTTCACTTGACTGAATTGTCACACGAACGTAACGTTTCACCAAAATCAGTTGTAACTGTTGGTGAAGAAGTTGAAGTGAAAATCCTTGATCTTAACGAAGAAGAAGGACGTGTATCACTTTCACTTAAAGCTACAACACCTGGACCATGGGATGGCGTTGAGCAAAAATTGGCTAAAGGTGATGTTGTAGAAGGTACAGTTAAACGTTTGACTGACTTCGGTGCATTTGTTGAAGTATTGCCAGGTATCGATGGACTTGTTCACGTATCACAAATTTCACACAAACGTATTGAAAATCCAAAAGAAGCTCTTAAAGTTGGTCAAGAAGTTACTGTTAAAGTTCTTGAAGTTAACGCTGATGCAGAACGTGTATCTCTTTCTATCAAAGCTCTTGAAGAACGTCCAGCTCAAGAAGAAGGACAAAAAGAAGAAAAACGCGCTCCACGTCCACGTCGTCCAAAACGTCAAGAAAAACGTGATTTTGAACTTCCTGAAACTCAAACAGGATTCTCAATGGCTGACTTGTTCGGAGACATCGAACTTTAATCCATTCGAATTTGAATAAAATCCTTTGTTTTTGAACTGCACCCCCAAAGTTAGACAGAAAAAATCTAACTTTGGGGGTATTTTATTATGGGCTCTTTG
>NZ_KQ970820.1:0-9079 GCF_001579645.1 Streptococcus infantis
CCGGTGTCTTAGTTGGTTCTTTGATTTCACTTGCTTCATTACCTTTTACCTCAAATGTAATAGTAACTTCTTGTGGAGCTTGTTTGTAGTGTGCTGGATATGTTACAACTACTGTTTTTGTATAAGTACCTGGAGTTGTAGCAGTAGGTGCTTGACCGTCTTTCCATGCAAATGTTGTTGCACCACGGTAGTTATTTGGGAATTCTGGTGTTCCAGCTTTATTGGTTACATAGTTAGCTGGAGTAGCATCAAAACTCTCGCCAACCTTGGCAGTGTACTTGTCTTTAACTGCGACAGCTTGGAACTTGATTTCTTCGATAAAGTTATCTGTGAAACCGGTCATGATATTTGTCGGACCACCGATAAGCCCTGTTCCTTGCATACCTGCCACAAAGTCAAGTGGTTTAGTCTTATCCAAGATTGGGGTATCAAAGGTAATCGTCCACATAACATTACGGATTTTGTTATTATCAGCAGTCAACGTATAAAGAGCTTGCGAACGTTCCGCAGTTTGGGCTGCTACTGCAGCTTCATTACCTTTAATTGCTGGATTCTTTGTTTTCTTAAACAACTCAGTCAAACGCTTGGTCATTTCAGTACCAGTATAACTATCCATACGACCCTTTTGACCCATCAAGTATGATCCGTCATTATCTTTCCAGTAATCACGCGTATTAACTACTTTTCCGTTTTTATCTGTTTGAACAACTTTCCAGTTTGTTGGTTCACCTACAGAATCTTTTGGAATCGTAAAGTAGACATAACCACTAGCTGCATTCCCTTTACGACCTGGGTTATCAAGAACTGTCCAATGGATAACATTATTAGCCTTATCCACTTCATAACTAATTTTTACGTAACCTTCGACGTCTTCTTTGTTGGTATAGTCAAGGTTTTCAGAACCTTCTGTTGCACGTGTCGCTGTTGAACGGGTTGCTGTTGCTCGTGCTGCACGATTAGTACGTGGCTTAGCAACTAAAGAACCATCTTTGATCGTTTGTGTTGCTGACAAGTTTGCTCTTGAACCATCTGCAAAAGTAACAACTACTGATCCGTCTGCTTGGACTTGAACATCAGTCGCTGTAGGATTTGCTGCCTTAACAGCTGCTACAACTTTTGCTTTTTCTTCATCAGTAAGTGCTGATGGATCGTATACCACAGTCACTTCTGGAGCTTGGATGCTATCAGCTTCCTTAGCTTTTTCAGTCGCAACCACTGTTTCCTTAGCTTTCTCAGTAGCTGGTACTGGTTCTTCTTTAGAATTTTTGAGTAGTTTCAACTGCTTTTTCGGCATTTTCTTCAGTTGCTACTACTGGTGCCACTTCTACAGCTGGCGCTGCATAAGTTGGGTTCTCTTCGGCTGAAACCGGCTTAGTCCCCTCTGTTGTAGAGCTAGTCTCTGGCTTAGCTTCTACTATATCTGCTTTGACTGATGGTGCTACTAAAGCAGCCCCGACCGCAAAAACAAGCGAACAACCGAAAAGGAAATGTTTTCCTTTTTTGATCATACGCCAGTTCTTTTGCTCTGCATTTTTACGATTAAAATACATTTTTGTATTTCTTAGCATTTCAAATGCTACATACACCTTTATTATAAAACACGAATTAAAAAATGTCAAAAAATAATACAGTAAAATTGTATGTAAAATTTTCTAATTCTTTGCTCTTATTTTTATTTTTTATACTTATTTAAAATATATGGTATGTATTCTTATATGTTAACATTTTCTAATTCTAGGGACTCAACTTCTAAATAGAAAAACGAGAATCTCCTAAAACTGAGAATCTCGTTTTCTAATAATGATTCTTATTGAATAGTAAAGAATCTAACCTCTGAAATTTTAAAAACCACACAGTGACTCTTTAATCTTGATTGTTCTCAAGTCTGGAATCTGTGTGTGGTTTTATGACGAGACTAGTCTTTTCTCTTAGCCTTTTCTAGTAAATTGAAGAATTCATATTCTTAAATTTACTTTATTTGGGTATTTTATTACTCTTCTTCCTCGCGTTTTTTAGCGATGAGAAGCCCTCCTGTCACTGCTGCAAGAAGTGCTAGTCCAAGTGAAGCGTTAGATTGTTTAGTACCAGTGTTTGGCAATTCTTTCGCTCCTGCTTTCTTAGCTGGTTCTTGAGCAGGTGACTCTTGGTTAGCAGCTGCAACAGCTTTTTCAGCTGGAATAACTGCTACTGATCCATCTTCAAAGGTTACAACTACTGATCCATCATTGTTAACTTTGATGTCTGTTGCTGTTGGGTTAGCTTTCTTAGCTTCTTCTGCTACTTTAGCTTTTTCGGCGTCTGTAAGCGATGAGGCGTATACAACTGAGTTACAGCTGAAGTCTTAACTCATGTTGAGTCAATTTCTTTTAAAATACATAAATTATAGCCTCAGTTAATTTTAAAACTATAGCATGTCTTTAACATACAATTTAAATTATAAAACATAGCTTTGTTTTAGTCGATTATTTTAAACTATATATTTAAAATTTTTTTCAATACAAAAAAATTCTAAAACAATGGATTTTATCCCAAAATACAATATAATAAATGTAGGCAAATTCTTTGTTTTTTTAATTTACTTGTGATATAATAACATTTATCTTCAAAAAAATATGATTTTTATTTATTATAATCAAATATATTACAGGAGGAATCATTCATGAGAGCCCTATTGACTCAAAAAGAACAAAGGCAATTAAGAATTTTAGAATATTTATTTGAAAATCCAGACTGGATCCACCTAGATCCCCTAGCAGAAGACCTAGATATCAACACCCGTATCATTAAAAGCGATATAAAGGAGATGCGCGAAGTCCTCTCTTGCTTCGAAATCCAATCTTCAACAGCTGGTATCAGGCTGGCCAACCCTAAAAACTTGGGTATTGAACGAATTTACCGCCACATTTTACAAGATTCTTCTAACTTCCAAGTTTTGAGAGCATTCTTTTTATTAGAAGAACCATTTACCTATGAACATTTAGCTCAAAACCTTGATGTCTCACTACCTGCACTTCGCAAAAAAGTAGCTGAGATCAATCATACCTTACAAAATAAATACTGCTTCAAACTCAAGGTCACTCCAATCTCTATCATTGGAGACGAAAAGGACATCCGCTTCTTCTTCGCCCAGTATTTCCATGAAGCCTATGGCTACTTTAAATGGCCATTTACTGATTCTAAGAAAGACATTGAAGAATTTGTTGCTTTCTTTCTTAAAATGACAGGATTTCCTGCCAACTATGCTAACTTGTTGCAGCTAGAAACACAAATAGCTGTTAATTTGCACCGATTTAAGATTGGTACTACCATCCAAACAACGAGTGATTCTACAAATGATCTTCCTTTATATGATCAACTGTCGGAGTTCCAAGATCAACTCGAACCATTGGCTAAGCGTCTGAATATCGAGGTTAACCGTCATACCTTAGAACAAATCTTTGATTCTTATACTCAAAAAGGAATCTTCTTTACTGTTGAAGAATTTCTAGCTGCCCGTTCAGAAGACAAACAAGTTGATCACTCTTACCACGCTGCTCGAGATGTCCTCGATAACTTGACTCGTGAATTTGGGATTCACTTTACAAATACTGACGAGCTAGTTTGGCACTTACATAATACCGCTCTTCTTGAACGTCAAGAGATCAACTCAGAATCCATCATTTCTCATAATAAATCCTATACGCTTCATAAAATCAAGAAATTCTTCCCTGAATTTTATGAAGCAGCTGTTTTTGAAATGATGCGTTATAAGTCTAGCTTGGGACAAAAAGAACAGGCACATGCTGTTGTCCATCTGGTATACACTCTCTTGACCCACGCTTCAGATTTGATGGAGCAATTATTAGAATCTCAGAATAAAGTCCGTGTCCTTGTGTTAAGTGAGTTTGACTTCGCACATCCACGCGCCCTCATCTCTCTCTATAAATACTACACTTCTAAAAATATCCAGTTTGAAACTTGGGACAAGGCTACATTGAATGTTGATGAGATTATGGAGGCTGGATATGATGCCATTTTGACCAACTTTGATGTCGAAGGTTTAGAGCATCCAAAACTAATCAATATCGGACGCATGGCCCAGCTTCAAGTTATTAGCGAGCTTAATACCATTTCGATTGGTGATCTTTAAAAAAATATTGAAAATTAGAGTCGCTTAATCATCCGAATCTTAGAGAACAATTTCTATAACCTATAAAAGCGAAGATACCAGAACTCTAACTATCGAAATTCTGGTATCTTCGCTTTTTACTATTTTGATTTTTAAAAAAGGAAATTTAGTGCTTTAAACCGAAAAGACTCTTTCTGCTACTTGTATAGTTTCTATTTCTCTATCCTTGCTTCGGCATCTGCCACTACTTGGGCAAGACTGGTTTGGCTCAGTTCCTGCTCCATGGCTAGCTGAATCTTTTGTAATTTCTCGTCTAAAATCCCATGGATATTTGCGCCAACTGGACAGGCTGGATTTGGATTGTCATGAAAACTAAAGAGTTGACCTGTCTTTCCTAGACATTCAACTGCCTGGTAAACATCTAAAAGACTGACATCCTCTAGGTCTTTGATGATCTCTGCACCACCAGTTCCACGCGCAACTGAAATCAACTCAGCTTTTTTCAGTTGAGACAAGGTCTTACGGATAATGACAGGATTGACTCCAACGCTACTAGCAAGAAAATCACTAGTCACCTTACTTTCTTTCCCTTTTAAGGCTATGATAATCAACATATGGGTCGCGATGGTAAATCGACTTGAAATTTGCATAAGGTTCTCCTTTTTCTATTAGACTAGTTCGTTTTTTACTTATATTTATTATATCTCTTGTAGTTGTAATGTCAAGAGTTACCACTCAGCCAGTCATCTAGTTCTGCATCATGCCCTTGACTTTGGGCAATTTCATGAAGTAGTTCCTGATTATGGGTATGGTGAATCCCATTAACCAAGCTTTCATAATAAACTTGGTAGTAGGGTAATTGTAACTCTTTGGCTAGTTGTAATTCTGCATCAATATCATAATCAACCCGACGGAAATCGACATCTTTCAAGCCTTTTTCATCAAACTCTAAAATCATGTACTGAGCACGTAAGTCCTTGCGTAAATTTTCAGATAAAAAGAAGGGTTGACCAATGGAACCTGGATTCAGGATAAGCTGGCCACCACTACCATACCGAAGAAACTGTTGATGGATATGACCATAAATGGCAATATCGCAGTCTGGATTGGTGACAAGGCGGTCAAAGTCCTCTTGCTTTCCAAGATGAATCAGCTCTCGTCCCCAATTTTTATCAGGCAAGTGGTGGCTAATCCCTAGCTTCAAATCTCCAAACTGGCGGTGCACTTGCAAGGGATAGTTCTGCAGCGCCTCAATCTCCTCAACACTGAGTTCTTCCATAATATACTGACACTGGCGTAAGAGATAACGATGACTGGGTCTACTTTCATCTAACTGACGATGGCAGGCGCGCCATAAGCTCTCCTCCCAATTCCCTAAAACTCTATGGGTGATTGGTAAAGTATCCAAGATCTGGAGAATATTTTTTCGTCCTGTTCCAGGCATGAGGATATCTCCTAAGAGCCAATACTCATCAACCTCTGACTTCTGGGCATCTGCCAGAACAGCTTCTAAGGCTGTTGTATTGCCATGTATATCCGATAATACTGCGATTTTTGTCATATCTCTTCCTCTTAGCTTTTCTAGTTTTATTATAACAAACTCCAAGTCAAAGTCAAAAAGCATCTATCTTCTTCCTATCGTTTTTTACTTTACTTTTTTAGTGAAAAGGAATACAATGAAGGTAATAAGAATGAGGAGGTTTTTGCTATGGCACAACGTTATGAAAACATCATGGTAGCGGTTGACGGTTCTAAGGAAGCTGACTTGGCTTTCATCAAAGGGGTTCATTCAGCACTACGTAACCAGGCAAAACTAACGATTGCCCATGTCATTGACACACGTGCTCTTCAAAGCATCTCAACATTTGATGCCGAAGTTTACGAAGAATTGCAAGTCGAGGCCAACGATTTGATGGCTGAATATGAAAAGCGTGCAAAAGATGCTGGGCTCACAGACATTAAAGTTGTTATTGAGATGGGAAATCCTAAAACTCTCTTAGCTAAAACAATTCCAGATAAAGAAAAGGTTGATTTGATTTTAGTTGGAGCAACAGGACTCAATGCTTTTGAGCGTCTGCTAGTTGGTTCTTCATCAGAATATATCCTACGCCATACCAGCGTTGACCTTCTCGTCGTTAGAGATAAGGACAAAACTTTGTAATAAAAAAGAAATGAGGTTGGGATTTTTCTCCTAACCTCATTTTTTTCATAAATTGTTGATGCAGTAGTTGGAGCCAGGAAATCAAAAAAGCATTCAAGGCTTCCTTTTCTATCGCCTATTTCTTATCGGCTCTTTCCTTGTGGCGTTCATAGGCCTTTATCTGACGCTCAATCTCCTTTTTAATGGCTGGTTCTGGAGCATATCTCTCCTCCCAGTCATCTGGTTTTAGGATTTTGTGAGTAACTGGGTCAAAATGAGCTTTTCCATCTGGAAACATTTTACCCATATTGGCTTGATGGACAATATCAAAAATCCGCTCTGGATCCACCCCCATCAAAACAAAGCTACCATAGGTGAAATACAAGGTATCAATTAAAGCATCTACTTGCCCTACCAAATCTTGCTTAGCAGGTGTTTTCTTAGCAACTTTCTGTGCTGCTTGATCCAGCGCTTGGTGTAACTGTCCAACTGCCCGTTCGAAGTCTTCTTCAGAAGAGCTAGCAGCTCGAACAAACTCGACCAGTTCTTCTATCTTAAATCCCGCTCTATGGGTAGCACCTTCTAAATCCCAAGCTTGTGGCTCTTCTTGAGTTCGTTCATCCATCATGTGGTGGAAGGTTTTGACCTTATTGAAATGATAGTCACGGCTGACAAAGACTTTCTCTGAAGCCAAAACACCAAAGTGTTCCAAGGCCTTGTGAATCCCATCTTGCTGGTTGCTGGTTGTGATATGTTTCGCCACTTCCTTGACACTGCTACTACCATTGCCCATAGCGACTGACATCCCAACACCCGCCAGCATCTCTAAGTCATTGTCCGAGTCACCAAAGGCCATGACTTGATTGAGATCAAAACCATACTCTTTTCCGACTCGGCGAATGCCTTCTAACTTGGAATTTCCTTGGTTGATGACATCGGCTGCAAAAGGATTACTGCGAGTTAATTTCAAGTCTTTAAAATCAGCTGCTGCTTTCTCAGATTCTTCTGGCGTCATTAGCATCAAAACTTGATAAATGGGCTGATTCATCAAGTGAAGCAAGTCTTCTTCCTTCTGAGGAACAATCTTACTCACCATTCGATTAAAGGAATGACTAACTGTACGAGTCAACATAGAGGGGACAAAACGACTCACCCTTTGAGAAAAAGAACCTAGGCCAAAAGACATGATTTTCGAACCCAGCATAGCATCCTTGGTCCCTAGAGCAATCTCCTTGCCCTCTTTTTTGGCATAGGTGATCAACTGCCGTAAATGAGACTTGGAAAGAGGACTTGTAAACAAGACTCTGTTTTTATTAAAGATATATTGGCCGTTATAGGTTACGGCAAAATCCAGATCTAAATCTTCCATTAAATCCTTAACAAAAAAAGGTCCTCGCCCTGTCGCTACTCCAACAAGCACCCCCTGGTCCTTCACAATCTTAATCGCGTCCTTAGTGGATTTCAAAACACTCTTGCGATCGTTGACTAGTGTTCCATCGATATCAAAAAAAACAGCTTTGACTTCCATCCTACCTCATTCTCCCCTTTTGTGATACAATGATTATACCACATTTCAGAAAGAGTGAGTAAATCATGCCTAAGAAAATCCTTGTTTTACATACGGGTGGTACTATTTCCATGCAAGCCGATGACTCTGGCACTGTTGTAACTAGCCAAGAAAACCCTATGAATCATGTATCCAATCCACTTGGAGGAGTTGAAGTCCACGCGCTCGACTTTTTTAATCTGCCAAGTCCCCATATTAAACCCAAGCATATGCTGGCCCTCTATCAAAAAATCAAAGAGGAGGCTGATCATTATGACGGTTTCGTGATTACACATGGGACAGATACCTTGGAGGAAACTGCCTATTTCCTCGATACCATGGAGGTTCCTCACAAACCGATCGTACTAACAGGGGCCATGCGTAGTTCCAACGAACTCGGAAGCGATGGTGTCTACAATTATCTCAGTGCCTTACGTGTTGCAAGTGATGACAAGGCCGCTGATAAGGGGGTACTGGTCGTGATGAATGATGAAATTCACGCTGCCAAGTATGTCACTAAGACCCATACCACGAATGTCGGAACCTTCCAAACACCGACCCATGGCCCACTAGGTCTCATCATGAAGCAAGAAATTCTCTATTTTAAAACAGCTGAACCCCGTGTTCGTTTTGACCTTGATAGGATCCAGGGCTTGGTTCCAATTATTCCAGTCTATGCTGGCATGACAGAAGAACTCCTTGATTTGCTTCCTGTTGACCAGCTAGATGGTCTTATTATCCAGGCCTTTGGTGCTGGAAATGTTCCCAAGGAAACATCACAAAAATTGAACGCCCTTATCCAAGAAGGACTCCCAATCGCCTTGGTTTCTCGTTGTTTTAATGGGATTGCCGAACCTGTTTATGCCTATGAGGGTGGTGGCGTTTGTCTGCAAAAGGCTGGTGTCTTCTTTGTCAAAGAGCTCAATGCTCAAAAGGCTCGTCTCAAACTCCTCATTGCTATCAATGCTGGCCTTACAGGGGATGAATTACGAGCCTATATGGAAGGATAATACTCTTCGAAAATCAAATTCAAACCTCGTCAACGTCGCCTTGCCGTAGGTATGGTTACTGACTTCGTCAGTTTCATCTACAACCTCAAAGCAGTGCTTTGAGCAACCTGCAGCTAGTTTCCTAGTTTGCTCTTTGATTTTCATTGAGTATAAAAAAGTCGGTGAGATAGAAATTACTAGATCAAGTCTTGTTTTCTAGTCACCCCCAAAGCCTTCTACCATCAACTTGATGCTTGAACCATTGACCAAAAAGTTTTTACTACTAAAAAGCGAGA
>NZ_KQ970820.1:9269-22871 GCF_001579645.1 Streptococcus infantis
GCCTCTTCTTGTTAATCTTTACGAGTTGAATGACGTTCTACCAAACCATGCGGCAAAAGAACTTCACGCTCTTCTAACTCTTCCTTATGCATAATCTTCGTCAACATACGCATACTAATAGCACCAAGGTCATACAAAGGTTGCGCAATGGTGGTTAGGTTTGGGCGAGTATAGCGCGCGATTTGTGAATCATCACTGGTGATAATTTCAAAGTCTTCCGGTACAGAAACTCCCTTATCAGCAAGTCCGTTCAAAACACCTGCCGCTAATTCATCACCTGTTACAATCGCTGCTGTTGCTTTAGAAGAAATCAAGCGTTCTGCCAAGGCATAACCATCATCATAACGGTATTTTGATTCAAAAACAAGACCTTCACTGTAGTTAATTCCCGCTTCTTTCAAAGCATCTTTGTAACCAGCTAAGCGAATCTTACCATTAATATCATCCACTAATGGTCCACTAACGAAGGCAATTTTTTTATTTCGTTTCAAGAGATGGCGGACTGCATCAACAGTAGCATGTTTATAGTCAATATTGACACTTGGAAGTTGGTGTTCTATGTCAACTGTTCCTGCAAGAACTACAGGTGTGCGTGAGCGTGAAAACTCTGAGCGAATCTTCTCAGTTAAATGATAACCCATGAAGATAACGCCATCCACCTGTTTAGAAAAGAGAGTATTGACCACAGATACTTCCTTTTCATCATCCTCATCACTATTAGCAAGGACGATGTTGTATTTGTACATTTCCGCGATATCGTCAATCCCTTTAGCAAGGGTAGAGAAATAAGTGTTTGTGATATCTGGAATAACAACTCCAACTGTTGTTGTTTTCTTGCTTGCTAGACCACGAGCTACTGCATTAGGGCGGTAGTCAAGACGATCAATGACCTCTAGGACTTTTTTACGGGTGTTTTCTTTGACGTTCTTATTGCCATTGACAACACGACTGACAGTTGCCATTGACACTCCCGCTTCTCGGGCAACGTCATAAATTGTTACTGTATCATCTGTGTTCATTCCGTTTCCTTTCTACTTTGAAAATTTTGTTTTCATGATTCAACTGTTTTCATTTTACCACTAATTGTAAGCATTTTCAAGCATTTGATGAAGATTCGTTGAAAAAATTTCAAAATCATTCCCATCTTTTTAAAGGCAGTTGACTTTTCTTGATTTTTCTAGCAGTTTGCAGTATGATAATAAAAAAATCAATTAGGAGATAGGGATGGCTTTTACAGATTCTCATAGACGATGCGCTAGTTTCGGTGTAGTGACCAATTTACCCGACGATGTTATCGATTCAATCTGGTATATAATCGATCATTTTTTAAAGCATGTTTTTGATCTAGAAGATGAATTGGAATTTCGGCTTTTGAATAATGAAGGCTCCATTACTTTTCGTTTTTCTAGTCAACATCTTCCAACAACGATTGACTTCGACTTCAACCATCCCTTTGACCCACTCTATCCACCTAAAGTTCTGGTGCTAGATATGGATGGGAAGGAAACCATTCTCCTACCAGAAGAAAATGACCTATTTTAAAAACTCTAGTCTCCTCTATCTACTTAGGAAACTAGAGTTTTCTTTTTGCTAATAAATGGAACGACTGACTACTATACCACTTGGTTTGGTGTATTCTAAGTCAAGATAATCCTGATAAGTTCCTGGGACGATAAATCCTTGGGGGCTGAGAATATCTGTTCCAGCTTTACCCACGATAGAGTCAGCCAATAAGACACAATTTGTGCTGAGAACAAAATAGGTCTTAAACTTGGACGAACTGAACTTATAAAGAGTGGCATCAGCCTCGTGTTTCAGCTGATAAGAGTAGGTATGCTTGATTTCCCCTTCTCTTCTCTTCATGAGTTGAGAACTTGGTTCCCAAGGAATTAAGAGTCCTTCAATATCTCTCACTTGTTCTTCTATAGCTTTTTTCTGTTGCTCAGACAAGCTTAAGCCATAGGCAAATAGAGTTTTCTGACTTTCTCTCTTACAGAGTTCGATATACTTTTCTCGATTAGCCTTAAATAGAACCCCATCCCCAATCATCCCAAATAAACGCTCCGAGTGCGGATCATAAGAACCATAGGAAATAACCTGACCTTGATAGCAGATATCCACATGCCCCATGGCTAAAAAGAAAGAGGATTCTGAAGTATGGATAAAAATTTCCATATCAACTGTCTGGTCATTTTTTCTCTCTGAATGTACTTTCCCTTCTTCGGACTCATGATTAGAAAACCATTTATTCAATCGACGTAGGGTATTGATAGGAATTAGAGCTGTTACAAAAATGGGCAGGGTCATTCTCATTCTGCGCTTCAGCTTGGGATTACTTCTCCCTTTTTCGAAATAGAAACCATCCCTGACACTACTCGCTCCCAACATGATTAAGTAAAAACCTAACAGGAGCAACTCAAAATTTGTCGCATCATGAAAAGGAGAGATACTATAGAGACCAAAACCCATCATCCACGAAGCATCAAATAAGTAATTGAGCCTCGGATGGATATGATTATTTCGGTAAATCAACCAGGTAATCAGACTAATCAGACCTGTAAACAGTTGATAACCTCCGATAATCATCACAAGGAGATAGAGGGCTATCCCTTGCAGGATGACTGAATCAAATAGGATGACTGCAAGAAAGAGCTTGGCTATGGTTACAAAAATATTTTCTCTACGGGATTTCTCCTGGAACCATCGTGTCAATAAATGCCAAATAGCCGACAAGGAAAAGTACCCCATCAAGAGTTGATAACCAAGTCTCGGTACAATCTGCCCAAAACAAATCAAGAGAAGACCTAGGATAATAGCTAGCACTCCCTCCCCTAGACTTCTCCATTTACTATAAGTTTCAGAAAACTTAGGCATTTTCTTTCTCCAATTGACGATACAAGTGGCGAATCGGTTGTTTCAGCGTTGGATGAATAAAATGCGGAGCTATTTCCTGTAAAGACTCTAAAACAAAGAGGCGCTCAGCAATATAAGGATGAGGCAAGATGAGGTCGTCTGTATAGATGACCTGGTCCTCTACAAAAAGCAAATCCAGGTCAATCAAGCGAGGTCCCCAATGAACCTCTCTAACCCGTCCCATTTCTGATTCAATCGCTAACAAGGTTTCTAACAAGATTGGAGCTGGAAGCCAAGTTTCTACTTCAATCACCTGATTAGCAAAGCTATCCTGCTTTACACCACCCCAAGGTTCGGTCCTAATCACACTAGACTCTTTGAGAATGTGGAGGCCACGAGCTCGCATATAGTCAATCGCTTGCTGGAGATTAGCCGTCTTATCCCCCATATTGCTTCCTAAAGCGATAAAGGCACGCTGTTTGCGACGGTGGATGGTTACTGAACAAGTATCCAGCGGTAGATGGATAGGTGCCCATGGTTTTTTAAGTTCCAGCTCAATCTCTTGAACGAGAGGGTAGGTTTCAAAAGTACGCTCTACTAGTTTGTAGGCTACTGTTTCAATCAAATCCTCACTCGTTTCCTGAAACCATGTCGTCCATTGCTGGCAAAGTTCTCCGTAATGGACAGAAGCAGTTAAATCCAAGTCTGTCGCAGCCTTGGTCATATCATAGGATAGGGTGGCTGAAACGACAAACTTCTGCCCCAGTTCCTTCTCACTAGGAAAGAGTCCATGAAAGGCGAAAATTTCTAGGTCTTTAATTCGCAGTTGATCCATAACTAGTCCTTTCTAGAAAAATCCGCCCAAAGCGGATTCTTTTTATACTCAATGAAAATCAAAGTGCAAACTAGGAAGCTAGCCGCAGGCTGTACTTGAGTACGGCAAGGTGAAGCTGACGTGGTTTGAATTTGATTTTCGAAGAGTATTATAGTCCCATGAGACGATAAGCCTGATCACGAAGATCCTTATCTGTCTCAAATAGACCACGAGCCACTGTGGTCAAGGTTGCAGTTCCTGGTTTTCGAACACCGCGCATACTCATACACATATGTTCTGCTTCAATGACAACGAAGGCTCCCTTGGCTCCCAAATACTCCATCAAGGCATCAGCCACTTCGATATTCAAACGCTCTTGAATCTGTGGCTTTTTAGAGTAGATTTCCACCGTACGAGCTAACTTTGATAAGCCTGCTACACGCCCATCAGGAATGTATGCAATATGAGCTCGACCATAGAATGGTAAAAAGTGGTGTTCACACATGGTGTGGAAAAAGATATCCTTTTCCACTACCATATTGTCATCAATAATCTCAAAGGATTTTGACAGGTGCTCTTCAGCAGTTTGCCCAAGACCTGAAAAAATCTCTTGGTACATACGAGCGACACGGGCTGGTGTTTCCTGCAAGCCTTCGCGATTTGCATCCTCACCAACTGCCTCGATAATCATTTTTACAGCTGCTTCAATCTTTTGTGTATCCATTCTAATTTTTCCTCTCCATTAGGTAGGTTCTCACTTGGGCTAAAAAGTATAATGAGCCCGTGATAATCCTAACTGTTTTTTTCTCTTCATTTTCTGATAATTTTTTGTCTAGAAATTCCTGCCAACTTTGGTAGTTGAGATTTCTAGAATCAGCCATCTCTTTCAAGACTTTTTCATCCGTCGCCCGACTATCCTCAAAATGAGTTAGTGTAATCTTAGTATTGGACAAAGTTTCTAGCAAGTCCAACATATCCTCCAAGGCCTTGGTTTTGATACAAGTAAAGAGGATTTCCTTCTGATAGTCCGTAAAGCGTTCTTTCAAGGTAGCCAACAAGGCCTTGATGGCATGGGGATTGTGGGCCCCATCTAAAATCATCAAGGGTTCCCTATAAATAACTTCCAAGCGTCCAGGCCAGCTTGTTTCTTCCAAAGCTTGAGCCACTAAAGCATTATCTGGTAATTCTTGACCAGTCTCTTTGCAATAGCTATCTAACAAGGCCAGCGCCATCCCTGCATTCTCTATCTGGTGCAAACCAAGCAATCCTGTTTGGAAACGACCTTGTCTGACTGAGCTTGAATAATCAAAAATTTCGCCCGTCTCCACACTCTCATGATGGCTAACTTGATAATCTTCCCCATAAGCAAGCCTAGAAGCTTGTTTCGCTTTCGCAATCTGGTCGATAACCGACAAGGCTTCTGGGACGATGTCTCCTGTCACTAGAGGAACTCCTTGCTTGATAATCCCTGCTTTCTGCTCTGCTATGGCTTCCAAGCTATCCCCTAAAAGCGCTACATGGTCTAATCCGATAGTCGTGATGCCTGTTAGGATAGGTTGACAGACATTGGTACTATCCAAAAGTCCGCCCATACCAACTTCCATGATTGCCACATCGACTTGCTCAGAAGCAAAATAGTCATAAGCTATAGCAGTGATAATCTCAAATTCTGTCGTTCCTTGCAAGGCTTGAGCATGCTCTCCTTCAAGTAGTGAACGATAATCCGCCATCAAGGACTCTAATCTCGCTTCTGGGATGGACTTACCGTTAATGGCAATCTGATCGGTATAATGAATCAGATAAGGAGAGCTAAAGACACCAACTCTTAGTCCCATCTTTTCCAACATATTCTTCAAAAAGGCTATAGTAGAGCCCTTACCATTGGTTCCACCGATGTGGATGACCTTAAGCTTAAGATGGGGATTACCACGTAAAGCTAATAGCTCCACCATCCTCTCCAGACCAAAATGCGGTTGATCTGTCCGGTAGTTTGCTATCCACTGGTTCGTTTCGTTTTTATTCATGTTATTTATATTGTTTCAAATCTAAATTTTCCGCATGGTCTGCCAGACGGATGGCTGATGCAACTTCGATTGCCATCTTGTGGCTGGCTACATCGTGCACGCGCACCACTTCCACACCTTGTCTAGCAGCAATGCTGGTCACATGAGCCGAAGCAATATCACGATTGCGGAAGCCAGCTTCAGTATCTGGATTGACTTCAAATCCATTTTCTTCAAGGATATTGATGACAAAGCGCTTACGAGAAACTCCTAAAAAGATAGGATAGCCCATCTCGTGAAGCTTATCAAGGTCACGTAGGAGGATGAGATTCTCCTTTTTGGTCAAGCCAAAGCCAATCCCAGGATCCAGCATGATGTTTCCTTTCGAAATTCCTGCTTTTTCCGCTCTTGCTAGAGCACGGTCAAAGAAAGCTGTCATCAATTCTTCTACTGGTAGTTGTTCAAAGTCTGCTAAGTCTTCCTTTGTAAAAGTCTCTCCAAATCCAAAATGAGGAAATATGAGTGAACTAGGGTGCTGAGGGCGTGCCATGACTGGATTAAACATGATGACTACCTGAGCTCCAGCCCTGGCAACCACCTCTGCCATCTTCTCATCACCCATGAGGCCTGTAATGTCATTGACTATATTGGCCCCAGCTCGTAAAGCCGCTTCTGCCACCTGACTCTTCCAAGTATCTACCGAAATCCGAACATCACTTTCTTGACGAATAGCCTGAATGACTGGAACCACACGCTGGATTTCCTCTTCAATCTCAACATAGCTACTTCCAGGTCGAGTAGATTCTCCACCGATATCTAAGATAGTGGCTCCTTCAGCTATCAATTTTCGAGCCTGCTTCAAAGCTTCCTCAACTGCAAAAAACTGGCCCCCATCAGAAAAAGAATCTGGGGTGACATTGATAATTCCACAAATAGCTGTTTTTGTAAGATTGTCTCTTTTTTCCACGTTCATCACTCAAATTTCATTTAGATTGGTATTCCTCTATTTTACTGTTTTTTTTGGATTCTGTCCAATTATCCCTCGGTACTCTCAAACTTTACAAGAGCGAAAAAAAGAGAGTGGGACAGAAATCGGTAATTCGTTAGAATTCGATTTCGTCGTCCCACCTCCGCACAGTTGAGTAGGGTTGTAAAAGTTGATGAAAGCAGCGTAGTAGAGACCACTCAACCACTGCGTCCTGCTCGACAATCCAAAGACAATTGAGAGGCTAGGACTTTTGTCCCAGCCTCCTTTTTTATATTCTTATTTTTCAGTCAAAGCTGCAAGTCCTGGAAGAACTTTACCTTCAAGAAGCTCCATTGAAGCTCCACCACCGCGTCACAAATACCTCCACTAACACAAAAAGGTGACAGAGCCACCTTTTTGTTAACGTTTCAGTTTTGTTCCTTTTTCTACAAAATCAGGATTTTGTAGAGACTAACGGGCTGAAATTATTTTTCTGTAAGTGCAGCCAAACCTGGCAATACTTTACCTTCAAGAAGCTCCATTGAAGCGCCTCCGCCCGTACTAATCCATGAGAACTTGTCTGCACGACCAAGGTTGATAGCTGCGGCAGCTGAGTCACCACCACCGATGATTGATTTAACGCCTGGTTGTTTCACGATAGCGTCCATCACACCGATTGTACCTGCTTGGAAGTCAGGGTTTTCAAATACACCCATAGGTCCGTTCCATACAACTGTTTTAGCACCAGTCAAAGCTTCGTCAAATTTAGCGATAGATTTTGGACCGATGTCAAGACCAAGGAAACCTGGGTCAACTGCTTCACCTTCAGTGTCTTTCACTTCAGTGTAGTCAGCAAATGCGTTTGCTTCTTTTGAGTCAACTGGCAAGATCAATTTGCCGTTTGCTTTTTCAAGAAGAGCTTTCGCAACATCCAATTTATCTTCTTCTACAAGTGAGTTACCGATTTCGATACCTTGTGCTTTGTAGAATGTGTAAGTCATACCACCACCGATAAGAACTTTATCAGCTTTTTCAAGCAAGTTTTCGATAACACCGATCTTATCTGAAACTTTTGAACCACCAAGGATAGCCACGAATGGACGTTCTGGAGCTTCAACAGCTTCTTGGATGTAAGCAATTTCGTTTTCAAGAAGGAATCCAGCAACTGCTTTTTCAACGTTTGCTGAGATACCAACGTTAGATGCGTGTGCACGGTGAGCAGTACCGAATGCATCGTTTACGAAGATACCATCTCCAAGTGATGCCCAGTATTTACCAAGTTCAGGATCGTTTTTAGATTCTTTCTTACCGTCAACATCTTCAAAACGAGTGTTTTCAACCAAAAGAACTTGTCCATCTTCAAGAGCGTTGATAGCTGCTTCCAATTCAGCACCACGAGTAACACCTGGAAGGAATGTAACTTCTTGACCCAATTTAGCAGCCAAGTCAGCAGCTACAGGAGCAAGTGATTTACCAGCTTTGTCTGCTTCTTCTTTCACACGTCCAAGGTGAGAGAAGAGGATTGCGCGTCCACCTTGTTCAAGGATGTACTTGATAGTTGGAAGAGCTGCAGTGATACGGTTGTCATTAGTAATCACGCCATCTTTTACAGGAACGTTGAAGTCAACACGAACGAGAACTTTTTTCCCTTTCAACTCAACGTCTTTAACAGTCAATTTTGCCATTTGGAAAGACTCCTTAATTTTTTTTACGTGTTAATTATATCACAAAATCAATAAAAGAGATAGCAAAACCTTAAACTTTTATCCACAACAATTTTCTCGATTAATTCAGGACAGTGCCTTGTAACTACGACAGAATACTCTACCATTTTTATTCTCCTCCCCTATACAAAAAGATTTGACTTTTAAAAGTCAAATCTTTTTTATTAATATGAAGTCAGTGTTAGATACACCCTCTATCTTAATCTTCTTTTTTCTTTTGAGCTAGCAATCCAAAACCACTTAAAACTCCGACCAAGCCAAGGGCAAGAAGATTTGCATCTACTTCTGTACCTGTACTTGGAAGTTGTTTTCCTTCAATTTTTTCAGCTTGTGCTCCTGTTTTGGCTGGTTCTTGCTTCGCTGCTTGGCTTGCTTGAACTGGCGAAACGGATGTTTCAGTCTTAGGTTCTGTTTTTCTAGTTTCCTTCTTAGTATCTTGAGTCGCTGGAGCAGGTGTAACTGGTCTGTCACCTGGTACTTTAACTATTTTTGTACCGACTTCAACAATCTCAGTTACGGCTTCCTTGAGAACTTCCGTTCCCTTAAGACTGCGATGTCCTTCAGAATCAATCTCTACAAGGTTTCTACGAAGGCCTGCAACTCCTACTTGAACCAAGCGTCGTTCTCCTAATGGGAGGCTAGGATTTACTCTTTCTTCATGTCCATATGCAAGAACTTCTTCTTCCACAACCAAGCTTGGTTTCTTAACTTCTAAGACTTTTGGACCGTCTAGCGGTTGAACACGGCTTTCTACCTTAGTACCAACTTCAGTGATTTCTGCAACTGCTTCCTTGACTACTTCTGTTTTAAGAAGAGTACGGTTGCCTTTGGCATCTACTTCAATCAGACGACGAGTCTGCCCTTCTACACCTACCTGAACAATACGACGTTCACCCAACAAGAGGTCTCCTGCTGGACGTTCTTGACGTTCGAAGGCTTGAGTTTCTGTTTCAACCACTAGCTCAGGTAGAGCTTCAACCGTTGGAGCAGTTCCACCTTCTTCTAAGCTACCCACATGGTGGCTTTCTTCTGCAGAAGCTAGTTTTTTATTCAGCTTTTCTTTCATGTCCGCAAAGGCTTCTGGAGTTGGTGTTTGTGAAGATAATAAAGCTTCAGCTTGCGCAATCAACTCAGATTGAGGATCTTTTTCAAGGACAGATTCGAGCAAGCTTTCCAATTCTTCTCTAGCAGTTTGATAACGTTGATTGCCATCCAATTCAGTACCAGCTTGTTTCAAGTCATTCAAGGCCTGGTTGACTGCTTCTTGACTAGCATCATGATTTTCTAAGATAGCTTTCGCTGCATCAAGCTTCTCAACAAGAGCTGCTTGTTTTGCTGCATCCGCAAATGTATAAGCTAATGTTTCTTTGCGTCCTTGAGCAGATGTAATTTCTTGTTTCAGATATTCGTCGTTAATGGCTGCCTTAGGTGATACTAGGACATCAAAGTCGACAGTTTGACCTTGATAGTGCAACTGAAGTTTTTGACGGCCTGTTTTTTGAGAATCATAACCTGTAATTTCGACTCCTTGGTCTGTAAAGCTATGTTCTGTCTCAGTTTCATCATCATACAAGACCTTGAAACGTCCTTCTGATAAGTCTAGAGCATCACCTACCAAGTAGTCAATTTTCGGTTGCTTGCTAATATACAAGGCTGCGACTTCTTTTGGACCAGTTTCTTCACCAGTGACTTGAACCTTAAAGCTACCTGCAACTGGAAGACCAAGATAGGTTACTGTTAACTCTTGTTCGCCATGATGGTGAGCATCGTAGCCGTTGACTACAACACCAGCATGACTAAGGTTGATGACTTCATCTGCTTCTTCACCTTCGTATTTGACACGGAGAAGACCACCTTTAAGATTCAATTCCTCACCAACTTGATAAGTTGCCTTTTTAGGTGCTACTTCTAGACTGACAGCCTTAATCTTTCTTTCATCCTGAGGAATCGTCACAGCAAGAGTATTACTGATTTCTTTCCCTGGCAATTGTGTTCGGTAATAAAGAAGACTTGGACGTTTTTCAAAGCTCAATGGTTCTGTCGCCAAATCCCCTCCAACTGCTGTATTTAAGGTAGCGATTGGAGTTTGTGAATCTGCCTTGTCATAGACTGTGATGGTTGCCCCAGCAGGAGCTTCTGAGAAGCCGAGCTGAACCTTATTGTCAGTTAGAACACGCGCTGCAACTTTACTCATTGGAATGTTTTGGCTCTCCGTATCAAGAGTTTCATACATCTTCCAGTTGTAGATACGAATGGCTTTCCACGGTGTTCCATTGTCAGACGTGATGACATTCAAGCGCCAGTCTTGCGCAGTGATTGGGCTATCAAGGGTGATATCCGAAACATGGGCTTTATTGCCACGAACAGCTTTAGCTAGTTTCCATTCTCCAGCTTCATCTTTGTAGTAAAGGTCAAAGTCTTTGGTGTTCATCAAGCCATCATTAACAGACTCTCCACCAGCACCGGCATGGTCCATGACCCATCTAACAACACGGCGTGGTTGTGTCAAACGGATATCAACGCTACCACTCAACTGAGCAGAAGACCATTTGTCAGATAGGCTGGTGATGGTACCATTCAACATTCCTTCGATGCCTTCCCCACCTTCTGTATTTGGGAAGGTACTTCCGATAACAGTCGCTCCTGGAACGATGTTTGCTGCTAATGGTCTTGGAAGGCTTGTATCTTGGACAGTCATTCCCCACTCGAAGTTTGTAGTTGCTGCTTCAGAGCGAAGACCGTTCTTGCCAACTGCGACAACCTTCAACTCTTGATTAGTACCAGTTGCACTAGCTGAACGGCTAACTTTTGGTAGGTAGATCGTAGTTGCAGATGAGCCTGTCAATAGGCGCCAAGCATCGCCATCCTTCTCATAAACTTCATAGAAGTCAGCATCCTTGTTACCTGTAAATTGAACAATGGCTTCTGCTTCTTGGGCATTTTTAAGGGATTGTTTAGCTACTTTAAGAGCTGTTGGTGCTTGAGGAGCCTCTTGATTATCTGTTACAGTCAACTCACCCAAGTTAAATTGATAGCCCTTAAGAGCAGCAGTATTTTCAAAAGTGAGTTTGATACCGTAAATGGTCTGACCTGCCAAGGCACTCAAGTCAAATTCATCTTTTGTCCAATCGTCAGATAGAGTCAGTTCTTTACGAGCATTCTCTCCACCATAAGTATAGTTTTTCTGAGTCGCAAACTCTACATAGACCTTGCTTCCCTTACCACCTTTATGAGCAACACGAAGTTTTGTTTTATCTGTTACTTCCAGTTTTGTAGAGTAGAGACGAACATCTTGGTTGGTATTTTCAGCTAAATCACCCGCAAACTTAAGTGAGTTACCACCATTGTAGGCATCTTCAAAGTCATAGTCAGCTTGAAGTTTAGCACCTGATGAAGTTTGCCACCAGCGCCATGTAGGCAAGATACCTGATACAGAACGATAGTTCCATTCAGAATCCTTAGAAACTTTACCGTCTACAAACCATTTTTTACCATGTCCAGTGTTAAAGGATGTTGTGAAGCTACGGCCTACTGCTGGTGTACGGTCAGCTACAAGGTTGGCAATTCCGTACCAGTCCTTGTCATCTGGTTTTTGACCAGTTGGATCTCCTTGATAACCTGTAAAGAAGATGTTTTCATTCTTATGATAGTCTTCGCCTGTCTTACCAAGACTCGTGATAGTATCAGGTGCAAAGAGTCCAAGTGATAAGCGGAGCTTGCCATTTTCATCTAGAAGGGCATCCCATTTCACTTTTGTCTTGTAGGAACCACCTTGTTGCAATTCCAATCCTGTAAAAACATCATACTGACTACGTCCAAGCCATTTTGCCATAGTTACAGAGTAATCATTTTTCTCTTTGGTCCAGTTAAAGTTGGCAAAGAAGTGATCCGCAGGAACCTTGTCTCCCTCTTTTTCCATGAACTGGTAATTGTATTCACCAAGTCCATCTTCATGATAACGACCATATTCATAGGTCATGGCATCATACCAAGAATATTTGACTGGATGATTGACTTGAGATGCATATTCCTTGGTATAGAGCATGAAGTCACGCATTTTCTTACCAAGAGGCGTTACGATATCTCCTGTTGTTTCTTGGTTGATAAAATATCCATCAAATCCATAATATTTAGCCAAATCAACCAACTTACGAGCGATAGGGAAAGTTCCGTCTTCGTCTTGTTGAAGGGCTGCAGCAAATTTTTCTTGGTCTGCAATACTATTAGACCAGTTGAAGAAGAGTGTACCCAATACAGGGACACCATTACGGTGACCAGCATCAATCACGTCCGGAGTTGGAACGAGTCCTTCCCAGAAGACCATTGAATTCAAGTATTGCCAGTAGTCAAAAGCATAGGCTTTAAACTCTTCACCACCTACAGAAGCGTGGTCTTTAGCCTTAGAGTTGGTATTTGCAAGAGCTTCAACCTTAGCATCCTTATTGGCTTTCTCGTTGATTACATGGCCACGGTAACGTTTAGCCAATTCAACTGAGGAACGATTAATAGCGTCGTCTTCACGGGCACCTGGTTCCCATTTCAACAAATCTTCCCATGTGTCAAACTTAATTTCTTTTGGTCGAAGACTTTTTTCTTCTTTCTTAGGAACGTCAGCAACAGTTGCTTTCTCTTCAGGCTTATTTTCTGTAGCTACAGGTGTTTCTTCAGCCTTAGGCGCTTCAGCAACCGGACTAGCTACTTCCTTATCAGTTGCAGTCAATTGGTCCAAGGTTGGTTTTTCTTCTGAAATAGGTTGTTCACTAACCTTGTTTTCCGTCTCTTCCAACTGCTTTAATATCTCAGGTGAAGCTGTAGTTGGTTGCTCTGATGTGGCAGGAGATGCTTGCTCTGTAGCCACAGCAGTAGTAGTTGTTTCATTCGCTGGGATTGCAACTTCTTCTGCTAGAGCTTGGTTGGCAAATAAAACCGAACCAATCATCAAAGAGCAAGCACCCACTGATAATTTTCGGATACTATAGCGGCAACGTTTTTCAAAAAATGGATTCTTCATCTTTTTCTCCTTTTACTTCCATAAAGTAAGCGCTTTATTTTTGTTTTAAAAAAGTAGCTGCCCTAATAAAGATAATAGAACAGTTCATCTCCATTTTACGCTATTTAGATGAAGAGTCAACATGAGTCCCAAAAGAACTATATAGAAGTGAAGAATTAATATAAATTAGACAATTAAGCTCCATTTTTAGAATAAATTTAACATTTTTCTTAAAAAAAGATCATTTACTA
>NZ_KQ970820.1:22972-32616 GCF_001579645.1 Streptococcus infantis
AAAAAGATCATTTACTACTTGTTAGATCGCTCTTAATCCTTTAAAATAGAATGGGAGAGATTCCGCGATTATTTTTCGGAGGAAAAAGAAATGTCCATTAATTGGCAGGAAATTGTATTTCACTTTTTAGGTGGTCTGGGACTATTCTTGTATAGTATCAAGACCATGGGGGACGGCCTGCAACAAGCTGCAGGAGATCGTCTTCGATTTTACATTGACAAATATACCAGCAATCCTTTCTTTGGAATTTTAGTTGGAATTGGGATGACTGCCCTGATTCAATCGAGTTCAGGTGTTACAGTTATTACAGTTGGTCTGGTTAGTGCTGGACTATTGACCTTGCGTCAGGCTATTGGGATTGTCATGGGGGCCAATATTGGAACAACCGTCACCTCCTTTATCATAGGATTTAAATTGGGAGACTATGCTTTACCGATGCTCTTTATCGGAGCTGTCTGCCTCTTCTTTACCAAAAATCGCTCGATAAACAATATCGGACGAATCCTCTTTGGTGTCGGTGGTATCTTCTTTGCCCTCAATCTTATGAGTGGTGCCATGGAACCCCTGAAGGATTTACAAGTCTTTAAGGACTACATGGTAGAACTGAGTAAAAACCCAATCCTAGGTGTCTTTGTCGGAACAAGTTTAACCCTTCTGATTCAAGCCTCCTCAGCGACCATCGGAATTCTACAAAATCTCTATGCTAGCAATCTGATTGACCTTCAAGGAGCTCTACCAGTTCTCTTTGGGGATAACATCGGAACTACCATCACTGCTATTATCGCTTCTTTAGGTGCGAATATTGCAGCCAAACGTGTGGCAGCAGCCCATGTTGCCTTCAACGTTATCGGAACTGTGATCTGTATTATCTTCCTGGTTCCATTTACATCTTTAATCCAATGGTTTGAGAGTTTCTTAAATCTGGCTCCAGAAATGACCATCGCCTTTGCCCACGGAACCTTCAACATTACAAACACAATCATTCAGTTTCCATTCATCGGAGCACTTGCCTTCTTGGTAACCAAGCTTATCCCTGGTGAAGACGAAGTTGTTAAATACGAACCTCTTTACCTGGATGAACAACTCATCAAGCAAGCTCCTTCTATCGCTCTAGGAAATGCCAAGAAAGAACTCTTGCACCTAGGAAACTATGCTGTAAAAGCATTTGACCTTTCTTACGACTACATTATCAATTCTAACGAAAAAGTAGCTGAAAAAGGACACAAGACTGAAGAAGCTATCAATACGATCGATGAGAAATTAACGCGCTACCTCATTACTCTTTCTAGTGAAGCATTGAGTCAAAAAGAGAGTGAAGTCTTAACCAACATTCTTGACTCTTCTCGTGACTTGGAACGTATCGGAGACCACGCAGAAGCATTAATTAATCTTAATGACTACTTGCAACGCAAGAATGTTCAATTCTCTAACTCAGCCTTAGAAGAGTTGGAGGATATTTACCGTCAAACAAGTGAGTTCGTTAAAGATGCTCTTGAGAGTGTTGAAAACAATGACCTTGAAAAAGCTCAAGCTCTTATTGAACGCCATGAAGCCATCAACAAGATGGAACGCGTCCTTCGTAAGACACACATCAAACGTCTCAACAACGGTGAATGTTCTACCCAAGCTGGTGTCAACTTTATTGATATTATTTCACACTACACTCGTGTGTCAGACCACGCTATGAACCTTGCTGAAAAAGTTTTGGCTGAACAAATTTAAGATAAAGAAATGCTTTGATTCGAACGAATCAAAGCATTTTAAATAGCTCTCCAATCATAATGGAAGAGGCAGCTGCGCCCTTGTACCTAGCTTCTTCCTTTTGGATATAGCGGGCCAGATTGACTAACTCTGGCGCAGGAGTCTTGGGATTCTTGAGTAGTTCAAGTGTGACTAGCCCTGAAAGTCGGACTGCAAGCAAGCGTTCATTGGTGCTGGGCAACTGCTTAGCAGTTTCTAGGAGTGCAGCCACTAAATCTTCACTCAAGTTTTGACGGGCATGATTGTAAAGGTCCCGTATCAAGGTTTCTAGGTTTGGTTCTTCCATACCTATCACCTCCATCTTTTCAGTTTAATAATTTTTGATCAAATCTACAGTAGAGCGATCCAATTTTTTCACCAAGGCTTGTAAGAAAGCTTGAGCTTCAAGGAAGTCGTCCATAGCATAGAGTGTTTGGTGAGAGTGGATATAACGGGCACAAACACCGATTGTTGTAGAAGGTACACCACCATTTTTCAGATGAGCTGCACCTGCATCCGTTCCACCTTTTCCACAGTAGTATTGGTACTTGATTCCAGCTTCTTCAGCAGTTGTCAATAGGAAGTCCTTCATACCTGGGAGAAGCAAGTGTCCTGGATCGTAGAAACGAATCAAGGTTCCGTCACCAATCTTACCTTGACCGCCATAAACATCACCTGCTGGTGAACAGTCAACTGCTAGAAATACTTCTGGATCAAATTTGGTTGTTGATGCATGAGCACCACGAAGTCCAACTTCTTCTTGGACATTGGCACCAAGATAAAGTTCATTTCCTAGTTTTTGACCTGACAAGTTTTCTGCCAATTCACTAACCATAAGAACGCCGTAACGGTTGTCCCAAGCTTTTGAGATGATATTTTTTTCGTTTGCTGTTAGGATTGCACTACTATCTGGAACGATTGTGTCCCCAGGACGAATACCGAAACTTTCAGCCTCAGCCTTGTCCGCAAAACCACCATCAAAGATAATATCTGAAATAGCTGGCATGCTTGGTCCACCAGTTCCACGAGTCAAATGCGGCGGTACAGACCCTGAAATCACGGGAATTTCACGTCCTTCACGTGTAAAGAGTTTAAAGCGTTGGCTGCTGACAACCATAGGGTTCCAACCACCAATTTCAACTACTCGGAAGGTCCCGTCTGGCTTGATTTCGCTAACCATAAAACCAACTTCATCCATGTGAGAGGCTACCAAAACACGAGGTGCATTTTCAACTTCAGAGTGTTTAACCCCAAAAATACCACCCAAGCCATCAGTCACCACTTCATCTACGTGAGGTGTTAATTTTTCACGAAGATAAGCGCGAACAGGTGCTTCATGACCTGAGATAGCGGAAAGTTCTGTTACTTCTTTGATTTTAGAAAATAATGTTGTCATTTCTATCCCTTCTTTCTTTCAACCATTTTACCACTTTTTATAGGAGAAAGGTAGTGGAAATCAACATTTTACCAAGTAACTTACTCTTATAACAATAAAAGAATCACAAATGTGATCCTTCTTCTCTTGTATTTCGCTTTAATGAAAAGTAGTCTGGTACTGGATCTTTACCCATTTCAGACCAGGGATGGCAACGTAATATCCTAGCCAAGCCCATCAAAACTCCCTTGAATCCATGCTTTTCAATAGCCTGAATCATATAGTTTGAACAGCTAGGCTCAAATCTGCAAGACGGTGGAAAGGCTGGCGAGATAAAGCGTTGGTAAAAGCGCACTGGCGCAATTAAGATTTTTTTCATTATTTATTATTTGTTACAGCCATGGTGTGTAGTTGGCTAATTTCCTTTTTATTGAGACGACGTGATTCTCCTGGACGAAGACCCGTCAAGTCTAAGTGTCCAAAACGTGTCCGTGATAACTTATCTACTTGAAGTCCAACTGCTTCAAACATCTTTTTGACCTGGTGATTGCGCCCTTCATGGATGGTCAACTGAACAACTGAGCGGTTTTTTACTGGATCTACTTTGAGAATTTCGTAAACAGCTGGCTTAGTCTTCTTGCCATCAATCTCAACTCCACGAGTCAAAGGACGAAGATTTTCTTTATTGGCAATTCCTTTCACACGCGCAACATAGACCTTATCAATCTCATTACGAGGGTGAATCATCTCATCTGTAAAGTCTCCATCATTGGTCAAAATCAAAACTCCAGATGTATCCCAGTCCAAACGTCCCACAGGGTAAATACGCTCTTTAACATTAGGTAAGAGATCTACAACAGTCTTACGACCCTTGTCATCTGTCACACTGGAAATCACACCGCGTGGTTTATTGAGCAGATAGTAGACCTTTTCTTCGTTATAGATGGGTTGGCCTTCAACTTCGACCTTGTCGCCTGACTTGATAGTCGTTGCTAGTTCACGAACCACTTGGCCGTTAACCGTCACCAATCCTTGCTTGATCAACTCTTCTGCTTTTCTCCTACTGGCCACACCTGCGTGGGCAATATATTTATTGATTCTCATCTTCTTCTATCCTTTCACCAAATAATTGGCTTTCTTGTGCTTGAATGTCAAGCTCATCAATCACGGGCAATTCTTCCAAGTGGTTAATGCCCATGTAATCTAGGAAATAATCCGTCGTTACATAGAGATTAGGGCGTCCAAGAACCTCTTTTTTCCCGTCTTCTTTTATCAAGTCAAAGGCTTGCAACTTAGCTAGCGCTCCACTTGAATTAACCCCCCGAATAGCATCAATCTCTATCCGTGTGATAGGTTGCTTATAGGCAATAATGGACAGGGTTTCAAGCGCAGCCCGAGATAGACTCTGGTTGATTGGCGCCTTAGAATATTCCTTCAAAACATCTGCAAATTGAGGCTTGGTTACCAATCTGTAGGCACCTCCTGTCTCAATCAGGGCCAAACTAGAATCCTGGTCTTTTTCATACTTTTTGGCTAATTTTTCAAGACTCTGCTGAACCCCTGTTGGTGGTAACGATAAGAGCTCTGCTAACTGACGAGCCCTAATCCCATCTTCACCTGACACAAACAGGAGCGCTTCTATTTTTGCTAAAGTACTCATACTTCCTCTCAATCAAGCCTGACTTTGCTCTACTTGATTTTCCTCATTCTTTTTTATGAGATAAATATCTCCAAAACTCTCTTTTTGAATCAAGAGAATTTCTTGGGTTTTAATCAACTCTAAGGTTGCTAAAAAAAGTGTAATAACCTCTTGCAAATCCTTGGTTTCTTTAAACAAATCCTGTAGGCATAGTTGTTGCCCTTCTACCAAGGCTTCCCGAACAATGACCATCATATCCTCAATCTTATACTCATCTCGTAAAATGGTTGTATGGTTTTTCGAGAATTCTTCCTTTTTCTTGGTCAGTAAGGTTGAAAAGGCTAAGAAAAGATCGATCGTGGTCTTATCATGCACAAGTTCAGCATCTTCGTAAATTAACTCTGTCGGTGCTTTTGAGTAATATTGAGCTCGTTCTTGGTGCTTCACTTCCAACTGCTCTCCCAAAAGTTTAAACTTGCGGTATTCTTCGATTTGAGAAAGAAGGTCCTGTTCAAGGTCATCCTCCAAATCAGACACTTCCGCAACCTTTGGCAAGAGCTTACGACTTTTGATCAGCATCAGTTGGCTAGCCATCACCATATATTCACCTGCTACTTCTAAACGCATGGCTTGTAAGGTTGATATGTAGGCTAGATACTGCTCAATAACTTCTGTAATCGGTACCTCATAGATATCCATCTGATACTTTGAAACCAAGTGTAAGAGCAAGTCCAAAGGCCCTTCAAAATCTTTTAATTTAATATCCATTATCTATATTTTTCTAAGGTCATGACTGTTTTTAATCCCAATTTTTTGGCGATGTCATACAAGTCAACCTTCTCTTCAATTTGTCTCAGTATAAACTGTTCTCTCAATCCTTGAGCCGATAAATCTGCAAAACCTTTTTCCTTTAGAAAGGCTTCTAACTGACGAAAGGCCCATTGACGAGAGTATGGCTTCCCAGCTTTTTCAAAGATGTAGGTCTGTCCCATCAAGGGTTCTAACTCTGCAAGTAATTTTGTGGTAAGACTCAAGATTCTTTGTTGAGAGGCTTTATTGATTCTCAACACTTGAAAATCTAGATTCACATCACTTATTTTTATGGCTAGAATTTCACTAGGCAAGAGGCCCAATTCAACTATCAATAAGGCTATTAAACGCCCTTCTGGATAGGTACTTTCTTGCCAGAAAGAACTCAAGTCTAAAAGCTCTGACTTGACTTGTTTTTTCTCAGCCTGTTTCGGCAATTCCAAACGATAAAAGGTGCCAATCTTTCCTTTCTGATATAAAAAGTAAAGAAATTGATTGCAGGCGGAAACTTTACGCTTTTGGGCACTAATTTTAAAATTTAATAGTTGAGCTTGGTAGATTTTTAAACTTGTCTCAGAAATTCGTTCTCCAATAAGATCTAAAAACTGCTCCAAGTCATATTTATAAGACTGTTTAGAATTACTAGATAGATTTTGCTTTTCTTCTAAAAATGTTAAAATCCATTCTCTCATTTGCTTCGAATCTCATATTCCTTACTAAAGTCATGCAGGAGGGCATTGACAGCCTTGAGAATTGACTTCCGCGTGATAATCCCTTGGAAAAGGCCATCCTTACCAACGACTGGCAGGAAAGACTCATCCACTAGCTTATGTAAAACATCCGTCAATGTATAGTTTGGATTAACTACCGCGACATCCTTCTTTGTCATGTGAACAATATCCATATCCGCCATGACTTCCTGACTCAAATCCTGCTCCATTTGATATGCAAAAATATCTCTAAGACCTATGGTCCCAACAAATTTTTTTTCAGCAGTCACTACTGGAACTCGTGTATAAGTCATCTGGCTAAGGAGGAGAATTGCATGATCTGCATTGTGAGTATCAATGAGCACAGCCAAATTTTCAGCAGGAGTCAAAAAGGTTTCCTCTTGCTCCAGCAAAAAGAGTTCAAATTCTTTGGCAATCATCGAGCAAACTCCTTGGATAAGCCAGGATAAACCTCATGATCACGTGTCAAAAAGTCCACTTTGAAATAGCTGTCATCAATTTCCACACGAGCGTAGAGACATTCTCTGATGGTTCCACGTGGTTGACTGATAGAACCTGGATTTAGAAATAGGGTCTTCCCTTCTATCCAAGCATTTGGCACATGCAAGTGACCATAGAGACAGATATCAGCATCTTCCTCTTGGGCCCAGAAATCAAGCTTTTGGAAATTAAAGTTAATATCAAATAAGTGCCCATGAGTCTGGATGATCTTAGTTGGACCTAATTGAGTCACTAAACGTTCTGGGTAATCTGAGTAAAAATCCATGTTTCCTCTGACTACCTGGATTCCTTCCCAGAGTGGTGAATCTGGGCGAAGTTCCGAGTCACCATCGTGAAAAATAGCATCGACTTTCCCCAGATAGCGGTCACGAATTTCTTCTACAATTAAGCTATCTCCGTGTGAGTCACTCATTACAATGATGGTTTGCTTTGCCATGATGGAAATACCTCCAAAAGTTTCTTAACGGCTAAGGCACGGTGGGATTGACTATTTTTTTCTTCAAGGGTTAATTCAGCCGATGATTTACCAGTTTCTCCTACTAGGAAAAGTGGATCATAACCAAAGCCATTTTCACCCTTAGGTTCAAAGTTAATGTAACCTGGCCAGTCAGCTTCGACAACCAAGCTTTCCTTACCTGGGCTAGCTACGACCAAGGTTGTATGGAATTGAGCTGAACGGTCCTTGAGTTCAAAAACCATAGCTAATTCGTGCAAGAGTTTAGCATTGTTTTCCTGGTCAGTGGCTCCCACTCCTGCGAAACGAGCTGACCAGACACCTGGGAGACCACCAAGCACATCGACTTTAA
The DNA here is from genome assembly GCF_001579645.1 of Streptococcus infantis. Taxonomy (GTDB): domain Bacteria; phylum Bacillota; class Bacilli; order Lactobacillales; family Streptococcaceae; genus Streptococcus; species Streptococcus infantis_E. The sequence goes on from NZ_KQ970820.1 coordinate 30,575, forward strand.
GACCAGAATCATCTGCTAGAACCATCTTTCCTGTTAATTTAGAAATAGTTTCAGCTTTGAGGCGAGCATTTTCTTCAAAGGTCATACCCGTTTCTGCTACTTCAGGCAGGTCTGGATAATCATTGAGATTTTCTACGTCATAGCCCAGTTTGTCAAAGATAGCACGAAATTCCTTGGTCTTCCCTTCGTTACGAGTCGCTATGAGCAAGGTTTCTCTGACTTTATTTGTCTCGAAAAAGTCTTGAACATTGACTCCTTCTTTAGGCAATTCTACATGCAGAAGTTGTCCATTTTCAACTAAGAGCAAGGCACCTTGGCGTTGAATGACTTCCAAGTTTCGATTTGCTTCTTGGTTAAGTATATCTACTACAAAAGAGAGTAAGCGGTAGGCTGAACCATATCGTAAAACAGTGACTGAAAGTGGAAATCCTCGCTCCTCATCTCGAAAGATTTTGGCCAAATCAAATAGCGGAAACTCTAACTCATCATCCGTCAAAGTCCGAATGCCACCAAAAACACTGTAGGACCCGACATACCAGTCCTGGTCGTCCTTGTATTCATAAATTTTGTTTGTCATAATGTTACATGCTCCACATGAATCTCTTTTTCCAGCCATTCTGCTCCTATCTGGGCAAAACTTTGGCTATTTGCAGTTGTATAAAAACGGTGTTGAAGGGGCGCCGCATCTCGGCTACGATTAATCTCAAAGTAATTGAGCAAGACAGAAATATCACGCACACACTCAGCTCCACTATCGATCAGCTGAACCTTAGGCCCCATGACATTTTGGATGATAGGTCTAAGGAGCGGATAATGGGTACAGCCTAAAATCAAGCTATCTACTTTTCCGACCAAGGGACGCAAGGTTTCATAGACAACTTTCTTGGTCACACTGGTCGATAGGGCTCCTGACTCGACCAAAGGAGCAAACTTAGGGCAGGCCAAGCTTTCCACTTGTAAATCTGGGTCTAGATCATGAATCTTTTGTCGATAAATATCTGATTTTACCGTCATTGGAGTTCCAATCACACCGATTTTCCCACCTTGACTCGCTTTGATGGCTGCTGATGCACCAGGCAAAATCACACCCAACACCGGAATATCCAACTTAGCTTTAATCTCTTCCCAGACGACTGCCGTTGCTGTATTACAAGCAATGACAATCATCTTAACATCCTTGGTCAAAAGAAAGTTGACCAGTTGCCAAGTATATTCACGAATCTGCTCAGCAGGACGGGGACCATAAGGAGCCCGTGCCGAATCTCCAATATAGACGATTTCTTCATGGGGAAGCTGGCGCATGAGTTCACGTACAACCGTCAAACCTCCAACGCCCGAATCCAAAAAACCAATCGGTCGATTATCCATACAGTCTTCTTTCTAGTCTTATTTTTCTGATTGATAGTTCATTATTATTCATTTCTTCCTGAAATTGCTGACAGACTGGGTAGCTCCCCACTGTCTCCCTCTTAATCATAATCAATTATCAATAGAATGCAAGGAAAAAGTCTTGTCTCTATATATCAGTCAAACATAGTGAGAAGTCTGGAACTTTCATCCCAGACTTTTCCTATTTATTTCTTTTTATTGTTAGCAAGGGCTGCTTTTTGTTGGCGAATGATTTGGTGGTAAACTTGTTGTACTTTTGCTTCGCTTGGCTTTTGACCGTTTGCACTCAAGAGAGTACGAACTGCTTCTGCGTTCAAACGTGGGTTATCCGCAAATTCTTTTTCGATTTGCTTGCGCACCAAGTACATACCTCCAAGAGCTCCTCCTAGAAAAGCTAAAAGAATCAATACAATTGCTAAAATAAGGTTCATAACATTTCTCCTGTTTCTTTTTGAATCTTCTATATTATACCATAAAGTCATACGCCTGACTAGTTTGAGTTACGCTTACATCCACTGTAATTTCCTAAGTAATTAGCAAATACTTCATACTTAGTAAAATTTGGTAAAAAAAGCCCATTTACCTTGTAAGCCCTTGCAATAGTTTTGTTTATTTGTTATATTAAGATTATCTGAAAAAAATCACACATATGG
>NZ_KQ970820.1:33605-70466 GCF_001579645.1 Streptococcus infantis
CCTATTTCTGCAAGACTTATTTTTTTAAAAGATAATGTATGCGCTTACAGATTTAAGAAAGGAGAATTTTGTGGATAAGAGATATTGGGAAAAATCCTGTAAGTATAGCATCCGCAAGCTAAGTGTCGGAGCTGCCTCTGTTTTACTTGGAGCTGTGTTTTTAGCAGCACAGGGTGTGGCTGCTGATGGTGTCGAGATTACGGAAAGTGAGGCAACAATTACTGAAACCTCTGCTAAACCGGATACAAAACTAGAGGAAATTCTTGCTTCTAACACAGAGACTCAGCCTGTAGCTAAATCAACTGAAAAGCAAACAACCCCAGAGGCAGAACTACCTCAAACTAGTAGTCAGTCAGAGACAAGTGCTACTACCGCCCCTGCTGACAATAAGGAGAGTGAGAAAACAGAACTTCCTGTGAACAAGCAAGAACATTACGAATTACATTACAACCAACCAACTGCTCCTTCCTATGATGGATGGGAAAAACAAGCCCTCCCAGTCGGAAATGGGGAAATGGGGGCCAAGGTTTTCGGACTCATCGGTGAAGAAAGAATCCAGTACAACGAAAAAACACTTTGGTCTGGAGGCCCACAGCCAGATAGTCAAGACTACAACGGTGGAAACTACAAGGACCGCTACAAAGTCTTAGCCGAAATCCGTAAGGCCTTAGAAGACGGTGACCGTCAAAAAGCCAAACAACTAGCAGAGAGAAATTTGGTTGGGCCAAACAATGCCCAATATGGTCGCTACCTAGCCTTCGGTGATATCTTCATGGTCTTTAATAACCAAAAGAAGGGCTTGGAAAATGTTACTGACTATCATCGTGGCTTAGATATTTCTGAAGCTATCACAACTACCTCTTATACCCAAGATGGGACAAGTTTCAAACGAGAAACCTTCTCTAGTTACCCAGATGACGTCACTGTTACCCATTTGACTAAAAAGGGAGATAAGACGCTTGATTTTACACTCTGGAATAGCTTGACTGAAGATTTGATTGCGAATGGAGACTACTCCTGGGAATATTCGAATTATAAACAAGGAGCAGTTACGACTGATTCTAATGGTATTTTGCTCAAAGGAACTGTCAAAGACAATGGTCTGAAATTTGCTTCCTATCTTGGTATCAAGACTGACGGACAAGTCACTGCTCAAGATGGTTATTTAACCGTTACAGGAGCAAGTTATGCAACACTGCTACTCAGTGCCAAGACTAATTTTGCTCAAAACCCAAAAACTAATTATCGCAAGGGTATTGATGTAGAAAAAACTGTTAAATCTATCGTAGAGGCCGCCAAGGCAAAAGACTATGAAACTCTGAAAAATAATCACATCAAGGATTATCAAAGTCTTTTCAATCGTGTTCAATTAAACCTCGGAGGTAGCAAGTCTAATCAAACTACAAAAGAAGCTCTTCAAACCTATAATCCAACAAAAGGCCAAAAGCTAGAGGAACTCTTCTTCCAATACGGACGTTATCTCCTCATCAGTTCTTCTCGTAATCGAACAGATGCCCTTCCTGCAAACTTGCAAGGAGTCTGGAATGCTGTAGACAATCCACCTTGGAACTCAGATTACCACCTCAATGTCAACCTTCAGATGAACTATTGGCCTGCCTACATGAGCAATCTCGCAGAAACGGCTAAGCCAATGATCAATTATATTGATGACATGCGCTACTATGGCCGTATAGCTGCTAAAGAATATGCAGGTATCGAGTCCAAAGAAGGTCAAGAAAATGGTTGGCTGGTTCATACTCAGGCGACACCATTTGGCTGGACTACTCCTGGTTGGAACTATTATTGGGGTTGGTCTCCTGCTGCCAATGCTTGGATGATGCAAAACGTCTATGACTACTACAAATTCACCAAGGATGAAACTTATCTTAAAGAAAAGATTTATCCAATGCTCAAGGAAACTGCCAAGTTCTGGAATTCCTTCTTGCACTACGATAAGGCTAGTGACCGCTGGGTTTCTTCTCCATCCTACTCACCAGAACATGGAACTATCACGATCGGGAATACCTTCGACCAGTCTCTAGTTTGGCAACTCTTCCACGACTATATGGAAGCAGCCAATCATCTCAATGTTGATCAAGACTTAGTGACAGAAGTGAAGGCTAAATTTGACAAGCTCAAACCACTTCATATCAACCAAGATGGTCGTATCAAGGAGTGGTTTGAGGAAGACAGCCCACAATTCACCAACGAAGGCATTGAAAACCATCACCGCCACGTTTCTCATCTAGTTGGACTCTTCCCAGGTACTCTATTTGGCAAGGATCAGCCTGAATATCTAGAAGCTGCACGCGCAACCCTCAACCACCGTGGAGATGGTGGTACTGGTTGGTCTAAGGCCAATAAAATCAACCTCTGGGCCCGTCTCCTAGATGGAAATCGTGCCCACCGTTTGTTGGCAGAACAGCTCAAATCTTCAACCCTAGAAAACCTCTGGGATACCCACGCGCCTTTCCAAATTGATGGAAACTTTGGTGCAACCAGCGGTATGGCAGAAATGCTCCTTCAGTCTCACACCGGCTACATTGCCCCATTACCAGCCCTTCCAGATGCATGGAAAGATGGTCAAGTCTCAGGCTTAGTTGCTCGTGGTAACTTTGAAGTCAGCATGAAATGGAAAGAGAAAAATCTTGAAACGCTATCTTTCCTTTCTAATGTTGGTGGAGACTTAGTCGTAGACTATCCAAATATCGAATCTAGTATTATCAAGATTAATGGCAAGGAAGTTCAAGCTAGTCGCCTCAAAGATAACCGTATCCAACTTGCGACTCAAAAAGGTGATGTCATTACCTTTGAAAACTTCCCTGGACGAGTGACTCGCTTATCAGCCCTTCGAAAAGATTCCGTCACAGCTGAACTCGACTTTAACACAGTTGAGGGAGCAAGTCATTATGTCATCCGACGAGAAAGTAAGGATGAAAACAGTCAAACTCCTAGCGTTCGTGAGTTTATCACCAACCAAACTCACTTCATCGATCGCTCGATTGATTCTAGCCATGCCTATACTTATACCGTTAAGGCTATGCTAGGGGACCGTGCAACACCAGTTTCAGACGTTGCCTCCATCGATGCCTTCAGTGAGTTGATGGATGACCGTGACAAACGCATCCAGTACGGCTCTGCTTATGGAAACTGGGCTGACTCAGAACTCTTTGGTGGAACAGAGAAATACGCCGATATCTCAAATGGAAATTACTCCGATAAGGATGCGACTGCAACTATTCCTTTCAATGGACCTGGTATTGAAATCTACGGACTCAAGTCATCTCAATTGGGACTTGCTGACGTTACAATCGATGGCAAATCTGTTGGAGAACTTGACTTCTATACAGCAGGAGCAACTGAAAAAGGTGTATTAATAGGACGTTACACAAATCTTTCTTCAGGCCCTCACCTCATGACCATCACTGTTAAGCCCGAGCACAAAGGACGTACAAACGAGCGTGCAAAAATTTCTCTCGATTACTTCAAAGTCTTCCCAGGCCAAGGAGCAACTGTTGAGAAAATCGATGACCGTGACCCTCGTATCCAGTATGGTTCCATGTTTAAGGATTGGAGCGATGCAGAACTCTATGCTTCTACAGAAAAATACGCTGACATAAACGCTGATGATAGCCTTGCTTCTGAAGCCACTGCAACCATCCCATTCTCTGGAACAGGTATCCGAATCTATGGATTAAAAACAGCATCACTAGGCAAGGCACTTGTCACACTGGATGGCAAAGAGATGCCAGCCCTTGACTTCTTCACTCCAGGAGCAACAGAAAAAGGTGCTTTGATTGGCGAATTCACAAATCTAGCTGATGGTGATCACGTCCTAACTTTGAAAGTAGATCCAGATTCTCCAGAAGGGCGAAAGAAAATCTCTCTTGATTCCTTTGATATCTTAAAAGCACCATCTGTGTCTCTCGATAGTCCAAGCCTTGATCCTATTAAGTCCAAAGATAAGACTGTTACCTTAACCCTACCAACTGGTAATTGGGATGCTGTTGCTGTGACCTTCCCTGGTATCAAAGATCCTCTTCTACTCAGAAAAGTCGATGACGACCATCTTGTTACATCTGGCGAACAAACGGTATTAACCATCAAGGATAATAAGGTACAACTGGATATTCCTGAAACTACAGATCGTAAAGCTGGCAATCCGATAGAAGCTTATGCTATCCAAGGAAAAACAATCAGCAGCTCTGTTGTAACAGTATTTCCTAAGGATGAAACCAGTCCAGTGGAAGAAAAAATTCAAACAAGTAAAGGGGATGAGCCTGCTCCAGTAGTAACCATTCCTGAGTACACAGATCCTATTGGTACTGCTGGGGAGCAGGAGCCACCTACTGTGGAAAGACCTGAATACACTGGTCCTATCGGAACTGCTGGGGAGCAGGAAGCGCCTACTGTAGAAAGACCTGAATACACTGGTCCTATCGGAACTGCTGGGGAACAAGAAGCTCCTACTTCGGAAAGACCTGAATACACTGGTCCTATCGGAACTGTTGGGGATCAGGAAGCACCTACCATGGAAAGACCTGAATACACTGGTCCTATCGGAACTGCTGGGGATCAAGAAGCACCTACTGTGGAAATTCCTGAATACACTGGTCCTATCGGAACTGCTGGGGATCAGGAGGCACCTACTGCGGAAAGACCTGAATACACTGGTCCTATCGGAACTGCTGGAGACCAGGAGGCACCTACTGCGGAAAGACCTGAATATACCAAACCTGTCGGAACAGTTGGGGAACAGGAGGCGCCTACGGTGGAAAGACCTGAATACACTGGCCCTATCGGGACAGGTAGTGGTCAAGCTGCGCCAAGTAACACAGTTCCTGAGTTTAAACTCAAAGTATTGAAAGACAAGACTACAAAAGTTCAAGTTATTAGTGGAACAACTGAACTAGGAGGCGCAAGCTACCTCGATAGTCAAAAAGTTGAACACAAAGAACTCTTGGGCAAGAAATACGATGCTTACGCTCTTCAACTCAAGGATAAAGATGGACAGCCAGTTCAACCAAAAGGTGCTGTACTCGTTCGACTACCAATTTCAGGTGATGTTCAAGAACTCTATCAATTAACTTCAACAAATGAATTAAAACCACAAGAATTCACCATTCGAGACGGTATGATTGAGTTTATTACTTTTGACGTGAGCACCTATGCTATTGTTTACAAGACAGAAGACTCAACTGTTAAACCTGTCCCAGCTCATACGGAAGAAAGAAACCTAGAAACCACAAAACCATTGGTTGAAAGTAATGAAGCCAATGATCAGGTCTCTACGAATGACAAACAACTCCCAGCCACAGGTGAACAAGCTAGCCCTCTCCTCTTTATGGCAAGTCTCAGCCTAGCCTTATCGGCTACCTTCTTACTAAAAGGTAAGAAAGATTAATACTCTTCGAAAATCAAATTCAAACCACGTCAGCTTCGTCTTGCCGTATATTTGTTACTGACTTCGTCAGTTCTATCCACAACCTCAAAACAGTGTTTTGAGCAACCTGCGGCTCGCTTCCTAGTTTGCTCTTTGATTTTCATTGAGTATAAATATTGTCCCCCTAGGAATATTGATTTATTCCGCTATAAAAAAGGATGGAAAATCATTCCATCCTTTTTCAATTTCAATAATATACTACAAACCAAATCCTGTTCACATCTTTTGCCAATGATTTGATGGGGTAGATAATCGGTAGAACAAGTCTTGATGTTCTATCGTTTTTTATAATCACTACTTCCGTTTTCTCGCGATTAGGTGAATCGGTGTTCCTTCAAAGACAAAGGCCTTGCGGATTTGATTCTCCAAGAAACGCAAGTAAGAGAAGTGCATAAGTTCTTCTTCGTTGACAAAGATAACAAAGGTTGGTGGTTTGGTTGCCACTTGGGTCGCATAGAAAATCTTGAGACGTTTTCCTTTGTCTGTCGGTGTTGGGTTGATGGCAATGGCATCCATGATTACATCGTTCAAGACAGCTGATGGAATACGTGTGTTTTGACTTTCACTGATTTGCTTGATCATCTCAGGAAGTTTGTGGAGACGTTGCTTAGTCAAAGCAGATACAAAGATAATCGGTGCGTAAGGTAGATATTGGAACTGCTCACGGATATCTTCTTCCCAGTTTTTCATAGTATGGTTGTCTTTTTCAAGTGTATCCCACTTGTTGACCACGATAATCATCCCCTTACCAGCTTCGTGGGCAAATCCAGCGATACGCTTGTCATACTCACGAATACCTTCCTCGGCATTAAGGACCATCAAAACTACATCTGAACGGTCAATAGCACGCATAGCACGCATAACCGAGTATTTCTCAGTATTTTCATAGACTTTACCTGACTTACGCATACCAGCCGTATCAATCATGGTAAACTCTTGGCCGTCAGCATCTGTAAAATGGGTATCAATAGCATCACGAGTGGTACCAGCTACAGGGCTGGCAATGACGCGGTCTTCTCCCAAAATGGCATTGATCAAGCTAGATTTTCCAACATTTGGACGTCCAATCAAGCTGAATTTAATAACATCTGGATTTTCTTCTTCAACTTCATGTGGGAGATTTTCCACAATAGCATCCAGCACATCCCCTGTCCCGATACCATGAACAGATGAAATCGGTAGCGGTTCACCCAAACCTAGAGCATAGAAATCATAGATATCATTTCGCATCTCTGGATTGTCAACCTTATTAACGGCTAGGATGACTGGTTTATGAGTTTTATAAAGTTTACGGGCAACATATTCGTCCGCATCTGTAATTCCTTCTTTACCAGACACGACAAAGACGATAACATCTGCTTCTTCCATGGCAATTTCTGCCTGGTGCTTGATTTGTTCCATGAACGGAGCATCGACATCATCGATCCCCCCAGTATCAATCATACTAAAAGAACGGTTAAGCCACTCACCCGTGGCATAGATACGATCTCGCGTTACACCTTCAACATCTTCTACGATTGAGATGCGCTCTCCCGCGATACGGTTAAATAGGGTTGATTTCCCAACATTGGGACGTCCCACAATGGCAACAGTTGGTAAGGCCATGTTTTCTCACTTTCTACAATAACTTCTTCTGCTCAAGATTTTCTCGAGTCGAGCTTGGTTCTGGATTGCCGAATTGCTCTGCCAAACGTTGACTCCAAGTTGTAGTCGCACGCGCACCTGCATATTCAGTCTGTACACGGTCATAGGCTTCGATTGCCTCAGTTGACTGCTCTTGGTATTCTTCCTCAAAGACAACATTCTCTAGTGGCAGTCTTGGTTTTACATCATGCTGTTGATTTGGCACACCGAGTGCAATCCCAAAGACTGGATAGGTATAGTCAGGAAGCTTGAACAATTCTGCTAACTCAACAGACTTGTAACGCACCAAACCGATAATCACTCCACCGTAGCCCAAGCTTTCTGCCGCAAGCAAGGCATTTTGTCCAGCTAGAGCTGCATCTACTGAAGTGATGAGGAGTCCTTCCACCCCTTGAGGTTGGAAAATATCCGTATGGAGACGAGACCCTTTTTCTGCACGGTTTAGATCACCAACAAAGAGAAGAAAGGCTGCAGACTGGCGAATCGCTTCCTGAGGAACTAGCTCAAATAAGGCGTCCTTCTTTTCTTGACTTCTGACAAGAATGACCGAGTAGGATTGGAAATTTTTCCAAGAAGAAGCCATTTGGGCAGCTGTCAAGATCTCATTCAAGTCTGCTTGGGGAATCTCTTGCTCTTTAAATCTACGCACTGAAGTGTGAGCCTTCATTACTTTGATTGTTTCTGTCATCGGCGGTTTTCTCCTTCAAGTCTTGTTTCCTCTGCTAAATAACGAATGCGTTCCATGACGCGTCTAGCTTCCCAGGTTTCGTCATTTCCGTTTTTCCCTTTAGCGAAATGCTTCTCCAAATCTTCAAAGTTGAAGTTGGAGGTGAAAAAGGTCGGTAAATCTTCCTGCATACGATATTGGAGAATAACCTGCAGGATCTCGTCACGCACCCAAGCTGTTGATTGCTCGGCACCAATATCATCCAAAATCAAGACTTCAGCAAGCTTAATCTCATCCACCAAGGTCTTGACATTGCCATCACCGATGGCATTTTTGACATCGATGACAAAGCTCGGATAGTGGAGGAGCGTTGATGAAACACCACGTTTTTCTGACAAATCATGAGCTAGGGCAGCCACCATAAAACTTTTACCCACACCAAAGTCTCCATATAAGTAGAGACCTTTTCGAATAGCTGGATATTGCTCCACAAAGGCTAAAAGCTTTTCAAAAACTGGCAGGCGCCCCAAATCATCCAAGTCTACTTGAGCTAAGCTAGCTTTTTTAAGACTAGCTGGAAGGTTGATTAGTTTGAGACGGTTTTTAATCGCTGCTTCTTTTTCCGCTGCAATTAGCTCTGGAGTCTCTTCATAAGAAACATCTGCATAGCCATGGTTCATGACTAGGATAGGCTTGTAGCCACGGGCAATATAGTCTGTATCTCCTCGGAGGAACTTATCTCTCTCAGTGATGTATTGGTTAAACTTGGAAATACTACGGTTTAACTCCTCCTGACTGAGAGATTCTTTCTGGATAAAGGCTGCAACATCAGGGTCCTTCACAATTTGCTGGACTAAATCCTGATACTGAAATCGGCTTGGTTGACGCTTGAGTACGTCTCCGACACTTTCCATCTAGTCTCCTCCTTTTTCTAATCGAGCTAACATTTCTTTTTTCTTACGTTCTAGTTCTAAGCGAGTTTCTTCGCTAGTTTCATTCTTATATTCAGGATTGCTCCATTTAGGCACATTGGTTTTCGCTGGGGCAGTCTGATTCTGCTTTTGCGTTTTTGCTTTTTGGCCACGTTCACGAATACGGAGAACTGCCTCCTCGGCACTACGGATATTTTGATAGGCGTAGTCATTAGCCACCTTCATGGCGTATTTTTCATTGATATTGGCCGAATCAACCTTATTAAAGGTCAAGAGCAAGATAACATTGATTACTTCATCCAGCAAGCCCAAGGCCGCCATCTGCTGGAGCAGGTCTCGTTCAGTCTGGGTAATACTTCCCTTGCGAGTCTGCTTAATCTCAGCAAGGAACTGCAAGGCTGTCTTTTTCTTAGCCTCTCGGATAATGGTCGCCTCCTTGGGACTAAAGTCAGAAGTCACAGGCTTTTGCGCTATCTTTTCACGGATGCGTTTGACAGAAATCACTTGCGACACTGCTGTCGCTTTGGCTACTTGATAAGTCTCAAACCAGGTCCATTTCTGCTCATCAGCTATTGCAAACAAGGCCAAAACATCCGAAGTCTCATCTTGAAAACGAAGACCATCACGAGCCATGAGCTGACGGAAATGCTCCAAATCAAAATCATCTGCTGCAGGCTGACTGCTAGAGGTTTCTTGACTCGCAGACTCAGATAACTGAGGAAAGATTTGACTCAAGGCCACCGAGATAGGCTCTCCCTCAATACTTGCCTGTCTCATGGCTGCAACCGCACTATCCCCAATCATTTTTTCTAACAAGGTCCGATAAACTGTATGTTGTAAAAATTCTTGAGTTGATAAGGGAGGATGGAGTAACAAGTTATAGGCCTCCCCCTGCTGATAGAGGGTCACCAATTTCATGGCTGTCAGAGTTTTAAAAGCCTTTAAAAGACTATCCATCCCAAAATTCAAATGATTGAGCATGGCTGCAAAGAGATGCTCCTTTTGACCATCATCCCAAAAAGTCACAGCATAAAGATAGAGGCTCAGCGCCTCCTGACCGATAATCGGGAGGTAGCACTGCACCATTGATGAGGTATCTTGCGACACCCGATTATTCTTTACAAAAGAAAAACGGTCATTTGGCTTCATTTATTTTTCCTTTTTCTTTTTAGAGGATTGTGTAATCTGCTGGAGTAGGCTTTCAAGCTCACTCACATCCTTAAAACTACGGTAAACACTGGCAAAACGGACATAAGTAATCTCATCTAGCTCTGCCAACTCTTCCATAACCAAGGAACCAATAACCTCACTCTGAATTTCATTTTCATTGCGACTACGGAGTTTTTGTTCGATGCGATTGACCACCATGCCAATCTCATCACTAGACACTGGACGTTTCTGGGCTGAACGAATAATCCCGTTAAAGATTTTATCTCTTGAAAATTGTTCCCGTGTACCATCTTTTTTGACCACAACTAGTGTTCTCTCTTCAACACGTTCATAGGTTGTAAAACGATGCTGACACTCTTCACACTCACGTCTTCTTCTGATTGTATTTCCTTCTTCAGCCTGGCGACTATCGATCACACTTGATTTTGTAGCGCCACATTTTGGACAACGCATGCCTTTCCCTCCTTGTCGTTTTCTTTTCATTATACCATTTTTTAAGAGATTCCCAAAATAATTCTCCTTTTGGCTTGACAAGTTTTTTGTTTTGTTGTATTATTGAATTAACACAAAGGTGATTAGAAAGGAGATCGTGATGTCTTGGACATTTGATAACAATAAACCCATTTATTTGCAGATTATGGAGAAAATCAAATTGCAGATTATTTCCCATAAACTCGAGCCCAATCAACAGCTTCCAACCGTTAGAGAATTGGCTAGAGAGGCAGGTGTCAATCCCAACACCATCCAGCGTGCCCTATCGGACTTGGAGAGAGAAGGCTTTGTCTATACCAAGCGAACATCTGGACGCTTTGTCACAGAGGATTTGGACTTGATCCTCCAATCCCGTAAGCAACTGTCAGAAGAACAGCTGCAACAGTTTGTAACAGGCATGGTAGAATTCGGCTATGAAAAAGAAGAACTACCGACTGTTTTGAGAGATTATATTGAAGGAGTTTAAACTATGACCTTGTTAGCATTTGAAAATGTGTCAAAATCCTATGGAGCAAGCCCTGCTCTTACAAATGTTTCCCTTGAAATTCCAGCTGGAAAAATCGTTGGTCTCCTTGGTCCAAACGGTTCTGGAAAGACAACCTTGATTAAACTAATCAACGGCTTGCTACAGCCAGAGGAAGGGCGTATCCTTATCAATGGCATGGAACCAAGCCCAGCAACTAAAGCGATTGTTTCTTATCTGCCTGATACGACCTATCTCAACGAGCAGATGAAGGTCAAGGAAGCTCTCACTTATTTCAAGACCTTCTACCAAGATTTTAATCTGGAACGTGCTCAAGGTCTTCTTCGTGACCTTGGCATTGATGAAAATAGCCGTTTCAAGAAACTCTCAAAAGGGAACAAAGAAAAGGTTCAGTTGATCCTTGTCATGAGTCGTGATGCTCGTCTATATGTGCTTGATGAACCAATCGGGGGTGTCGACCCCGCAGCTCGTGACTATATCTTGAACACCATCATCAACAACTACTCTCCAACTTCGACTGTCTTGATTTCAACCCACTTGATTTCAGATATTGAACCAATCTTGGATGAGATTATCTTCCTCAAGGATGGAAAAGTCGTCCGTCAAGGAAATGTTGATGATATTCGCTATGAGTCTGGAGAGTCTATCGACCAAATCTTCCGCCACGAATTCAAAGCCTAGTTAAAGGAGATTATTATGTTTTGGAATTTAGTTCGTTATGAATTTAAAAATGTTAACAAATGGTATTTAGCCCTCTATGGTGCTGTGTTGGCTCTTTCTGCCCTTATCGGGGTTCAAGCTAGTTCCCTAAAATCCATCGATACACCTGATCAACAAATGATTATGTTAGTTTTTCTGGCTCTAGTTTTTGGTGGACTAATCATTACCTTAAGTATTTCAACCTTGATTTTGATCATTCGTCGCTTCAAGGGTAGTGTCTACGATCGTCAGGGATACCTAACTCTAACACTCCCCGTATCTGAGCACCAAATCATTTTATCCAAACTTTTGGGTGCTTTCATCTGGTCTCTGGCGAGCTCATTAGTCTTTATCTTGAGTATTTATATCATTTTAGTTCTGACTGGTGCAAACTTCCTTGATATCTTTTCTCTCGAATACCTCTTTAAATTTTACATGGATAGTTTCTGGCTTTCTGTGATTTCATATATCCTCAGCACAATTTCAGGAATCCTTTGCATCTACTTGGCAATCTCTATCGGACAACTCTTTAATGAATACCGTACAGCTCTTGCCGTTTTAGCCTATATTGTTATCCAAACCATTCTCGGCTTTGTCGGTCTCAACCTTCGCATAGATTTCGACTACAATTGGATGATCTCCTTTGAAATCGTTAAAGACCTCATCCTCAGCGCAGCCTTCTATCTCGGAACCTACTATATCTTGAAAAATAAAGTTAATTTGCAATAAAAAATGCCCAGCTACTAGAGCTGGGTTTTTGCGTTAACTCAAAATCAAATTAGCTACAATAGGACTGATAAATACATAGAGAATACCTGTAACACCGATGGCTAGTCCTCCCATAGCACCTGCAACTGGTCCATAGCGAAAGGCCGTTCCAGTTCCAACGGCGTGACCTGTTCCACCCAGGGCTAGTCCAGCCGCTACTGGATCGTCTATTTTTAGCCACTTTAGAAGTGTTGGGCCGATAACGCTGGTCAAAATCCCAGTCGCTACGACAACTACTAGGGTCACTGTAGTCAAGCCCTGCAACTTTTCTGTAATCCCTACTGCCATAGCGGTCGTTACTGACTTAGGAAAGAGGGAAATAGCTAGGAAAAAGTCCATGCCAAAGATTTTTGCGACTAGGGCTGTAAAAGTGGTATTGACGATGACAGCTAGAAAACTACCCAGCAAAATACTCCTAACATGATGCTTCATCAAGTGGAAACTCTTATAGAGGGGAATTCCTAGAGCCACTGTTGAAGGAACAATCAAGTTATTAAGATAAACCCCACCTTGGTAGTAATCTTGGTAGGAAATGCCAGTTACCTTTAGAAAGATGATAATAAAAATAGCTGACAGCAACAAGGGAGTCGTTAAGGGATGAGGATAGCGTCTGAAAATCATCATTCCCCCAAGATAGGCTAAGATTGACAAAGCAATCCCAAATAGGGGATTGGATACAAATTCGCTCATTTAGCACCTCTTTCTTCGTAGTCACCTTCATAGCGTTTTTTGATAAATTGAACCACAAGCGCAATCAAGATGATATTGATTACTGCTGCAAAAAAGACAATCAAGACAATCGGGAAGAGATAGGGAGCAATCACATCAAACTTTTCCATAATTCCAACCGCAGGAGGTAGAAAGAGGATGGTCATGTTGGCCAGTAAAAAGTTCCCCACCATATTGACATGGCGGATACGCAGCCACTTGAACTGCAAGGCTAGAAACAGAATAATCAAGCCGATGATACTTCCTGGTATGGGCAAATGAAAAAAACTGGAGATTCCTTCACCGATTAGAGAAATCACAAAGAGAATCATTAACTGAACATATAACTTCATTGTAAACTCCACAAATAGACTTTCTGCATACCAGTTTACTCTTTTTTCAGAAAATTTCAAGGAAATATATAAGAAACATCCTTCTTGCTATCTATTCCAAAAAGTTGTATACTAATTGCGTGCGCAAGCATCTCAGATAGGCAAATCTGTTTATAACTAGCATATAGAAAGGAGATTGATATGACTTACTTAGAAAAATGGTTTGACTTCAACCGCCGACAAGTAGAGCTAGAAGCACTTTTAGAGCAAACGATTGCTGAGCAGAGTGACCAAAGCCTAACGCTCAAAGAATTCTATCTCTTGCACTTTTTAAATCAGGCTCAAGAAAAATCTTTGAGACAGATTGACCTGCCGGACAAACTCCATCTGAGTCCAAGCGCAGTATCACGAATGGTGGCACGCCTAGAAGCCAAAAACTGCGGTTTACTTAGTCGGAGATGTTGTGACCAGGATAAGCGAGCTAGTTTTATCTGCCTCACTAAGGAGGGTCAGACAACTCTTGCCTATCTACAAAAAGCTGTAGAAGAGAGCCTTGAAACAAAAGCAAGTTGGCTTTCCTAAAATTTTTACAAAAAAACTTGCGTGCGCAAGCAATTTTCTTGACATTCCTTTTTCCAAGGAGTAAAATGAAGATATGATTTAGCAAAGGAGAATCTTATGATTGAAATCACTTATCTTGATGCCAGCAAGCAAGAGAGAACCATGACCTTCGAGTCTTATGAAGAATTTGAACGTTCTCAACATGCCTGCCTGATTGGTGTCGCAGACTACTACCCTGTCCAAAAAGTAACCTACAAGGGGCATGATTTGGACTACCATGGGACTTATGGAGATGTCTTCTTCTATCTCATGAAACAAGATTTAAGCCAATATAATTAAAAAGGAGAAATACTATGGCAAAAGCAATTACAGATGCAACATTCGAACAAGAAACTAAAGACGGATTGGTCTTGGTTGACTTCTGGGCAACTTGGTGTGGTCCATGTCGTATGCAAGGTCCAATCTTGGATAAATTGTCTGAAGAACTTTCAGAAGATGTCTTGAAGATCGTTAAAATGGACGTTGATGAAAACCCAAACACAGCTCGTTCATTCGGTATCATGTCTATCCCTACTCTTCTTTTCAAAAAAGATGGACAAGTGGTTAAACAAGTTGCTGGTGTTCATACAGCAGAACAAATCAAAGCTATCGTTGCTGAATTGAGTTAATCATACTAGAGACCAAGTGCATTCATTTGGTCTCTTTTTTCTTCCCCTTTGCCATTTTTCAAAAAATATGCTAGACTGTAATTAGAATATCACGATGTTTGGGACATGCCATCGCTAAAAAAAACCTCTACTTGGTATTTTTTAGCTCCCTCTAGGGAGCTTTTTGCGTGCTCTGAACATTTCCCATTTTGGAAGGAGTACTATGAAACGTCAATCAGCCTTGGTCGTCTTTAGTGGCGGGCAAGATTCAACAACCTGCCTTTTCTGGGCCAAGCAACACTATGAAAAGGTCGAAGCCGTTACCTTTGCCTATGGCCAACGTCACCATCTCGAAATTCAAGTGGCCAAAGAAATCGCTGAGGAACAAGGAATTCGCCATCATATCCTAGATATGTCTCTGCTAGGACAAATTACTGAAAATGCCTTGACTTCCGATCTAGAAATTGAGCAAAAAGAAGGAGAGGTGCCTAATACCTTCGTTGACGGTCGCAATCACCTCTTTCTGTCCTTTGCTGCAGTCCTTGCCAAGCAGCGTGGAATTACGGATATTGTGACAGGAGTATGTGAAACAGACTTCTCAGGTTATCCTGACTGTCGGGATGTCTTTGTCAAATCACTCAATGTCACGCTCAACCTTGCCATGGATTACGACTTCGTTATCCAAACACCTCTCATGTGGCTAGACAAGGCTGAAACTTGGAAATTAGCCGACCAACTTGGTGCCTTTGACTATGTTCGTGAAAAGACCTTGACCTGCTACAATGGAATTATTGGTACTGGTTGTGGAGATTGTCCTGCCTGCCATCTACGCCAACATGGTTTAGAGGTTTATCTCTCTCAGAAAGGAGAGGCCTGATGTTTTTTGCCCCCAAAGAAATCAAACGAGAAACTGGGGAATCTCTTGTCTACAATCCTCACAGAACCTTAGTCTCCAAAGAATTTACCTTTGATGCTGCCCACCACCTCTTTCACTATGAGGGAAAATGCAAATCCCTACACGGCCATACCTATCATCTGCAAATCGCAGTCAGTGGATTTTTAGATGAACGTGGCATGACCTACGATTTTGGGGATATCAAACAAATCTACAAGGACTACTTAGAACCCCACTTGGATCATCGCTATCTCAACGAGACCCTGCCCTACATGAATACGACTGCTGAAAATATGGTTTACTGGATTTTCCAAACTATGAGCCAAGAGTTGCCAGATGAACGCGATCTCCGTTTGGAATACGTTCGCCTCTATGAAACTCCGACTGCCTTTGCAGAGTTTAGACGGGAGTGGTTAGATGACTAGTGAACGTGTACTTAAACTACCAGTTCTAGAAATTTTTGGCCCAACCTTTCAAGGTGAAGGTCGTGCTATCGGCCAGAAAACCATGTTTGTCCGCACTGCAGGTTGCGACTATCACTGCGACTGGTGCGATTCTGCCTTTACTTGGGATGGTTCTGAAAAACCTACTCGCATGACAGCTGATGAAGTAATCGCTGAGTTAGATAAACTAGGAAGCTACGACTATGTAACTCTATCTGGGGGAAATCCTGCTATCCTAGCAGCCAACATGGCCGAGTTAGTCACTAAGCTTAAGCAACGTGGGGTCACTCTGGCTGTTGAGACCCAGGGATCCCGTTGGCAAAATTGGTTAAAAGACATCGACCAGGTGACTCTGAGTCCCAAGCCTCCTTCATCCAAGATGGAAGTCAACTTTGAGACCTTGGACTTTATCGTTTCCCAACTAGACTCAGACAAAGTAACCTTTAAAATCCCTGTCTTTGATGATGCAGATCTAGCCTTTGCCAAAGGGATTCAAGAACGCTACCAACCAGATGTCCTCTTCTTATCGGCGGGAAATCCTGAGCCCAAGGCTACAGGCAATATTGTCCAAGACCAACTGGACCGCCTCAAAGAACTCTGGGAACGTGTCGCTGCCGACGATAGCTGGGGCAATGTCCGCGTCCTTCCTCAACTCCATACCCTCCTCTACGATAACCAACGTGGTGTTTAAGTTTAGAAAGAAAAAATCATGTCACAACAAGAAGAAATGAAAAACCTCAGCCTCCTCGGCAACAAAGAAACCAACTACATTTTCGAATACCAACCCGAAGTCCTCGAATCCTTTGACAATCGTCATGTGGAAAATGACTATTTCATCAAGTTCAACTGCCCTGAATTTACCTCACTTTGTCCCATCACTGCTCAGCCAGACTTTGCGACGATTTATATTTCCTACATTCCTGACAAGCTCTGTGTTGAGTCAAAATCCCTTAAACTCTACCTCTTTAGCTACCGAAACCATGGAGATTTTCATGAAAACTGTATCAACACTATCGGGAAAGACTTGGTCAACTTGCTAGACCCTCGCTACTTAGAGGTTTGGGGGAAATTTACACCTCGCGGTGGCATTTCAATTGACCCTTACTACAACTACGGTAGACCTGGAACCAAGTATGAAGGCTTGGCAGAACAACGTCTCTTCCAACACGACCTCTATCCAGAGAAAATTGACAACCGCTAATACTCTTCGAAAATCTCTTCAAACCGCGTCAACATCGCCTTGCCGTAGATATAGGTAACTGACTTCGTCAGTCTTATCCACAACCTCAAAGTAGTGCTTTGAGCAATCTGCGGCTAGCTTCCTAGTTTGCTCTTTAATTTTCATTGAGTATAAAAAGATACGAAAAAGCCCTGTTCCTCAAGATGAGGAGCAAGGCTTTTTAAATTTCAATTATTCTTCAGTTCCAAGGAAGTTTTTAGCAACTAGAGCTGCAAGAACGCCACCAACGATTGGTGCAAGGATGAAAATCCAAACTTGTTGAAGAGCTGCGCCACCTACCAATACAGCAGGAGCCAAGCTACGAGCTGGGTTTACTGAAAGTCCAGTGATGTTCAAGCCAGCTAGAATCAAAGCTGTCAATGACAAACCGATCACCAAACCAGCGATTGCGCCATTCCCTTTGCTTGCTGAAGTTACAGTCATGATCACCAAAACAAACAAGAATGTTGCGATTGTTTCAAACAAGAAACCACCAAAGACGGTTACACCGTTTGCCAAGGCATTTTCACCAAGACTTGCAGTTGACATACCTGAATTTGCCAAGAGAAAGAATACAGATCCAGATGCAAGGAAAGCACCGACTACTTGTCCGAGGATGTAGTTTACAAGCTCTGAAGATGACAAACGTTTGTTAACAAACATAGCGATAGAAACAGCTGGGTTCAAGTGAGCACCTGAAACAGTTCCGATTGAGAAGGCTGCGACTACGATTGCCAAACCAAAAGCAAGAGCAATCCCAAGGTGTCCAAGTCCTTCAACACCATTTCCAAAAACAACAGCTCCTGTTCCGATGAACACAAGCATAAAAGTACCGATTAATTCAGCAACAAATTTTTTCATATTAAGTCTCCTTTTTTCAAACTATGTATTAGTCTATCAGAAGGAGGAAAGGGTTTCAAGAAATGTGCTTGGAAATTTTGTGTAAGTTTTCACATTTAATAGTCGAAATCTAATATTGAAAAGATTGAATTGCTTTTTTCAAGTCATCTTGTAAACTATTTCTCTGGTCGAGTTGGACATAGACTTCTAAGAGACAGGATCTAAAATTGGAAAATTTATAAAAATCTTCCGTCTCTTCTATCGGGAAATCAAGTGACTTTATCCAAGAGGTTAGTGTCGCTTGATCCACCTTGCCTTGTAAAATAGGTTCGTAAAGCACTCTGGCTAAGCGCCATTCCTCATCATCTATAAATCGAATCGAAATTCTTTTAAACAGTTGACCAAGTATGTCAAATACTTCATGAACTCTGTTTATAGAAAAGTCTGGATGACAAACGACTTCAGTCAAGAGATCCGCTCCATGCGCAAAAGCATGTACCCAACCATACTGGCTTGAAAAACCAGTCGTATCCTCTTCTTTTTCAAGGTAGTGCAGACCTTGATCGAGCATCGTATTTCTGATATCAATTTTAAGCACTTGATAATAAAGAGAGTGTTGGTTGCCATCGGCAGATAAGAGATTGGCATAAATAAGTGCCCTAAAAGAACGGTCAAGCGTTGAAGCTCCTAGCTTATCAAGCTCTTTATCTAGGCCACCATCAGAAACAATCATAGCAGATATAAATTGAAATTGCTCCTTTGTAAATAACTCTTCTTGGATCCCTCTAGCCAAACTGGTAAAAACCAATTCATCGCGAATTTCTGGACTCGGATCCCCTAAGTGCTCAAGTAACCACTGGAGTTCTTTTTGACTATAACTTGGGTTTTCTTCTGTTATTTTTCTATGTAACTCTTGATACATGGTCAATACCTCTACATTTCTAGCAACTTGATATAATCCAGACCCCATTTTTCGACAGCATCTAAAACAACTCTGAATTCCTGCCCCATTTCGGTTAAGCTGTACTCAACTCGTGGGGGAACTTCCGCATAGACCTTTCGTTGAACAATCTTATCCTTTTCTAATTGACGGAGATGACGGGTCAAAATAGTTTGAGTAATCCCAGGCAATAATCTCTGCAATTCTTTAAATCGTTTGGTACCCGTACTCAACTGATAAATGATTACCAGTGCCCATTTCCCCGTTAAAACCCTCTGCGTTGTCGCAAATGGACAAATACCATACTCACTCACTTTATTTGTCATAAAATATCCTCTTTCTATTTTTTAAAAAAATTTATCTTTTAATATCAATAAAAGTACTACTTTTGATACCAGCTATCGAAAAAGTGTCTACTTGTTTTTTTTGATTGTAACTGTTATAATTATATCATAAAAAAGAAATGGAGAATAGATATGTCAACAAACTTAGAAATTTTCAATGCTTATAACCAAGCTTTAATTGCTGGTGACTTTCCTGGTGTCTTTGAAACGATGGCAGACGATATTATCTGGCATCAACCTGGTACTCATAGTATATCTGGTACAGTTGTTGGTAAGGACAAGCTAGGAACTCACCTGGCTACATTTGCTGAGAAAACTAATGGAACCTTTAAGGTGATAACAAATTGGGTTTCTGACAATAAGGATTTAATCGCAGCTAATGTTACTTTTCTTGGAACACGGGCTGATGGTACTGAACTCAATATGAACGGGATTGACCTCTTCCGTATTGAAGACGGGAAAATCAAAGAAGTTTGGCTCTTCTCTTCAGATCAAGCTGAAGAAGATAGCTTTTGGGGATAATTTAAGAGGCCAGGACAAAAATTTTGATTTTAGGAATTCTTTATTATAAATTTTTAAAATCGATAGATTAGAAAAAAAGCGAACAAGACAGTATTCTGAGTGTCAGATAACTCGTTTTGTTCGCTTTTTATATTTAAGGTTAGACTTTTGTCCCAGACTCTTTTATTTTATTCTCACAACTGGGCATTTAAACTATAATCTAATCAACTGTATCAGACAAGAACTGAATGGTATCACGGAGTGGTTTATCTGTTGAAATATCGGCTTCGATAATCATAGCTGACTCAAGTGGTGTCTTGCTACCACCTGATTTGAGGAGATTGAGCCAGTCTCTAGCTCCATTCTCAGAGTTTTTAAGATGAAGGTAACCAGCAAGTCCTGCTGAGTAAGTGTAGCTATACAAGCCCATGTAGTAGTGAGCTTGGCGCATCCAAGTCAGTGCTGCATCATCATCAATCTCAATAGCATCTCCCCAGAAATCGGTCAAAACTTCCTGCATAATACTGTTGAGTTTGCTTGCCCCAAAGGTTTCTCCTTCTTCAATCAGTGTATAAACCTTACGTTGGAAGGCTGCTTCCAAGAGGTGAGTGATAAAGTTATGGAAGTAGGTATCTGTCAAGCGGTGGGCAAGAGCGAATCGTTTCTGACGTGGATCATCAGACTGGTGTTCCAAGTAATCACTGAGAAGCAATTCATTGAAGGTTGACGGTGCTTCGACATAGTAGGTCGACATGTGGGCATTAAAATAGCTTTGGTGATTGTCAGAAAAGATGAATTGACCAGAGTGACCAATTTCATGAATCAAGGTATAAACATCGCTCAAACGACCTGTCCAGCTCATAAGGTCATATGGATGTATACGGTAGGGATCATCTGTCTCCTCCCAATCATACACATCTATTATACAACATTCTTTTCTAGCTATCTTCATTATAAGAAATAAACATGTTAGTCTCAGATAGTTTTTTCACTCTTAGAGGGTTAATTTTTCCAAAAACCAGTCTTTGTTTGACACAAATTTCACAAAGTTGTATACTAAAAAGCGATAGGACTTCTTTTGAGTCTATCACAACTCACTTATAACCCTTTGCTGTTCTTTTTGAACGTTTGAACGGTATCACGGATACCGAGGAGGAATCATATGTCTAAAGTAGCTATCGTTACAGGTGCAGGTCAAGGGATCGGTTTTGCAATCGCAAAACGCTTGGTTCAAGATGGTTTTAAGGTTGGAGTTTTAGACTACAACGCTGAAACAGCTGAGAAAGCAGTTGCTGAATTGTCAGCAGATAAAGCTTTTGCTGTTGTAGCTGATGTGTCTAAACAAGCAGAAGTTGCTGCAGCTTTCCAAAAAGTTGTCGATCATTTCGGAGACTTGAACGTTGTGGTAAACAACGCTGGTGTCGCTCCTACTACACCTCTGGATACAATTACAGAGGAACAATTCGCGCGCACATTTGCTATTAACGTCGGTGGTGTAATTTGGGGAGCACAAGCTGCTCAGGCTCAATTTAAAGCACTTGGTCACGGTGGTAAAATCATCAATGCTACTTCTCAAGCAGGTGTTGTCGGAAATCCAAACTTGACTGTATACGGCGGTACAAAATTCGCTGTTCGTGGTATTACTCAAACATTGGCGCGTGATTTAGCAGAGTCAGGTATCACTGTCAACGCCTATGCTCCAGGTATCGTAAAAACACCAATGATGTATGATATCGCTCATGAAGTTGGAAAAAATGCAGGAAAAGATGACGAGTGGGGTATGCAAACATTCGCAAAAGATATTACATTGAAACGCCTATCTGAACCAGAAGATGTAGCTGCAGCAGTTAGCTTCCTTGCTGGACCAGATTCAAACTACATTACAGGTCAAACCATTATCGTTGATGGTGGTATGCAATTCCATTAAGATTAAAAAAAGTGAGGTTGGAACAAAATCCAACCTCTTTTATCATCTCCACGATTCCAATTTTCGGAGTCGTTTTTGTCATTTAAAACAATCTTTCTGTCCTATTCATGCTTCAGAAATGAAAGGATTTCTTCAAGACTAGCGGAACTTCCTTGCTCTAAATAATGTGATTTACTACCATTTTGATAGACTGAAAGATTCGGAACAGTTTGGATATCCATTTCTTTTGCAAAGGCTGTAATCTCATCCTTTTCATCAGAATCACTATTCAAATAATAGACCGTCTGGTGACTTTTTTGAATCGCTAAAGCCAAATTGGGCACAAACTTTTGACAGTAGGGACAGGATTCTCTTCCAATGTAGACGACAAACTCGTCGCCATTTGCAAGTTTGGAGCGCATTTCTTTCATATTGATTGCTTTGGTATACTGAACAGCTTCCTGATAAGTTTTTGGAAGAACAGGCTGACTGAATTTCCAAATCATAAACAAAATCGGCATAGCAATTCCAATGATAAGCAAGCTAAGTTTTTTATTGACACGCACTAGCATCTCCGTCCTTTTCTAAGTATTTTCCCTAGTCTAATCGCCCACGACAAGATATAAAATCCAACCGATAGATCTATAATATCGCACATTCTGAAGACAAAGTCTTCAGTAAACTTTATTAAATAAATGTCATTCTAAAATCTCAACAATATAACTCTATTGTTGCACTTTTATGATTTTATTCTCCCAACTGGGCACTGTAGTTGATAATTTGGTCAACTGTATCAGACAAGAATTGGATGGTATCACGGAGTGGTTTATCCGTTGAGATATCGGCTCCGATAATCATAGCTGATTCAAGTGGTGTTTTGCTACCACCTGATTTGAGGAGATTGAGCCAGTCTCTAGCTCCATTCTCAGAGTTTTTAAGATGAAGGTAACCAGCAGTCGAGATGACAAGTCCTGCTGAATAGGTATAACTATACAAGCCCATGTAATAGTGAGCTTGGCGCATCCAAGTCAGTGCTGCATCATCATCAATCTCAATAGCATCTCCCCAGAAATCCGTCAAGACTTCTTTCATAATACTGTTGAGTTTGCTTGCCCCAAAGGTTTCTCCTTCTTCAATCAGTGTATAAACCTTACGTTGGAAGGCTGCTTCCAAGAGGTGGGTGATAAAGTTATGGAAGTAGGTATCTGTCAAGCGGTGAGCAAGAGCGAATCGTTTCTGACGTGGATCATCAGACTGGTGTTCCAAGTAATCACTTAAAAGCAATTCATTGAAGGTTGACGGTGCTTCGACATAGTAGGTAGACATGTGAGCATTGAAGTAACTTTGGTGATTGTCAGAAAAGATGAATTGACCAGAGTGACCAATTTCATGAATCAAGGTATAAACATCGCTCAAACGACCTGTCCAGCTCATGAGAACATAAGGATGCACACGGTAGGGATCAGCTGCATAGCCACCAGAATCCTTACCACTATTAGCAGCAAAGTCCACCCAGCGTTCTTCTTGATAGCGAGCAACTTCTTGACTGTATTCTTGACCCAAAGGTTCTACCGACTTCATAACCAAATCGTAGGCATCATCAATAGTCACTTCAGGATTCAGAGCACTGTCCAAGTCCAATTTCCAGTCCGCAAAGGTCATCTTCTCAAGACCATTGACCTTGGCAACATGCTTGAGGTATCTCTGAGCGACTGGCGCAAAGTCCTTCATGATGAGGTCAATCTGGCGATCAAACATGGAACGATCTACTTCTTGCTCAGCTAAAAGATAGTCAAATACTGAGTCGTACCCCTTCATATCTGCCAAGAGTTTTTCAGACTTGACTTGGGCTAGATAGGCTGCCGCAGCCGTATTTTGGTGCTTACGAAGTCCTTCTGAAAAGGAACGGAAGGATTTCTCACGAACTTCAGCATCCTCGTGATTTTGGTAGAAATTTTCATAGGTCACAAAGCTATTTTTGTAAGTCTTCCCATGGGCTTCAAAGTCAGCCATTTCAAAGTCGCCAGCTCGCATCTTAGTATAGATATCCTGTGGACTATAGAAAACTTCACCCAGATTAGTCAAGGCCTTCTCCACATCAGCCCCAAGATAGTGGGCTTTTTTGATTTTCGCCTGACGAATAGCCGACGTCAAATGTGGTAAGTTACCCAAACGGTCCAAGACTTCCTCATCTGCAGCCACTAAGGCATCATCAAAGAAGGTTAAGGCGACACTGGCATCTGTCTCAAAGTCCATTCCAGCTTGGGCGATATTGGCATAATCTTCATTACCATAGTCTGTCGTCTGAGGCATAAAGGCGTAATTACCGATATGGCTCATCTGGATATAGATTTGCTCCAATTCTGCAAAGGCCTTTTCAAAATCTTCAAAAGTGTGAAGATTATCCTTGTAGTCACGGCTAAATTGATTGATGTCTTCACGCGCCTTCTCAATCGCACGCAAGAAATCCTCGCGGTCTTGGTATAGGGCTGTTAAGTCCCAAAGTTCCTTTTCAGGAAATTCTGAACGGTGTTTTTGTTCCATCTTTTTCCTCTTATTTCTCTAATTCTAATAAAACACTAAGGGCTGACAGGGCATAAAGCGGTGCTGTTTCTGCTCGCAAAATACGAGGACCAAGACCTGCCAAGACTGCTCCTTTAGCTTCAAAACTCTCGATTTCTGCAGGTGAGAGACCACCTTCTGGACCAAAGATAAAGAGCAATTTAGCTCCTTTTTCCAGTCCAGCAACTGCTTGTATAAGTGCGGCTGATTCTCCTTCTTTAGCCGACTCTTCATAAGCCACCACGATGCGATCAAACTGGCTCAGTTGTGCTAGAAAGTCTGCCTTTTTCTCAAAAAGCGTAATACTTGGGACAAAGTTGCGCTTGCTTTGCTCGGCTGCTCCAAGGGCGATTTTTTCTAGTTTCTCGACTTTTTTCCCTAGTTTTTTACCGTCCCATTTAGCAACTGACCAGTCTGCAGGGAAGGCCCAAATCTGACTGGCACCTAGTTCCGTCACCTTTTGAGTGATAAACTCCAACTTATCTCCCTTGGGAAAACCAGATGCGATAGTCACTTGGACTGGCAGTTCCACATTGTCATCCAATTCCTCAACCAGCTCAAACTGACGCGCCTCCACATTGACCACGCGCGCCAAACGCTTAATGCCATCATCAAATACTAAAGCGACCTCATCATCTTCTTTCAGGCGCATAACCTGAAACATGTGCTTGCTGGTCTCCTTGTCCTCGATGGTGACAGGAGAGACTGCACTGCCCTTGACAAAATACTGTTGCATACTAGCCTCCAATTACACCAGAGATATCCTTGGTCTTCTTGAAGACACAGGCATTCCATTCCCCTTGAATCATATGGGTTTCAAGGAAAAATCCAGCTGACTCGGCTGACTCACGCACCATGTCCCACTTGTCCTTGATAATGCCACTCATGATGAGATAGCCTTCATCCTTGACCAAGCGATAAGCATCCTCCGTCAGATGAATGAGGATATCCGCCAAGATGTTGGCCACGATGACGTCTGCCTCAATCTCCACGCCTTTAAGCAAATCGCCTGGGGCTACATGGATGTTTTCCATACCAGGATTGAGCACAATATTTTCCTGAGCGACGCGAACCGCCACGTCATCTAGGTCATAGGCAAAGATTTCCTTAGCGCCAAGAAGAGAACTAGCAATAGAAAGAACACCAGAACCAGTCCCTACATCTAGTACTGTTTCGCCGCCACGAAGAACCTGCTCCAAGGCAAAAAGGCTCATCTTGGTTGTTGGGTGGGTCCCTGTCCCAAAGGCCATACCAGGATCTAGCTTGATAATCTTCTCGCCAGTTGTCGCCTCATAGTCCGTCCATGACGGCACGATAGTCAAGTCATGAGTGATACGAGCTGGCTCATAATATTTCTTCCAGTTGTCAGCCCAGTCTTCCTCAGCCAAGGCAGTCGTGCCAATCTTGACTTCTCCTAAGTCCATAAAGTCTGTCAATTCTGCAAGACGCGCCTGCAAATCCGTTTCAACAGCTGCTACATCAACTGTGTCAGGGTAGTAGGCAGTCACCACGATTTCTTCCTGTTGCTCGACTTCTGGGAAAATCTCACCGAAACGGTCGACATTGCCCACATAGTCCATGCTATCTTCAATTGCTACCCCTTGGGCACCTAACTCAATCAAGAGGTTGGAAACCAACTCCTCTCCCTCACGCTTCACTGTAACTTTTAACTCTTGCCATGTTTCCATCATTAAGATACCAAGCCCGTAAAACACAAAGCCAGAATAGGAAACTCTCTGAAGACGCTTGTGTCTAAGAGAAGTTTATCTTTTTGGCGCAGTGTTTAGGGCGGGTTCAGTTTAGAAATTTAACCGAACCATCCTTTCTATTTCTCTATCAATTTTTTCATGTAGACCATATCCATGCCTTCTTTTTCAGGCTCGATATGAGTTTGACGATAGCCGTTTTTCTCGTAAAAAGCAACCATGCCTGTATCCTGTAACACCGTACACAAATCCCATTGTGTGATGGTTGGAAATTCTTTTTCCAGTAAGCTTAAACCTTTAGATCCATACCCTTTTCCTTGATACTGAGGCAAAATCGCTGCTGTTCCCAACCAAGCTTTCGTTAACTCGGCATTTGTCTGAACTCGTAAAAATCCGATGTTTTCTTCATCTTCTTTTACAAAGTAGTAATAGCTATTGGGACGCTCAACTAATTTCCACTTGATTCGTTCGCGGTCCTCGAGATAAGGGTCATATTCATCATGGTATTTTTCATAGACAGCCTTAAAGCTAGCTCTTTGAATCGCAATAATGGTTTCTAAATCCTCTGCTCCTGCTCTCTCAAGCCTTATCATAAACTTTCCTCCAAATAATCCCTCAATCTCCCCTGGAGCTGAGGTACTGCCTGTTTAGAAGTGAGAAATTCTTCAACGGGCATCAGCTTATAAGCCTGACCTTCATCTCCAAAGGTGATATTGTCAAATTGTTCTTGTCTTAGCGGACCAACCATAAAGACCGATTGCTTGTCTTCAAAGATTACGCTAGGATAAATCTTGCTCCAAAGCAGACAGTCTTCATCTAAATGAATTCCCAGTTCCTCATAAACTTCACGCGCTGCGCACTCGAAAGGACTTTCGTTTCCTTCACGACCACCACCTGGCAACTCCCACATGTTGGGACAAGGGATATCGTCCTTGTCATCACGTAAGATAGTCAAGACCTTATCCCCACAAATCAAGGCAATCTTGCAACCTTGGAAATCCATTCTGCTATCCAATAATTCCATGATATTTACTCTTTTCTATGATAACAATTACTCTCTAGGAAAATACGAGCTAGCTTTCTTCGATTACTTTTTGGCACTCTGCATCCCAGTATGCTTGCCATCTGCCATGTTTTTTAGCAAAATAAACCGTAAACTCATCATTTACATAATCTGCAACATAGCGAAGATTAGGCGGATTTTCCTCAAAACTTAATACCCAAGGATGGAAGTAAAAAGTTTTCTCCCACCTCTTCTGAGTATAGCCCAAATCCTTGGCAAACTGAGGGATGGGTTGTTGCATCTCGCTTTCCAAACAAGACTGAATGACATTGTCAATACTATTTAAACGAGCTAATAGTTGTTGAAACTGCTCTTCTTCCTCCGTCTTAAAACCAATTAGAAATTCAAATTCCGAAAAGTCTTCAGGAAATTCAAGTTCTGTGACTGTACCATCTTCTGCATAACGCCCCTCCTCATCGACAAGGCGACGAGTTCCAGACTTCAACACTCTCTCGAAATCTAGATCCGCAAAGCGATTTCGGGGAAGAAACGACTCACGTTCTTGAGATTCTTGGAATTTCTTACTAAATAACCGCTTAAATTTCTGAAGCATCGGACAGCTCCCTTTTCTATTTCTCATCTCACCTGAGTCTCTTCTTCCTGTATGGCTTGTTCCAACTCATCTAACCACTGCTGGTAGTAGGATTTCTCATCCCGCAGCATTCGGCTGCTATTCATTTTCTGTCTAGCAATCTTCATAGCCTTGTGAGTTTGAACTACATCTTTCTTTACCTTAAATTGATACCAAGCTTGAATGACCTGCATATCTGCTGTTTTTAGAGATAAAAAGGATTTGACTCCTCGAATGCTTGCATATTCTTCCGCTTTCTTATTATCTCCTTCCAACAAGGAGACTTGAAGAAGGTATAGCTGAGAAATTGTTTTAATCATTGAGTTATCTGTATTTTCAAGTAAAGTTTGCAAGTGCTTTTTTGCCAACTCAAGCTTCCCCTCCATGATAAAAACTAATCCCTGTAGTGCTGATACACTACCAACAAAGCTCCCTTTTGCATCCTCAGGAACTGGTTGAACAAAGTCTTTCAAATCATATTCTTGAGGAGCCAGCAAAGTTTGAGCAGAATGTCTCAATACCAAGTAGGCGTATTTGGTATTTTCAGGGTGTTGTCTCAATTCCCAAATTTTCGCTCCATCGGTGATACCGACTGGCAAAGCATTGTTTAGGAAGAAAGACAAATTCAAAAAAATCCAAGTACCAGCAAAATACCAACTTCTTGTCAAAAATCCAAACAATATCGCCAATAACATCAAGCTGATATGAACTAGCAAGCCTCCTGAAAGCATCAGGATGATTCTTTGATCACTTTCATCTTCTTTCAATCCAATATACTGAGCACCAACATTTTTTATAACTGCTGTTCGACTAAGATGAAATCTGTCTGACTTTTTAACCAAAAGAAAGTTGCCTAGTCCAAAAGCTACTAGCCTATAGCCTGTCAAGTAACCACAAAAGGCATGTCCCAGCTCATGAAGAATAAAGATCACATACATGCTTAGAAGAGCGAAGGCATAACCAAAAGTAAAGGCTAAAACTGCTGAATACCCCAACTCTGCAAATGCGATAGTTCCACAAGCAAAAGCTAGCATAATAAAGACAAAAGCTAGCACATAAACCAAATACGTCCCAATTTTCTTCATAAAATCTCCAACCAACTCCTAATATCTTGGATAAGGGTAAAATTCTCCTTCTTCCAAACCGACTTTCCCTTCTTCAAAGACTTCTTGGTTCCATTCCATGACGAATTCTTCTGCTTCTGGGTCTTCCAAAAAGTCCATGAGGGAATCTAGTCCAACCTCTGCAGTATCTTTAAGAAATAGCGCAAAATAAGCTAAAAATTCACGAGAAAAACCTTTCTTCGGTAGGTAAGGGATGACCGTGAGATAGTCTTCTTCATTAACTGTTGACTTGGCAGGATTGTAAAAAAGTACCGCTTCTTCAAAAAGGATATCATCTGACGAAACCTCGCCGTCTTCATCTAACATCTCCACCCCAGCAGCATTTTGTGCTTCTAATAGAAAACTCACTTCAACCGCATGATTGCGCTTGTCCCAGCTAATCTCATAATCAAAAGGAAAGTTCTTGTCCAACTCTTCTTGTAAAACATCTAAAAATCCATATGTTGCCATTTTGTCCTCTTTCTATACGACTCTTCAATCGCCCCGAATACTCGGAAATATGCTAAAATAGATACTACCATCTTACCACATTCGTATCAGAAAATCCATGTTAGAAAGGGCTGCTATGCCAGACAATCTCGCGCTTCGTATGCGCCCCAAAACCATCGACCAGGTCATCGGTCAGGAGCATCTAGTTGGACCAGGCAAGATTATCCGCCGTATGGTGGAAGCCAATCGCCTATCCTCTATGATCCTCTACGGACCTCCAGGCATCGGAAAAACCAGTATCGCTTCGGCCATCGCTGGAACGACCAAGTATGCTTTTCGGACCTTCAATGCGACAGTTGATAGTAAAAAACGCCTCCAAGAAATCGCTGAAGAAGCTAAATTCTCAGGTGGCCTTGTACTGCTACTAGACGAGATTCATCGTCTTGACAAGACTAAACAAGATTTTCTCCTTCCTCTCTTGGAAAGTGGTCTAGTCATCATGATCGGGGCGACAACTGAAAATCCTTTCTTTTCTGTCACTCCAGCCATCCGCAGTCGTGTTCAGATTTTTGAGTTGGAACCCTTGTCTAACCAAGATGTTAAAGAAGCCATTCAAATCGCCCTGACTGACCCTGAAAGAGGTTTTGATTTCCCAGTTGAGTTAGATGATGATGCCCTTGATTTTATCGCAACATCTACCAATGGAGATCTCCGTTCTGCCTTTAACTCGCTGGATTTAGCAGTGCTCTCCACTCCAGAAAATGATGACGGTGTCCGTCACATCACGCTCGACATCATGGAAAATAGTCTTCAGAGAAGCTACATCACTATGGACAAGGATGGAGACGGACACTATGATGTTCTATCTGCCCTGCAAAAATCCATCCGTGGATCCGATGTCGATGCTAGTCTCCACTATGCTGCTCGCTTGATAGAAGCAGGTGACCTTCCTAGCCTAGCTCGTCGTTTGACTGTGATTGCTTATGAAGATATTGGCTTAGCCAATCCCGAAGCTCAGATTCATACCGTAACTGCTTTGGATGCTGCGCAAAGAATCGGCTTCCCAGAAGCTCGCATCCTCATCGCCAATGTCGTCATTGATCTGGCTCTTTCCCCCAAGTCAAACTCAGCCTACGTGGCTATAGATAAGGCCTTGGCTGACCTTAAAACATCGGGGCATCTGCCGATTCCACGTCACTTGCGAGATGGACATTATAGCGGTAGCAAGGAATTAGGTAACGCCCAAAATTATCTCTATCCACATAATTATCCTGGTCACTGGGTCAAGCAAGAATACCTACCAGAAAAAATCCGTGACCATCACTACTTTTCTCCAGAAGATAGTGGAAAATACGAACGGGCCCTGGCTCAACGCAAGGAAACCATTGATAAATTACGAAACTCGTGAAATCCTTTTCAAAAATTTTAATTTTCCCTTGATTTTTTTTGAAAAAGTGGTATCATATAATCATAGAAACGCTGTGGTGTACGACTTCACATTTAAGTGTTGACCGACTATTTTTTGTATTATTAGGGAAACAAAAGTCTTCTAACAGCATGTAGGCCGTCTCACACGGAAACAGCTTCAGTTAGAGCGAGTTGCCCACCTGCTTAATTGCGCGGGTTCAATACAAACCGTGAAGTTTCGGCACCAATACAGCTTTTTATTTGCCTCCTTAGCTCAGTTGGTAGAGCAGTAGACTCTTAATCTATGGGTCGCAGGTTCGAGCCCTGCAGGGGGCATATAAACAACAGGAAAAAGCCTTGAAATCAAGGCTTTTTTGTTGTTCTAAAGTAGGTTTATCCCCCATTTTTTTATGAACTGCCTTTCCAGACATCTCTAATCTGATGACACTCTTCAAAAAAATTTTAAAAATTTAAAACAGAAGTCTTGCTTTTCTTTTTATTTGTGTTATACTTGTTCCTGTATTAGATACAAGTTATCTAAAGGAGTTCATATGGATACAAAATTTTCAGTAGCCTTGCATATCCTAACTATGATTAGTGAAAGCAAGGATACCTTAAGTTCACAAGCACTGGCTGAGAGCGTCGGGACCAACGCTAGTTATATTCGTAAGGTGATTGCCTTATTGAAAAACGCTGGCCTGATTACTTCCCATCAAGGAAAAACAGGCTATCAACTCAGTAAGTCCCCAAAGGACATCACCTTACTTGAAATTTATTTTGCAACACAAGAAGTCAGCCACATCAGCCTATTTCCCGTTCATCAAAATAGCAATCCCGATTGCCCAGTAGGGGAACATATCCAAGCTGCCGTTTCACCACTATTTGCTAGCGCTGAAGCTCAACTTGAGAAGGAACTAGCCCACCAAACCTTAGAAGATGTCATTAACAATCTTTATAAAGAAGCCAAACAAAAACGAAACTGATTTGCATGCAGATCAGTTTTAAAAGACTATACTTGTATCTTTATCAGATACAACAAAAAGAGAAAAGAGAAGACAATGAAAGCCGCACAACACACTACTTATAACAAAAACAATATCACACTGAACATCACAGAAATCGCAAAACCAAGTATCACAGACAAAGAAGTTTTGGTCAAAGTCACCACTGCTGGGGTCAACCCTCTCGATAACATGATTTCCCGAGGAGAAGTCAAGATGATTGTCCCGTACAAACTCCCACAAACTGCTGGAAATGAAGTGGTCGGTATCATTGAAGAGACCGGTAGACAAGTCAAAAATCTCAAAGTCGGAGACCGAGTTTTTGGACGTCTCCCACTCGAGCATATTGGTGCTTTTGCCGAGTATGTTGCCGTAGACAGTGCGGCCTTAGCCAAGGTTCCAGACTATCTGTCAGACGAGGAAGCCGCTGCCGTTCCTTTGACTGCCTTGACTATCATGCAAGCTTTAGAACTCATGGGAGCTCAAGCTGGCAAAACCATCTTTATCTCTGGTGGTACAGGCGGTGTCGGCGGGATGGCCATTCCGATTGCTAAGGCTAAAGGTTTGAAGGTCATTACCAATGGGGCTGGAGATAGTGCTGAGCGTGTATTGAACCTAGGAGCAGACCGCTTTATCGATTACAAAACAGAGGATTATACAAAAACTGTTAGCCAGGTTGATTATGTCCTCGATACCCTTGGTGGCTCTGAAACTGAAAAACAAATGTCTATCATGAAAAAAGGTGGTCAGCTTGTTTCCCTCCGTGCTATGCCAAATGGTGACTTTGCCAAACGGATGAACCTGCCAAAATGGAAACAGATCCTACTTGGACTAGCCGGTCGCACATTTGATAAGATGGCTGACAAATACGGCGTTCACTACCATTTTATCTTTGTAGAAAGCAATGGCGCTCAATTACAAGAGGTAGCTGACCTCTTTAGCAAATTAGAAATCAAGCCATCTATCGATACAGTCTATCCATTTGAAGAGGTGAATAGCGCCTTAGACAAGGTCGCTAATGGTCGCTCACGTGGAAAAACAGTCCTCAGCTTTAAGAAATAAAAAGGAAAACACAATGTCATATCTTACAACTAAAAATCAATACATCACTGTCGACAGGAACAAAATCGCCTATCGCGAACTCAGCAAAGGCAAATCAAAACTACCTCTTCTGATGCTGGTCCATTTGGCAGCAACCCTCGACAACTGGGATCCAAAACTCTTGGACTTGATTGCTGAAAAGCACCATGTGATTGTGGTCGACCTTCCTGGTGTCGGTGCTAGTCAAGGAAAAGTGGCCCCAACCATTCCTGGAATGGCTGAGCAGACGTTTGCCTTTATAGAAGCCCTTGGTTACGATAAGATCAACCTCCTAGGCCTTTCTATGGGAGGTATGATTGCCCAAGAAATGGTCCGAATTAAGCCTGATTTGATCAACCGTCTCATCTTGGCAGGAACAGGACCTCGAGGAGGAAAAGAGGTTGATAAGGTCACAGGAAAAACATTTAACTATATGTTTAAAGCTGGACTCGAACGCATCGATCCTAAACGCTATATCTTCTATAACCATGATGAACAAGGAAAAATCGAAGCCTTGAAAGTTCTCGGACGAATGGGAATGCGAACCAAGGAATTTGCGGACAAAGACATGAGTGTGCCTGGTTTCTTGAATCAACTCAAAGCCATTAAACGTTGGGGGAAAGATTCTCAAGACGACCTAAGATTTATCACCCAACCAACCTTAATCGTCAATGGGGACAAGGATATGCAGGTTCCAACGGAAAATTCTTATGATATGCATGAGAAAATAAAAGATAGTAAGCTTATCATTTATCCAAATGCTGGTCACGGTTCGATTTTCCAATATGCAGAAGAGTTTTCAAAAGAACTCATTGCTTTCTTGGAGGATTAATATGGTCAAAACCATTCTAATAACAGGTGCTACGGATGGCATTGGAAAGCACTTGGCAAAGAAACTGGCCAGTGAAGGCCATCAGGTCATTCTTCATGGGCGTAATCCTCAAAAACTGGAATTGGCGCTTCAAGAGGTTCGGGCCGTTTCCTTGAGAGGTAGAGTTTCTAGCTACTTGGCAGATTTTTCAAAATTAGATGATGTTTATCGATTTGTGGAGGAAATCAAGCGAGACTTTCAAAGGATCGATGTCTTGTTTAACAACGCAGGACTGTATGCAGGAAAAGAACGAAAAGCAAGTGCTGAAAATGCCGAGTTGACTTTTATGTTATCCGTTCTGGTTCCCTATGTATTAACAACTGAGCTAAGTCCCTTGTTAGAAAAAGCGGCTGACGGCCGTGTCATTAATACCTCTTCCTATATGCATCATTTTGCCAAGGTCAAGGATTTGGATTTTGGATTTGAGAACAACTACAATCCCGTATTGGCCTATAATAATTCCAAACTTTATACCATCTGGATGACACTCTATCTAGCAAGAGATTTCTTTTTAAAAGGTTCAAATATCAGCATCAATTCTTACCATCCGGGCTTGATTTCAACTAACTTAGGGAATAATTCTAGTGATGAAAAAACGAAAAAGTCTCTCTTCGGACGCCTGATGAAATCTCTCTCAAAAGATCTAGATCAGGGGATTGAAACAGGTTATTATCTCACCTTATCAGAGAAAGTCAGGGGCTTGACTGGCTACTACTTTGATGAAAAGAAAGTGAAGTCGGTATCTGAAAAAGGCTACTCATTTGAAAAAGCACAAGATTTAATCAATTACTGCAATGATAAAATTGAGTTGTTTCAAAAAAAGTCCAAAATACCTTAACATTATTATGACCCAATTGCTTAGCAAAAATAATATCAAAACTTATCTATTGCTAAAAACATTTACCCCGCTTTTTTGGCAACTATTTCTTAATGAAGATAGGAAAAGCCTTGAAATCAAGGCTTTTTTGTTGTTCTAAGTATTTAGGGCCATCCCAAAGGATAGATGCTCAATTGTCCACTTCTTCCTTAAATCGTACTTTTCCTTGGCTATATAATCGCATAATCTTCACAAAGCGAACCGGATTGTTTTGGTTATACAAAAGAAATACTGAAAAGAATAACAAGCCAGCAAACCACAAACCATAGCTTTCATCACCAATCGGTTGACCAAATTTTAGTGGAAAAAGCAGTAAATACAAAAAATAATAGATGGACACTATATTTAATGCAAAGCGGGCAAATCGAAAAGGTAAAGCAGACAGTTGTCTAGGATCAAACTGATTTTTTACAAACAAATTATGAGATGCGGCATAGTAAAAGACTTTCTCTGTCGTCGGCTGTGCTTTGCGAACATTTTTATAAAGTGCTCGTTCAAGTAAAGCAACCAACGAGAAAAACTGCATCAACCAAAATAGAAAAAT
Organism: Streptococcus infantis; assembly: GCF_001579645.1. Lineage (GTDB taxonomy): Bacteria > Bacillota > Bacilli > Lactobacillales > Streptococcaceae > Streptococcus > Streptococcus infantis_E. The sequence goes on from NZ_KQ970820.1 coordinate 68,476, forward strand.
ACAAGCTAGACTAAACCAGTTATAAACACCAATAAACTTGAGGGAAAAGAAGCCCGAGATTGCAGGCCCACCTGCTAGTAAGAGAATTACCAAGTCAGGAATAAAAGAATTCGTGTCACCAGCTTTTTCAGTATTGAGCAACCTACTCTTTGGAGCAGCTAGAGCCTCTCCTGTTTTTTGGTCATAATAGACCGCTTGTCCATCACATTCGCCGATAAAGACACGACGGCGTCCGAGAAAAAACATACTTACCTCTTTCTATTTATGAAAACAAGTCTTCAAATTTTGGAATTTTATTATCCTAGTATACCATAAACCAACTTACTAGGTCATAGAATAGCTAAGAGCTACATCCTGCTAAAAGGTTGACAGAACTTCGCTCCATAGGATATGATGGGAATACCTAGAATCTTAACTCTGCACGATTTTTACTCCTTCTACTGAAAAAGCGTTGGTGAGTTCAATTCTATATTTGGAGGTTTTATGAAAATCTATTATTCAAAATTTGTCGGTGGTGGCTATCTACTCTTTGCATCGGGTGTATTCTTTCAATTTTTCTTTTTCCTCGCGCATGGGTTGATCGACTTTTCCCAGCTTAGTCTTCTCACTGTGGTTCCAACCATCCTCTTTTTCGCTGCTATCTATTCAACGATTGCAGGTATCAAAAGACTTTCTAGTCGTAGGCTCTCCTTTGAATTCACCTTTGAAGGTATTTATGTCTATCCCGGGTTATTCTTCTCAAAAGAAATCTTCATCCCAAAAGAAGAATTGTTGCGAGCATCATATGTTGAAGTGGATGTCAGTGACCCCGACCATGTCAACAGCAAGGCTTACTATTTAGACTTCGATCTGAGAGAGGTGACCCAGCTAGAAGATATCTCTAAGTCAAACGTCATCATCGATACAAGTGTTCTGATATTGCGTCTCGCCCTTAGCCTCTGTCGATTTAGAGAGGAAGAAAAAGCCGAGTTGGCGACCTATCTAAAAGAAAACTACGGCATTGATTTCTTATATTAGAAAGCAATAAAAAAGCCCTGATGTAGGGCTTTTTGTATTGTTAGCGATTCACCACTTGCGCTTCAAAGTGGGCTGGTTTGTCATCTACATTTGTTACGGTAATGGTGTAGGGCTTGCTTTTGGTTACATCAAAAACTTTTTCACCTAGATAGGTGACCACAATCCCATCTTCTACCAACTGAATATCCTGTTGATTGTTGGGAAGCTCAGTATCATTTCCTAACTGGATGATTTTATTTTCTGTTACTTCAAAATACAGGCCACTGAATTGTTCAGACCAAACATTTCTTCCAGATAATTTGATTTTTTGATTATCCTTCTTTTCTAAAATCAATTCTGAACTATACTCTAGTTGGTCTGCACGAGGACGGACACGTATTTCAACACTTTGCCCAGGTTGCAGAATGTAATTGTAGGTATTTTTGACCCTAAAATAGAAGAGGACACCTCCTACCAGGAGCACAGTAAGCAATAGACTACAACCCAGGTTCCAATTTGCTTGTTTTGCTGAAGACATCTTCTCCTCCTTATTTGCTTTCTTATAGCTGGTCCTATCTGTTGGGTATTGTCTCAGCTTCTGTGAATTTTCGACGCTCACCTGACCACTTGATACAGAGTAATAACACTATAAAACGAAGAACTAGATAAAACAGACGGACAGTCTTCATCTTGCCAAGAACATGCAGGAAATCTTTGCGTGCTTGGTCGATTTCCTGAGTTAACTCCTCAACGGTCTTTCCTGTTTTTTCTTCTACTAGGTTAGCATTGTCAACTGTTAGGTAATATTTGCTATCTACCGTTGAAAAATAAGCATTCGTTAATGCTCCATCTATGGGAAATGAAATCTCGTAATTGTTTGTATCAGGAGCCGGACTGTATGTAGCGAAGACCTGCTCGCCAGATTTTGAAGGGTAGGCACTTATCTTAGTAGTTTTATAGTCTAAATGCATGAGTCCGTTCAAGGCAGGCGTAGT
>NZ_KQ970820.1:70486-88911 GCF_001579645.1 Streptococcus infantis
CCGTTCAAGGCAGGCGTAGTCCATTCTTCTGCATAATGATAGAGCTTGACCTGACCATCTACCATAGGCCAGACCATCACATAGTGGCTATGCATAAATTCCTTGGTCAAGGACGCGTTGCTAGCGGTACTAATCGCCCCAATCTCATAGACTGACCAAGCCAAAACTATAAGCATCAAGATTGCTTGAATAGGTTTTGTTTTAACATACTTTTTTAACATGTTCACTCTCCGATAAGAATTACCAACTCATTTAAAGCAAAATATGTAAATTTTTTCCAGAAACACCATCTAAAATAAAGGAACTAAGGTTAGGATGTAGCTTCTTCAATTTGAATTTTTGAATGTTTGTTATTTCAGGGTAATAAGAGATATTTCCAATCGGATAGTGCTCTTTCAGGATTTTATCATAAATTTCCTTGATAAAAGTTTCCCAGGATTTCGATAAAGAATTTGCAATAGCATCCTCTCCTTCAAATAAATATCGTAACCCATCTGCCCTATAAAAAGCTAATAAGGCAACAGAAAGAGTACAATTCGTGTGAGTAATAATTGCCTCTGGCACTTCAAATCCATTATCCCAGTTATAATTATCAAGCAAGACAAAGAGTTCGTCTTCGCTGTTAATAGACTGAACTAGTTTCACAACTTCAGACTTGTTTTCAGAATATAAAATATCAGATAGTTTCTTTAATTGCTCGGCATTCATTTTGTCTTCCTTTCTTGCAACTTGAATGGGGACTCACACTTTACGATTCCTTTTTAAATAAAACAAAAAGTAAAGAACGAGCTCAAATAATCACGAATGTCTGTAGCAGCACCTATATCTATACTTAGGCATATAAGATCCGATACATATTTTCCATGAAGTCATCAATCTCTCCTCGAACAATTTTCAACAGACGATCTTCTTCGGATTGCGAGATAGAGACTCCCTCTCTTTCTCCACTGTCGTTATCTTGAGAATAGTTAGAATAAATTAAATTAAGGTCTTTATCTAACACGAAAGCTACATATGTTTGTTTTTCATTAACTTGTGTAATAAAAAATAACTGAAAATCTTTTGCATCTTTCTGAGGAGGGCTGATTTTCAAATGTACTTCTCCTTCTATTTCAAGCGGATAAATAACTCCATCTAGACGAATGGCACCATCAGATGGAATAATGTAGCCCGCTTTACGTATTTGAGATGCATACTTTTTCGAGGCCATTAAATAATGAAGAACTTCGACTTTATCCTGTTTTTCAAAAGCTGTTTTTAGAGTACTAGATTCTTGAGAATTTTTAAAAGTGAGATAAAAAGGAACGACTAATAAGATAAAAGATACTATTATCAACCACTTAAACTGTTTCATTTTATCTAACATTGATCTTACCACCTCTTTCTAAATAGTCAAAGAAGGCTTTCTGATTCTTCTTTCTCTCTATCTCTTCTTTTTAATCTGATAATAAATAAAACTAATAGTGGTATCCAAAAGAATTGAATAACCAAAAGTTCTTATTGTCCATATAAGCCAAATCGGGCTATTTTCAACATTTATCTTAAGTATCTTCAAACTTACTGCAAGAGTCAAAAATAAGACAACTTCTGTAGTTAAGCGGTGCTTGGCCTTTTTAAGGTCTATGGTTTTCAAAAAGGACTGACTCTTGGTTTCCTTAGGTACTTCTTCCCAATAGGTCTTATCCTTACTTCTTAGATAAAGTAGATAACCAACTTCGACGATTAATCTTGAAAAAGCTGAAATAAACACTATTTTGCTCACAATCCCAAATGTTTGCAAATAATAACCGGATAAACTAGCCAATCCTCCGCCTAACAAAGTAACTCCTAGAATAATCCAAAGGGATGGTTTACTGTAAACACCTGAAAAGGCTATATAGTTAGCAGTTGTTCGTTTTTCTGAAAATCCTTTTCTTAGTTGCTTTTTTAACCAACTGGCATTATAAACAATTAACCCCATGAATAAACCAATGGAACTTAACCAATAAATCAGCGAGTAGATCAGCGAATTTTTTAGAACCTCATTCGTTAAAATAGTGAGGATATAATCCATTAAAACCAATGAAAGATGAATCCCATTGATTAGTACAAAGAGCATCGCAGTACTAAAGAGTTGATGTTTATAGATGAATGTCTTGCTGAATGACATAATCTGACAGCCCAGCATGAGCAATAGAAGGAGACATAGAAAAAGAAAAGGGACATTAGAAAAGGGATCTACTGTGAATTCCTCCTTGATAAAAAAGTATACGTGAGTCAGGTCGATGCTCAATACAAACAAACCAGCCCAGGCCAAACTCAACATTCTAACAGAAGCTCGCGTGGAACCCAGCGCTTGAAAATATTCCTTATTTAATTCTTCTGACTGACGGTTCATATCCCACTACTCCTCTTCTAGCTGACCGCTTTTGATTAACTTCTTATAATAGCGTTTGCTGTACCATTCGCGGTCGCTAATTCCCAGATATTCTTTGTATTCCAGACGACGTCCTAAAAAAAACATCTTTACCTCTTTCTATTTCCTTTGTTATATTTCCTTCTTAACTCTACTATTTCTGTACCGTTCAACTGCCTTCAGCCATCGAATCATATTATTTTGCCACAGCAATAGAGCTGCGACAGCCGGCAAAATCCCCATCAGGCTTAAAGGGAATAGCTCACTGCCGATTGGTGTTCCCATCATCTTTAAAACGAGCATGGAGAAGATAGAAATCGGACCAGCTAAGCCCATGACAGCCATAAAGACTGTGAAAACCCAAGCAATTAGCTTCTTGCCAAGGGTAACCTTCTTATCTGAAAAATTATTCCAAAAGAGATTGCTATCGACGGCTCTTCTGAAGTTTTCCTTGCTGGTAGCCTCCGCTAGGGAAACATTTTTGTAGAGTGCTCGCTCCACGACCACCAATAGTAAAATGGCTTCCAGCAACCAAGTTAGTAGAAAATAAATCAGAGTTCCATAGCTATAGACACCTGTAAAAAAGCGCGTTGCCGGAAAAAGCTGCATGATGCTACTAAATCCTAAAAGGCCACAAATCAACCAGACAATGTGTTTTCGATTTCCACGAGATGCCTCAGTATCTAAAAATTTACTTTTAGGAGCTGCTAGAGGATTTCGTGGCTCATCGACATGGACATAAATAGCCTGACCTTCGCTCTCCCCTATATAAATCACTTTCCTAAAAAGCATGCTTGTCTTTCTCCTCTAACCAACTGATCTTCCTGAAATGATGGCCTTATCTAAACCTAGCTTGATTTTTAATCTTCTCAAGTATCTTTTCCCAAGAGCTCTGGATGATTCTTCAAGTAGGCCTTCCCATACCATTCTTCGACAGACTGGCCCTCCCACTCACGGTATTCTTCTGGGTATTTCCACTTATAATAGGCATGGAGGAAATAAGGAAAACCGATAAAAATAACGATTGCGAACAATACAAAGTTACAAAAAATCCATAACAGCAAAAAGCCAAAGCCTTTTATTGAGTTTAAAATATCTATTTCAAAGAATCCCAAAAGATGCTTTACGATCATAGCTACTCCTAAAATCCCCATACCATAGAGAGTAATCATTTTTGCAACCTTATTCCGAAATGTCTCTTTCAACACCTCACCATACATGAGTTTCCTTAACCCCGCTAGCTCAATATTAAACATCCAGTAAATAATCATCACAATGAAACCAACTATACCAATAATTTCCCAAGAGGCCAAATTTGCTAGCAGAAAGTCTAAAAATATTAGATCCATTTCCAATAAGAACCAAATCATAAATGTAAAAGCATGAAACTGATAACGATACGGTAATAAGTACGTTCGTTTAATAAATTTTCCAATCACAACCAAGGATAACCAGATAATAAGTAAAATCAGAAAAACAATTACTGTTAAAGACTCGTGCTTAGCTATTGGAAGGGTCAACGTATCACTTTCATGGAACTCCATAGAGATAGCCAGCAAGATAAAGTTAAAGCCGACAGGAAAAATAAGGCTTAAAATAAAACTTCTAATGCGAAACCAAAGGGAAGCATGGCCATTCTTAAAAAATTTCGCAGTCTTATCATGTTGCTCTTGCTGTAACTTTCTAAAACCATCATCTTCAAGGTTTAGACTCTCTTCAAAACTTGCCTAAAAAAGGGATTTTTTCTCCATTGACTCCTCCAATTTTATGACACAATTGATAGATTTTTTCCCAAAGAGAGATAAAAAATGAAAAAATTATAAATCTTGAGCAATATTTCCTAGTTGGTTCACTCGATCATGAATGGTTTCCACGTTTAGGTTTCCATGTTGATATTCACAAAGAAATCCATTTTCGTAGAAAACTTGCTCTGAAAGCTGACCTTTTGGTGTATTTGGCCATTCAATCATAACAACATTAAAGACACCACCTGTTCCTGTACCCTCGATTGCATTGCCTCTAAAATGATAAGTGAAAGCCCGGAATTGTTTCCCCTTGTAGTTACCAGAGATGACATAGGCAACTTTTCTCTCATGTCCACACCCAAAAGGATAATAGCTAAAATTGGCATATTTTTCTACATAGGGACTTTGGACTGGAGTTATAGTGAGCGTACTAGATATCGTTCTGCTTGAGTAATCCCTATAGTTGTCTCTACCTTGAGCTTGGTCAAATTGATATCCGTGCGCAGTTGCAAAGGCTAGATATTCATTGTTATTTTTATTGGCGTGGCTAATAGCCCAATAAACAATCCCTGCTACAAAAACAAAGATTAGTAACATAAAGATGATAAAGAAAACAACAAAAGTCATACTCATTTTATACTCCTTTTTAAATTGGTTAGAAAGCAAGGACATTTCATCACCCTTACTTCTGATTGATGTTCTTAGTTACGGTAAAACTGGTTATCTTTGTCGCTTACAGATTGACCGATAGACAAGACATCTTGACTGCCATCTGTACCTGTCACTTCATTTTGGACTCCAGCTGGGGTAAAGATCAGTCGTGCCCCTTGCCCACCACCGACAAGATGAATACCTGTTGAGTAGTAGCCGTCTTTTTCCTCTACTTGACCCATCTCGTATTTAAAGGTTCCATTTGAACTTTGGATCGTTACAATTCCATCTGCTGTGACTGTTGCAGTTGTTCCCGCGTAGTTTTCCCAAGTCCCTACAAACTTAGCGTAAGCTTCTTGTGATTTTTGCTTATCTTCCTTTTGTTCTGCTTGAGTGGTTGTAGCTTCTGTCGCACTATTTGTTTCTGACTTCTGCTCCTCTTTTTGGCTTGCTTCAGTTTTACTTGCGGACTCTGTAGTCACCTTGCTTGTTGTTTCTTTTTGGTTTGTAGCTGAAGTGTTCTTGTCAGTCTTTCCACCACAGGCAACCAAAGTCAAGGCAGCCAACAAGGTCAGGACTGATAGGCTCGTATAGCGCAATGTTTTGTTTTTCATAAAAATCTCCTTTGAAATAGACTCAGATAAAAGTAGCTCGTCAGATTTTGCATATATTTGACGGCTGTCTCGTAGTCTTCAGTGTATCATTTATTTGCTTTTAATTCAACAGCTATCTGATATCAAAAAAAGGCTAATCCAATCAGGAATTAGCCCTTCTATTCTTAATAGATAAACATGGCATCGCCAAAGCTAAAGAAACGGTATTTTTCATCGATAGCATGCTGGTAGGCTTTGAGGACCAATTCACGGCCTGCAAAGGCAGAAACTAGCATAACCAAGGTAGACTTCGGCAAATGGAAATTAGTAGAAAAAGCATCCACCACCTTCCAGTCATAGCCTGGCTTGATAAAGATATTAGTCCAGCCAGAGTCGGCTTGGATTTGGCCGTCAAACTTGCTTCCGATAGTCTCTAGCGTACGGATAGAGGTTGTCCCCACAGCAATGACACGGCCACCATTTTCTTTGACCTGACGCAAGGTCGCTGCTGCTTCCTCAGACAATTGGTAAAACTCTGAGTGCATCTCATGCTCATCTAAATTATCTACTGAAACAGGTCTAAAGGTCCCAAGTCCAACGTGCAAGGTCAGGTAGACTAGGTGAACACCTTTTTGCTGGATTTCTTCTAGTAATTCCTTGGTAAAATGTAGCCCTGCAGTTGGAGCAGCTGCTGATCCACTCTCCTTGGCATAGACTGTCTGGTAACGTTCACGGTCATCCAATTTTTCATGGATATAAGGAGGCAAAGGCATTTCTCCAAGACTTTCAAGTACTTCTAGGAAAATTCCTTCATACTCAAAACGGACAATACGACCGCCATGGGTTAATTCCTCAGTCACAACTGCGCTAAGTCGACCATCACCAAAGACAACTCGGGTTCCGACCTTGAGACGTTTGGCAGGTTTTGCCAAGACTTCCCATTCGTCTCCTGCTGTATTTTTCAAAAGCAAGAGTTCAACATGGCCCCCTGTTTCTTCTTTTTGGCCATGAAGTCGAGCTGGCAAAACACGGGTATCATTCATCACCAGGGCATCACCTGGCTCTAGCATTTCGATAATGGAGTGAAAGTGACGATCTTGAAATTCTCCAGTCTGGCGATTGACCATCAAGAGTTTAGAGGCATCGCGCTTTTCCAAAGGAGTCTGAGCAATCAATTCCTCCGGCAAGTGAAAATCAAAATCATTTGTATTTAATGTCGTCATTCTTCTTTTCTCTTCTCATTTATTCAAATTACTTATCAAAGCGAACTTCTTCAAGTAGGTACTCGATGAAGCGTTCACCCATCTTAGACAAGCTAGTTTTCTCATGCTGGATATAAACCAGTTCAATAGGATCATCAATATCAAGTGGAATAGAAACGATATTGTCTCCATTGAGGTTACTATTAAGGATACCAGTCGCGATGGTATATCCGTCCAAACCAATCAAGAGATTGAACAAGGTCGCACGGTCACTAACAACGATGGATTTCTTGTGGTGTTCCTGAGACAAAATCTCCTCTGAGAAATAGAAGGAATTATGGGTACCTTGGTCATAGCTCAAATATGGGAAGTCTTCTAGGTCTGCCAACTGCACCTTGTCTCTTTTAGCAAGAGGGTTGGTCTTGCTGACAAAGATATGGGGTTGGGCTGTAAATAGATGGTGGGCAACGAGATGGTTGTCGTCCAACATCTTCGAAAGAACGTCCCGGTTATAGCTATTTAAAAAGAGGACTCCGACTTCACTTCGGAAGTTCTTGACGTCGTCAATGATTTCCCAGGTTCTGGTTTCACGCAAAAAAAGCTCATACTTTTCCATATCGCTTTTCTTGAGCAAGGAAACAAAGGCGTTGACCACGAAGGCATAGTGCTGCGAAGACACACTAAAAAGCTCGCGATGAGCGATTGGGTTCTTATAGCGTTCTTCTAAAAGTTGCGTTTGTTCGACAACCTGACGGGCATAGGACAAAAATTCCATCCCATCACGTGTGAGGGTGATTCCTTTAGGATTTCGGATAAAAATCTCAATTCCCATCTCATTTTCTAAATCACGAACGGCATTTGATAGAGAAGGCTGAGTAATGAAAAGTTGCTTGGCAGCCTCATTCATGGAACCAGTCTCTACGATTTTGATAATATAGTGTAATTGTTGAATTCTCATATTTTTATTGTACCATACTTGACGCAATATAAAAAGAACCAGTCACTGCAAGTCCCATTATCCTTTGTGAATCTTAAAAGAGGTCGGAACAGTTCCAACCTCTTTTTATCTTTATAGTTAAATAAGCTTTCAAATCGAAACTTAGCTTCCTCTTTCCCAGAAGATGGCTAACAAAATCATGGCTCCTAAAACTGATGGGATAATGGCTGTACCGTTTAGGCTTGGCCCCCAAGCACCAAAGAGTAATTGTCCTAAAAAGGCACCAATCCAGCCGAGAAACATTTTCCCGAAGCATCCCATCCGTTCTCCACGATTGGTGATAGCTCCTGCTAATAGTCCGATCAAAAGACCGACAAACATACTTCCAATCATAGTTTCTCCTTAAATTGCCCAATCTCCATTGCGGAAGAGTGGTACGCGTGTTCCATCCTCACGGATACCATCGATATCCATTTGGTTAGAACCAATCATAAAGTCAACGTGAACGTCTGAACGGTTGAGCCCTGCAGCTTCCAGCTCTTCTTCGCTCATCTCTGCTCCACCAACAACGCTCGTTGCATAGGCTGCACCGATAGCTAAGTGGTTAGAAGCATTTTCATCGAAAAGAGTGTTAAAAAAGGTAATGCCTGACTGGGAAATTGGGCTTGGATCTGGTACCAAGGCACATTCACCCAAGGCACGCGCACCAGCATTCTTAAAGACAAGGTCCTTCATAACCTGATCACCCTTTTCTGCAGTGATATCAACGATTTGACCATTTTCAAAGGTTACTTTGATGCCTTCGATGATATTTCCATTGTAGCTAAGAGGTTTTGTAGACGTTACATAACCATCTGCGCGACGGAAGTCAGGAGCTGTAAAGACTTCTTCTGTTGGCATGTTTGGCAAGAATCCTTCACCTTGGGCATTAACTGCACCAGCTGATTCCCAAACGTGGTTCTTAGGCAAGCCAAGTGTTAAATCAGTTCCAGGCGCTGTGTAGTGAAGGGCTGAGAATTGTTCTTTGTTGAGCATTTCCGCCTTGCTCTTCAAGATTGCTGCATGTTCTTCCCAAGCCTTAACTGGATCTTCTTCATAGATACGGCAAGTCTTGAAGATTTGGTCCCAAAGGAGGTCCACTGCTTCTTCATCGCTCGCCGCATTTGGAAAGACCTTCTTAGCCCACTCAAGTCCAGCAGCGGCTGCTACAGTCCAGCTAACCTTGTTAGATTGAGTTGCGATACGCATTGGCTTCATAGCAATTCCCATAGCTTTTGCAGAAGCAGAAAGCTTTTCAGCATCTACTCCGTTCAAGGCACCCGGGTCAGAAGAACGAACACCGAGACGACTTGCTTTATTTTCAAGTAGGTAGTTCATCTCAGCAATCTTGTATTCTGGCACATTGTCCAAACGCTCCATCGGCGCGTGAAGGAATTTCTCACGGTTTACAAAGTCATCTGCCCATTGAACGATAACTTCGTGCGCTCCAAGTGCATAGGCTTCTTTGACGATTAAGTGAGCCAACTCACGTTGCTCCACATCAATAGAGAGAGCTAAGGTATGACCAGGTTGCACGTTCACTCCGTTTGCAACCAAAAGCTTAGCGTATTTTTCTAGATTTTCTTTAAAATTTGGTAAAACCATCTTGTTTCTCTTTTCTATTTTTATTTTTCTTTCAAAGCAGAAAATAATCCTGCTAAAGCAATAGCACCAGACAAGAGTGCTGTCGATAGAAGAATTGTCTGATCAGCAAGGTCTAATTGATACTCAAACACCTTCTCAGCCGGCTTGTCTTCCGCAAAAATTCTTAGTTTCATCAAATGTCCTCCGTTCTACCTCTTAAAACAAATCATCAAACAAACTCAGCTGGTTATCCTCTGGCATATTACCGAGAATTCCCATTTCATCCATCTTTTCAACCAAGGTTGATGAGAGTCCTCCACGCTTGCGGAGTTCAGTTTTAGAGAGGAATTCTCCCTCTTGACGGGCACGAACCAGTTGCTTGGCAACGTTCTCTCCCAGACCATCCATAGCAACAAACGGCGGGATAAGAGTGTCTCCATCGATGATGAATTCAGTCGCATCACTACGATAGAGGTCTAACTTGCCAAACTTAAAGCCACGCTCCCACATCTCATTAACAATCTCAAGAGTGGTATAGAGGTCGATTTCTACGTTGGAAGCTTCATTGTTCTTGCGCTTTTCAGCAATTTCTTGCATCTTGCGTTTGATAGCTTCCAAGCCGGCACCCATGGTCTTGATATCAAAGGCCTTGGCGCGGATTGAGAAGTAAGCACAGTAATAATAAATCGGGTGGTGGACCTTGAAGTAGGCTACACGAAGGGCCATCATAACGTAGGCTGCCGCATGGGCTTTAGGGAACATGTACTTGATTTTTCCACAAGATTCGATATACCACTCAGGCACATTATTGGCCTTCATGGCTTCGATATAACCATTGCGCTCTTCTTCTGAGATTTTGAGCCACATTCCCTTACGCACTCGTTCCATGATGGTAAAAGCCATCTTAGGATTTAAACCTGCATGCATGAGGTAAACCATGATATCGTCCCGACAACCGATAACGGTTGATAGGTCCGCAATTCCTGACTTGATCAGGTCTTGAGCATTTCCCAACCATACGTCTGTCCCGTGAGACAAACCAGAAAGCTGAAGCAATTCCGCAAAGGTCGTCGGATGGGTTTCATCAACCATCCCTCGAACAAAGTTAGTTCCAAATTCTGGAATACCAAGCATGCCAGTTGAAGTCCCGATTTGCTCAGGTGTCACTCCTAGGATATCTGTACCTGAGAAAAGGGCCATGACACCATAATCATCCATAGGGATATCATTTGGATCAATGCCTGACAAGTCCTGAAGTTTCCGAATCATGGTCGGATCATCATGTCCAAGGACATCGAGCTTGAGGACGTTCTCATCGATATCGTGGAAGTTAAAGTGAGTGGTCTGCCATTCAGCCGTTACATCATCTGCAGGATACTGTACTGGAGTAAAGTCATAGACATCCATATAATTAGGGATAACAACGATTCCTCCTGGGTGCTGACCGGTCGTACGTTTAACACCAGCAGCTCCTTGGGCTAGGCGCTCTACTTCAGCTTCTCGGTAGAATTTGCCATAGTCACGCTCGTAACCCTTGACAAATCCATAGGCTGTCTTAGCAGCCACCGTACCAACCGTTCCTGCACGGAAGGCATATTCTTCCCCAAAGATATCACGAACATCCAAGTGGGCGCTCGGCTGGTCCTCACCAGAGAAGTTCAAATCGATATCGGGTACCTTGTCCCCATCAAAACCAAGGAAGGTCTCGAAAGGAATATCCTGTCCATTCTTGCTGAGTTTGTGACCACAGTTTGGACAGTCTTTATTAGGCATATCAAATCCTGAACCGTAGGAACCATCTGTGATAAACTCACTGTACTGACACTGACCACAGACATAATGAGGAGAGAGAGGATTAACCTCAGTGATCCCAATCATGGTCGCAACGAAACTGGATCCAACAGACCCACGGGAACCAACCAAGTAGCCTCGTTCGTTGGAACGATGCACTAGCATCTGTGAAGCCAGATAAATCACGGCAAAGCCATTCCCCAGGATAGAGGTTAGTTCCTTTTCAATTCGTAAATCAACGATATCTGGGAGTGGATTTCCATAGATTTCAAAAGCTTTTTTATAGGTCAACTCAGCGACTGTTTCCTCGGCTTGGTCAATGAAAGGTGTATACAAGTCGCCTTTAACGACCTCAACAGGTTCAAAGATTGCTGCCAAGGCATTGGTGTTTTCAATGACAATCTTACGAGCCAAGTCTTCCCCTAGAAAGGCAAATTCATCCAACATTTCATTGGTTGTTCTAAAATGTGCCTTGGGTAGCGGAGCTGGTTGGGCAGCTTCTCCATGGCCGATAGTTCGGTTAATCATGGCACCCTGACCGAGACTTCGCACGATGATCTCGCGATAAATCTCATCCTCAGGTTCGATATAGTGGACATTTCCTGTCGCAAGAACGGGCTTACCGAGACGGTCTCCAACCTCTATCAAGCTCTTGATGATGGTCTGAAGCTCCTCCATATCCTTGACCTGCTCTTTGGCAATCAAAGGTGCATAGATAGCCGGAGGCATGACCTCGATAAAGTCGTAGTATTTAGCTACTTCGACTGCCGCATCTACACCCTGTGATACGACTGCATCAAAGACTTCCCCTTCTGTACAGGCTGAACCTAAGATCAAACCTTCTCGATGGGCATCTAGCACCGTACGTGGAATCCGTGGAACTCCTTCAAAGTACTGGGTATTTGAGAGAGATACTAGTTTAAAGATATTTTTCAAGCCCACCTGATTTTTCACATAGATGGTCGCATGCTTGACTCGAGCTTTTTTATAAGAGTCTGGGCTGATTAAATCAAGGTTCAATCGAGCCAAGTCTGTCACACCGTGTTTTTCTGCCACTTCCTTGATAAAGATAAAGAGCAGACGGCCAGTTGCTTCCGCATCATAGTTGGCCATATGGTGGTGTTCTAGAGCTACACCAAAACGCTTGGTCAAGGGCCCTAGACCATGGCGTTTATACTCTGGATAGAGATTTCTAGCGAACTCTAGCGTATCGATGACAGGTTGAGTAATTTTTGGCAGACCGTGACGTTCATAGTTTGCATTCATAAAGCCAACGTCAAAAGTCGCATTATGGGCTACCAGAACTGTATCTTTACAGAATTCTTGGAATTCTTTCAGAACTTGAACCAAGGGTTTAGCATTTTTTACATGGTCATCGGTAATCCCTGTCAATTCCGTTGTAAAGGCTGACAAGGGATACCCTGGATTGATAAATTCATCAAACTCAGCGATGATATTCCCCTTATACATCTTGGAAGCAGCAACCTGAATCAAATCATTATAAATAGCTGAAAGTCCTGTCGTTTCCACGTCAAAGACCACATAGGTAGCTTCAGAAAGATCAATCACAACTTCGTTATAGACGATAGGAACACGGTCTTCAACAATATTGGCTTCCATACCATAGATAAGTTGGATGCCAGATTTCTTGGCTGCCTTATAGCCGTGAGGGAAGGACTGAACATTGCCATGGTCCGTGATAGCTACGGCTTTGTGACCCCATTTGGCAGCTGTCGCAACGATTTCTTCGACCTCAGGCAGAGCATCCATGGTCGACATATTGGTATGAGCGTGAAACTCAACGCGACGCTCACCTTCTGGCATCAAGTCCTTACGTTCATAGTGAACTACTTCCTGCACATCTTGCACATTCATGGTCAAATCTCGTGTGAAATTATTGACCTCGACATTTCCACGAACACGGAGCCATGAATTTTTCTTAATGATATCAAACTTCTGAGCTTCCTCTTCGTTTCGGACCCATTTTTGCATGGAGAAACTAGACGTATAGTCCGTCATCTTGAAGTTAATCAAGACACGACCTGTTCTAGTCACCTTTTGCTCGACATCAAAGACAACTCCTTCAAAGACCAAACGGTTCTCCTCAGTATTAACCTCAACCATAGGAGTAATCTCTGCCTTGTCTAGTTTTGGTTTGGCAGCTGCCTTCTTGGCTTGGAAATCAAAGACAGGTTTATCCTCAACTGGAGGAGGCGGTGCCATCTGTTCTAACTGTTCCATAGCTCGAAGGGTCTCATCATTGGCAGCCTGAACAATCATTTGATTTTCAGAATGGAAAGCTTCCTGCTCTTCCTTTGTCAAATCTTCATTTTTCTCTAAATGGCATGTAAATTTAGGAAAACCAAAGAGCTCAAATTGTTTGCTAAGATTTGGCAAATGGTTTTTTCTGAAATGCTCTGTATCTGCTGCTTCAGAGGCCTCAATAATCAATTGATCATTTTCGAATCGAACCTGAAAATCCTGATACATGGTCCGAAATCCTTGGCTAGAACAAGGCCCATCTGAAAAAGCCTCCCGATAGTAGGCCTGTAAAAGCTCTCTTGAAAAATCTTGATTTTTCGTTTTAATTTCGAAAGTCGCTTGATTTCCTGTTTTTGAAAATTCTTCTTTCAATCCCTTCTTCAATGCTAAAAAGAGTTCAAAGGGGAGGATATTCTCAAATACAAAACGAAACTCCCAAATGTTACTTTGTTTGTGTACAATAACTTGTTCAATTTCAGCCTGGGAGAAGGCCTCATGATTTCTTATCTCAGCGGGGATACCCAACTGATTCATTAAAATTTCAAAAGTGGTTGACATCCATTTTCCTCACAATATACTCCTTCTATTTTACCATATTTGAGGCAATTTTAGCTATTTCTACCAAACAGAAAAAGAAGCCACAAAGTGACTTCTTTTAAAGTGACGGTGAATTATTCTTCACCTTTGTTTTTCTTAATGATTTCTTCTTGTACTGACTTAGGTACATCTTCGTAGTGGTCGAATACCATCATGAATGTACCACGTCCTTGTGATGCAGAACGAAGAACTGTTGCATAACCAAACATTTCAGCAAGTGGAACGTAAGCACGAACGATTTGGCTGTTACCGTGAGCTTCCATACCATCTACACGTCCACGACGAGCAGTTACGTGACCCATAACATCCCCAAGGTTTTCTTCTGGAACAGTGATTGTTACAAGCATCATTGGCTCAAGGATAGCTGGTTGTGCAGTCTTAGCAGCTTCTTTAAGTGCAAGAGATGCAGCGATCTTGAAGGCAGTTTCAGATGAGTCGACATCGTGGTATGAACCATCGTAAAGCTTAGCTTTAACGTCAACCATTGGGTAACCAGCAAGAACACCGTTAGCCATAGATTCTACCAAACCTTTTTCAACCGCTGGGATAAATTCACGAGGAACCACACCACCGACGATTGCGTTTTCGAATTCGAATCCTTTACCTTCCTCGTTTGGAGTAAATTCAATCCATACGTCACCGAATTGACCTTTACCACCAGACTGACGTTTGAAGAATCCACGTGCTTGAGTAGAAGCGCGGAATGTTTCACGGTAAGATACTTGAGGAGCACCTACGTTCGCTTCAACTTTGAACTCACGACGCATACGGTCAACAAGGACATCAAGGTGAAGCTCACCCATACCAGAGATAACTGTTTCACCAGTTTCAACGTTAGTTTCAACGCGGAATGTTGGATCTTCTTCAGCCAATTTTTGAAGAGCGATACCCATCTTGTCTTGGTCTGCTTTAGATTTTGGTTCAACCATCAATTGAATAACTGGTTCTGGAACGTTGATTGACTCAAGGATGATTTTCGCTTTTTCATCTGTCAATGAGTCACCAGTTGTAGTGTCTTTCAAACCAACGGCAGCAGCGATATCACCTGAGTAAACGGTGTCGATTTCTTGACGGCTGTTAGCGTGCATTTGAAGGATACGTCCGATACGTTCACGTTTACCTTTAGATGTGTTCAATACGTATGAACCTGATTGAAGAACACCTGAGTAAACACGGAAGAATGTCAAACGACCTACGAATGGGTCAGTCATGATCTTGAAGGCAAGAGCTGCAAATGGCTCTTCATCAGACGCTGGACGAGTTTCTTCTTCTTCAGTATCTGGGTTGATACCTTTGATCGCTGGGATATCAAGTGGGCTTGGAAGGTAGTCGATAACCGCATCAAGCATCAATTGAACACCCTTGTTCTTGAAGGCAGAACCACAAAGTACTGGGTAGAATTCAACGTTGATAGTCGCTTTACGGATACCAGCTTTTAATTCTTCGTTAGTGATTTCTTCACCTTCGAGGTATTTCATCATCAATTCTTCGTCAGTTTCAGCAACTGCTTCGATCAATTTTTCACGGTATTCTTGAGCTTGGTCAAGGTATTCAGCTGGAATATCTTCTTCAAGGATATCTGTACCAAGGTCGTTAGTATAGATTTCAGCTTTCATCTTGATCAAGTCGATGATTCCTCGGAAGTCATCTTCAGAACCGATTGGCAATTGAATTGGGTGTGCGTTTGCTTGAAGACGATCGTGAAGTGTGCTTACTGAGTAAAGGAAGTCAGCACCGATTTTGTCCATTTTGTTGGCAAATACGATACGTGGAACTCCGTACTCAGTTGCTTGACGCCAAACTGTTTCAGTTTGAGGCTCAACACCTGATTGTGAGTCAAGAACTGTAACCGCACCGTCCAATACACGAAGAGAACGTTGTACTTCGATTGTGAAGTCCACGTGTCCTGGTGTGTCGATGATGTTTACGCGGTGGTTGTTCCATTGAGCTGTTGTCGCAGCAGATGTGATAGTGATACCACGTTCTTGCTCTTGCTCCATCCAGTCCATTTGAGACGCACCTTCGTGAGTTTCACCGATTTTGTGGATTTTACCAGTGTAGTAAAGAATACGCTCAGTTGTAGTTGTTTTACCAGCATCGACGTGGGCCATGATACCGATATTACGAGTTTTTTCAAGTGAAAATTCGCGTGCCATGAGGTTTGTTTCTCCTATATTTTTTATTTCTATTCTATTATAACACGATTTCAATAAAAACGGATAGGCAGGACCCACCCGTTCTCAATGTTTATCTTGTTTAGTTGGTTTCAACTTGTGAGATGGGAAGTTGAATTGTACTTAAGAACGGACCGAGCTCAATTGAACCCGGGCTAAAAGCTCAAGTTAACTGATTTGAACCCGAGCGAGGCCCGGTGCAAAAAAGATAAACTGCTTTGTGTTCACGGAACACTGCATCAGTTTCCTATTTTTGCCTTGGGCCTTTGTCGCTCTTGGTATCATTTTATTACCAACGGAAGTGTGCGAAGGCACGGTTAGCTTCAGCCATACGGTGAGTGTCTTCACGTTTCTTAACTGCTGCACCAGTGTTGTTAGCAGCATCCAAGATTTCTTTTGCAAGACGGTCTTGCATTGTGTGTTCACCACGAAGGCGAGCGATTGTTACCAACCAACGAAGTCCAAGTGTTGTACGACGTTCTGGACGAACTTCAACTGGGACTTGGTAGTTTGATCCACCAACACGACGTGCACGTACTTCAAGTACAGGCATGATGTTTTCCATAGCTGTTTCAAATACTTCAAGTGCATCGTTACCAGTAGCTTCTTTGATTTGCTCAAAAGCACCGTAAACGATTGAAGCAGCTGTACCACGTTTACCGTCAAGCATAACGCGGTTGATAAGACGAGTAACTAATTGTGAATTGTAAAGCGGATCTGGCAATACTTCACGTTTTGGAGCTCTATTTTTACGACTCATTTCTCTTTATCCCCTTTCCTTATGCTTTTGGACGTTTAGTACCGTATTTAGAACGGCCTTGTTTACGATCGTTAACACCTGCAGTATCAAGTGCACCACGGACGATATGGTAACGTACCCCTGGAAGGTCTTTTACACGTCCACCACGAAGAAGCACCACGCTGTGCTCTTGCAAGTTGTGTCCGATACCTGGGATGTAAGCAGTAACTTCGATAAGGTTGCTCAAACGTACACGAGCAAATTTACGAAGGGCAGAGTTAGGTTTTTTAGGTGTCATAGTTCCAACACGAGTTGCTACACCACGTTTTTGTGGTGAAGAAACGTTTGTTTGAACTTTTTTATGACTGTTGTAACCAACGTTCAAAGCTGGTGATTTAGATTTTTCTACTTTTGATTTACGCGGTTTGCGAACCAATTGGTTAATTGTAGGCATCTACATTCTCCTGTGTTTTTTTATTTTTGGTGATGATACACTTGGTGACAGCTATCATCTGTGTGTACTTTTGCAACATTTGTCAGCACGTCCCTGTACACTCTTGAGAGACCAAAAGTAAAAAGTACCGTCTATTATTGTACCACGTTTTTTCTATTTTTGTCAATATATTTCTTCTTATTTTTTGACTTCTTTACTCTAAAAATTCTATGAAAACGGTCACCTGCCAGATAGACTCTTCAACCGACCACATAGACAAAGCTTCTTGTAATTGTCAACAAAATGGTGTTTAATAGATTTGTAAGTAAGAGATCTCTATTACAACTTTACAAAGGAGAAAATATGAAAGTTAGACTTGACATTGATCAACAATACGCCGAAGAACAAATCATCATAGAAGCACCATCTTTGTCCCCTAGAGTTCAAAAAGTTCAAGACTTTGTTCAATCACTGGATCAAAACGAAACTCTTAAAGGAAAATTCCAAGACCAGGTCTACTTGATTCAGATTAGTAAGATTCAACGTATATATATTGAAAATCGCAAAGTCTTAGCTGAAACGGATAGCCAAACCTATGCGCTCGACATTCGTCTTTACCAAGCAAGTGAAATTTTACCTGCTTCCTTTATCCAAATTTCCCAATCGGAAATTGTCAACATCGATGCTATTAGTCATCTAAAACTAACCTCTAACGGCTTGATTGAAATCTATCTAAAAAATGACAGTTTCACCTACTCATCTCGCCGTTACCTCAAAGCTATTAAGGAGAAATTAGAACTATGAAAAAACAAATTTTCCACGATGCCACAACTGGTATCCTCATCGGCCTCATCCTATCTATTATCTTTTCTTTTATCTATTCACCAAGCAACTATGCACCACTTAGCCCCAACTCTTTGATTGGCCAATTCATGATCCAACAACAGGTACATGGCGCTCTAGTATTGCTCTACTGTTCTATCATCTGGGCAGCTATCGGAGTCCTCTTTAGTTTTGGTAGCCGTCTCTTTGCCAAAGACTGGAGCCTTCTTCGTGCTACTGTCACTCACTTCTTCCTAATGCTATTAGGTTTTGTTCCTCTAGCAATTCTGGCAGGTTGGTTTCCACTTCGCTGGACTTTCATCCTTCAACTCATCCCAGAGTTTGCCATCGTCTATCTCATCATCTGGGCGATTCTCTATAAAAGAGAATCAAAGAAGGTTGCCCACATCAACCAATTATTGGCTCAGAAGAAATAATACAACAGAAACCCACTCAGTCGG
>NZ_KQ970820.1:89477-106672 GCF_001579645.1 Streptococcus infantis
CCTTTCTATGAGTGGGTTTTTGCTTATAATTTTTGCTTCCATTCTAACAAGAGGTTCATGGCTTGCATCGGTGTCATGTTGTACACATCTACTTTAGCCAATTCTGCTAGGATAGGATTTTCTTCCGCCGAGTCAAATAGGGAAATTTGTTCAGAAACTGCATGTGTTTGTTTCATTGGAGCAGGACTTTCCTGACCTTGACTCTCTAATTGCGTTAAAATTTCATCTGCTCTTTTCAGCAAGTCACTAGGCAATCCAGCGATCTTAGCTACGTGAATACCGTATGATTTATCAGCTGGTCCTGCTTCGATCTTGTGAAGGAAGGTAACCTGACCATTTTGCTCAAGCGTAGCCACGTGTACATTTACTAGATGTTCAAGACTAGCTTCCAGACTGGTTAATTCATGGTAATGCGTTGCAAAGAGAGTCTTGGCACCGATATGTTCATGAATATACTCGATAATTGCCTGGGCCAAGGCCATGCCATCATAAGTTGCCGTTCCGCGTCCAAGCTCATCAAAGAGAATCAGGGATTTTTCAGTAGCATGTGCAATAGCATTATTAGCTTCCATCATCTCGACCATAAAGGTTGACTGACCTGAAACCAAGTCATCTGCTGCCCCGATACGGGTAAAAATTGCATCAAACATTGGTAAATGAGCACGTTCTGCCGGTACATAAGAACCCATCTGAGCCATGACCGCTGTCATAGCTAATTGGCGCATATAGGTTGACTTCCCGCTCATGTTAGGCCCTGTAATCAGTTGGATGCTAGTATCTTCACCCATTTGGATGCTGTTGGGAATATAGGTTTGGGCTCCCATGACCTTCTCAACGACTGCGTGACGTCCCTTTTGGATGTCAATTCGTGAATCCTCTCCGAACTCTGGCCGAATCAAGTGCTGATTTTCTGCTACCACTGCCAAGCCTTGTAAGACATCGACAGTAGCGATTCCTTGGGCTAGGGCTTGCAGGCGTTGGATATATTTCCCAACCTCCTCACGAATCCGCATAAAGATTTCATATTCTAGATTTGCTGATTTCTCGCGCGCCTCTAACATTTCTCCCTCGATACGAGCCAACTCCTCTGTCCCGAAACGTTCAGAGTTTTTCAGCGTAGCCTTGCGGAAAAAGTGGGCTGGTACGTTACCAAGCTGCGAATTGGTCACATGAAAATAGTAACCATCTTTTTTATTGTAGTCAATCTTGAGCGTACTGATGCCAGAGTTTTCTCTTTCCTTGGCCTCAATCTCAGCTATCCAGCTGGTTCCCTCTCTCAGCACCCGACGATACTTATCCAAGGTCTCATCAAAGCCAGTCCGGATAATGCCACCCTCTGTAATCACATGAGGAGCCTCAGGAGCAATGGCTGCGCTAATGAGACTTTCCAACTCAGGAATAGCATCTAATTGTTCAATCAGATAGGCAAGAGCTGGTTGCTCCATTCCTTCTAAAATTGCTCGAATTCGTGGAACACTTCCCAAGGTAGTCGCTAATTGCAAGAGATCTTTGGGATTGCTTTTCCCAAAAGACACACGACTAGCCAGACGCTCGATATCGTAGACTCCCTTGAGGCTTTCTGTCAAATCACTACGTTCAAAGAAATAATCCAGAAAGACCTGTACAACCTCCTGACGTTCAAGGATACGATCCTTGTCAATCAAGGGACGGTGGATCCAAGAGCGCAAAAGACGCATTCCCATGGCAGTCTTAGTTTCATCTAGCAACCAGAAAAGACTGCCTTGTTTCTTGCCAGAACGAGCATTTTCTACTAGATCTAAACTAGCCTTGGTTGCATAATCCATCTGCAAGAAATCCTTAATTTCATAACGGACAACTGGCTTCAAGTGATTCAACTCTCTCATCTGAGTCCGATGAACATACTGAAGAAGCTTACTACTGGCAGCTTGTTCAATTGGCGCCAAGCGTGGATCCAGCAGATGTATGTCTTCAAATAATTCTTGCTCATAAGAAAGCACCAAATTCATTTGACGGCTGAGAATCTGTTCTTCCTCTTCAGTTAAGGTATAGCCGATGACAACTTCTCTTGCCTTAAGATTTCGGATTTCACCACAGACCAGGGTAAAATCCAATAAACCTGTCACATAGAAATCACCCGTCACTAAGTCCATGTATGCCAAACCAAATTGCTGACCGTCACGGTCGATAGCCACCAAAAAGTTGTTTTGACTATCTGGTTTACTACTATCGACGACTGTACCAGGGGTAATCACCTGCACAACCTCGCGCTTAACAACCCCTACTGCCTGCTTAGGATCCTCCATCTGCTCAGCAATGGCAACCTTGTAGCCACGCTCCACTAGGACATCAATATACTGTTGTGCTGAGTGATAAGGAACTCCAGCCATGGGAATAGGATTGTCAGCATTCTTATTGCGACTGGTTAGTGAAATTTCTAGTATCTGGGCAGCATTGACTGCATCTTCGTAAAATAACTCATAAAAATCACCCATACGAAAGAGCAAAAAAGCATCTGGATATTGTTTTTTTATATCCACATACTGTTGCATGCCAGGTGATAATTTTTCTGTCATCATCCATTCTCTCCTTGTTAAAAATAGTCTTGAGAGAGACTCCCAAGACCTTATCTATCCTTCATCAAATCTAACAAACGATCTTCCATGAGTTTAGCAACATGCTGATCTCGGCAGATTACCAAGAGAGTATTGGCACCCGCAACTGTTCCTAAAATCCATTCATCCTTGTTGGCATCGACAACATTGGCTAAAACTGCGGCTTCACCCAATTTAGTGTGCAAAACTAAGGTAAACTCAGCTCTTGCTACACCTTCCAAATGATGGGATAAAAACTCAACCAGGTCAATCTTCTCCGTCTCATTTGCTAGTACGTAGTAGACCTTGTCATTTTTCTTAACCTTGGTCAAGCCCAGTTCGCGAAGGTCACGCGACAATGTCGTTTGCGTTACAAAAACATTGCGTGCTTCCAAACGATCTTGAATCTCCTTTTGAGTTCCTAACTTCTCCTCAGTGATCATCTGCTTGATCAACTGATGGCGTTCTCTTTTTCTCATAACATCCTCTCGAGTGAATATTTATAACATTTTCAACTATTTAATAAGAACATTATACCAAAAAAACCGAATATTTCAAAAAAATTCTTATCATTCCTCAAAATTGTGATAAAATAGAAGAAAAGTCCAAAGGAGTTTATAATGAATACAAAACAATTGATTGCTAGCGAATTGGCTAGCGTCATTGACCGCCTGGATCAAGAGGCTATTTTAAATTTACTAGAACAACCCAAAAACTCTGATATGGGAGACATCGCCTTCCCTGCCTTTACTCTAGCAAAAGTTGAGAGAAAAGCTCCACAAATGATTGCAGCAGATATCGCTGAAAAAATCAATAGCCAAGCCTTTGAAAAAGTCGTCGCTACTGGACCTTATGTTAACTTCTTCCTTGATAAAAATGCCATTTCTGCTCAAGTATTACAAGCTGTTATCACTGAAAAAGAACACTATGCTGACCAAAATATTGGTAAACAAGAAAATGTTGTTATCGACATGTCTAGTCCCAATATTGCTAAGCCATTCTCTATTGGTCACCTGCGCTCAACTGTTATCGGAGATAGCTTGTCACATATTTTCCAAAAAATCGGTTATCAAACAGTCAAGGTCAACCATTTAGGAGACTGGGGTAAACAGTTTGGAATGCTGATCGTTGCCTACAAAAAATGGGGCGACGAAGAAGCTGTAAAAGCTCATCCGATTGATGAACTTCTTAAACTCTACGTTCGCATCAATGCTGAAGCTGAAAATGACCCTAGCTTGGATGAAGAAGCACGCGAATGGTTCCGTAAACTTGAAAATGGAGATGAGGAAGCTCTCGCACTTTGGCAATGGTTCCGTGATGAAAGTTTGGTGGAATTTAACCGCCTTTACAATGAATTGAAGGTTGAATTCGACAGCTACAACGGGGAAGCCTTTTACAATGACAAGATGGATGCAGTTGTAGATATCCTTTCTGAAAAAGGACTTTTGGTCGAATCAGAAGGTGCCCAAGTTGTTAATCTTGAAAAATATGGAATTGAACACCCAGCTCTTATCAAGAAATCTGACGGTGCAACTCTCTACATCACACGTGACTTGGCTGCGGCCCTCTACCGTAAAAACGAATATCAATTTGCCAAATCGATCTATGTCGTTGGTCAAGAACAATCTGCTCACTTTAAACAACTCAAGGCTGTCTTGCAAGAGATGGGTTACGATTGGAGTCAAGATATTGTCCATGTTCCTTTTGGATTGGTAACAAAAGAAGGGAAAAAACTCTCTACTCGTAAAGGGAATGTCATCTTGCTAGAGCCTACAGTTGCAGAGGCTGTCAGTCGTGCCAAAGCGCAAATCGAAGCCAAAAATCCGGAACTTGAAAATAAAGACCAGGTTGCTCATGCTGTTGGAGTTGGGGCCATTAAATTCTATGACCTTAAAACTGACCGTACAAATGGCTACGACTTCGACCTTGAAGCTATGGTATCTTTTGAAGGCGAGACTGGTCCTTATGTTCAATACGCCTATGCTCGTATCCAATCCATCTTGCGCAAAGCGGATTTCAAACCTGAAGCAGATGCCAACTATAGCTTGAATGATCCTGAAAGCTGGGAAATTATTAAACTCATCCAAGATTTCCCACGTATTATCAACCGTGCGGCGGATAACTTTGAACCTTCTATCATTGCTAAATTTGCAATTAGCTTAGCGCAAGCCTTCAACAAATATTACGCTCACACTCGTATCTTGGATGAAAGTCCAGAACGCGACAGTCGTTTAGCCCTCAGCTATGCAACTGCAGTTGTCCTCAAAGAAGCACTTCGTTTGTTGGGTGTAGAAGCACCAGAGAAGATGTAATTCGTTACAAGAGACTGGAACTAAAGTTCCTAGTCTCTTGACGGCAATCGCTATCGGGCGATTTGCCTAAACGCCTTACTAATGCATCCAAATAATTAATATCGATTTATTTGGATGCATGTCGTGATCTATTAAATTAATTTATTACTAAGCAGTCTAAGTAACTAACGCCAAATCCTATTCGGACTTTGGCTAGGTGCTTCACTAGTCTTTCGATAGAAATATGATCGATTTCTACCGAAAAAAGTCGCAATCTTAAAGTTACTGGAATTAAAGTTCCTAATTGTTGGACGCTAGCTGCTTTTATGCGGACTAGCTAACTGCTTCACTAGTCATGGCCCCTAAATATAATCGATTTAGGGGCCACGACGTCGTAAATGAGGCGACTTGCCTAAACGCTTCACTAATTCACCTAACCAAATAATATCGATTTGGTTAGGCTCATGTCGTAGGCTTTTAATCACTTTATTGTAATGCAGTCTAAGTAACTAACGCCAAATCCTATTCAGAGTTTGGCTAGGCGCTTCACTAGTCTTTCGATAGAAATATGATCGATTTCTACCGAAAGACGTCGCAATCTTAAAGTTACTGAATTGCAGAGCGTTCTAAGCAACCAATCCTAAACCTCTACGGACTTTTATTGGGTACTAGGGGCGGAGTGCATTACATCTACTATTTTAGATTAGCGATCACTTGCCTAATTTCTATATTGTCCTTACTTGAAAAGCGAAAAATCTTTTTCGCTTTTCTCTTGCTATTAACTTCTTTATCACTTAGGGAGAGATTTTATGAGCCAATATGCTTATATTTTAGTTGTCATCAGTCTTGTCGCTCTTTTTCTCATCAACAAATACGAAAAGGAAAAACTACAAAGACTTCTACAAGAACAGCTGTTAAAGGATGAATCTTTTCGCGCTACTATCAAGGAAAAGATTCAAACAACAGAAAACATCAATGATGTCATTGACTACATCAATAAAGGATATCGTTTGGGAATTATGATTTCAAAAGAAATTGTTGAAGACATCAGAAAATAAAAAAAGGATTCGAGATAGTATTTCTCGAGTCCTTTTCTATTTTTTCCTGAGAACCAAAATTCCCACCAGTATAACAATCCCTAAGGATACCATGGTTCCAAGTGGTTCTACATTTTCATCAAAAATTTTCTCAGAGAACCGTAGCAGAGCAATCGCTAATAGTAGCAAGGCACTGCATAGCATAATATCCTTGAAGCTTGGTTTGCGTTTTATATACTTTAAAAATGATTTCTGTAGTTTACTCATTTCGATTGTCCCCTTTGAAGTAAATCCTTTATCCATAGAATAAATCTCTTCCTTAGAAAATCTGGCCTCTTACAAAGCTTCTAATTCATAAAGTTCCGCAATAATCCCTGCAACCTTCTTGATATCTCCCAGCATTCCACGCATCTCAAAGTCAGCTAGGACTGGAAAACCAAAGCGCTGGCTATATTGCTTGGCGGTCAAACAGTATTGGTTATTGAAATTGCGGTTACCCGATCCTACAACACCAAAACACTTGCTAGCATTGTCACCATAGGCGATAAAGTCCCCTACTGGAGTGGTCAAAATCTCTACATCTCCGTTGTCAACACCATTGCCACCTTCTAGGTAAGTCGGTAGGAAAGCCACATATGGGTTGGTCATCTCAAAGAAGTCTTCTCCTTCTTTGACCAAGTCTTTAATATGAATTTTTTCTACTTCAATGTTCTCATACTGTTCTAACAGGTAGGCCTTCAGCCGTGTCACGAAACTCTCCGTATTTCCGCTCAGACTGATGTAGACCAAGGAAATTTTTTTCATTTTCTCCTCCTTTTTTGAATCATAAAAAATAACTACCAAGATTGTATCTTGATAGTTATGCTTTGTCAACTCTTAGGCCAGTTCTTCCTCTTCTTGAGTTTCTGTCAATTCTTTTTGCTGACGCCACATTTTATAGAAGACGATTGCTAGGAAGATAACATTGAGTACGATCCCAAAAATAGCTGAACCTTTGGCACCAAGCTCCGCTCCCATACGGATGTTAGGGTCTGTAAAAAGTGAAACCGCATCCTGAACGCCGATAAAGTTGTAGATAGAACCAACGATGGCAACGAAGACATAAGCAAGATAAGTGTAGTTAGCCAATTGAAGGTTTTTACGAATAAGGAAAACCAAAGCCACAACAACCAGAATAACAGATAAGACAACCAAGAGAATGCTGAAGATAGAATGACCATGCTCCGATACCTTAATGGTGTAAGCAACGAGCTCCTTTGCATAAGTAGCATTAACACCTGATGCTGATGTTTCTAGATTGTTCATACCCTCCGCAGTAGGTACTGGAGATATGATTCCAAATAGTGACATAGCTGAGAGTAAGGCTGAAAAAATCAGTAATACCCATAGATAGATTGGTTTCTTTTTCATCAAAGCAACCCCCTTATGTTTTTTTAGTTTATTATAGCATATTTTAACAAGCAAAACAAATCCTACAAGTTTGCTTCCACCTGCTTACGGTAGGCTTTAGGAGACTTCCCACATAGTTTTCGAAAGACCTTATAGAAATAACCTACATTACTGTAACCAACCGTATAGCAAATATCCTCAATACTATCATTAGTAGATAGCAAGAGCTGTTGGGCAGCCTTAATGCGTTGCTTATTGAGAAGCTCCGCAAAGGTGGAATTGGTTTCCTTCTTGATCAACTGCCCCAAATAAACAGGATTGATAAAGAGATCCTTGCTGATATCCTTGAGAGAAAGCTCTTTTTGGTAATCTCTACCAATAACTTCAAGTACACTGACCACATTTTCATTCATTCGATATTGGCCGAAGAAGGATGTCGAGGTTTCCTTGGTATAAGCGACTAAATCCTCAAAAGTTGTAATGGCATGAATATTCTTGACAATATCTGTCATATCGTCTGCTTTCAAATGTTCAAAAAGATGGAAGACATCCATGACAAACTGGGTAAACAACTGCTTGGTAATGGATACCCTCGGTGTGTTTTCTAACACAATCTTCTCAAGTAAGGTCAACTCCTCGATAATCTGCTGGAGATTTCCCTGGATGATCACTCGATAGATGGGTTCGTAGTAAGAAAAGAGACTTTCAGACTGATCAAGATTTACAGTCCCATAGAAAAGTGCCTTTTCTACATTAAATTTCCATTTTTCAAAGTTGACTTGATAAGGTGCCTCAAAAGGCATGACTAGCAAGCCCTCAAATTCCTGATCAGCAAGGACAATTTGCCAATCTTGCCCCAGAACGTAGTAAGGAATGACAAAATTCCCTTGTTTTTCCTTGGAAAGTCCGATCCACCAATTTTCTTTTTGGCTGAGATGAGCCTTGAATGCTTCTTCATCTAGTTGCTGACTCAATATTTCTGGCTCATGAGATTTTTCACCAAGCTGACTGGCAATCTTTTCAAGCAAGCGTTCAAGCTCAACCTTATCGACTGGTTTAACCAGATAATCAACGACATTGAGATTCATGGCTTTTTTGACATAGTCAAATTCTTGATAACCCGATAGTAGGATATAATAAGCATCTGGTAACAAGTCCTTCATCTCCCCAATCATTTCAAGCCCTGTCTTGTCAGGCATATTGACATCAGAAATGACAATATCTACGGGATGTTCTCGAACGTAGTCCAGAGCGTCGTCAGCATGATTGGCTGTTGCAACGACTTCCATATCCCACTTGTCAAAAGGAATCAAACGTTTGAGTCCTTCTGTAATCATGTACTCATCGTCAACTAAAAGTACTTTATACATCTTTATCCTTTCTCTTCATTTTGAATGGTGATTCGATAGCGAACACCTTCTTGTTTAACTGATTCTACACTGATGTCATAGCGGTCGCCAAAGTAGAGTACAAAGCGCTCATGCACATTGACAATCCCAATGGACTGGCGTTTCCCACTATAATCCACCGTATGTTCGAAGGTTCTTTGAGCTAATTTATCCTGGATCTCTGCTAGCTTATCAGCAGGCATTCCACGCCCATTATCGGTTACCAAGATTTCAACATATCCTTCTTTTTTCAAGGCCTTGATACTAATCACATTATCTGTACGTCGATGATCAACTCCGTGAGCAAAATAATTCTCCACCAAGGGTTGGAGGGTAAATTTTGGAATGCGCATTTCTTCCAATCCAGGGTCAATCTTAAATCCGTAAGCAATGGATTTTGGATAACGCACCATACAGAGATAGCTGTACTTCCGACAAAACTCTACTTCTTGTTTGAGTGTCGTTTCTCGCTCGTCAGAGATATTATTGCGCAGGAGACTACTGAACTCATAGATAATATCCGCTAGTTCATTTTGGTTCTCCATGACCGCGTACATACGTAGAAACTCCAGAGTATTGTACATGAAATGTGGATTTATCTGAGCTTGTAGGGCGCGCATATTTGCATCTTTTTGACTCAGTTCAAGTTGATAAATATCATGGATATTTCTCTCCAATCGATCCAACATATCATTTGTTGTCTCAGCGATTACAAGCAATTCCTGGTCTTTTTTCGTGAGATCAATTCTTTTACCTTGTTCTCCTTGCGCAATATCATGGATTGTTTCCACTAGGTCAACAACCTGGGTTTGATACTTCGAAAATGTTTTTTTCAAGGTTACATATAAAATAACGATAAAGAGGAGACTCAAAGCAAGAATAAAGACAGAACTAGAGACACTACCACTAAGGACATAATCCCTTGGAACTGCAACCTGAACCTGATAACCATGAGCTGTCTCATCTTGCAACCATTCCTCTCGATCACTTTTTTCACCTTGGTGAAACATATCCGTTTCAAAAGGAGAGGTGATGCTCACAGCAATTGGGATATTTCCTCTGGTATTGTCAATAGCCTTATAAAAAACATCGGAAGATACAGAGACATAAATAACACCAAGAGCTTGATCCGATACTGGATCGGATACAGGAATGGCGAAACTATTGGCATCTGGCTTGAAGGCATCTGCAGAAACCTTGTAACCACTACGATTGTCCCTCTTCGAAACATAAACTTCTGTCGAGTCTTGCAAGACAATGGCTACACCCGTTACAAAATCATTGCGCACATAAAGGTCATCGATATTTTCATAAATGGATACAGATATATAGGGCGATGCTTTACGCTCCAGTTGCCAATAGAAATAATCTGGTGTACTGAGGCTAAAATACTTATAAATTCCCTCGATTCGCGCTTGATTCTCTACTAAACTTTGGGCTGAACGCGCTGATTCTCGATAATAATACTCAACCTCACTCACTGTCCGAGTCAAAACCCGCTGGGAAACCTGTCTTGCTTCTTTTTCTCGACTATCCCAGTTCACATAGGAAATCAACAGGGCAAAACTAGCAATGATGACAATCATCACCCAAGTATAGGTTCGAAGGAGTGAATGAAGCCAAAACTGTTTCATCCTATTTGGACGCCAATTTTTCATGAATGCTTTCATAAACAGGCTCCAATAAATCACTAATAAAGAAATGCCACATACCAATCCCTACAAAAATAATGAGGGCAGGCATATAAAACCCAATAATGGCTAACAAGACGCTACCAAGAAGAACTTTAGCCACTGCTGATAAGCTCATAAAAATTCCGATAAAGGCAAGCTTTAAGGTATTTTGATAGGATAAGTCAAAATAAACTTGTAATTTTAGAGAAACTGTATAAGCCAAAAAGACCAAGGCTACCAAAAAGATATTTAGAAAGGTTGCTGCCAAATGGATAATGGTCTGATGCGGCAATTGGATCATGAGATACAAACCATAAATCAAGATCAAGTCAAGTCCCATAAAGGTGTAGAAACTGAGATTGCTTTTAATAAAATTGCTCTTATAAAGAGTCCAAGCCTCTTTAAAACCATAGGCACGGTAAGAATAACCATGTTCTGCAAATAAACTCATGATAGTCGCACTAGCTGGCGCTATACCAAAAACCACACCTCCTGCTAGTGTCAATAACCAAAAATAAGCCGTAGCTATCATCCCCAAAAAGAAACGATGAAAGACTAGCTCAATAAAATTTCCCACGGTTTGCCTCCAAAAAAATAATCTAGAACTATTATAACATATTTCAAGCGCTCTCAAAAAAGAAGAGGAGAGAAAAGGTAGCAAGAGTTGAACCTGCTACCTTTTAGAAGCAAGTTCGGAGCAGGTATCCATCCTTGTCAAATGGCCAAATGTTAGTTTATAAAGGATAAATATAATTGTTTAATAATGTTATTTGTGCTATAATAAATATAGATAGAGATACCGATCAATGACCAAAGGAGTTTTCAGAAAAGATAAACATGTTTGCAGATTAAATACTTACTATTCAACTTATTTACTAGATTAACAAAATAACGAAAGGAGTATGAATCATGACTTTAAGAACTACTTTGTTTTGTGTTGCGCTTGTATTGACTCTTTTCTCTGATAAATTGTTCAAACAACAATATGTAAAAATCGTAAAAATAATTTGCGCTATAATCTTATTAGTCGCTTCATTATCATATCTGTTCTAAGTTATTTTAAGAATACAGGAATTTGTTTGTCCTGTATTCTTTTTTCTACCAAACGTACATTTATAAAATGAATAACAAGTTGATAAAATCAACCAAATTAGAGGCGAAAAAAGGTAGAGATTGAACTGAAATATAGTGAAATGTATTGAAATTGGAAAAAAGAAAAAACGCTTAAAATAAGCGTTTTTCTTATGTATTGATTCGTATTGAATGCTTACTTCACTTCTATCTACAGTTTCTAGATCTCTAAATATAATAGAGCTGAAGCAGTGGTAAAACAGATCATCAACAAACTTGGTAATATCTTAGAAAATAATTTCTTTATAGTCCAAGTCGGTTTGCTTTAAATTATACTTTTTTCTTAAACATTTGCTACGAGTAGGTCTTTCTTGTGAGTAATTTTCATCAAAAAATTTCATAGATAAGTCCTATATATAATCATGGTAAAGTAGTAAAAATAGTTGTTATCCTAGTTGATTAAAAAAGTCTTTGATTTCCTCATCTTTTATAAAATAATATATAATTTTCCCCTCTCTTCTAGTATCCAAGATGTTTTGATTGGCTAGTTTACGAAGATGGTGGGAGGCAGATGCAATACTGAGATTTAGTAAACAGGCTATATCACAGACACAGAGTTCTTCAACAGCAAGGAGATAAAAGATGATATTTATCTGTTTATTATCGGTAAATTTTGATAAAATGCGAAGTGATTTTTGGACTTTTTCCTTTTCAAGGTAGTTCGTTGCGGTTGTAACATTTTGTTGATTAATAACATCCACTTGGCAGATACTATCTTTTTTCATAATTTTTTCTCCTAGCCGAACACAGTCCTTAGCATGTCAAAGCTGTTGTTTTCAATCAGGATATACATCCCCAATCCTAAATAAACAACGGCAATAAACCATCTGCTATATTTCTCCAAAGTTTCTCCAACAGAAGGGACTTGTGCCAATTTTTGGGCAGAAAAAACCAAGAGATAAATCATGACTAGAAAGGTAAGTAAAGCCACTATCAAATTCGCTAAATTTAAGGTAATAAAATATGGGACAAAAACACCAATATTGTCAGCACCACAACTTGCAAAAGTAATCATAGCGACTAGAAAAATCAGGTTTTTATCATCTTTGCGCAAACCATCTTTTGCAATAGCTTCTCCATCAGAATCTCCTAAAAGCAAAACTTTGAGTCCTAGGAAAATTGGAATCAAACCGAGCAAACCTAAAATCTCTTTACTAGGAATATAATTTAAGACAAATGCAAAAAGTAAACTTAGCAATATTAGACTAACAGAGCCTAGAAATTGTCCTAAATAGATGTTAATGATGTCTTTTCTGCTTTTTCTTTTGGCAAAAAATAACATTAGGATAATAAGTAAGTCTACGGCTGTCCCAGAATACAGGATTATTGAAGTAACAACATTTTGAACCATAAAACACCTCATTCAAATATATTTTTGAATGTATTTTAACATTAAACTTTGTAGATGTCAACTTCAGCTCCATCAAAATATAGATAAGAAGGTAGTGTACCAAACATTAAAAAGCCCTGTCATCGAAATGATAGCAGGGCTCAACTTCAATATCCAGATGATATATTTATCTAAAAAAGGTAGAGATTGGACTGAAATATAGTGAAATGTATTGAAATTGAAAAAAGAAAAAACGCTTGAAATCAGCGTTTTTCTTATGTATTGATTCGTATTGAATGCTTACTTAACTTCTGTAAACACAACGTGTTTGCGAAGTTTTGGTGAGTATTTCTTCAATTGAAGACGGTCTGGAGTGTTACGTTTGTTTTTAGAAGTAAGGTACAAGCGTTCACCAGATTCTTTGTGTTCAAGTGTAATATTTACGCGCATGGTATCTCCCTTCTATTATTCAACTGATGCAGCTTTAGCGATCTTACGTCCTTTGTAGTATCCTTTAAGTGATACACGGTGAGAACGTGAGTAATCTCCAGTAGTTTCGTCAAAGTTTACAGATGGAGCTGTTACTTTGTAGTGTGTACGACGTTTGTTTTTCTTCGCTTTTGAAGTGCGGCGTGCAGGTACTGCCATTTTGATTTCTCCTTTTAAGATATAATTCAGTTAGGTTTGATTTTCATCAACTTTAATAGTATATCAAAACTTTTTTGTAAAGTAAAGTTACTTGACAAAAAAAGATTAAAAAATTTTCCTATCCAAAGTTCTGGATAGGAAATTAGGTTAAATATCTATCTCGAAAGGTTCATCAATGGTTTCTGAGACGTATTTCCCGTCTTTTTTTCGTTGTTTGACACATTCGGTGAGAAGATATTCAATTTGCCCATTGACTGATCGGAAGTCATCTTCTGCCCATGATGCGAGTGCAGCATATAACTTATTCGAGAGTCGAAGGGGGATTTGCTTTTTTTTAGCTTCTGCCATTTCTAATAAAGGCTTCCTGTATTGACAATTGGTTGTGCATCATGATTGCCACAGAGAACGACTAGGAGATTTGAAACCATCGCTGCTTTACGCTCTTCATCTAGTTCAACCAACTCTCCTTCATTGAGACGTTCCAGTGCCATTTCAACCATTCCTACAGCGCCGTCTACAATCATCTTGCGTGCATCGATAATAGCAGATGCTTGTTGACGTTGAAGCATGACAGCAGCAATTTCTGGTGCATAAGCTAGGTATGTAATACGTGCTTCAAGGATTTCCAAACCAGCGTCCTCTACACGACTTTGAATTTCCTCACGAATACGTTTAGCTACAATCTCACTAGAACCACGGAGGCTTCCTTCATCGGCTTGCCCATCACCTGTAGTATCCACATTAGGAGATACATCGTAAGGATAGATGCGGACAATATTACGAAGGGCGCTATCACACTGCAATGAAAGATATTCTTTATAGTTATCTACGTTGAAGACTGCTTTGGCTGTATCGACAACTCTCCAAGTTACCGCGATTCCGATTTCAACAGGGTTACCTAAACAATCGTTAATCTTTTGACGAGAATTACTCAAAGTCATAACTTTGAGAGAAATCTGTTTCTTGCCAATTTCAATGTTTACATCATTGCCATTGGATGATTTCATTCCTGAAAAAGGAGATTTTGTGCTAACATCGCCACTTTGTCCGAGTCGAGTGTGAATTGCAGGATTGACCGCTATGCTAAAAGGATTGACAAAGTAAAAACCAGGTTCTTTGATGGTACCTGTATAGTTACCAAAGAGAGTCAAAACCAGAGCTTCCTGAGGTTTGACAACTTTTAAACCAGCATGAGCTAGAGCTGAAATTAAGATTAATAAAAGTCCGATAATAATTCCAAAAATATTTTCTGAACCAGCACCCATGATAAATATAAAGAAACCAAGTACGAGTGCCAACTCAATGAGAATCAATGCTACTACACCATTTGGTTTTGAATTGATTAGTTTTTCAGTCATCAGAATGACCTCCTGTTTTTGATATCTAAATGATATCACTTTAATTTTAAATGTCAACAAAAATATGAAATCTTTTTTAAGAAGATTTCAATGTATTGAATTTTCTGAAAATTCAAGAATTTTCTTCTGTTATTCATGCGAAAAATGTGCTATAATGGTAAAAACTGAAATGGGAGGGACTTGAATGACAGAATTAGATAAACGTCACCGCAGTAGCATTTATGACAGCATGGTGAAATCACCAAACCGTGCTATGATGCGTGCGACTGGTATGACAGATAAAGACTTTGAAACACCGATTGTGGGGGTCATTTCGACTTGGGCAGAAAACACACCGTGTAATATTCACTTGCATGATTTTGGTAAGCTTGCAAAAGAAGGTGTCAAATCTGCTGGTGCTTGGCCTGTTCAATTTGGAACCATTACGGTAGCAGATGGGATTGCCATGGGAACGCCTGGTATGCGCTTCTCTTTGACATCTCGTGATATCATCGCGGACTCTATCGAAGCTGCTATGGGTGGTCATAACGTCGATGCCTTTGTAGCTATCGGGGGCTGTGATAAGAACATGCCTGGTTCTATGATTGCCATTGCCAATATGGATATCCCAGCTATTTTCGCCTACGGTGGTACTATCGCCCCTGGAAAACTGGATGGCAAAGACATCGACTTGGTTTCTGTATTTGAAGGTATCGGAAAATGGAACCACGGTGACATGACGGCTGAGGACGTAAAACGTCTCGAATGTAATGCCTGCCCTGGCCCTGGTGGCTGTGGTGGTATGTATACTGCTAATACCATGGCGACAGCTATCGAAGTTCTCGGTATGAGTTTGCCAGGCTCTTCATCTCACCCAGCTGAATCAGCTGATAAGAAAGAAGATATCGAAGCAGCAGGACGTGCTGTTGTTAAGATGCTGGAGCTCGGTCTCAAACCGTCTGATATCTTGACTCGTGAAGCCTTTGAAGATGCCATTACAGTGACAATGGCTCTGGGTGGTTCTACTAACGCCACTCTTCACTTGCTTGCTATTGCCCACGCAGCTAACGTTGACTTGTCACTTGAGGACTTTAATACCATCCAAGAACGTGTACCTCACTTAGCCGATTTGAAACCTTCTGGTCAGTATGTCTTCCAAGACCTCTACGAAGTTGGTGGTGTGCCTGCAGTTATGAAGTACTTGTTGGCAAATGGATTCCTTCACGGAGACCGTATCACATGTACTGGTAAAACTGTCGCTGAAAACTTGGAAGACTTTGCAGACCTCACACCAGGTCAAAAAGTCATTATGCCACTTGAAAATCCAAAACGTGCAGATGGTCCGCTTATCATCTTGAACGGTAATCTTGCTCCTGACGGTGCAGTTGCCAAGGTATCCGGTGTTAAAGTTCGTCGTCACGTTGGGCCAGCCAAGGTATTTGATTCTGAAGAAGATGCTATTCAAGCTGTCTTGTCAGACGAAATCGTTGACGGCGACGTTGTCGTTGTTCGTTTCGTTGGACCTAAAGGTGGTCCTGGTATGCCTGAGATGCTATCACTTTCTTCTATGATCGTTGGTAAAGGTCAAGGAGACAAGGTTGCCCTCTTGACAGACGGACGCTTCTCTGGTGGTACTTATGGACTGGTTGTTGGACATATCGCTCCTGAAGCTCAGGATGGTGGACCAATTGCCTACCTTCGTACAGGAGATATCGTCACTGTCGACCAAGATACTAAAGAAATTTCTATGGCCGTATCCGAAGAAGAACTTGAAAAACGTAAGGCAGAAACAACCTTGCCACCACTCTATAGCCGTGGTGTCCTCGGTAAATATGCCCATACCGTATCTTCTGCATCCCGTGGTGCCGTTACAGACTTCTGGAATATGGAACAATCTGGTAAAAAATAACTAAAAAATAAGCAGTCGTTAAATGACTGCTTTTTCTAGTTCTTTGTATTTTCTCATGGAATGTGATAAAATGTTTGCTCTAACTATGATTACAAAGGAGAAATAATATTTTCAAAAAATACAGGAATTATGCTCTACGTAGATGATGTAGCAGCTGAGAGAGACTTTTGGTCTGCTATCGGTTTTGAGGTTTTTAATCAATCAGAAATAATGGGTTTTGATACTTTTGAGATGAGACTTCACACGGACAGTACACTGACTTTTACTGTCTACGCCAAAGACTTTATTCGTCAGGTATCGCCAGAGGTAGTTGATATGAAACCTAGCCTACTCTTTGAGTCAGCGGACTTTCACGCCCTTCACGAGCGCCTAGCTGCAGTGACTGATACCACTAGTCCGATCAGTACTCAACCTTTCCCTCACTTTAACTTTGCAAGTCCAAGTGGACACTATTTTGCAGTTAGAGGAATCTAATAACAAAAAGGAGCC
>NZ_KQ970820.1:106916-118678 GCF_001579645.1 Streptococcus infantis
TCTCTCTTGTTTTTTAGCGCGGTGGTAGTCCAAGTGCTATGCGGCCATAGCGACTGATTCGTGTAATCTTCCAGGCAGGTGACCAGGTAACTTCAACCCTGACATCCTCAATTCCTTCAATCTGTTTTAAACCTGCCACGATTTCGATTGGTAAACTTTCTGCACAGTCACAGGCAGTATCGGTGAAGGTCATGACAATTGTACAAAGACCAGCCTCGTCCAAATGAATCTCGTAAATCAAGCCAAGATTATAGACATCTAGTTCCACATCTGTATCGTAAACTTTTTCTAGCTTTTCAATGATTTGTTCTCCTAATGCTAGAGCACGATCATTGATTTTGATATCTTCTCTCATTGCATTCCCTCCATTTGTAAACTGCACCTATTTTCTCATAATTCTGACAATTTGGCAAGTTTTTCCCCATCAAGACTGGATTCGCCATAAAAACTACAGACTAGAAATTAGTCATAGTTTGACCAAACTGCTCAAAGAGCTAACAACCTAGAGCAAGAGGATATTGGCATAGGTTAAAGAGATAAACTTAGAGAATGATTGAGCTTCTAAGAAATACTTTCTAAACAGAAAAAGTAGAGAAAGGTCATCTCTACTTTTTAAATATTATTTTGACTTCACAGGTTTATCTGCCAAGGCCTTGATAGCTGATGCTATCGTTTCTGCGTAGAGCTTAGCACCCTCTTCTAATTTGGTATTATCACTTCCAAAGTGAACTTGGTCCGTTCCTTTCCAGATGTCTGGATGATCTTTAGACACTTGATTCCAGTCTGCAACCTCAATGTAAGGATACTTTTGAGCTACTTCACGCACATAGCTAGCATACTGTTCTACATAAGGCTGAGTTGCTTGAGTTGTATCACCCTCATAAGGTGTCACAAGTACAAGCTGATGTCCCTTAGGTAGATTTGTTATCAAAGAATCGATATCAGCCTTATAATCCTCAGGGTTATTCACTCCAGTAGCAATAACAACTATTTTAGGGAGGACTTTATTCTGACTGTGGTTGAGCATAATAGCATTGGCTTGCTTGGTATTTCTGCTTATTTGACCATCTGTCTGAGCGTCTGGTAGAACCTCTTTAAGTCCAGGTGTTGCGCGCAAGGTTACAGAATCTCCGATAATGGATACACCTTCAGCAATATTGTAGCGACTGGCTTCTGCTTGATCCGCCATGGTTTTTGTACGGGTAATATTGGTTTGAGCTTGATTGAGGCCATTTACCATCAAATCCGTTTCAAAAGCACCGACTTGGGGAGCTATGAGCATCACAATCAGTGTCAGCAAGCTAAGAAAACCGACGCTACCCGCAAAGATTGGTTGAATATGCGGAATTTCTTTTACCTTTTGCAATAAGCTAGTGTTCTTCCCGGCAATGAAAGGTTCAATCACATAGAAAGAAAGGCTTGCAAAGAGATAAGAAAAGATAGTGGTGAGAATCACTGCCGGTAAGTTGCTCATCAACTGAGAGAAAATGATATAAAACGGCCAGTGGAAAAGATAGACGGCATAGCTGGTATCAGCTAAGAAGCTAATTACCTTGGGTTCTTCAATCGTCGGAGTTTTCTCATGTAAAACTCGTGCTGCAACGATCATCAGAAGGGCAGCTAAACTTGCCAACAAGAAGCCAAGCAAGTAGGCAAAGAGATAATTGAATTTCACAAAGAAGGTCAATAAGAGTAAAACTCCGAGACCAGCCCCAAATACTAGCAAGGTCTGTTTCAAGTCTAGGGTTTGATTCAAACGTTTGAGAAGAGGTGTCGTATGACGAACTCCTATCAAGGTCGCAAGCACACTTCCTAAAAAGAATGGATAAACATGAGTTAGACTTGAAAAGTAAAGCGTTGAGTATGAATTAACGATAAAGCTACCAATAAACATTGATAGGAAGCTAACGACAAAGGTCGTTGAAGATAGTAGAAAAACCATTCCCCGTAGTTGCCCACCTGTTTTGGCTTGCTTGGACATGAGCCAAACTGCCAAGCCCCACAAGACATAGTAATGAACTTCAACCGCTAAACTCCAGTTGTGAACAAAGAGGTGAGGGATAAATTGAGATTCATAACTTCCTCCTGTCAGCATTTCATAGAAGTTAGTCATAAAACCAAGGACACCAGCAATCTGACCACCGATTCCTGCCACATAATCCTGTCGAACCAAGAAAGTAAAAGGCATAACGACCAGGATCATCAAGACAACTGGGGGAAAAATCCGATAGAAGCGTCTTCTAAAAAATCTTAGGATATCAATCTTACCTTTTTGTCCAAATTCTTCTAACAGGAGTGACGTAATTAGGAAACCTGAGAAGGTAAAAAAGACATCAACCCCGAAGAAACCTCCTGGAAAAACCGTCTGAAAGAAATGGTACAAAAGCACCAAGAGTAAGCCTGTAATCCTGATCAAGGAAAACCATTTAATACGCATACGAGTTTATTCTCCGTTCATTAGAGTAGTAAAAAACCATCTAATGTTCATTCCATACTACCTTTATTTTATCAAAAAAAGAAGAAAAATCCTAAGAGAAAACTTAGGATTTCAGCTTTAGATTGATAATCTTAGAAATTACGACCTGATTTATTGTAGCCATATTTTTCAACAAAATGCTCACGGAATTCCAAGAGATTGTCATCCATAATAGCCTGACGGACCTGCTTCATGAGATTGAGCAAGAAGTAGAGGTTATGGTAACTTGTCAAGCGGATGCCAAAGGTTTCGTCAGCCTTGAGCAAATGACGAAGGTAGGCACGGGTGTAGTTCTTACATGTGTAGCAATCGCACTCAGGATCAAGTGGGGTAAAGTCCTCCGCAAACTGGGCATTTTTGACAACCAAACGTCCTTGGCTAGTCATACAAGTTCCGTTACGAGCGATACGAGTCGGCAAGACACAGTCAAACATATCGACCCCACGAATAACCCCATCAATCAAGCTATCTGGCGCTCCCACTCCCATCAAGTAGCGAGGTTTGTTTTCAGGAAGGAGTTGAGTGGTGAAGTCCAAAACTGCGTTCATCTCTTCATGAGTTTCACCTACTGCCAACCCTCCGATAGAGTATCCTGGGAAGTCCATGCTGACAAGGTCATGAGCTGACTGACGACGAAGATCTTCAAATCCTGCACCTTGTACAATCCCAAACAAACCTTGGTCATGTGGACGACGATGAGCTTTTAATCCACGCTCAGCCCAACGGCTGGTACGTTCGATTGACTTCTTCACATAATCATAAGGCTGATAAAATTGAGGACATTCGTCAAAGGACATCATAATGTCTGACCCTAGATTGTTTTGGATAGAGATGGCTTTTTCAGGTGATAGAAACATTTTAGAACCATTGAGGTGGTTCTTAAACGTTACCCCTTCTTCTGTGATGTTACGACTATCCGCTAGAGAGTATACTTGGAAACCGCCACTATCCGTTAAGATAGGTTGGTCCCAGTTCATGAACTTATGAAGCCCACCTGCTCGAGCAATCAACTCATCTCCAGGGCGAAGCCACAAGTGATAGGTGTTGGATAGGATAATTCCTGAACCCATCTCTTTCAATTCTTCTGGCGACTGAGTCTTGACCGTTGCTTGAGTCCCTACTGGCATAAACATAGGGGTTGGGAAGGTTCCGTGTGGCGTGATAATCTCACCCAGACGAGCTCCCGTGTGTTTTTCTTTTTTAATCAATCGATATTTGATTGGCGAATCTGACATTTTTTACCTCCGAAGCTGGGAAAGACAGTCCCAGTTCTTACTTTGTGCCCAAGGGCATACTGTATGATTCTATCAAAAAAAACAGGAACTGTCACGAACTATGGTATAATGAAAGAATGAAATACCCAAAAATTGATTTAAAAGAAGTTCGTCAACAAGCTAAACAGTTTCAAGCTGAACATCCACGTTTATTGCTTGTCTTTTTATTACCAAGCATTTTCCTGATTCTATCCAGCTTCATAAGTCCGTTATCCCTACTTGATGAGGGAATTCTTGATCAATCCTTCTTTACTTTTTTGATGAGCTTGATCCAGTCCTCACTCTTTCCTCTAGCAGTTGGATTCACAAGTTCTATTATCCTAGCTGGTGCTCTGTTTACAACCATTAATCTTTACAGAATTTCCGAGATAGAGCTTTCTTTTAAAGATAGTCTGTCCTTACTTGACAATCGCTTCTTCACCCAGACCTTTCTGACTCTCTTGCTCAAGCGTTTCTATCTCTTTTTGTGGAGCATCCCTAATCTTTTTGGAGTCTACTTGCTCTTTTATAGCAGTGCCATGGCTCGTAAATTTGTAGAACTTCATCCCGAATTTCCAGCTGTCGACGTCACCAATTCAGATATCGAACACTTTCTGCTCACTTTTGCACTTTACTTCTTTGGTAGCGTCTTTCTGATGATTTTGGGAACCATTGCCTATCTGCCGCAATACTACGCTTATTCCCAAGTAGAGCTGCTCCTTTGTGATACCCTTGCAATTGGAATTGCCAAGCCAAGTCGCGTACTCAAAACTAGTCGCTTCCTTATGAAAGGCTATAAGTTCCAACGCTTCGTACTTGATTTACAACTCCTACCATGGTATCTTCTTATCTGGATCAGCTTTGGAATTGCGAGCATCCCTTCTTTCCCTTATATCTATAGTAGTCAATTCTTCTTCTATCAAAGATTACTCGAAATCAAGCGGAGAAAAGTTTAATGTGAATGATTAAAACCAGCACCTTCAATAGAAAGTGCTGGTTATTTTTATCTCAAGAAAAGGATACTCAAGAGTGCTAGGATTGCTGGTCCGCCTTGCTTTAGAATGATTTTTTTATCTGCTGTTAAGGCACCATAAGTCGCTGCTCCTACGACAAACAACACAAAGATTGTTACGATTTCTAAGCTATGTGAGAAATAAATTCCATAAATAAGAAATACCCCAATCAAGGCATTATAAATTCCTTGGTTTTTAAACAGTGAGGTGACAGAGGGGCGAGTCAACTCTTCCTTGTCCATATTAAAGACTCGGCTGGTTGCATCTGATTGGGTTGCGATACTTTCCAAATAAAAGATATAAAAATGCTCTAGAGCAACAAGGGTTGCTAAAATAGTAGTAATGATTGACATCGTGTTCTCCTTAAAATTCTATTTTTTCTAAACCTGACACTAGTTTCGTCAGTAAGGTTGTTAGCTCTTTCTGCTCGGCTGTCGATAAGATACTCTCCATCTGTTCCTTCACCTTCAGGTGACGTTGAGGAGGATTAACCAAGAGTTGATTCTTGGCTTCTTGGGTTAATTCAACTAAGACTTCTCGCTGATTGACTGGATTCCGATTGCGACTGACATAGCCCTCTGACTCTAGTATCTTAAAATGACGGGTCAAGGCTGCAGGGTCAATCTCTAACTTCTCCTGAACGGCAATCTGGTTGCAGGGTGACTGCTGCAGTAAAAACTGCAGGATTTGATAGCGGGTCAAACTAATTCCTAATTGTTTCTCAAAAAGTTGAGTGATCATCTGATCTGTTAAATGGAGCTGGTACAATAATTCATGCATTTTTAGTATTTTCTCCTTTCTTTAATATTTGATTTATCAATAGTTGACTTATCAAGTATAATGCAACCTTAGTAAAAACGCAACTATTTTGCTTACTCACGAAAAATAGCCTCTTGGTTTCAATCCCAAAAGGCTATTATTTCTATATTCTAGATAAAATCCAGCACTAACCTACCAAATCTGCTCGAAGGATTTCTCCCTCTTTATCAATGACAACTTCGATGGCATGGCCTGCAAAAATTTCTTCACGATCATCATAGTAGAGGGTCAATTCTCCATCTTCGTTGATCGATAGTTCACTCAAGGAAAGTGAGTTGGTAAAATACTCTTCTGTTAACACCACATCATTTTCATCTGAATCTATCCAGTCTTGAGCTGTTTCCCACAGTTCTTTGACAATATAGTCTTTAATCCGAGTATCTTGAACTTGGAAAGTTCCCATAAATTTCTTTAGATCATCAAAAGAACTTGGAGGAAGACTTTCATCTGCACTCGCAGCAAAGATAGCATGAATCTTACCACCCTCGTAAGTGATAAATCCTTCAAACCAAGAATAGGCTCTGTTTAAGGTGAATTCGCCAATATCATCTTGAATGATGACCGGTTTTTGATAGGTTTCAATCAAGGTCTCTAACCTAGAGTCTGAGGATTGGTCATCTAGGTATTCCAGCAAGTGGTAGCAGTTATTAGCTACTTCTGACATATATGGCTCTAACTCCATGAAGGGGCGTTTTTGGCATTTGATATGATGAATTTTGTAGGGTTCAAAACTAAAGCCCCATCTCTTTTCTTCAAATTCCTCAGGAGTCAATACCCATTCCAAACGTCCCTCACGTTCAGAGAAGTCCTGAGTTTCAACATTGACACTAGCTTTAAAATGAACGGACGGTATTTTACAACCATCTTTTAAAGAAGCAGCCCCATTTACATTTTGGAGGGTAAAAATCAAGAGCTCAACAATTTCTCCAGTAAATTCCTGTTCAAAATCATCTCTTGTTTTCTCAAATGGAGTTTTTAATCGATTTGTCATTTTTTCATCCTTTCTCTCTGCTTTTAACACCTTAGCATTTTGTATTCGCCTACATTCTAACATGTTTTAGATTTTATTTCACTTATCAATACTATTTTACACAAAAAGAAGCTACACTTTTAATTGTATAGCTTCTTATTATTCTTAATTCATAGATACGTGAACGTGGTCATAGTGGTTTTCTGTGATACTACCACGATCTGGCATTGGATTCCAAGTGTAAGCAGGTCCATATTTACTTGGGTATGGTGCGTAGAAACGTTGTTTCCAGATGATGTAGCTAATGCCACGGCTAGCCATATTTTGGATAGCATAATCTGCAATTTGGTCTCCAAGAGCTGAGCTTACTGGAACCATAAAGTCAATGGCAAGGCCTTTTCCGTGGTCTCCACTATCTCCAGGACGGTAACCACTAAAGGATGTGATACCAAACAAGTTAGCAATTTCTTCTTTAAAGGCAGCCGTTTGTGGTTGTAGACCTGCATTTTCTGATTTTGAAGCTGCAATACTTGCATAATCAGGTGCTGCTGGTGCTGCATAAGTCGCTGATGAACCTTGGCTTGCTTCAGCTTGGTAAGTTGATGGTGTTGATTGAGTCTCTGCTTCAGTTTCTGTAAC
Source organism: Streptococcus infantis (assembly GCF_001579645.1). Taxonomy (GTDB): domain Bacteria; phylum Bacillota; class Bacilli; order Lactobacillales; family Streptococcaceae; genus Streptococcus; species Streptococcus infantis_E. The sequence goes on from NZ_KQ970820.1 coordinate 114,087, forward strand.
AGGGGCTTCTGTTGTAGTGGTTTCTTCCACTACAGGTGTTTCTGTTACTGCTTCTTCTGCTGGTGCTGAAACTTCTGCCGTAGTTTCTGTAACTGGTTCCGCTACTGGTACTGAGGCTTCTGTTGTAGTTTCTGCTACTGCTTCTTCAGTCACTTGTGGTGCTACTGGCTCAACTTGAGCTCCTGTTTCTTCAACTGGTTGAGTTAAATCTTCAACCTGTACAGTTTGGTCATCTACAGTGACTTGATTGGTTGTCAAATCTGCTGTTGCAGTTGTGCCTTCACCTGCCTGAGCTGTGTCAGGGGTTTTGATTTCAACTTCCGTCACTTCTGCCTCATCATTAACAGTTGTAGTAAGCACTGTCTCAGGGAAAATCAGATCAATATTGCTGATCTTGTTCAAGTTAGCAAGAACGGTCACATCCACTCCCAAAGCTTCGGCAATGGTACTTAGAGTATCTCCATACTGAATCGTATAGCTTGTTTTATTCTCATTCTTAGTAACATCGTTTTGAATTTGCTCAACACTGCGCGCTGTCCATACTAGTTCTTCTGCTTGAGTTGCCAATACAGGGGCAAAGGACAAGGCTACTGTTGATGCTAAAATAATTCTTTTCTTCATACTATCAAACTCCTTTTCAAATGTAGTACCTGTCTATCATAACACAAAGAAAATAGAAAAAAAGCCCTTTTGGGGCTATTTAACAGAACTGTACATTCGTTGTAACAAATTACATTACTTGAAATAGTTTGTTAGTTTCTTGTCATCAGGCTGACACATTCTTCTTGAAGAAAATTCTAGAAGGAAAGCGAGCTAATGTCTTCTAAATGCTCTATCTGTTGATTACAAGTTGCAGGAGAGGCAAGAAAATTGATACTCTGAATGCCACTATTTTGAGCAAATTCGATATCTAAAGTCCGATCACCGATATAATAAGTTTGCTGAGGATCTAGTTCATACTTATCTAGAAGATAGATCGCAGCTTCTGGACTAGGCTTCCGAGAAAAGCCACTTTGATTGGTTAAAATTTCTGTGAAATAGTGGGCCAAACCCAAATTTTCCAAAATTGTAAAAGCATTGTCCCCTTTATGGGTATAAACAAACTGCTCAATTCCTTGCTGGTCTGCCCAAGCTAAGATTTCACGCGCCCCCGGCATCAGAACAACTTGAGCATTCTTCTCAGCCAAACTCTGAGCACGAACCTGATTGAGCATATCAGCATCCAAGCCTCTTTCTTCTCCCACCTTTTCCAACAGATCTTGAACGGAAGTTTGTAGAATAAAGGCACGAACCTCATCCTTATCATAAGGAATGTCAAACTGAGCAAAGGTCTCTTCGATTCCTGCTAAGATAGCCTCATAAGAGTCCAATAAAGTTCCATCTAAATCCCAGATAAATCCAATTTTTTTCATATGTCATCCTTTCAAAGAGATATATTGCTTATAACGATAGCGCAGGAAGAACCAGCGAAAACCATTGTCCAAAAGCGTTCCTGCCCAAATACCAGGCAAGCCCCAACCAAGAACAATTCCCATCAGGTAACCTGTCCCGATACGGATACACCACATTCCGATACTTGTCGCATAAAAGGGGAGGCGTGCATTCCCCAAACCCTGCCAAACAGCTGTATAAATGACTGTTCCCGTCGTCATAGGAGTCCCTAGTAGAGAGAACAGCGTCACCATAACACTGGCTTTAATGGCCGCAGGATCACTGGTGTAGAGGTGACTTAGAGGCGTTCCCAGAGCATAGATACTAAGTGTTAAGGGCAACATGAGAAAGAGAGAAAGCCAAAAAGTTTGCTTACTTAAGTTGTCTACCCTTGCCCAATCATCTTCCCCAACTGCTCGAGCTACCTGCATGACTGTTGCTGTCGCAACACCGAAGGCAGGCATATAGTTGAACTGAGTCAAAACTTCACCGATAGCATTTCCTGCGACGGCCTCAGTCCCAAAGGAAACAACCAAGGCAATAATAACCACATCTCCAGCTCGCATCATGAGACGCTCTCCCGCTGCAGGTAAAGCTAAGGTCAGCAAGTCTTTGTCCAGTCCAAACCTTGGCCTCGTATATGGAAGTTTTAATTGTGACCACAAAATCACAACCCCGACCAAACGAGACAAAATAGTCCCCCAAGCAACACCAGCTATCCCCATATCAAGAACAAAAATAGCTAGACTTGAAAAGAGAATATTCAGGGCATTGGATAAAAGACTTACATAGAGAGGAAGGCGCGGATTATGGGTGGCGCGAATCAAGGCTCCTAGACTAGTCATCAAGCCCAAGAGGACGATTGTCCCACCAACCAAAGCTAGGTATAGTCCACCACTCTCAGCCACAGCCGCTTCTGTCCCCAAAAGACCAATCATCTCTTGACCGGCAAAGATGGACAAGCCCCCTAAAACTAAACTCAGTAGCAGAGTAATCTTGAGCGCTTCTGTCACATGATAGGCTAGTTTAGATTGATCTTTCTGTCCCAAACTTTTGGAAATGACGCTGGAAATAGCCGCTCCCAAAGCAATAAAAATAGCCTGATAAATGGTGATAATATTACCCGCTACAGACACACCCGAAATGGCGATTAAACCCAGATGTGCCACCAGATAGCTGTCCACCATTCCCATGAGCATCTGCAAAAAATTTTCACCCATGGCTGGCAGAGCTATGTTGAGAATGTCTTTATATTTCTTAAACAATCCTTCCTCCTGATGAAAAGAAACTCAGTTAGTTTCCCAACCGAGTTTGCTTCCTCTGTTTTAAAGTCCTAGATAAGATTCTACTGCCGCCTGCATCTCTGCTGCTGCAACAGTTGTCTTGTGACGAACTGGAGCTGTTTCAAGGCCATCCACTGCTGGTGGCACTGCTACTCCTGAGATTTCATGTAATTGAGCCAAGGCTTCAAAGTCGCTAAGACCTGATTGTCCAGTTACAGCTTCCACCGCAACCACTGGGAATTTGTAAGGACTAGCTGTTGATGCAATCACTGTCTTGGTCGCATCACCAGTCGCTGCTTGGTATTTTTTATAAACTGCTGAAGCAACCGCTGTATGAGGATCCTCAATATAAGAATCTGACTCGTAGACACGCTTAATTTCTGCTGCGGTTTCCGCTTCTGTCGCATACTCCGCTGCAAAGAGGTCAAGAATCTCTGCATCAAAATCTTTCAATTCATACTGACCTTGAGTGTTCAAAGCAGCCATGAGTTCAGCTGTCTTAACTGCATCATTACCCAAAAGGTGGAAAATCAAGCGCTCCAAGTTTGAAGATACCAAGATATCCATAGACGGACTAGTGGTAACCTTAAACTCACGCTTCTTGTCATAGACACGAGTTTTAAAGAAGTCTGTCAAAACATTGTTGTCATTTGAAGCACAGATCAGTTTCCCAACTGGTAGACCGATTTGCTTAGCGTAAAAGGCAGCCAAGATATTTCCAAAGTTTCCTGTTGGAACGGTGAAGTTGACCTTGTCACCAGCCTTAATCTCACCAGTTTTAACAAGCTGAGCGTAGGCATACACATAATAGACAATTTGTGGGACCAAACGGCCAATGTTCATAGAGTTGGCTGATGAAAATTGCAACTTGTTAGCTGCTAATTTTTCACGAAGGGCCACATCGTTGAACATATGCTTCACGTTGGTTTGAGCATCGTCAAAGTTCCCATCAATGGCGATGACATGAGTGTTGTCACCAGTTTGAGTGGTCATTTGCAACTCTTGTACCTTGCTGACACCGTCTTTTGGATAAAAGACGATAATTTCAGTTCCAGAGACATCCGCAAATCCTGCCATGGCAGCTTTTCCAGTGTCTCCAGAAGTTGCAGTCAAGATAACAATCTTGTTTTCCAAACCGTGTTTCTTAGCAGCCGTCGTCATAAAGTATGGCAAGATAGACAAGGCCATATCCTTGAAGGCAATGGTTGAACCGTGGAAAAGTTCCAAGTTATATTGACCATCAAGTTTGACAAGAGGGGCAATAGCTGGTGTATCAAATTTGCTGTCATAGGCATTGGTGATACAATAGTCCAACTCTTCTGCTGTAAAGTCATCCAAGAAGGCTGACAAGACAAGTTTAGCCACTTCTTGGTAGGAAGCGTCTTTCAATGTTTCAAAATCCAAATCTACCTTTGGATAGCTAACTGGAGTGAACAAGCCTCCATCTGTCGCCAAACCTTGCAAAATCGCTTGGCTGGCTGTTACGGTATTTTTCGCATCACGCGTTGATTGATAAACTAATGTCATAAATCTCTATCCTTTATCTATAGTCTCATCCATTATAACATGATTTTTCAGAAAATTCTTCCTTTATAAGAAAATTATAGAGTCAATTTTTCTTTCAAAGGCTCTAAATAGGTTGTTTCTTGCTGACCTCTCATTTCAAGACCTTGCTCTGCTATAGCTAGCAAGTCTTTGGAGAACTGGACAATTCCAGCTGTCTCCTCGTCTGAAAGCTGTTTCTTAGAAAACTGGCGTCTCAATGACTTGTAGTCACGACCAAAGTGCTCAAAGAAAGGAGCTGTCTCTAGGTAAGCTTCAAGCTTGTCTAGATTTACCAACAAACCTAGATGAAAGGCTGCTGAAGCAAAGGTTCGG
>NZ_KQ970820.1:118908-126318 GCF_001579645.1 Streptococcus infantis
GGTTGCGTACAAACACTACGAAATTCGACCGTTCCTCTAGTCGTCAAGTCTTGAAATTGGTAACTACGGTGCGTTTGAAAATCCTTCTCTTGAGGAACAAGCAGAGTTTCTTTTCCATTTAGAGTATAGGCCGAAACTTCCTCAGTAGCTAGGTAATCTCTAGCCCGAATCGGAGAAAAATAGTAGGTTTCCCCATCTCGTTCTGCTGTAAAAATCGCAGAGCGGTCTAGATAATCAAAGAAATCATCCTCATCTTTGAAGAGTCTGGCATTGACACCAACATTCTCTGAATAAATCCCATGCATGGAAGCTTCCCAAAAAATATCCCGTGAAATCTTAGTATCCCATTCTGCTCCCGAAAACTCAGAATTGGCAAATAAGTAAGCTTTTGCTGCTTCAATCTGAGTGAAAGCATTGATAACTCGTAGGTAGTTAGCAGTCGATACATCCAACTGAACTTGACTCCCACAGATAAAAGCACCGTATTGTGGAAAGTCATGCAAATCAGCTCTATCTTGGCGACTTCCCATATGCAAGTAATCCATCAGCATCTGGTAGCGTGGATAAGCCACCGGTCGATTGTCATTCTGATCCCAGTTTGGATGAATCCCCCAGCCCTGGATAGCATGATCCTTTTCGCCTAGTTTTTCCTGAATGACCTTCATATAAGCTTGAAATCGACCTTGGACCTCTTGGATTTTCTGGGCTCTGCCAAAGGCAAACTCCAAGGTCGTGTAAGAAACCTCAAACAGAATCCGATCCTGACTTTTTGGTTCTACAAGTTGAATCGGATTTCCGTCCTGGTCCTCTTTTTCAACTTCCAGGCTAAGAGCATTCACTAAAAATCGCATCAAGTCCTTTGTGACTTCAATATCTGTGGGTTTCCCTTTCGTATGTACGATAGGAAACTCCAACTCAATACCAATGTAGAGTTCTGGATTTTCTTTGATATTTTTTAAATAACGGTTTTTCAATAACTGAATAGAAGGGGACATAGATACCTCTCACTCTAAATTCTCTAACTAGAAAGATCAATTGCTTTCTATATTATACCAAAATCCCCTCGAGAAGAAACTCAGAAAATTTGCTGAAAACCTTAAAGAGGCGATATAAAGTCAACTTTTCTAGCGTTTATAGGTATTTACTCGCCAATGCATCAATCTTATTTGTTCAATTTTCACAGTCTTATCAACCGGTTAAGCGATTACATAGTTTTTTACCTCAAAACTATTGTACTATAGTAAATATCGTGATATACTTCACATATAAGTAAATAAGAGGGCGGTTCAAATTCGACTTCACTTGAAAACCTCTCAAGCCAAGCCCCTTTTCCACTGCACCTCAACGACTAATTAAGGAGGATAGCTATGAAAGCTGTTGTTGTAAATCCAGAAGGCACTGGTGTTGCTATTGAAGAAAAAGTTCTCCGTCCACTCGAAACTGGGGAAGCTCTTGTAGAAGTTGAGTACTGTGGTGTCTGCCACACTGACCTCCACGTTGCCCATGGTGACTTTGGTAAAGTTCCAGGACGTGTTCTCGGTCACGAAGGTATCGGTATCGTCAAAGAAGTTGCTCCTGATGTTAAAAGCTTAAAAGTTGGCGACCGTGTCAGCGTAGCTTGGTTCTTTGAAGGCTGTGGTATGTGTGAATACTGTACAACCGGACGCGAAACTCTTTGCCGTTCCGTAAAAAATGCAGGCTACTCAGTTGACGGTGGTATGGCTGAACAATGTATCGTAACTGCAGATTATGCTGTTAAGGTTCCAGATGGTCTCGATCCAGCCCAAGCTTCTTCTATCACTTGTGCCGGTGTTACTACCTACAAAGCTATCAAAGAAGCAAAAGTTGAACCAGGCCAATGGGTTGTCCTCTATGGTGCTGGAGGTCTTGGTAACTTGGCTGTCCAATACGCTAAAAAAGTATTCAACGCTCACGTTATCGCAGTTGATATCAACAATGATAAACTTGCTCTAGCTAAAGAAGTTGGTGCTGATATCGTGATTAACGGTCTTGAAGTCGAAGACGTTCCAGGCCTTATCAAAGAAAAAACAAACGGTGGTGCTCACTCAGCTGTCGTAACAGCTGTATCAAAAGTTGCCTTCAACCAAGCAGTTGACTCTGTCCGTGCAGGCGGTCGTGTAATAGCTGTCGGTCTCCCATCTGAAATGATGGATCTTAGCATCGTCAAAACAGTTCTTGACGGTATCCAAGTCATCGGTTCCCTTGTTGGAACACGTAAAGATTTGGAAGAAGCCTTCCAATTTGGTGCAGAAGGTCTCGTTGTTCCAGTCGTTCAAAAACGTCCTGTCGAAGATGCCGTTGCTGTCTTTGATGAAATGGCTGCTGGAACCATCCAAGGTCGTATGGTTCTAGACTTTACTCACTAAGATAAATAAAATGCCAAAACGAGGTAGGGACAGAAGAGCCCGCCTCGTTTTTTTAGCAATAAAATTTTGACATGACAATTAATTGGACTTGGGGCAATTTTTAGACGCCCAAGAGCATTAGTGACGAAAATTTTTTTCTAGCCACATTCTTCAAGTAATACTCAATGAAAATCAAAGAGCAAACTAGGAAGCGAGCCGCAGGCTGCTCAAAACACTGTTTTGAGGTTGTGAATAGAACTGACGAAGTCAGTAACATATATACGGCAAGGCGAAGCTGACGTGGTTTGAATTTGATTTTTGAAGAGTATAAACAGCGGATTGTTGAAACATCAGGAACTGGGACTAGGAAGTCGAGAGTTCATTCATCAACCTCTAGCCCACCGCTTTTTATATTAAATTTTTTTACCATTCTATAGACTATTTTATAAAAAGTTGATATAACAACATTTAAAAAGATAGAACTTTTAGATTTTTTCACTCTTTATTATAATTAGTTGATTTTTTGCTGAAAACGGTTTATACTTAAAGAGTCTTAAAGTTTTCTTAAACTACAAGTCAAACATTTTTATAAGGAGGAATGACAATAATGAGTATCGGAATCATTATTGCTAGCCACGGTGAATTTGCCGCTGGTATTCATCAGTCAGGATCTATGATCTTTGGTGAACAAGAAAAGGTTCAAGTTGTAACCTTTATGCCAAACGAAGGTCCAGATGATTTATACGCGAAGTTCAATAATGCTGTGGCTGCATTTGACGCAGAAGATGAGGTTCTAGTCTTAGCTGATCTTTGGAGTGGATCTCCATTTAACCAAGCTAGTCGCGTGATGGGAGAAAACCCTGAACGTAAATTTGCCATCATCACAGGACTTAACTTACCGATGTTAATCCAAGCCTACACAGAGCGCCTAATGGATGCTGCGGCTGGCGTGGATAAAGTCGCTGCAAATATTATTAAAGAGTCCAAAGATGGCATCAAGGCTCTTCCAGAAGAGTTAAATCCAGCTGAGGAAGTTGCAACTGCTGCAGCTGCGCCTGTTGCCCAAGCTGCTATTCCAGAAGGAACTGTCATCGGAGACGGAAAACTTAAGATCAATCTTGCACGTCTTGACACTCGTCTTCTTCACGGACAAGTCGCAACTGCTTGGACACCAGATTCAAAAGCTAACCGTATCATCGTTGCTTCAGATAACGTAGCCAACGACGACCTTCGTAAAGAATTGATTAAACAAGCTGCTCCAAACGGGGTTAAGGCTAATGTTGTTCCAATCCAAAAATTGATTGAGGTTGCAAAAGACCCTCGTTTTGGTGAAACACATGCCCTTATCTTGTTTGAAACACCACAAGATGCCCTTCGTGCTATCGAAGGTGGTGTGCCAATCAAGACTCTTAACGTTGGATCAATGGCTCACTCAACTGGTAAAACAATGGTCAACAACGTATTGTCAATGGACAAAGACGACGTTGCTACATTTGAAAAAATGCGTGACCTTGGTGTTGAATTTGACGTACGTAAAGTTCCAAACGACACTAAAAAAGATTTGTTTGACTTGATTAGCAAAGCTAACGTTCAATAATTTACATTAAATAGAAAAGGAATAAAACCATGTCAGATATTTCAATCATTTCTGCTATCTTGGTTGTAGTTGTTGCCTTCTTCGCAGGTCTTGAAGGTATCCTCGACCAATTCCAATTCCATCAACCAATCGTTGCATGTACCCTCATCGGTCTTGTAACTGGTAACCTCGAAGCAGGGGTTATGCTTGGTGGATCACTTCAAATGATTGCCCTTGGTTGGGCTAACATCGGAGCTGCCGTAGCTCCTGACGCTGCTCTTGCCTCTGTTGCCGCTGCAATCATCATGATTAAGGGTGGTAACTTTACTACTGAAGGTATCGCAGTCGCAACTGCAACTGCAATCCCTCTTGCCGTTGCTGGACTTTTCTTGACTATGATTGTTCGTACAATCTCAGTTGGTTTGGTTCACACTGCAGATGCTGCTGCTAAAGAAGGAAATATTGCAGCTGTTGAACGCGCTCACTACTTTGCCCTTATTCTTCAAGGTCTTCGTATCGCTGTTCCTGCAGCCTTCCTTATCGCTATCCCAGCTTCTGCTGTTAAAGACGCTCTTGGTTTAATGCCAGACTGGTTGAATGGTGGTATGGCTGTCGGTGGTGCCATGGTCGTTGCCGTTGGTTACGCTTTGGTTATCAACATGATGGCTACTCGTGAAGTATGGCCATTCTTTGCTATCGGTTTTGCTCTTGCAGCAATTTCTCAATTGACTTTGATTGCCCTTGGTGTCATCGGTGTTGCCCTTGCCTTCATCTACCTCAACCTTTCTAAACAAGGTGGAAACGGTGGCGGAGGAGCTGCAACTTCTAACGACCCAATTGGTGACATCTTAGAAGACTACTAGAAAGGGGAACAATCATGGCTGAAAAAATTCAATTATCAAAATCAGATCGCCAAAAAGTTTGGTGGCGTTCACAATTCCTTCAAGGTTCATGGAACTACGAACGTATGCAAAACTTGGGTTGGGCTTACTCTTTGATCCCAGCTATCAAGAAACTTTACACTAAAAAAGAAGACCAAGCTGCTGCTCTTGAGCGCCACCTTGAGTTCTTCAACACTCACCCATACGTAGCTGCTCCAATCATGGGGGTTACTCTTGCACTTGAAGAAGAACGCGCTAACGGTACTGAAATCGATGACGCTGCTATCCAAGGTGTTAAAATCGGTATGATGGGACCTCTTGCTGGTATCGGTGACCCAGTCTTCTGGTTTACAGTACGTCCGATCCTTGGTGCCCTTGGTGCATCACTTGCTGCAACTGGTAACATCGTTGGACCACTTCTCTTCTTCTTTGGATGGAATGCAATCCGTATGTCTTTCCTTTGGTATACACAAGAGTTTGGTTACAAGGCTGGATCTGAAATCACTAAAGACATGTCAGGTGGTATCTTGAAAGACATCACTAAAGGAGCTTCTATCCTTGGTATGTTCATCCTTGCCGTTCTTGTACAACGTTGGGTATCCATCAACTTCACTATCAACCTTCCAGGTAAACAACTGTCAGAAGGTGCCTACATCAACTTCCCAGAAGGTGCTGTTACAGGTGGAGAATTGAAGGGTATTCTTGGTCAAGCACTTAGTGGTATGAGCTTGGATAGCGTTCAACCACAAACCCTTCAAGGTCAGTTGAACTCATTGATTCCAGGATTGATGGGACTTCTCCTTACTTTCCTTTGCATGTGGTTGCTTAAGAAAAAAGTATCTCCAATCACAATCATCCTTGCCCTCTTTGCAGTTGGTATCGCAGCTCGTTTCTTCGGTATCATGTAATCTCGGTGAGAATTTACAAACAAAAAAAGAATCAGGTTCATCACCTGATTCTTTTGGCTCTTTGTCAAATAGTGTTGATGAAGAACCTAATGAAAAAAGAATCCAACAAAAATTGGACTACCTGTCTCCGGTTGAATTCCGAAGACGGTAGCCCTAGGGTGTTTTTATTAAATTCTCACTTTTTGGGGTCAGTCCCTAAGCCTGATAGTAATTTTTTGTTCATACTATTCCCCTTTAGTCATTTACTACTTTAAGTTTCATTGCTTTAGCCACTTCTTCTGCCTTTGATCCCTTAGGTGTATGAATTTCTACATCTGGATTACAGTTTTTCACAAAATAGAAGTATTCTGTAATTTCTGTTACACTTGCTGGAATTGTAATGGATTTAATTGATGATGTACCCCAGAATACTAATGTTCCAATACTCTTTGTGCCTTCTGGGAAAGTTACTTCTTCAAGAGAACTACATCCATTGAAGATATCATCTTCTACTGTTTCTATTGACTTACCTAAGTAGACATACTTTAGAGCTTCATCAATCGCAAATGCAGTTTTTCCAAGATACCGTACTGTATCTGGAAAAACGATTGCCTCACAATGTTCCAAGTTCGCAAGACCACGTTCTCCTATTGCGATAACAGGTTTACCCTTAATTTCCTTTGGTACACGAACAACCTTATCGTCAGAAGTACAACTATAGATAACATAACCTTCTTGCCATTCATCATATGTGAAGTACTTTTCATCTGTCTCTGGGAAGTCTTTGAAGTTCTTCTCTGTTACTTCAGAGTTATTTGTTGTGTTATTTTTTGTTTCTATTGTAGAAGTACTTGTTGTGGTATCTTGTTTTGACTCCTTAGGTCCGCATCCTACTAAACCTGATAAGAGTACTGCTGCACATAAGCCTGATAATAGTTTCTTGTTCATTATTTCTCCTCCTAATATTTTATGAATATATTAACACCTGTATTGTTATAAGATGTAGATATTGTTGCTAATATCAAATATTTCTATTTAATCTTCTCATAAATATATACATGTTAATATGTTGAAGTCTTTAAGTATTTATAACTTTTATAACTATAGTTCCTTAATTTTTCCAGTAAAAAAACGAAAGGCACCACAAGTTATTTATGTATTTTCTTTAAACGATTCATGTACTTCTGTCGCAACTTCTCGCCCGCCTTTAATTGCGGTTGCGATAGATTGAGGACCTAAATATGCATCACCTGTTATTATTTATTTCTATTGTTTTCTGATGTTGACCGAAAGTCAAATTTTTACCTTTCATCTAGAACACTAAAGTATACTTTTGTTCAATTGCTGCAACGACAAGGTCACATGGAATAATATGTTCACTACCTGCCACTTCATGCGTTGATCTTCTTCCACTTTCATCTGATTCACCAAGTTCCATTGTAATAACCTTTACACCAGTTACTTTCCCACTCTCATCACGCAATACTTCTTTAATATTCTCTAAGAAATGGAATGTAACACCTTCATTGTGTGCATCTTTGATTTGTAGTGTAGCTTCTAGTATATTGTTCATATGGTCATTATCCTTTTGTTTTAGGTTTAGGCGCTTTTAATATAATGGATGTTGGCCTTTTTGTATACACTAAAATAGGGTTGGTAGAAAATTTCCACCAACTCTAAAAATTATAGAACCATTATAT
>NZ_KQ970820.1:127344-145112 GCF_001579645.1 Streptococcus infantis
ATTCTTTTTATATCTCATTTATTCTGCCAAGGCACCCATTGGATCCCATGGTGCAAGGACGATTGGTTCTGCTTCATAGGCAGCTTGTTCTTCTTCTGTTAGTAATTCCTTACGAACAACGATTTGGTAAGTGTATTCATCCATCCAAGCGTCTGAGGCAACAAAGTATCCATCTGTACCGACCTTGTCTCCCCAAGAGTTTTCAACTTTCCACTTGACTGATTTACCGTTTTCGTCCAAATCAACACCTGTCAAGACCATAGCGTGGGTCATTAAGCTTTCGCTGTAGTCCAAACGTCCAGCCTTGTCTTGAGTGAGTTGAATATCCATACTTGATTCAAAGTCATAAACATCTGTCGCAAGGATTCCTGCTTTACGGTTGCTGAGCTGGCCGACATCTGAACCAAACCAAACAGTTTCTCCTGTTTGCATTTGGGCAATCGCCAATTCTTTCAAGCGTTCCATCGGTACGTTAATGTAACGAACTGCACGGCTACCAACGACATTTCCCAACATCTCAACTGTATAAGATTGACCGTAAGGTTTATCAGCAGTTGGAGCATTGATCACAGAAACATAGTCTTCTAATGGAAGAGCGACATATTTCTTGTAAAACTCTTGTGGAGTAATGCCTTTTTCGCTTTGGTAGTTATTATCTTTATCACGATAAGCAAAGTCAAACTGACGTGGTGGAAGTCCTAGTGACATAGCAAGGAAGTTAAAGATTTCTTGCAAGAGGTCTTCTTTCTTAGCCTGAACAGTCGTTTGATCCGCACCTGAAGCTAATAGGTCACGCAAGATTTGAGCATCTTGACGAAGCAATTTGTTAAGGATTGCATTGAGCTCACGACTGCTGCTAGATGAAACAGACTCTGGATAAACAGACTTAGGAACGACACCATATTTCTCAAAGAGAGCCACAACCATATCCCATTGACCACCATCTTGTTGTGGAGTTTGGAGTAGGAAGCTAACCTTGCGGCTTGTCAATTCTTGGTCTGCAGTCGCAATGACTTGCTCCAAGAACCAGTTTGATTTTTCATACTTGTCCCAGAAGAAGGTGTGGGCTTGTGACAATTCAAAGTTTTCAAGTTTGTATTGAGTGATGAGTTTGTGACGGAAGGTATTGAGGGCCGCAAACATCCAGCAACGACCAGATGCTTTCTGGTTAGTAACCTTGTCCTTTGTCAAATCAAGTGAGAAAACAGGTGTGTTGTCTACATGGCTTTGACGACGCTCAAGGGCTGCAAAGATTCCATTGTGGCTAGCAGCATTTTCGATAGCTTGGTATTTGACATTTGCTTCATAGTTGGCAAATAATTTATCTGTAAATGATTCTTGAATCGCGTTCATAAAATCCTCCTTTTATTCTACAGTCTATTATAACTCTTTTCACAAAGGAAGCAACCAAAAACTGAAAAAGCCAAGGATATTTTCCTCACCTTTTTCAACGATTACACAGTTTACCTAACACTTTCGAGCAAGCCTTCTAATTCCTCTTTGGTCAAGCGACGCCATTCCCCACGCTTTAGATTTTCATCTAAGGTCAAAGTTCCCATGGTCAGACGTTTCAAGTTCACCACTTCCTTGCCACAGTAGGCAACCATGCGTTTAACCTGATGGAATTTCCCTTCTGCAATAGTCACACGGATTTGGCTTTGATTCTTTTCTGGATCTATGGACACAAGCTCCAGTCTAGCAGGCTGACAGGTAAAGTCCTTGAGCGGAATGCCCTTGGCAAATGTCTCAATGTCTTCATCCGTCATGATTCCATCGACTTGCGCCAGATAAGTCTTATCCACATGGCGTTTTGGTGAAAGAAGAGCATGAGCCAACTGGCCATCATTGGTCAAGAGCAAGAGTCCATGCGTATCGATATCCAAACGCCCTACTGGGAAAACTTCCTTTGAACGAGCTAAGTCATCCAACAAATCCAACACAGTCTTATGTTTAGGATCTTCAGTTGCTGAGATAACGCCCTGAGGTTTGTTCATCATATAGTAAACAAACTCTTCGTAGTCTAGCTTTTGCCCGTCAAAACAAATCTCGTCTGTCTCTTCATTGATTTGCAGCTTGGCAGATTTTTCCTTTTTACCATTGACCGTCACGCGCCCAGACTTTAGAAAGTTTTTAACCTCTGTCCGACTTCCTACGGCGCAGGAAACCAAATATTTATCTAATCTCATAGCACTATTATACCATGAACAAGCTTAATCTTAGGACAAAAAAATAAGCCGCCTGATTGGGCGACTTTATTTTATAGGGAGATTATTATGAAAAATTTTAGGAGTTAAAGTTAAGGTCTTCTTAACTTATGCTTATAGTATAAGCTAGTTTCCTAAAAGTTTTCTTAAAATTTTCTCCTCAAACTTAAATTTCTTTAAATCTTCACTGTTAAAATCAAACGTTCTAGCAATATAGATAAAGATTAGTTAAAAGTTAAAACCATAAAGAGGAGCAACAACGCAAATAGTGATAAGCTAACAAGCAAGGTTAAGACTTTAACAAGCGTATTGCTTTGCCAATAGCTAGGCTTTCCGATATTACTAGTAGCATCCATAGAAAATATTTGAGTTTGCCGTGGTTGTATCGTTACAAGAATAATTAAGGAAAGAGCTAAAATAATGGTTAAAATTATCAATAATTCTGTCATTTAACTACCTCAAAAGCCCTATCAAGGTAAATAATAAACCGATCAAAATAATGAATCCTATCAAGAAAGAAAAGGTCTTACTAATTTTTTCACCACGTGTAGACTTTTCTTTTTTGATGGGTTGTTGTTTCATCTCTTCCATGCGACCTTCAACATCTTGATAAAATAGATCTTTTTTAGTCATGGCTTTCTCCTAAAATGGTTTCCATCCGCTCCTGATACATAATTGGATCTACATAATTGGCGTGGTACCCTTGATCTCCAAGAGCTCGTCCCATCTCTTTGACATGAGAAATAGCTAACTCAATGGTGTGAATCATGTCGTCAACTGCTTCCTTAGCGAAAATATGATTCGGAGCTGTATAGCGACGGTTATGGGCGGTTTCTTCAAAAGCTAGGACCAGTTGGTTGTGTTCAAAAGCCTGTCGAACAGCCTGAAGCAATTCATTCCCATAGTTGATATCCAAGTAGATATCTGATAACTGATAAAGCTCCTGAACCTTTTGGGGACTGGCATTTTGATAGAGTACAACATTCGGGTAGCGGAGCATATCCAGTAACTTGGATGACATCTCTGTCACTGCTGCTATTCGGAAAGTGACCCTTGGTAAACTCTCCACCAGTTTTTCAATTTGCTCGAGTTGGTCTGAATTGGTCACTATCAAGGCATCAGAACGAACAAAATTATCGCGCTTAAAGTGATAATGATAGCCTAGATGACTAAACTTATGATGGAATTTTTCATCGGTCAATTGCAGAGCGCGTTCATAAGTCGCATAATCTGGAATGATAATGGTCTTAGCTCGAAGCTGGTCATTCTCCAAGATCAGTTGCATATTTCCTGGAATATGATCCTGCAATGGTTCTTGCCAAACTAGAATATCCTGACCTGATTTTTCTGGGAAATGGAAGGAAGTCAAAAACGATGTAGACAGGGTATTAAAGAGAATGTGGTCAAGATTCACTTTCAAACCTTGTAAGAAGTCTATGATAAAGGCCACTCGACCAGAAAAATGGCGCAAACCTTGCCCTTCCAAGGTCAAAAGAATATCACCTGTGACATGATTTTCCAAAATAACTTCTTTTTGATCTACGTTCCGATAGGAAGTCATGATAGCTTGCCCCAAACCATCATAGGTGGTTTTAGCAAAGCAAGCTCCAAAACGATTGTAGTGATCTACTTGAAAGATCCGACCTGCTGGTGTTTTCCATTCGACTTTTTTTACCAAACGAGCCTGTAAGCCATCTGCAAAATGAATCACTGCTCGTTCTTGATTAAGGTCATTGATGGTCCCAAATTGATTATTACCAGCAATCTCCCAAAAATCTGGGACAGGAACTTGATTAAAGTACAAGGGTTTACCCCTGTCATAACCCAAATAATAGGTGAAGGGTGAGACAACTCCATCTGGTAAAAATCCATCGGGTTCAATAACCACAGTCAAATCAGACAGTCCTGCCGCAGTCAGACTATAGTGCAAATCTTGACTTTCTTGATTATATACATCAAATAACTGAATCATCCACTACCTCCTTGATTGTTTTTTCCCATTTGTTCAAAATCTCTTGAGTCAAGAATTTCTCAGCAATCTGGTAGGATTTTTCTCTCATACTTTCCAAACGATTTTCCAAATACAGTTGGCAGATCTTTTCTCCATAAGCTTTCTTGATTTCATCTTCGACATGGTCAGATGAGCTTGGAATCAAATATCCATTTTCGCCATCTTCGATGAAGGTTTGATTTCCATAAGGAACATCAAAACCAATCAATGGCAAGCCCGAACCAATTGCTTCCATGAGTGTTAACCCAAATCCTTCACTTGTAGAAGCAGTTAGATAAACTTCATACTGTGAATAGATTTGGGAAAGTTCGGCATGGCCCTTGAGTTTAATATACTCTTCTGCCTGACCTGCAGCGATAATCTCCTGAAGACGTCCTTCTTCGCCACCACTACCGTAGATATCAAAGGTTAATTCTGGCAACTCCTTATGAGCCTCAATCACAGCCTTGACAAGCCAATCAATGTGTTTTTCCTTGGCTAGACGCGAAGCTGTAATGAGAGAAAATGGTTTACGGCTCTCTTGTGGTTTTGTTAATTGATCAACACTTCCAACTGGAATGGTCACAATCTTAGGAGCATGCGAGGTATAGCGAGCAAACTGCTGTTCTAAGACTTCTTTTTGGCGATCCGTTGAAACGATAAAGAGATCGACCTTATCTGCATTGGAAAATTGATAGTCATAATAGTTATTCCAAAGGACATAATCCTCATTGGTCGCATTTTCACTGTAATGCTCCGCATGAACAACTACCGCTAGATGCGCCGCTTGCGCTTCCTCAAAGACCACCTGACCAATCCCTGTCTCACGATCTAAAATTACTAGATCTGATTTACTTAACTGAAGTGTCTGCATGAAATAACGAATTAAGGTCGGCTTCCCGTATAAGATTCGATCCTTGAAACGATAAACTTCCTCGGTCCCTTGATTCATGAACATCTCATAAGCCGGAGTCCCATCTTCATTGTAGAAGGTTCTTTGGTAGAGTGTCGCTACATTGTCTTTAGGAGCAAAATACTCTGTACAGTAGCGTGTGTAAGAGAAGTAATCTTTGCGAACCAAATTACCAGCATACACATACTCCACATGCTGAACAAAATCTTTGTCCTCATCTACCAAATAACAAGTGATAAACTTGTCTTCATCTGAGAAGAAGATTCGTTCAATTTTCCCATTTCTTTCACGACGGCTTTCTACGCCTTCAAAATAAGCTAACACATCATCTACCGTCACACTGGTCGGTGCAATCTTGATGTCTGTGAAGTGAGTGTAAAGCCAGATGACTTGATCATCATCAAAGCCGATATTTGCGGTTAGGTGCTGGATATTATCACCCAAAATCATGTCTGTAAAGATAAACTTCGACGGCAGATTCAGGCTGCGAAAAATACCCGCACGATAAGCTTGGGCATATTCAACACCACTGCTGGCCCAACCAATTCCTAAATTTATATTGTAAATTGTCATATATTCTCCTTTTATGGAAAATGGGTTACGATTTCGCCCTTAGGTCCCATCTGTACCAATCCCATCAAGATATTTCGTACCATATCTGAACGAATTTGCTCTTTCATGGCTTCAAATCCCATATAGGCTTCTCGGTAATATTCTACGATAGGATTCGTTTGACTAGCTGTTTGCCCGCCAATTGCCATCATCAACTGTTGTAGGTAGTCCACCTGTTCTACCCAGTTATCATCAATGGCTTTAAGCATGGAAACTCTCAAGAAATGGTCATATAAATCATGAGGTTCTAACAAGGTCTTCTTATCATTTAACTCATTGTTGATGATCTGAATCAGGAAATTTCTCAACTCTTGTTCATCTTCAATGACTAGATCAAGAGGTAATTCTCTGATATTAAAACTGATATTTGTGACAAGATAGTGGAATAATTCTTCTCTAGTTTTTATATTTTCAGATAAAATGGTTTCAATATACTCGTCAATCATCTCAGATAATACATCTCGAAGATCCCTCTCACCGTTTATTAAACGATTTCTTTCCTTATAGATGAGATCACGTTGGATATTCATACTCTCAGCATATTCTAGTGTTCTCTGTCTGTTTGCACGACTAGCACTATCACTTGCATTTTGAGCTCTCTCAACCAGTCTGTGATACTTTCTTCCCTCAAGGACTTGTGGTTGAGTGATATCAGCAACACTATACTCCTTGTACATTCTGTGAACCCAGGATGGACCAAACTTCTTGATAACATCATCTTCTAATGATACAAAAAACTTCGACAGACCTGGGTCTCCTTGTCTACCCGAGCGTCCTCTGATTTGCAGATCGATTCGCTGGCTTTCCATTCGTTCTGTACCGATGACTACTAGGCCACCGAGTTCTGCAACACCCGGTCCCAATTTAATATCTGTTCCTCGACCTGCCATGGATGTTGCAACCGTCACGGCTCCCATCTGACCTGATTCTGAGACAATTTGTGCCTCACGCGCAGCATTATTGGCATTCAAGACGTTATGGGCAATTCCTTCCCGTAACAGTAGGGACGAATAGAGATGCGACATCTCAACAGATCCGACAAAGACTAGTAGTGGGTTTCCTTTGATATGGTATTCCTTGATACATTCAAGTGAAGCATAAACCTTTTCTGGTAGTGTTACATAAAGATTGTCTGGATAGTCTTTTCGGATTAAGGGACGATTGGTCGGAATTCGGATAACAGACATATTATAAGTTTCCAAAAATTCCTTCTCTGCGACCTTCCCAGTCCCAGTCATTCCTGATATCTTATTAAACATTTTGAAAAGACTTTGATAGGTGATAGAAGCCATCGCCCGCGTTTCAGGAGAGAGTTTCACATGCTCCTTGGCTTCGATAGCCTGATGAAGACCTCCCTGCAACTTGGTCATTTCCATCAAACGACCTGTTCCTTTATCCAAGAGAATCATTTCATCATCTCGAATGATATACTCCTTATCTTTCGTAAACAACTTATGAGCTCTCAAGGAATAGACTAGATGTCGTACATAAGTCGCGTATTCTTCCTTATACAAGTTATCAATCCCTAGGAAGTTTTCAGCAGTTTTAGCCCCCTTTGTAGTCAACCATATCTCTTCTTTTTCTTCTTTAAAGATATAGTCTTCATTTTCAACCATGGTCGTTACTAAAGTATCGATGATGCCATAGTAGTTGGACTGAACGCGAGGAGACCCCGCAATGATGAGTGGGGTCTGTGCACTATCTAGTAAAATATCATCAATTTCATCAATGATGACATAATCAAATGGGCACAAAAACTTTTCGTTACTACTGGAAGCCAGATTATCAGTTAGATAATCAAAACCTAGACTACTATTGGTCAAATAGATAATATCTGAGTTATAAATTTTCCTTTTATCTTCGGCTTTTAATTCTTCCTCAGGATCATCAGTGAATGGGATTCCTATACTCAAACCTAAGAATCGATAGACCGGCCCCATTTCCTCTGCGTCACGCTTTGCAAGATATTCATTGGTCGTAATCAACATAGCGCCTTTTCCAGTTAGCGCATTGAGATAAAGAGGCATGGTCGCAGTCAAAGTCTTTCCTTCACCAGTATTCATCTCCGCAACGTTCCCCTGGTGGATGACAATGCCCCCCATAACTTGAACATCATAAGGAAACATTCCTAGGATTCGCTTATCAGCTTCTCGTACAACTGCAAAAGCTTCAACAAGTAAGTCATCTAGGGTTTCCCCCTCTGCTAAACGTTGACGAAACTCTACCGTTTTTGCTGCCAAGGTTTCATCGCTAAGAGCTGCCATCTCATCTTTGAGACCATTGATCTTTTTTAAAGTAGCTCTGACTTTTCTGAGTTTTCTATTTTGATACAAACTATTAAACACGATCATACTCCTTAATTGAGAAAGAATAAAAATCGAGTGACTCAAACCCAGCAGCAATGAGAGAAACTCTATAGGTATAAGCATCCTCAGGATAAACGAAAGAAAAAGATAAGGTTTTTTCAACTTTTTCTTCTAGCACTTCGTCGTAACGGTCCAAGAAAACTAGTTTGATGTAAATGCTATTTTCAGGATAACAAGTCATATTCATGGTAAATTGATAGCGATGATTTCTTTTTAAGAGAGGTAGGCTGGGTTGACTTCTACCACCTTGATAATTCAAGCTTGAAAGCCATGATTTGAGAACTTCTCCTGGAGCTAGTAATGGATTTGAAAGACTGATATGGCCATCTTCCCAAAACTGAACTCGAGTTCCATACAGGTAAGTTGCTCCCATATCTCCCCAGAGTATGTCTTCTCTTTGATTTATAATCATGTCTCACCTCTTCCAAATTCTGCTTGTAATATCATATTATAAAAATGGATAAACCAGGTAACGTTGGTCCCTGTATCATCATTGTGTCGACCGGCTGTTCCCTTTGATAAGATCTTCGCTCCAGTTTGACAGAGCGTAGTGACTAGCTGATCATAAGCATGACTATCCATATCTTCATCCTTCATGTAAGAAAGACCAAACGTCGTTTGAGAAAAATCTGCTTGTTTGAAGGCAGACCAAAAACGGTTATCCAACTCATCCATGTGGGCTGGGCTGATTCCTCCAGTTTGATGATGAAGTACGTCGAATCCTGTTGGAAAGACACCTGGTGCTTCCAATCTACCACGTCTTGCAATTGTTCCCAAATTTGCTAAGGGTTTACCTACAACGATTCCTTTCGGTTCGAAGAATGAGCCATAGTAAAGAGAGGGGAAGGTTCCCATTGATAAACCTGATAAGATCAAATCTTTTTTATCAAAACCTAAGTATTCCTGATAATGTTCAATCGTTTGTTTGATTTTTTCTTCTAGTTCTTCACTACCTAGGTAAAATGCTCCACCTTCTAATCGAGGATCAGAGAACAGGATGAAGGGACACTTAAAATTTTGCATCATCCAGTATCCTTCAAATCCCTCGGCAGAACGAAACCCTGCGAAATAAACAGCTAATGGTGGTTTAAAATCGCCAGGATGGAAGAAGTAGTTAATCTCATCACGCTTGTTATCGTGTAAGATATTCCCTCCGAGAACAAATTTCCCAAAGTACTTCCGACTCCAACGTTGGTGTAAACTTCCTAGTTTTAGGATTCCCTGACCACGCGCCTCGACAGACATACAGAGGTAGGAATTGTAATCCTGATCCATGATTAGGGATGTCTTCAGGTCCTCTTCTGTATAGATCAAGTCTTCAACTACATCTGAAACCGAACCTTCAGGCATTTTTTTTACCCGAAACTGAAATTCTACACCTTCACTTTTTTCATACTCTAACCACAATTCGATTGGAAGTTTTGTTGAAGAGACAAAGTTATATTTCCAAGTAGCTACTGGAGAAAACTCAGAACCAAAATCCCCCTCTAAGAGCAGATACTCAAATCCTTGATAAGAAATAGATCCCTTAAAACTTGGATGAACCTCAATTGTAGCTGGTTTCATCTTGTCCCCGTATCCACCACCAAATAAGGAAGTAGATAAATCTTTTAAGAGCTTCTGTGGGTCTGAAAAGTCAATTGCTTGGGCACAGCGTTTTTTGATTAAATCCAAAATAAGAGGATTGCTTGTTTGAAACTCTTGGTTATAGAAAATCGTATAGGGCTCGATTATTTTAATAATTGGGAGTAGGTCAATCAAGTAACGGCCATCTTCGATGAGAATTGCATTGAACTTGCGAATCTCATCCATTTTTATCGTTTCCTTAAGAGCCTTAGGAGAATTAGGATAAATATAATACCATTCCAATTTCTTAGGGATCTCATAACGATGTTTCCAATTTTCTGTCCCTATCTGTAGGATTTTAAGATCCTTTGACATTTGTACTCTCCTCTATCCATTGATCTAGTTTTTCCACAAATTTTTCACCTGTATGTTCCTTGATCTTATCAATCGAGTAAATCAAAGACTGATTCCACTCTTTTAGGGTATCCAGGTAGTAATGGGCTGCTTTCTTAAATTCTGAGATAGTAGAAAGCAGGTAGCCATTTTTCAAATGGTCAACATAGACAGTCTCTACTTGATTCACCTGAGGAATCCCTGCACTAATTCCCGCTATTTGGGTATATAGGTGAGGTTGGGGATTCAAATCAACAATCAAACGAACATATTCTAAGGTCTTAATCATTTCCAATTCATCATTGATGTTTAACAAGCGGTAACGGAGTTTCTGCTGAGCATTTTCCGTTAAAGGATTTTCAGCCCCTTCAAAGTCGATTGCTTTCTCAAAAATTTCTGCTGAGAATTTTTCATCTATAATTTCCTGAATTACCTCTGCGACTCTCTCCATCTGATCGTTATTGGCAGCAAAAGCACCAAAAATTACCTCAGTGTCTTTGGTCTCTGCAAGGAAGGATAAGATTTGGAAAAGTCCTTCTTTGTCCACTTCTTCTTCAAAATTAAGTTGATAGTAAATAATGGATTCCCTCTTTGTCTGACTTTTTCCTAATCTCAAACGAGTATCAAATGGCGATAAATGTTTGAACAGATTGTATTTATCTGGATACAAGTCCTGCAAAAGCTGAAGGCTATCCTCCCTATCAACCAAAAACAAATCGACCTTGGATATAGGATCAAGTAGGTCTCTCATAGCCTCCTTTGGATTACGACCGATGAAAAGGCTCAAGATTTTTGGATTTGCTTCGGGTAAACGTTCTAAGATGAAATCGTTATGTCGCGAATCAGATGGGACAATAAACAAATCACTACTCTCATGAATCTTTTCGAGTCGTCTCTCGAAAAATTCAGCAACTAACTGCCCCATATCACTATAATGGAGCGAATGAAAACGAAAGGCAAAAATAGGATTAATCTCTACCCTACCATCCTCTTGCAAATACTCTCTGAATTGCCAAATTCCTTCAGGATTCAGGTAATCTTGATAAGCTGGATAATTGTCCTGATAATAAATGACACTCGAAACAAAGCCTCGATCATCCATAATATAGTGACTGGTCATCCGACCTAGGGTATCAAAATACTGGATATCACTAATAAATCCTTCCACACCATGCTCAATCTGGGCATAGCGTTTTCCATCTTTTTGGACAATAATGGCGAAAGGACTGTACATAAATTCACAGTCCTTATCCCACTCAATGTCTCTGATATTTAGTACTCGTGGAGAAATATCAGTAATATCCTGCATCTCATCAAAAATAGAATATACTTCCGCCTCTAAGACACCATGACGATGTAAAAAATAGCGAAGATGTGGTTGATAGGCTAAAAGCAATAGACATGTTGATAGTTCCTGTCTATGCAGCATCCGAATCTGATTAAAGGTATCGTCAAATTCTAATTTAAAAGAAGCACGATACCATGGAATGAGATCAGCATGCCACTGCCGATGGCTACCATACCAAGCCGGAATAAAATAATACATTACACTCTCCTAAATCAGTGGTTTATAAGTTTCGTTTAATTTCAGTGCTCTAATTTCATCTTTAATGTTAAAGATCATACCACTTAAAATCATAAATAAACCTGGTATCATACTCACTCTCAATAATTGTTCATCAACTAAAACAAATAACATCGGTAGACCTGCGAACAACACATTAAAGATACCACCTACAATAGCAAATTTGAATACTAGATTATTGATATATTTACTAGTGTCCTCACCTGGATAGATGCCATAAATATACTCGCCAGATTTTTTCATCCGTTCTGCCACCTGCTCTCCACTAATATTGACAAAAGCAAAGGCAATACTAAAGACAAACAAGGTCGCTATATAGGTATAAATCCACAAGGGTTTCCCCATCGCATATTGGATCGTTATTTGCTGATAAACTGGATTAGCTGGATCAAATAGCTGAAGTAAAAGAAGCAGGTAAGTTGGTAAGTTAATTAAACTCATCACGTACATGAAGGGCATTCCACCTGCAGGATTCAGCATTATGTCAAAATAAGAATAACGTTTAAAACGAGAGTGAAGACCAATCTTATTAACTGGAATCCGATAACGAGCACGATAAAAAATTGCGATGAGATAGGCAAATACGATCCCCATCGCTCCAAGTATTACGATAATCCACATAGGAATCCCTAATTTTTGTATGGATTGTACAATGTCTTGGGGAATATAAATAATCATACTGGTCAACAAGATGACAATAGAGCCACCAACACCTATCACCGAGTTAATATCTGATAACCATATCAAGAAAAAAGTTCCGGCTATCAGCAAGGTCGTGTTGAGTATGAGTACCAAGAGTGTATTATAATTGTCCTTGATTGGTAGATTTACCGCTAAAGCTAGCGATTGAATCAAAGCGATTGTCAAGGTTAGATACATCTTTCTCCGATCTTGAACCTCTGCCGAACCAGAGGCAAGATTCAAACGCTTAGAAAAGGAGAACATCTGCCATAAAATCATCGATGACATCCAAGGAGATAAACCGACTGAAAAGATTGACAAGCTCCGTAAATTTCCACCTGTAATTGCGGTTGAAAAGGCCAAATAGGCGGTAGCACCACCAAGGAAATCCCTGCTATTCAAATCGATAAAAGGAAGAGTAATCCGACTCCCTAATACATAAATAAAGAGCAGAAACAAGGTTCCTAGGCCTTTCTTTACTGCTATTGATGAAAAAAATCGTTTCACGAAATACTCCTTTTCATTAGTTATAGGTTGCGGTCAAATCACTCAAGCTGTTGTTACAAATGAGATTTGAAAATTATATCATTCTTCACTCATCCTCTAATCTTACAGGTAACTCTCAATCACTTGGTAATTAGTTAGTATCCAAGTTTTTCATAGCAGCTACCAAGTCCTCTGGTTTATCGATAGAGAAAATGCCATCATAGATACTATCTTCAGCTTTTTTTCGAGTGTCTTCAAAAGCAAAAATTTTCTTTCCTCTTTCTTTTGCTCTTGAAACTACATCCAAGACTTCATCACCCCTATTAATATCCAAGTAAACACTAGAATCATCCAATAACCAATCAATTCTTTGATGAAGGATAGACTGGTACAAAGTCATATTAGGATAAGAGGATAGCTTTGTGACCGACTCAATACAGTAAACTGGAGCTGCTAGATGGAAATGCCAATCTGGTAGGCTACTAATCAAATACTCTAAATGCTCTACATTAGCACTCCAAGTCACAATCATCGCTTGTTTTTGAGATTGATTACTCCGTTTAAAGTAGTTCAAACTAGAACGTTTAAAAGCAATCTCTGTCCAATCCAAATCTCTATAAGTCCACCAGAGTTCACGATAGAAGTCCATGTAATGATCCATATGTTCTTTCCAGAAGGGAATCGCCCATGATGTAAATTTAAAACGATCCGTAAAGGCATCAGGAAGGCAGACTACTAGGTCTTTCGTGCTTTCTAGACCTATAATCTCTCGCATGGTAGAAACAAGCTCTTCATCATAGTGTTGATAGGGGATTGAATGCCCAGCAAGCATATTGATCTCGCCATCTCCAAAGCGAACTAAAGACGA
The DNA here is from genome assembly GCF_001579645.1 of Streptococcus infantis. Taxonomy (GTDB): domain Bacteria; phylum Bacillota; class Bacilli; order Lactobacillales; family Streptococcaceae; genus Streptococcus; species Streptococcus infantis_E. The sequence continues at coordinate 141,009 of NZ_KQ970820.1, forward strand.
CTGGTGTTCAATGATATAATCCAGAGTTTCATCAATGCTCTTAACCTGAATAGGGTCTTCTTGTTTTGCTAGCGGTTCTCCATCAAGGAGTTTCTGTAGATCTGCCAACATCCGTTCAGGGTGCTCACTCGAATATAATCTTTGTCCATGATAGCCATTTTGAGATTTATAAAAAGCAAAGACAGGCTTAGACAGTTGAACTACATCTGCAACCATATCTGAAGTTGAGGTTTCCAGATTTATATCCAGATAGACATCCATCTGCTCTTTTAGCTCTTCAAGTTTTTCTTTTGAAATAGCTGGATGGAGGTGAATATTTGGATAACGATTGGATAGGTCATAGAGTTTTGGACCCATACTTGTCCAGGCTGCTACATGAAAGGCTACATTTGGCAATTGTTCTGCTAAGTAGTCTAATTGTTCTAATTCTTGAGAAGCCGTAAAGGTTAAACACGTTAATTCTGGAACTTGATAAAATCGTGTAAAGCGCCCATTCACCTTGAAATCTTTGATTGCCTCAATCATCAAAGCAGTTTTCCCTGTTTCAAATAAAATTTGACCACAATTTCCATGTTGGGTGGATTGGAAAGCCAGCATTGGTTTTCCTTGTTTTTTCATGGAATCTAGCATCGTCTGATCCACATTGCCATGGTTAATATCAAGGTAGATTGAAGCTAGATTTTTAAGATTTTCTAATACAGGGGGAACAATTTGAGGATAGAGTCGGACATTATCATAACTTGCCAGTCTTTTGAGCTTTTCTCCCATATCGGTCCAGGCTGCGATATGGAAAATCACATCTGGTAAAGCTGTAAGCAGTTCTTCTATACCTTCTAAATCTTGAGAATTTGTTAGTGTTAAACAAGAAAATCCTCTGTTTTGAGGGGAAACCAGCTCAAACTCGCCTATATGGTGCTGCAAAACTTGCGTCCATTCTAAATCATGAAAATCCCACCAGAGATCGCGGTAGCGATTAGCTATCAATGTCGTCCATGGTTTTCTATGAGATAAAAAATGCAAAACAACAGGTCTGTAGGATGATTCATCAAAAAAATTTGGCCAATTACTATAAAAAGCGACAACATCATGTCCAACTTGCAAATTGAATCGACGGTCCAATTCTAGCCAGTTATCCTTGACAACCTGATTAAAAATAGTCTGATCACCATTGAAATTTTTAAAACGACCTTCTGCTACTATTTTTAGAGTTTCAATTGATTGAGAAATTAGTAACTCTTTAATATTCTCTTTTTTCCATTTGGCATTGTTAATTAACAAAACCCCAGTATTAAAGGTAACACCCTCTGTATCCCTAACAGCAGCCAGCCACTTATCTTCAGGATTGATAGTAAATAATCCCTCTAAAGAATCATTCACAATCAAATCCGAATCTAGATATAAAACCTTGTCTTCTGGAACATAGTCGGCTATAAAATAGCGAGCATAGGCAATCGCACTGATATGATCCTGCTTGCTCCACTGTTGTAACACGGCTTGCTCGGGTAACTTCACATCGATAATGTCACTTCCCAGCATTCGAGCTATTTTGCGAGGCTTCCGAAACCAATCTGGCATGATATCTTGGTTTAAAATATAAATGTTAAGGTCTCGATTGTGATATAGAATGGACTTGATAGTTGTTTCTAGTTGGGAAGTATAGCTGCAATCCCCAGCTAGTACAATTGCTTTTTTCATATGTTCTCCTAGTTAATTCCTAATTGATAGATGGCATCTACCAGTAATTTTTTTGTAAAATAACCTTCTTTGATTAAATAACTGAAGGTCTTGATTCGCTCTGTCATGGCTTGATACTTTTCTAGTGTCATATTGTCGACTATTTCATGAACTTCTTGTAGGTTATTTGCGATAAATCCTAAACCTTGATCCACGATAAAGGAAGCAATCGATAAGCTAGGTGGCACAATGATTGGAAGACCTGCTGCTAAATAGCTACTTACTTTATGAGAGAGATTCAAACTATAGTAGTCTTGGCTTTCTCCTTGATTTTGATAAGTCCCCCAGACTAAACCAAAACCACCTTTCGATAATTCCAAGAGCATTTCCTCATCTCGCTTCCATCCTTCGATACTGAGATTCTTGGCTTATTCATTAGCGACACCCTGATTTGAAAAGACTCTAAGTGGAGTATCCTGGGACCAATTTTGCAGGTCTGGAAATCTTTCCAAACTACCAGCAAAGAAGATTTCTTTTTTAAAGGCGGGTGTATAAAGAGATAGATCATGCGGATGGTCCCACATCCCCTGAATGAGAATTTTCTCGGTCGTCAATCCTTCTTGAATCAAACGTTCCTTCATTCTTTCTGATGGAACTACTAGAACGTCTGACAAATTATACATCGAGATGTACTCTTTCATCAGATAGTAATTGCTCTCAAACATCAAAGGAGGTACATCGTGGATAAAGCAGACAATTTTGACACGTAAATCCTTTAACTTATCAAGGAAGAGACGATCAAACTCAAAGCCATTCCAGGTTGGAGATTGAAAAACGAGAATATCCCCAAAGGAAATACTGGCCATGATACCATCCAAGCGTTTATTCATTTCTGAGGGCGTATCTGCAGCTATGTTATAAAAGTAGATTCCCACTTCTCGGAAACCTAGTGTCATCGAAATTTTTTGAACGGCATTCTGAGCTAGAATAACGGTACTGTCTCCAGCCATACCATAAAGATTGGTTAAGTGTAGTTTCATAGTTTCTCTCTTTACTGTCTGAATTCCAAGAAAGGAAGTTGCTCCTTCTTTCTATATTTTTTGTCGTACTCTTCCAATATCTACATTTATTCAATTCTTATCATCGATAATTAAAGTTCATTTAATTGTTATGCAAGATGAGAACAAGAATATTTACCTATTTGCAAAATAAAGATTTCAATACTTCAATTCCTTTTTAAGTGCCTCAAATGCAGAACTATCTTATTTGCTAGTATATAGGGCAAATACAAAAATCATAATCATTGGTAAAATTCTACTATATAATAGTATACCATTTTTATACAATTTCATAAAGTCAGATAACCTTTGCATCATCCATTATAGAAAAAAACTCCATGAGAAATCGAACTCATGGAGGTTTTCACATCTTACTAATCTATTACAACTAGCTCAGATAGATTTTATTCTTCATCATCACGCTTACGACGTTTAGCTACTAAACCTAATCCTGTTAGACCTGCTACAACTCCAAGGAGAGCATTTGTAGCTGAAGCTGTTTCACCAGTATTTGGTAATTGCTTACGGGCCTTAGTGGTATCAGTTTGTGGAACTTGACTAGTTGAAGTCGAATGAATCATAGACGCGCTGGTTGACGCTGACTCTGAAGCGCTTGTGCTTGCTGAAGCTGAAGCACTGGTTGACGCTGACTCTGAGGCTGACGTACTTGCGCTTGCTGAGTTAGACATACTTATTGATGTCGATGCTGAAACACTTGTACTTGCTGATGCTGACGCGCTGGTTGACGCTGACTCTGATGTAAGTATGCTTTCGATATTCAAACTTTCAATAGAATAAATCTCTGGCATTCCCTTACTTGTAACGATTGTGTCAGATGCTGATGTACTTGCTGAAGCTGACGCACTTGTTGACGCTGACTCTGATGCGCTTGTGCTTGCTGATGCTGAAGCCGATGTGCTTGCTGATTCTGAAGCTGATGTGCTTGCTGATTCTGATGCAGACGTTGATGCTGACTCTGATGCGCTTGTGCTTGCTGACTCAGAAGCCGATGTGCTTGCTGATTCTGATGCGCTTGTTGATGCTGATTCTGATGCAGACGTTGATGCTGATTCTGAAGCTGATGTGCTTGCTGATTCAGAAGCTGATGTTGAAGCTGACTCAGAGGCACTTGTTGATGCTGATTCTGAAGCTGACGTTGACGCTGACTCAGAGGCACTTGTTGATGCTGATTCTGAAGCTGATGTGCTTGCTGATTCAGAAGCTGATGTTGATGCTGACTCAGAGGCACTTGTTGATGCTGATTCTGAGGCAGACGTTGATGCTGATTCTGAAGCTGATGTTGACGCTGACTCAGAGGCACTTGTTGATGCAGACTCAGATGCGCTTGTGCTTGCTGACTCTGATGCGCTTG
>NZ_KQ970820.1:145690-146701 GCF_001579645.1 Streptococcus infantis
CGCTTGTGCTTGCTGATTCTGAAGCTGATGTGCTTGCTGACTCAGATGCGCTTGTGCTTGCTGATTCTGAAGCTGATGTGCTTGCTGATTCTGACGCACTTGTTGATGCTGATTCTGAAGCTGATGTTGACGCTGACTCAGATGCGCTTGTGCTTGCTGATTCTGAAGCTGATGTGCTTGCTGATTCTGATGCGCTTGTGCTTGCTGACTCAGAGGCACTTGTTGATGCTGACTCAGAGGCTGATGTGCTTGCTGATTCTGAAGCTGATGTTGACGCTGACTCAGAGGCACTTGTTGATGCTGATTCTGAAGCTGATGTGCTTGCTGATTCTGATGCACTTGTTGATGCTGATTCTGAGGCAGACGTTGATGCTGATTCTGAAGCTGATGTTGACGCTGACTCAGAGGCACTTGTTGACGCAGACTCAGATGCTGATGTGCTTGCTGATTCTGAAGCTGACGTTGATGCTGATTCAGACGCACTTGTTGATGCTGACTCTGATGCGCTTGTGCTTGCTGATTCTGATGCTGATGTGCTTGCTGATTCTGATGCACTTGTTGATGCAGATTCAGAAGCCGATGTTGACGCTGACTCTGATGCACTTGTTGATGCAGACTCAGAAGCTGATGTACTTGCTGACCCTGACGCACTTGTTGACGCTGAGGCTGATGCGCTTGTGCTTGCTGATTCTGATGCACTTGTGCTTGCTGACTCTGACGCACTTGTTGATGCAGACTCAGAGGCACTTGTTGATGCTGACTCTGATGCGCTTGTGCTTGCTGATTCTGATGCGCTTGTTGACGCAGACTCAGAGGCACTTGTTGATGCAGATTCTGAAGCTGATGTTGATGCAGATTCTGAAGCCGATGTGCTTGCTGACTCTGATGCGCTTGTGCTTGCTGATTCTGAAGCTGATGTTGATGCTGATTCAGATGCTGATGTGCTTGCTGACTCTGATGCGCTTGTGCTTGCTGATTCTGATGCACTTGTTGACGCTGACTCTGATGCGC
>NZ_KQ970820.1:147709-148474 GCF_001579645.1 Streptococcus infantis
CAGATGCGCTTGTTGATGCTGACTCTGATGCGCTTGTGCTTGCTGATTCTGATGCTGATGTTGACGCTGACTCAGAGGCACTTGTTGATGCAGACTCTGATGCGCTTGTGCTTGCTGATTCTGAAGCTGATGTTGACGCTGACTCAGAGGCACTTGTTGATGCTGATTCTGATGCTGATGTGCTTGCTGACTCTGATGCACTTGTGCTTGCTGATTCTGATGCTGATGTGCTTGCTGAGGCTGACGCACTTGTTGATGCTGATTCTGATGCTGATGTGCTTGCTGATTCTGATGCGCTTGTGCTTGCTGATTCTGATGCTGATGTTGACGCTGACTCTGATGCGCTTGTGCTTGCTGACTCTGATGCACTTGTTGATGCTGACTCTGACGCACTTGTTGATGCTGACTCTGATGCGCTTGTGCTTGCTGACTCTGATGCGCTTGTGCTTGCTGATTCTGACGCACTTGTTGATGCTGACTCAGACGCACTTGTTGATGCTGACTCTGACGCACTTGTTGATGCTGACTCTGATGCGCTTGTGCTTGCTGACTCTGACGCACTTGTTGATGCTGACTCTGATGCGCTTGTGCTTGCTGATTCTGAAGCTGATGTGCTTGCTGATTCTGATGCAGACGTTGATGCTGATTCTGATGCGCTTGTGCTTGCTGATTCTGAAGCTGATGTGCTTGCTGACTCTGATGCGCTTGTGCTTGCTGATTCTGAAGCTGATGTTGATGCTGATTCAGATGCTGATGTGCTTGCTG
>NZ_KQ970820.1:149067-156116 GCF_001579645.1 Streptococcus infantis
TTTTAAAATCTCCTTGGATTCCGTTTTTTTTATAAAACAAAGTCCTGTTTATATTTTTTTATAAATAATGTCTATAATTTTGAGTTTTACTTATTTTATCATCTTTATCAGCATATATATTCAAAATTTATAATATAGACTAATGTTTTAATCATTATATTATAGCACATTTTTGTCATATATGTCTAAACTTTTTGACGATTTTTTACCATATTTTAACCTTCTAGGCTTCTTTTTTTTCATTTTATAAGTAAAAGGAATATCAGTGAACTTTGAGTTCCTGTTTTTTCAAACTTGTTTAGTTTGATTCCTCCAGATTTTATCACCTCTACCATAATCTTAACAGTGATAAACTAACACTTTAGTTCACACCAAAAAAAGCCGCCTGATTGGGCGACTTAATTTTTATAGGGAGATTATTATGAAAAAGTTTTAGGAGTTAAAGTTAAGGTCTTCTTAACTTCTGAGATAAGTATATAACTCCTAACTTAAAGTTTCCTTAAGTATTTTTAACTGTGAGATTTTTCCATTTTTCTCGCCAGTTTTTCTTAGATAAACGCTTTTGATAGAGCTTCATTCGGTCTTGATTTTCTAAAAAATGAGGAGTCGGACAAATCTGAAAGTTCAAAATATCCTCCAAACCATAAGGCGCAAAGAGTTCTAAAGTTGCGTCAGCTTGCAAGCGAAGTCCTACTGCCGTACAACGCTCTGGATACTTACTCATGGCATCGCAGGAATTTCTATACGGAGGCGTATGGGGACTATGCTGATGCATATAGACCTGATTTTTCAGCTCCCACTGATACTGAGGAAAGTCCTCCCTCAACTTCTTCTCTATAACCAGCGTATCTTCATAACTCACATCTGGGTCAAAGAAAATCACATCCACATCCGTTTCACGATCAAAAGCTGGTTTATCTGACAAGAGATTCCAGATAAAATTTCGGACCGAACCTGCTGCCAACCAGGAATCATTTAATTCCAAGTCACGGATGATAGTCAGAATAGCCATCATATCAGGATTTTCTCTGAAAGAATCTAAAATTTCAGCCTTATTTTTCAATGTATTCATACCCCAAATGTTCATATGCCTTAGCTGTCGCGACCCGACCTGAACGAGTCCGCATGATAAAGCCTTTCTGGATTAGGTAAGGTTCATACATATCCTCTACCGTCTCACGCTCTTCGGCGATATTTACCGAAAGAGTTCCTAGACCGACAGGGCCACCACCGTACATCTCAATCATGGTGCGAAGAATTTTCTGGTCCACATAGTCCAAGCCTTCATGGTCTACATCCAGCATGGTCAAAGCCTTATCCGTAATCACATCATCAATCAAGCCATCGCCCATAATCTGCGCAAAGTCGCGCACGCGCTTGAGGAGACGATTGGCGATACGAGGAGTCCCACGGCTACGGAGAGCCAACTCAGCAGCCGCTTCATGGGTGATTTCCATCTCAAAAATATCTGCCGTCCGCTCGACAATCTCTGTCAAGTCAGCATGTGTATAGTATTCCATGTGACCAGTGATCCCAAAACGTGCACGAAGTGGATTTGAAAGCATCCCTGCTCGTGTCGTCGCACCAATCAAGGTAAAAGGTGGTAATTCTAGATGGACACTGCGACTACCTTCCCCCGCACCAATCATGATGTCGATGTAGAAGTCTTCCATAGCACTGTAAAGCACCTCTTCCACCGACATAGGCAAGCGATGAATCTCATCAATGAAAAGAACATCTCCTGGCTCCAAGTCATTCAAAATCGCTACCAGATCACCGGCTTTTTCAATAACGGGACCAGACGTTTGTTTGAGATTGACTCCCAATTCATTGGCAATGACAAAAGCCATGGTTGTTTTCCCGAGACCTGGAGGGCCAAACAAAAGAACATGGTCCAGCGCCTCATCTCGCATTTTCGCTGCTTCGATAAAGATTTGAAGCTGATCCTTGACCTTGTCCTGACCGATATATTCACGTAAATATTGGGGACGGAGAGTACGTTCTACCAACTCCTCATCGCCCATGATTTCATTATCTAAAATTCTACTCATGCTCCTATTATAGCAAAAATCCAGCCCACAAACAAAAAAGCCACCGAATTTGGTGGCTTCATTAGGGAGATTATTATGAAAAAGAAAAGTTTAGGATTTCTATTAAATAAAGTTAGGAGGTCTTTATTTAATGATTACATGATACAGAAGAATACTTAAAGTTAGCTTCAGATTTTCTAGTTTTTAATTTTGTTCAAAAATAATAAATACTAATTAAAAATTGCTAAAAGCAAACAAGAAAAAAGCCACCAAATTGGGTGACTTCATTAGGAGATTATGATGAAAAAAGTTTTAGGATTTCTATTAAATAAAGGTTACTCAATGAAAATCGAAATCAAACTAGGCAGAGCGACGCAAGCATAACTAAAGTTAGGTAAGTCGACTCTAACGAAGTATGGGGAGATTTTAGAAGAGTATTAGGAGGTCTTTATTTAATGATTACATGATACACAAGCAGACTTAAAGTTAGCTTAAGAATTTAAATCTATTATTAACAATTTTCTTGAACAGCTGTTTGACCTGCAATACGTCCAAAAGTAAAGATATCCGTAAGTGAATTCCCTCCTAGACGGTTACCTGCATGAAGTCCACCTGCGACTTCTCCGGCAGCATACAATCCAGGGATTACCTGACCTTGTTCATTCAAAACGTGTGTTGAAGTATCAATCTTGAGTCCACCCATTGTATGGTGAACAGCAGGTTTTCTTGGTGTTGCGTAGAATGGTGCAACCTCACACTTGAGATCGAAACTACCCTTATTAAATTCAGGGTCAAATCCTGCATCAACATAAGAGTTGTACTTCTTGATTGTATCTGCTAACACCTGTGGATCCATACCAATTTGAACAGCCAACTCTTCTATCGTATCTGCACGGTAGAGAGTTCCTGCTTTGACTTGAGCATCGATTTTTTCTTGGCTAGTATTGTAGGCTGTTGCCTTGATGCGGTCATCTGCAATCAAGTAGAACAAGCCACCATTATCAATCGCTGCTTGAGATAGCTTGTCTCTGCTACCGTACTCATCTACAAACCGCTTACCTTCAGTATTTACCATGATGAAGTTAGCTGGAGGAACTTGAAGTCCTGAGAAGAGGGCTCCTGTCACTGGATCGGATACTGGCATCATTTGACTAAAGCCCATACCCACTAGATCTGCACCTACACTTTGACCTAAGAGGATTCCATCTCCTGTTACAGCTGGTGTATTAGAGGTGGCAATATCATCCGCGATTTCGGTCCAGTAAGTATTGTATTTTTGTAGCATCTTGGTATTAGCACCAAATCCTCCAGAAGCTAGAACAACGGCTTCTGCATGAACGATGATGGTTTGACCGTTTCGGCCTTCTGCTCTGACACCTTTGACAACCCCTTCTTCTACAAGCAATTCTTTGACTGGAGAGTCCGTCAATATCTTGCCTCCATTTTCTAGAACATATTTTTGTAGAACTGAGATAAAGGCATAACCCATTGGTTGAACCGGCTTATGGCCACGACGCCAAAGGGCTCCAACTGGCATTGTTACTTCACTACGAACAAATTCAACACCGATGTCTTCCAACCAGCGAACAGACTCTAGGGCACGTTCAGTCAATACAGAAACCAAATCATATTGGCCATGAATTTCATGCCCTTGTAAATCTTTTCGTTTTCCACCGATATAAGTTTGGATACGGTAAAGTAAGGTAGAATCAAACAAATAGCTTGGATCCTGCAAATACTTCTCAACCTCAACCTTCAAGGCTCTAAAGTCATCTAAATATTCTGGGTCAATCGTTGATTCATCTGTCGCAATCAATTCTTGAAGCGTATGTGCCTCACCTGGATGAGCTGCGAAGGTTCCTTGCCATGCTGGATCTGGCGCATTCATTGGGCCACCCGCACGAACAGTATTTCCTCCAATTGCTGGGAACTTCTCAACAACAATCGGCTTCTTACCAGCTTGCAAGACTGCAGCTGCCGCAGCTAAACCAGCACCTCCACCTCCGACGATGACAACGTCTGCCCGATAGGTTTTATCTTCTTTATCTAGGGCAGATGGTGCTTTTGAACGTTTGCGTAAAACATCTGGATTTGCACCCGCTTGTTTAACCGCACGCGCAACTCCGTCCAAGACACCATTTGAAGTCACAGAAGCTCCTGACACCGCATCAACATTTAAGGTTTGCCCCTCAATGATTTCCGCTGGAATACGGGTGAAGACGACATCTGCAATCCCTGAAGATTCTCCAGAAGAATCGATTTCAATTTTTTCAATACGGTCTTCAGAAACGGTGACGTCCATCGGTAATTTACCATTATGACCTTCAGTTGTAACATGGTATGTTCCTGGTTCAAATCGAATTTCTTCAGGAAGGTTTAGTTGGTTTGCAACAGAGACAAAGCGAAGGAAACGATAGAAACAGCTATCTAAGAAATCAACAGTTCGCTCATCTATCAGATCTCCATTTGCATCAAATGCTCGATGAGCTCGACCAAGTAAAAATTCACTTCCTGGCATAACTGTTGCATTTACTCCAGGTGCATCAAGGATCTGACGAAGATGAAGTTGGGCACGTGAAGAACCTTGAACATCATAGGAAGCTCCGACAATCATGGTTGGCTTCCCATCTAGTGGATGAATGTTAAAAGACAACCATTCGAGCAAACTATTTAAACTTGATGGGATTGTATGATTGTGTTCAGGTGTAGAGATGATGACACCATCAGCTTCTGAAATCGCCTCGTTAAACTTCTGAATAACAGGTGTATCTGTTTGATCATCGGTTTCATTGAACATCGGTACATCGGTAATTTCTAAAATCTCAATATCGGCTTTTGACGCAAAATGTCTTTTCATAAATTGCAACAAACTACGGTTATAGGATTGTTTGGCATTGGTACCAACAATAGCTACTAATTTCATGGATTGTTCTCCTTTCTTGAAATACTTATGCTTTCAACCATTCTTCCCAGATGAAAGATTTCTTACGATTTGTATCTTCTGGTTTGACCAAAGCCTTTGTTAGTTCAACAAAATTTTGGAATTCTGCAAAATGTTCTTCCAACTCTGCGACTTTTTCAGGATTGTTCAAATTATAGTCATCGTCCAATACTTGTTCAGAATGTCCTAGGAAAAATTCTGTTCCTGGCATGACTCTTGCTTTCAGTTCAGGCGCATCAAGAATCTGACGCAAGTGTGCTTGGGCTCTAGATGTTCCAAGCAATCCAAGAGAAGCTCCTACAATCATCGTTGGTTTGTTAATCAAAGCACGACTGGTATAGGCAATCCATTCCAAGGCTGAAGCTAAGGGTGCCGGTATAGTATGATCATACTCTGGTGTTGATATAATCACACCATCCGCCTCGAGGATTTTTTCTGAAAAAGCTTGAACTTCGGCTGGTGCTAGCTTGTCCTCAGGTTCGTTAAATGCTGGCAATTGTTTGATCTCCAATACCTCAATATCGGCTTTATCTGAAAAATGCTTTTGCATAAATTTCAAGAGTTTCCGATTGGTTGAGCGGTCAGAATTTGTTCCAACGATAGCAACTAATTTCATCTTGCTACCCCCTTTATTTGTTTGATTTAATATCATTATACAACTTTAGCCTATCATGTAAATCGATAATCCTAAAACATTGTGTTATTCTATCAGTTTATCTTAGTTTAGTATAAGTTAGTGAAAAAATTAACAATATTTTCTTAGAAAGTATTGACCCTCATTTTTAACTATGTTATAGTCTTTGTGAAAAATGTATTAAGTTAAAGGAGGGTCTTCTTATGAAAGAGACATTCAATCGTTGGCAAGTTTTAGCTGCATCAACTGCTATTCTTCTCTGTACAGGTGCTGTCTATTCTTTTTCCGTTTTCGCTGGACCTCTAAGTTCTTCAACAGGTTGGTCTATGTCCGAAATCATGCTTGCATTTGCCATCAACTCAGCTATCGGACCGATCCCTATGATTCTCGGAGGGTATCTGGTAGATAAGGGATATGTAAAATGGACAATCGCCCTTGGTGCCCTTCTATTTGCTAGTGGCTTTTTCCTAACTGGTTATGCAAGCTCACCAGCTATGCTCTATTTGACCTATGGTTTAATGGCAGGTCTTGGTCAAGGATTCGCCTATTCAGGAGCCCTCTCAAATTCTCTTCGCCTCTTCCCTGATAAACGTGGTTTAGCTTCTGGGATTCTAACAGGAGGTATGGGATTTGCTGCAGTTATCGCGTCACCAGTTGCAAGTAGTCTCATTCAAAAACAAGATGCCTTCTTTGCTTTTCGAACAATTGGACTTGTCTATATTGTTGTTATTATCTGTGCCATTTTCTTCATCAAGGCGGCACCAAGTGGCTACCAACCAGCAGGTTGGAAAGTTCCCGTACAAACTAAACAAGGACCTGCCAATAAAAACTGGAAAGAAATGCTACAAAGTCCTTTATTCTACATCATTATCAGCATGTTCTTTGTCGGTGCTTTCTCTGGTTTGATGATTGCCTCTCAAGCATCCCCAATTGGTCAATCCATGTTTGGACTATCTGCTGGTACAGCAGCTCTCTATGTCTCTCTTTATTCAATCGCAAACTCTAGTGGCCGCTTTATCTGGGGTTCACTCTCTGATAAAATTGGTCGTTCTCAGACCTTATTGATTATCTATTCTGTCATCGTATTGGCACTCTTCTCCTTAACAATCATCCCTGGTCAATTTGGCTTTACTCTAGGAATCATCGGCCTTGGTATCTGCTTCGGTGGTGTTATGGGCGTCTTCCCATCTATTGTCATGGAGAACTACGGACCTGCTAATCAGGGAGTCAACTACGGTATCGTCTTCACAGGTTATTCTTTAGCTGCATTTTTTGCACCTAAAGTTGCGGTTCAAATGGCAGCAGCTAACAATGGAAATTATAGTGCCGCATTCTACGTTGCTATCGCCCTCGCAGTTGTTGGGCTTCTTCTCAACTTCCTATATATGAAGAAGAAAGGCTAAAAAAGAGAACTTCCTATAAAAGGAAGTTTTTTTGGTATAAT
>NZ_KQ970820.1:156568-192673 GCF_001579645.1 Streptococcus infantis
CTAATCCCATTTATCATTGGCATCCTGAACTCGAGATTGTCTATGTCAAAAAAGGAACTGCTACCTTCTATATCAACTCTGAGCGCTTTGAAAGTCATGAAGGTGATATTTTTCTGATTCAGCCGACGTCTCCTCACGCTATCTACCCTATTGAAAATCAAGAACAAATTTCAACAGTTTTTCGTATTCATTTAGACTTCCTAGGTAGAAGTCAAATTGACAGCTTTAGCCAACGCTATATTCAACCAATATACTCTGGGCATTTTTATCTCACTCCTCGGATTTCACCAGATGATCATGCCTATGAACCGATTCGCGATTGTCTTTTATCTCTTTTTTCTATCCTTGAAGAACAGAGTATTTATTATGATCTCCTTTTAAAGGCAAAGCTCTATGAATTTCTCTATCTTCTCTTTAAGTATAGGTATGTCAATCGACACTATACAGATGATACCTATCAAAAATATCAGAAATTAAAAGAAATGATTAGCTATCTTGAGCAACACTATGCGGAGCCCATTCAAATTGACCAGCTTGCTGCTACGTTTGGATATAGCAAAAATCACTTTATGAATATTTTCAAACAGCATACTGGGACAAGCTGTATGGAGTATCTCATACGATTGCGCCTGGAAAAAGCTTGCGAAAAGCTCGTACAGACCAATCAAAGTGTTCAAGAAATAGCAAGCCAGGTCGGTTTTACTAACCTCTCAAATTTTAATCGACAATTCAAACAACACTTCCAGTTAACTCCCAGACAGTATCGAAATCAACAACTCAAAAAAGAATCTTAGCCATTTCTCTCCTTAGTGACTCACTAGGGAGACTTTTCTTTATCAAACAAAAAAGCCACCGAATTTGGTGGCTTCATTAGGAGATTATGATGAAAAAAGTTTTAGGATTTCTATTAAATAAAGGTTACTCAATGAAAATCGAAATCAAACTAGGCAGAGCGACGCAAGCATAACTAAAGTTAGGTAAGTCGACTCTAACGAAGTATGGTGAGATTTTCGAAGAGTATTAGGAGGTCTTTATTTAATGGTTACATGATACACAAGCAGACTTAAAGTTAGCTTAACTATTTTTACTTTTTTTCAAATGACTAAAGTTAATGAATATTACCAAGATCCAACCCAAAAAGTCCCCGCCAATTCCCCGACCAAAATCCGAAAATACCGGAAAATATCGGAAAATTATTTTTAGGAAATTCCCAAAAAGCCTGAAATAGAGCCAAAAAACTCCACCTGATTGGGTGGAGTTAAGGGAGATTATTATGAAAAAGAAAAGTTTAGGATTTCTATTAAATAAAGTTAGGAGGTCTTTATTTAATGATTACATAATACACAAGTAAACTTAAAATTAACTTAAGATTTTCTAGTTTTTAATTTTGTACAAAAATAATAAATACTAATTAAAAATTGCTAAAAGCAAACAAGAAAAAAGCCACCGAATTTGGTGACTTCTTTAGGGAGATTATGATGAAAAAAGTTTTAGGATTTCCATTAAATAAAGTTAGGAGGTCTTTATTTAATGATTACATGATACACAGGCAGACTTAAAATTAGCTTAAGTGAAAAAATTATTTTAAATTTTTTCGATTCACCCAAATCATGCCCGTACACTGAAAGCTAGACAAGGTTTCAAAACCTAAGGAATGATAAAATCCAAGAGTCTTTTCTGACTCATCTGTCGCTAGTTGTACTTGGTAGGCATCCTTATAATCAGCTAGAGCTTGCTTCATCAAGGTGCTACCAATCCCTTGACGTTGATAGCTAGGCAAAACAATCAAATCCTGGACAAAAACCGAAGAAAAACCGTCTCCAATCAAGCGAACTAGACCAACGATTTTCTCACCATCACGCGCTAGATAAATGGCCAGTGAATGAGTCAGAGCCTGGGCTAACATTTGAGGCTGATTGGTATAATTTGTCCAACCAACTGCCTGGTAGAGATGCAAAACGTCATCTAAATCGACGGATTGTTGATTTCTAATGAAAATCATTTTCTTTCCTCCATCAGAATTTTCAATTACTGAATTTCTCATAAAAGAATAACATAAGATCAAATAAGAAACAAGAAAATGCATAAACTCATAGTAATAAAACTGAACTTATGCATTTTTCACTATTTTATCAATCTAAACTAATTTTTCCTTTTTGAGTTCCCCAAATACCTGTTTGTACCTGTAACTGTAAACCTGAAGCATTGGCAGTCTCATCACTTAAGTCAAAAACCACATTTCCTGTAATACTATTTTCGGGGTTTAATTCTGATAAGAAAAATTTTGCTTCTTCATTTGCATACAAACCAGCAGCACCATCTGTTGCATACTCCGTATCACCTTTTAAAAGTTTAAAGAAATCATCAGTAACTGTTATAGATTTTTTACCAGTATTTTTTACTGTTACATTCACAATTAAATAAATACCATTTGCAGTTTTTCCATATTCTCCACCAACATTTTGAGATAGGGATTTTGAATTTACAACGTATTCAACATCCCCAACTTTAACAACTTCTCCAATCTTATGTTCTACCTTAGTTGCTGTTTTTTCTTTTGTATTTTTAGTTTCTTCCGATGCCTTTGGTTGAACAGTTTCTTCTGATGATGTTGCTTGGACACTTGAATTGGATGGAGTTGACTGTTTCGATGAATTATTTCCACTTCCTCCTTTAATAGCACTAAATGCAACAAGTACAACAAGTAGTATGAACCACCATTTTTTATAAAAAGGCGTTTTTTTCACATAAATGTTCCCATTTTCATCCTTGATTTTCTTAGCCATAAGAAATCTCCCTTAATATTTTTATTTTAAACTATTATAATATATTTCCTAAAAAAAAGCATTTTTTGAATAAAATGTAAATTCACAGTACCATGTTTTATCTATGCCTTTACCTAAAACTTTCAAATGTCAAACATGCATAAAAATAATATCCTTTTCAAAATAAGGTTACCTGTATACTAATTATTGCAACTTATATATTAAACCTCAAAAAATCTCCAAAGAGAAACTTTGAAGACTTATCATTTCCTATTCCAAAAAGATTATAAAAGACAGAGAAAACGGTCGACGATTCCTTATCTAAGTTAGATGCAAGAAAAGAGACTGGTTAAAAACTCTAATTTATCAGAAGATAATGATGAATTAGGGTTTAAAATAGACGTTCGCTTTGGCATAAGTCCTAAATATCACCAACAGCTCTCCAATTTCTGTTTTTGTTGCCCATTTTCATCAAAATTATCCGAACGCAACCACGATTCAAAACGAGCTTTGACCTTTGGCCAGTCCTTATCAATCATAGACATCCAGTCCGTGTCTCTGGTACGCCCTTTATAAATAACAGCTTGACGGAAAGTGCCTTCGTAGATAAAACCCAAACGTTCTGCCGCTTTTCTAGAAGGTAGATTTAGTGCATCACACTTCCACTCATAACGGCGATAGTTAAGCTCTTCAAAGACATAACGAGCAAGCAAATAGTGGGCTTCTGTTCCCATCCTGGTCTGTTTAAGAGCCGGCGAAAAGGTCACCGCGCCAACTTCAACCACGCGATTAGCTTGGTCAATACGCATGAGAGAAAAAGTCCCCAGCGCCTTTCCAGTCGCTTTATCAATAATCGCATAATAGAAGCGATCCTTGCGCTCAATCATCTGCTTTAAAGCAACAATTAATTCTTCAAGATTTTCTACTGGTGGTTGAAAGAGATAGGTCCACATGTCACGAGGGGTATCTGGGCCATAAACAGCCAGCAAATCCTCCGCATGCTTTTCCACTGACAGAGCTTCGATAATCGTATACTGTCCTTCTATCCGTACAAGCGACGGTAAAACTCCAGGTGTGTCGTCTACAGGTTCACCAATCATCTGACCATATTCATTTACAGGCATAGTTTTCTCCTTGTCTCACTCTTATAAGTTTAAAGATGTGAATAGTATATCACATCTCACAGGTAATCTACAAAAAATCCTCCAGATTATGGAGGATTGATCAAATATGGAAACAAGTGAGTTAATGCCCCCTGTGCTTCTCTCTACGTTTTTGCTGTTTGCGTTCGAATTTCTCTTGTTTGAGCAATTGCTTTTGGACACTAGATTGATGTTTTGAAATCTTTTTCCTTTCCTCATACTGCAACTGCAATAGTTCTTTCGACTTGGAAGAAACTTTTTGATTTACTTGTTTCCTCACCATTCGTTGTAATCGTTTAGGATTCTTGATTTTTACATGTTGCTTAACTGTAGTTTCTGGACTAAAAGATAATTGAGTAAACTGAGTCTGTAAAATCTCTAGAATTTCATCATCTTTTGGCTCCTGACCAAATGTCACACGACAAACTTGATAAGTTTCTCGATACACTTGTTCAAACAAACCATGCCAAAATCCATCTTCAAAATAAACTGTCAATCCAATTGAAATTGTTTCCACGACAGCACCTCCTTAAATCTATCCCTAAGAATGGACAACCAAGGAGGAAGGTTACTGATAGGCTTGCCTACGTCTGGACTACCAACCAGAACTGTGTTTTTATCTTAGTTGAGATAATTATAGCATAATCCAATTTAAAAATCCTCCAAAGCTTAGCTCTGAAGGATTCATTTCTTATTTAACAATGATATTTACGAGTTTAGTTGGCTCAAACAGCTTGGGAAACTGTTTGAGGTTGAAAATCAGCAACTAAATTGGTTATTTAACGACGATATTAACGAGTTTATTAGGTACACTAATCACTTTCACGATTTCTTTACCGTCAATCTCTGCCTTGACTTTTTCGTCAGCCAGAGCAATTTCTTGCAATTCTTCGCGAGAAAGGTCTTTGGCTACCATCAATTTAGCACGGACTTTTCCTTTGATTTGAACAACGATTTCGACTTCGTCTTCAACCAATTTGCTTTCGTCCCATGTTGGCCAAGCTACGTAAGAGATAGAGTCACCTGTTGCTGCGACTGTTTGCCAGAGTTCTTCTGCCAAGTGAGGTGCAAATGGGGCTATCAATTGGATAAAGCCTTTGGCGTAGTCCACATAGAGTTTGTCTTCCTTATTAGCAGCGTTGACAAAGACCATGAGTTGGGCAATGGCTGTGTTGAACTTCATAGACTCGATTTGCTCAGTAACAGATTTAACGGTTTCGTTATAAACCTTGTCTAGAGCGCCATTGTTTTCCGCAACGATTTCTTTACTTGTAATCAAACGGTACACACGGTCAAGGAACTTACGGCTTCCTTCCAGACCTTCTTCAGACCAAGCGATTGAAGCATCGAGTGGTCCCATGAACATTTCATAGACACGAAGGGTATCAGCACCGTATTGTTCCACCACATCGTCTGGGTTGACAACGTTCTTGAGGGATTTAGACATCTTAGCTGGTGCTTGCTCCAACTCTTCCCCTGTTTCCACATGGAAGAAGGAACCGTCACGTTTTTCAACCT
Source organism: Streptococcus infantis (assembly GCF_001579645.1). Classification (GTDB taxonomy): domain Bacteria; phylum Bacillota; class Bacilli; order Lactobacillales; family Streptococcaceae; genus Streptococcus; species Streptococcus infantis_E. The sequence goes on from NZ_KQ970820.1 coordinate 161,994, forward strand.
TGTCAGTTGCTACAAGAGCGCCACGGTGGTCACGGTAACTTGTTCCCAAAATCATTCCTTGGTTAAAGAGTTTTTGGAATGGTTCCTTAGTCGGAACAACACCGAGGTCGTAGAGGAATTTGTGCCAGAAACGAGCATAAAGCAAATGAAGTACAGCATGTTCCGCACCACCCACGTAGATATCTACTGGCAACCATTGTTTGAGAAGGTCCTCATCAGCTAATTTCTCTGTGTTGTGTGGATCGATATAGCGGAGGTAGTACCAGCTTGAACCTGCCCATTGTGGCATGGTATTGGTTTCACGACGACCTTTGACACCATCCTCACGAGTCACTTTCAGCCAGTCTGTCAGGTTGGCCAATGGGCTTTCACCAGTACCTGAAGGGCGGATGTCCTTGGTTACTGGCAAGACAAGTGGGAGTTCACTTTCTGGAACAGCTGTTGAAGTCCCGTCTTCCCAATGAATGATTGGGATTGGTTCACCCCAGTAACGTTGACGGCTAAAGAGCCAGTCGCGGAGACGGTAGGTAACTTTCTCTTGACCACAGCCGTTTTCTTCCAACCAAGCCACAATTTTAGCAATGGCGTCTTCTTTGTTAAGCCCGTTCAAGAAGTCAGAGTTGACGTGAAGGCCATCTTCTGTGTAGGCAGCCTCTGCTACGTTTCCACCTTCAAGCACTTCTACGATTGGAAGATCGAACTGTTTAGCAAATTCCCAGTCACGTTGATCGTGGGCAGGCACAGCCATAACAGCACCTGTTCCGTAACTAGAAAGAACATAGTCGGCAATCCAGATTGGGATTTCTTTACCATTGACAGGGTTGATGGCATAAGCACCAGTCCAAACCCCTGTTTTTTCCTTGGCAAGGTCTGTACGAGCCAAGTCTGATTTCAAACTAGCTTGGTGTTTGTAATCTGCTACGGCTTCAGCTTGTTCCGCACTTACGATGGCATCTACTAGTTCATGCTCAGGCGCCAAAACAGTGAAGGTCGCACCAAAAAGAGTATCAGGACGTGTCGTAAAGACGGTGAATTCCTTGTCAGTCCCTTTCACTTTGAAGGTGACATTGGCACCAGTTGATTTACCAATCCAGTTGCGTTGCATGTCCTTGATAGACTCTGGCCAGTCCAGATCATCCAAGTCATTGAGCAAGCGCTCTGCATAGGCCGTGATTTTAAGCATCCATTGGCGCATTGGTTTGCGGACAACTGGATAGCCTCCACGCTCAGACGTTCCATCAGGAAGGACTTCTTCATTGGCGATAGCTGTTCCTAGTTCCTCAACCCAGTTTACTGGTACCTCTGCTTCATAGGCCAAGCCTTTTTCATAAAGCTTGGTGAAGATCCATTGCGTCCACTTGTAGTAGTTTGGATCTGTTGTGTTGACTTCACGGTCCCAGTCGTAAGAGAATCCAAGCGCATTGATTTGGCGTTTGAAGTTGGCAATGTTTTCCGCTGTGAATTCTGCTGGGTCATTACCAGTATCCATAGCGTATTGCTCTGCAGGCAAACCAAAAGCATCCCAGCCCATTGGGTGAAGGACGTTGTAGCCTTGGGCACGTTTGAAACGACTGAGAATATCTGTCGCTGTATAGCCTTCTGGGTGCCCTACGTGCAGACCTGCTCCAGATGGATAAGGGAACATGTCCAATGCATAAAACTTCGGTTTTGATGCGTCAGTTCCTGTCTTAAAAGTATGATGGTCAGCCCAGTGTTTCTGCCACTTAGGCTCGATTTCTTTGTGATTGTAAAAACTCATGCTGTCTCTCCAATTTTCGTGATGCTCCTATTATACCATTTTTAGGGGAATTTAGTCTCTTTCTTTTCAACTCTTTTCTCTTTTCACCTTGCCTTCCATTTTTAATACTGCTATACTTACTTTAGCAAGCTCTTTATAAGAGGTGATTTATGGCTCATTCTTTCAAACATTCTCTCCAAAAAGAGATTCTTCACCGTAGTTCTTTGGCTGCTTTAGCGACCTCGTTTTTACTCCTCATTCTCTTGTTTGGTTTTTCCTATTTCCTTCAAAAGCAACAGCTCACCAAAGACACTCAACAGATTGTCCAACATGTTCGTAATATGAAACAAGCGAACTATCAATTACTGGAGACCATGAATCAAAAAATGGTCCCAGAATTTTTAGAGGGTAAACACACCGACCGAGAACTCTTTAGTCTATTTTATGAAACAAAAGCTCAACTAAAACTCAGTTCTGATTTTATCATCCTTGATAACACAGGAGAACTGCTCTTTAGTACCAATCGCAACCATCAAGAAACTATTTTAGCTCCTTATTATTTAAAATTGTTAATTCAAAATCCGGTTCAAGGAGCCATTACAGAAAAGGTTGCTTTGTCAATAGATAAGCAACATTACGCACTCTTCATTATGCCTATCGTTCAAAATCAACGAGTTAAGGCTTATAGCATTTCTTTTGTAAATGAAAATGAATTTGTGTCCAGTATCCCTCTCATCAATTCAAAATACGCCATTACAGATACTTTTGGAAACATCTACTCTAGCAATACCAATCAATTTACTCAATCGACTCTGGAAAAATTTGATGAAAAATTACTCCAATCTAAAACCCATTGGTATGTTGAAAATCCACTTCTGATTGAAAAACGTAAAATTGAACCGATTTTCTCAATCTACGCCTTTCAATCTTTCTTTCCCATTCCGAGTTTACTGGGACTTGCTTCTGTCTTAACACTCTGTATCTTTCTGTTATACTTCTGGCAGGCGAGACGAATTGCTTATAAAATTGCGACGCACAATGCCGGCCCTATTGAAAGTCTAGTCTATCAACTGCAGGAAATTCCTAAGAAAAAGGACAAGAAGCTGATCCTCCAGACAGGGGACGAATTTGAACTGATTGCTGAGAAAATCACCGATATGCTCCAAGAGTTGGATGAGCTCCATCAAAAGATGTTGACCATTGAGAAGGAAAAGTGGATCTTTGAAAGAAAGATGCTGGAAGCTCAGTTTAATCCTCACTTCCTCTACAATACCTTGGAAACCATTAAAATCACGAGTATGATTGATGCTAGTATTACTCAAGAACTTATTCAAAATCTCACGCGCATCCTGCGATATAGTGTAACTGAACTAGAAAAAGAAACGACTCTTGGACGGGACCTAGAGATTATCGAAGCTTATCTGAAAATCCATCAGATTCGATTTGAACATTTTTCTTATCAGATTGACTGTTCTGAGAATCTACATTCCCAAACTATTCCGAAACTTTTCCTATTACCACTTGTGGAAAATGCTCTAAAATACGGAAGGCAGTATCGTATCGACCTTGTCATCTCTATCCAAATCACTCAAGAGCAGGAAGCACTGACCTTTATCGTTAAGGATAATGCTGGTGGTCTAACCAAACAAGAACGTCTACATATCTTAGAATCCTTGGACAGCCCACATACACAGCACGGTATTGTCAATAGTTACAAACGATTGAATAACTTTTTTGAAAATGTAGAATTAGATTTGGGAGTCAACTCCAAAGGGGAAACCTGGGTAAAATTTGTCACGAAAGGAAGAACGCATGTTTAAGTTAATCATTGTCGAAGACGAACACCTGATCCGAAAATGGCTTGAAATCGCCGTAGACTACTCAGCCTTAGGTATTCAAGTTGTTGGAACTGCAAGTCACGGACAAGAAGGCATGGAATTGATTCAAAAAGAGAAACCACACATCGTCCTGACAGATATTACCATGCCCATCATGGATGCTTTTATGATGTTTGAAGCGACCCGTTCACTCTCTTATGAAAAAGTAATCCTCTCAGGCTATAATGATTTCCAAAATGCTAAAAAGGCCATCAATTCGGAGCAGTGGACTTCCTCCCAAAACCCATAAATGTCGCAGAATTAACAGAGTGTTTAGAAAAAATAACTCTACGCCTCAAGATGGATCAACACCAAACCAATCCATTTTTACAAGACTATCAGACTTTTGTAACATCTCTTCAAAAAATCAATCCTCAAAACCAACTGATCCAACAAATTCTCGAATTTGTGCACCAACACTACTCCCAACACTTTACCATTTCTACCATTGCAGAGAATCTAGGTTATAGCGAAAGTTATCTCTACAAGGTTATCAAGGAGGATTTTCCTATCACCTTGAACGAATACATTCTTCAGTATCGTTTAAAACAAGCCGTTGAAAAGATAAGCCAGTATCCTGATTCTCCTCTTAGTCAAATCGCTGAACAAGTCGGCTTCTCAGACTATAAATATTTTGGTAAAGTTTTTAAGAAATACTTTCATATCTCTCCAAAAGAGTTAAAAGCCATTGGAAGAATAGTTTAGACACTATTCTTCTTTTTTGTAGAGAATTTTACCCCATTAGGATAGAATTTTAAGTTTTAAAAACGCTTTCATTACTTTACAATAGAGGTAACAAAACTATGGAGGTATCCATCATGAAAAAGAAATGGATGTATTATGCTGCGTGTGGACTTGCTATTTTTGGGCTAACCGCCTGCTCTTCTGACGACGCTTCGGGAGAAAAGGCAACTGAAAATGGAGGAAGCGATACTCTAGTAGTCTACTCCCCAAACTCAGAAGGATTGATTGGAGCAACTATTCCTGCTTTTGAAGAAAAGTATGGCATCAAGGTTGAACTCATTCAAGCCGGAACAGGTGAACTCTTTAAGAAACTAGAATCTGAAAAAGAAGCCCCTGTGGCAGATATCATCTTTGGTGGTTCCTATACCCAATATGCTACTCACGGAGAACTTTTTGAAAATTACGTATCAACGGAAAACGATAATGTAATCAAAGAATATCAAAATACAACTGGTTACTCAACTCCTTACACATTAGACGGTAGCGTTTTGATCGTCAATCCTGACTTAACTAAGGGGATGAATATTGAAGGTTATAGCGACCTCATCAAACCAGAACTCAAAGGAAAAATCGCAACTGCTGACCCAGCCAACTCTTCTAGTGCCTTTGCTCAACTAACAAATATGTTGCAAGCACAAGGTGGCTATACAGATGACAAGGCTTGGACTTATGTCAAAGATCTCTTTACTTTGATTGATGGTAAGATTGGCTCTAGTTCATCTGGTGTTTACAAGTCTGTAGCAGATGGAGAAATGGCTGTTGGTCTTTCTTACGAAGACCCCGCAGTGAAACTTCTAAACGACGGAGCTAACATCAAGGTTGTTTATCCAAAAGAAGGTACTGTCTTCCTACCGGCTAGCGCTGCTATTATTAAAAACGCTAAGAACATGGAAAATGCTAAGAAATTTATCGATTTCATCATTTCTCAAGAAGTCCAAGACACCCTTGGTACAACAACCACTAACCGTCCTGTTCGTAAAAATGCTAAAACTAGCGAAAATATGAAACCAATCGAACAAATTAAAACACTAACTGAAGACTATGACTATGTCATCAAAAATAAATCAGATATCGTTAAAAAATACAACGAAATCTTTACAGATATCCAATCTAAACAGTAAAAGAGGTTGACCATGAGTGAGATCAAGATTATTAATGCCAAGAAAATTTACCACGATGTAGCTGTTATCGAAAACCTAAACGTTACTATTCCTAAGGGGAGCCTTTTCACCCTCCTTGGGCCTTCAGGATGTGGGAAAACAACCTTGCTTCGTATGATTGCAGGTTTCAATAGCATCGAAGGAGGAGAGTTCTACTTCGACGATACTAAAATCAACAACATGGAACCTAGCAAACGAAACATTGGGATGGTTTTCCAAAACTATGCGATTTTCCCACATTTGACAGTGCGTGATAACGTAGCGTTCGGACTCAAGCAAAAGAAAGTTCCAAAAGACGAACTCATCGAACAAACAAATAAATACCTTGAGTTGATGCAAATTGCCCAGTATGCAGACCGAAAACCAGATAAACTTAGTGGTGGTCAGCAACAACGGGTTGCCCTAGCACGTGCCTTGGCAGTTAATCCTAGCGTTCTCCTCATGGACGAACCCCTCAGTAACTTAGATGCCAAACTTCGATTGGATATGCGTCAAGCTATTCGTGAAATCCAACACGAAGTTGGTATTACAACGGTCTACGTAACTCACGACCAAGAAGAAGCTATGGCTATTTCTGACCAAATCGCCGTTATGAAAGATGGTGTTATCCAACAAATCGGACGCCCGAAAGAACTTTACCACAAGCCAGCAAATGAATTTGTCGCAACCTTTATTGGTAGAACAAACATAATCCCTGCTCGTTTGGAAAAGCAAGCTGACGGAGCTTACATCGTCTTTGAAGATGGTTACTCTCTTCGTATGCCAGCATTAGACCAGGTGGAAGAACAAGCTATTCATGTCAGCATTCGTCCTGAAGAATTTATTCGTGACGAAAATGGACCAATCGACGGTACAATTAGTGATAGTGTCTATCTTGGACTCAATACTGAATACTTCATCGAGACAGGGTTTGCTTCAAAAATCCAAGTAAGTGAAGAATCTACATTTGAAGAAGATTTGAAAAAAGGAGATCGCGTTCGTTTGCGTATCAACACTCAAAAACTCAATGTCTTCTCTGAAGATGGTTCTCGTAATCTCATAAAAGGAGTCGGCCATGGAGCGTAAAAAACTAAATATCTGGACTGCGTCTTCCTTCTTCATCTTCCTAACTTATCTTGTTTTTCTGGTCTATCCAATTGTTACGGTATTAAAACAGGCACTGGTACATGAAGGTCATTTCTCATTAGAAAATTTTGTGACTTTCTTTAGCAAGTCTTACTATTCTGAAACCCTTATCAACAGTTTCAAGGTTTCTGTAACTGCCACAATTACCTCTGTCGTTGTTGGTACCTTGCTAGCTTATCTTTTTTCCATGTACGATTTCAAGGGAAAGAAGTTTTTACAAATTTTAATCATCATTGCATCCATGTCAGCTCCCTTTGTAGGTGCCTATTCTTGGATTCTACTTCTTGGTAGAAACGGAGTTATCACAAAGTTTCTAACCAACACACTGCACTTGCCAGGTCTTGATATCTACGGTTTCAAAGGTATTGTACTTGTCTTTACACTTCAACTTTTCCCTCTCGTATTTCTTTACGTAGCGGGAACTATGAAGAGCATCGACAACTCCCTCTTGGAAGCTGCTGAAAGCATGGGATCTTTCGGTCTAAAACGAATTGTAACAGTCGTTTTACCTCTCTTGGTTCCAACCTTACTAGCAGCTGCACTCCTCGTCTTTATGAGAGCCTTCTCGGACTTTGGTACTCCGATGTTGATTGGTGAGGGATATCGTACCTTCCCAGTCTTGATCTATACACAGTTTATCAGTGAGGTAGGAGGCAACTCTGCCTTTGCATCAGCCTTAGCAATTATGGCGATTACAATCGCCCTAGTTATCTTCCTCATTCAAAAGTACGTTTCAAATCGCTACAGTTTCAGTATGAACTCGCTTCATCCAATTGAACCTAAGAAAACGACAAAAGGGAAGATGGCTGCTATTTATGTGACAGTTTATGGCATTATCTTATTCTCTGTTTTGCCTCAAGTTTACTTGATTTACACATCCTTCCTGAAAACATCAGGTATGGTTTTCGTCAAAGGATATTCACTAAACAGCTATAAGACTGCTTTTAACCGCATGGGCTCTGCTATTTTTAATACCATTCGTATCCCTCTCCTTGCCTTGGTTCTCGTTGTTGTCTTTGCGACCTTCATATCCTATCTTGCAGTTCGCAAACGCAACCTATTTACCAACTTAATCGATAGTCTTAGTATGGTACCTTATATCGTACCAGGAACTGTACTTGGTATTGCCTTTATCTCTTCATTCAATACAGGCCTCTTCGGAAGTGGTTTCCTGATGATTACAGGAACAGCCTTCATCTTGATTATGTCCTTATCTGTAAGAAGACTTCCTTATACTATCCGCTCTTCAGTTGCTAGTTTGCAACAAATTGCCCCTAGTATCGAAGAAGCAGCAGAAAGCTTGGGAAGTAGCCGTCTCAATACCTTTACTAAAATCACAACCCCAATGATGCTTTCAGGTATCATCTCAGGAGCAATCCTTTCATGGGTAACAATGATTTCGGAACTATCTACTTCCATTCTCTTGTATAATGTTAAAACTAGAACAATGACCGTAGCTATCTACACTGAAGTACTTCGTGGAAACTATGGTGTGGCAGCAGCCTTGTCTACTATCCTCACCATCTTAACAGTTACTTCCTTGTTACTATTTATGAAAATTTCTAAAAATAACAGCATTACGCTCTAGTTTTTTTCCTACTAAAACAGCCAATTCCCCCTGGCTGTTTTTTTATATCTCTACTTTTGATTTTCCCGAATCATCACCTTCGATAAATACAGATTCCTATCAATAGGACATATCTTAGTTAGTTATATAGATGCAAGATAGGGCTTTTTATGGTAGAATATAGGAAAGTGCTTTCTCAGAAGGAGGAAAATATGGACAAACAAACCATCGCTGTTTTAGGGCCTGGTTCTTGGGGTACTGCTCTGTCACAAGTTCTTAATGACAACGGACACCAAGTACGTATCTGGGGAAATATTCCTGATCAAATTGATGAAATTAATATACAACATACTAACAAACGCTATTTTAAGGATACTGTATTAGACGATAAAATTGTGGCCTATCATGATTTGGCAGAAACCTTAAAGGAAGTTGATGCTGTCTTGTTTGTGGTGCCAACCAAAGTGACTAGATTGGTGGCCCAACAGGTGGCTGCTGTTTTGGATCATAAAGTAGTAATCATGCATGCTTCAAAAGGCCTCGAACCCAATAGCCACAAACGCCTTTCAACCATTCTAGAAGAAGAAATCCCTGAAGAGTTGCGTAGTGAAATTGTGGTTGTATCTGGTCCTAGCCATGCGGAAGAAACGATTGTACGCGACATCACCTTGATTACGGCTGCCTCTAAAAATTTACAAACTGCTCAATATGTTCAAAAACTCTTTAGCAACCACTACTTCCGCCTTTATACCAATACGGATGTCATCGGAGTGGAAACAGCTGGTGCTCTTAAAAATATCATCGCTGTTGGTGCAGGTGCCCTTCATGGACTTGGATTTGGTGATAATGCAAAAGCTGCTATTATCACGCGAGGTCTGGCAGAAATTACTCGTCTGGGGGTTAAACTTGGAGCAAATCCATTAACTTACAGTGGTCTTTCTGGAGTTGGGGATTTAATCGTTACCGGAACTTCTGTCCACTCACGTAACTGGCGTGCTGGAGATGCTCTTGGGCGTGGCGAAGCCTTGGCAGATATCGAAGCAAATATGGGAATGGTCATTGAAGGAATTTCAACAACCAAAGCTGCTTACGAATTAGCACAAGAACTAGGAGTTTATATGCCTATTACCCAAGCCATTTACCAAGTTATCTATGAAAATGTTAATATTAAGGATGCCGTTTCTGAACTCATGAGTAACGAGTTCAAGGCAGAGAACGAGTGGTCTTAGTCACCATTAGAAAGGAAGCTCATGAAGCAAAAAGTAAGAAAAGCCGTTATCCCTGCTGCGGGACTTGGAACTCGTTTCCTACCTGCAACTAAAGCTTTGGCCAAAGAAATGTTGCCAATCGTGGATAAACCAACCATCCAGTTCATCGTCGAAGAAGCTCTTAAGTCTGGAATTGAGGACATTCTTGTGGTAACAGGAAAGTCAAAACGTTCTATCGAAGACCATTTTGACTCAAACTTCGAACTAGAATACAACCTCAAGGAAAAAGGAAAAACCGACCTTTTGAAACTAGTTGACGAAACAACTGGCATGCGCCTTCACTTCATCCGTCAAACACACCCACGTGGACTTGGAGATGCCGTCTTACAAGCCAAAGCTTTCGTCGGGAATGAACCATTTGTGGTTATGCTTGGAGATGACCTCATGGATATCACAGATGACAAGGCTGTTCCACTGACCAAGCAACTCATGAACGATTATGAGAAGACTCATGCTTCTACTATCGCCGTCATGCCTGTCCCACATGAGGAAGTTTCTTCATACGGAGTCATCGCTCCTCAAGGTGAAGGAAATGACGGTCTTTACAGTGTTGAAACCTTCGTTGAAAAACCAGCTCCTGAAGACGCACCGAGTGATTTAGCAATCATAGGCCGTTACCTTCTCACACCAGAGATTTTCGGCATCCTCGAAAGTCAAAAACCTGGTGCGGGAAATGAAATCCAACTAACAGATGCTATCGATACACTCAACAAAACTCAACGAGTATTTGCTCGTGAGTTTAAAGGGTCACGTTACGACGTTGGAGATAAGTTTGGATTTATGAAGACTTCCATCGAATACGCTCTTAAACATCCACAAGTCAAAGACCACTTGAAGGACTACTTGATTGATCTAGGAAAAGAACTTTCAGGAGAAAAATAAACAATTTGTCAAACAGTCAGATTTAGCTTAAATCTGGCTTTTTCAATGTCTAAATTTCGAACTCCAATCCCTATCCAAAGCCTTGTTCTAAGCCTAATTTCTTGCAATAATTGCTTTTATGGTATAATAATAAAGAGTGAGGAATTCTATGAACAAACATGTAACAAGAATCAAACAAAAAGGACTGGCCTTACTTGGGTCTCTAAAATTAACAATTTCTAAAATGAATGCTAAGAAAAAAAGTGGAAAAAATTCTAAGAAGAAAAAGCAAACGCAAGCACCATTCGATATTTGGACTTTATTTGCCAAGATTTTACTTGGAATAAAAGCAACTTTTAACACACTTTTCATCCTAGCTTTTATTGGCGGTCTCCTTGGAACAGGGGTTGCCTTGGGGTATGCTGTTTCTCTCTTTGATCAAGTTAGTGTCCCTCAAACGGAGGATTTGATCAATCAGGTCAATAATATTTCATCTATCTCTGAAATCCGCTATGCAGATGGTTCCATGATTAGCGCTATCGAAAGCGATCTGCTGCGCACATCTGTATCATCAGATGCCATTTCAGATAACCTCAAGCAAGCTATCGTTGCAACCGAGGATGAACACTTTGCAGAGCACAACGGTGTCGTTCCTAAAGCGGTTATTCGTGCCAGTCTAGGAAAATTCATCGGACTTGGTTCTTCCAGTGGGGGATCTACCCTAACACAACAGCTCATCAAACAACAAGTAGTTGGTGATGCTCCTACGCTTGCCCGTAAAGCCAGTGAAATCGTTGACGCCTTGGCCTTGGAAAGAGCTATGAGCAAGGACGAAATCCTAACAACCTATCTCAACGTTGCTCCTTTTGGTCGTAACAATAAAGGTCAAAATATCGCAGGGGCTCAACAGGCTGCCAAAGGGATTTTTGGGGTGGATGCAAGTAAACTGACCATCCCTCAAGCGGCTTTCCTAGCAGGTTTACCACAAAGCCCTATTTCCTACTCACCTTATGAATCTACTGGTGAGATGAAGAGCGAAGAAGATATTGAACTCGGTATTAAGCGCTCCAAAGATGTTCTCTACAATATGTATCGAACAGGAGCCCTCAGCCAGGAAGACTATGAAACCTACAAGGCTTATGACATTAAGCAAGATTTCTTGCCAGCAGAAAATGCTAGCGTTACCTCTAAAGGCTTCCTCTACTTCACTGCACTCGATGAGGCTACCAAGATTATGTATGATTATCTGGTGCAAAAGGACAATGTTTCTGACCAAGAACTACAGAACGAATCGATCCGAAAATCTTATCGAGAATTGGCCGAAAAAGAAATTCAAAACGGTGGTTACCGTATTACAACTACCATCGATAAAACGATTCATACTGCTATGCAAAATGCCGTAACAAACTACGGATACCTTCTAAATGATAGCTCGGGGCAACCTGAAGTTGGGAATGTCTTGATGGACAATCAAACTGGGGCGATTTTAGGGTTTGTAGGTGGACGAGATTATCAGACCAATCAAAACAATCATGCCTTCGATACCAAACGTTCGCCTGCCTCCACTACCAAGCCACTATTGGCCTACGGTATTGCTATCGACCAAGGGCTTATGGGAAGTGCTAGCATCCTCTCTAACTATCCAACAAACTTTTCTAACGGAACTCCGATCATGCATGTCAACAGTCCTGGAACAGCCATGATAGACCTTAAAGAAGCTCTAAACTATTCTTGGAACATCCCAGCCTACTGGACCTACCGAATGCTCCGTGAAAAAGGGGTTGATGTCCGTTCTTACATGGAAAAAATGGGCTATGAAATCCCAGAATACGGCATTGAAAGTCTTCCTATGGGAGGAGGAATTGAAGTTACTGTAGCCCAGCATACCAATGGATACCAAACACTGGCTAACAATGGTACCTATCATAAGAAATACATGATCTCAAAAATTGAGAAAACGAGTGGCGAGGTTCTCTATGAACATCAGGCTAAACCTATCCAAGTTTACTCTAAAGCTACCGCAACCATTATGCAGAGTTTGCTAAGAGATGTACTTTCATCTCGAGTTACTACAAGCTTCCAAACGGATCTGACTTCTATCAATTCCAGTCTAGCAGGTGCTGACTGGATCGGAAAAACTGGTACAAGCAATGAAGAAGGAGATATGTGGCTCATGGTCTCTACTCCAAGATTAACTCTGGGAGGCTGGGTTGGACATGACGACAACAGTTCTCTAGCCCAGGGAGCTTACTACCGCAATGCAAAATATATGGCTCATCTGGTAAATGCCATTCAGCAAGCAGCCCCTTCTGCTTGGGGTTCAGAACGTTTCAAACTCGATTCAAGTGTCACTTCATCACAAGTCCTCAAATCAACTGGTCAAAAGCCAGGAAAGTTGACTATTAATGGAAAAGAAATTAATCTGAGCGGAGAAACGGTGACTAGCTACTGGGCAAACCAAGCTGGTGCTCCAACTACTAGCTACAAATTTGCTATTGGTGGAAGCGATTCTGACTACCAAAATGCTTGGAACACCATTTTAGGAAGTCTGCCTAAAGCATCTTCTTCCTCATCAAATAACAACAACAATAACAATAATAGTAATAATCGTAATAATACTTCTAATAGTAACGGGAACAATAATAGTAGCTCTAGTTCCAATAACAGAAGTAGTAATCAACGGCGCTAACTAGCACAATCATTGAGAGTGGGAAAGAAATGATTTTCTCAACTCTCTTTTTTCTTTCTTCGTTTCATGGTACAATAGCAACATGAATAACTATCAAAAGAATATTTTTAAGGGAACCATTTATTCTCTCCTATCTGGCTTGATCTGGGGGATCTGCGGAATTTTAGGAGAGTACTTTTTTTCACATTATCAAGTATCTTCAGGGTGGATTACTTCTATGCGTCTACTCGTCGCTGGTAGTTTCGTAATCGTCTTATCTAGCCTTAAACTCCGGTCCCAGCTTTTCGAGATCTGGAGAAATCGAAACAATTACCTTCCTTTTCTGGCCTATGCTATCTTAGGGATCTTCTCCGTTCAGTATTTCTTCTATCTCTGTGTGGAGTACTCCAACGCTACAACTGCAACCATCCTACAATTTATCAGTCCTATCTTTATTCTCTTTTACAATCGCATCATCTACAAGAAAAAAGCTTCTAAAAGTGCTATTTTTTATGTCTTGGTCGCTATGGTTGGGGTCTTTTTGATGGCTACCAAAGGAGATTTGTCTAAGCTATCCATCACTCCTCTTGCTTTACTGACAGGACTTCTCAGTGCACTAGGTGTCATGTTCAATGTTATATTACCCCAGCGTTTTGCTAAAAATTATGGGTTTGTGCCTACTGTTGGCTGGGGAATGATTATCGCTGGGATTTTTAGTAATTTTCTCTACCCTGTTTATAAGATTAGCTTCCAGGTTGATGCCATCAGTATCTGTATTTGTTTGACTATTGCCTTTTTGGGAACAGCCTTTGCTTTCTTCCTATCGATGAAGGCTGTCTCGCTCGTTTCTCCCTTGGTGGTGTCAGTCGTCAGTGCAAGCGAACCTTTATCATCTGCTATTCTAAGCGTTCTCTTTCTAGGTTTAATCTTGGATGGGTATCTGCTACTGGCTATGATTTTGATTATCATCCCAATGATCTTTCTATCCATTGAAGAATCAAAAAACAAAATGAAAGAATCTTCTTTTAACACTTAAGGCTTCAAAATTGAAGCCTTTTTTGGTAGAATAGTAAGCATTACAAAGAGTGAGGAGACACCTATGACTGCTACAAAAATGAATGCACAAGAAATTATCCAATTTATCGCAAATGCTGAGAAAAAGACAAGCGTAAAAGTGACCTTTGAGGGGCAACTTACCGGATCTATCCCTGCCTCTGTTATCAAGCTTGGGAATGTTCTTTTTGGAGACTGGAAAGATATCGCTCCACTTCTTGAAGGACTAACAGAAAACAAGGACTATGTTGTTGAACAAGACGCTCGCAACTCCGCTGTACCTCTCCTTGATAAACGTGCTATCAATGCTCGTATCGAGCCAGGCGCTATCATCCGTGACCAGGTTGAGATTGGCGACAACGCTGTTATCATGATGGGAGCTGTTATCAATATCGGTGCTGAAATCGGTGCTGGTACTATGATTGATATGGGAGCTATTCTGGGTGGACGTGCTATTGTCGGTAAAAATAGTCACGTAGGTGCCGGCGCTGTTCTTGCAGGTGTCATCGAACCAGCTAGTGCAGAGCCTGTTCGTGTCGGTGACAATGTTCTCATCGGTGCTAACGCTGTGGTTATCGAAGGTGTTCAAATCGGTAGCGGTTCTGTTGTTGCAGCAGGTGCCATCGTTACTCAAGATGTTCCAGAAAATGTTGTGGTAGCTGGTGTTCCAGCTCGTGTTATCAAAGAAATCGATAGCCAAACCCAACAAAAAACAGTGCTAGAAGATGCGCTTCGCACCTTGTAATTAGTAACAGAGGCTGAAACATTTCCAGCCTCTTTCTCGTATCAATAGAAGGAAATTAACTATGTTAGATTTGATTCAAACTCGACGCGATCTTCACCAAATTCCCGAGATTGGTTTAGAAGAATTCAAGACTCACGCTTATTTACTCAATGTCATTGAAACATTAACGGCTGGTAAGGATTTTGTTCAGATTCGTACTTGGCGAACAGGTATTTTAGTTTACTTGCAGGGAAGTCAGCCAGAACGTACCATTGGCTGGCGGACAGACATCGACGGACTCCCAATCGTTGAACAAACAGGCCTTCCTTTTGCCTCTCAGCACCCAGACCGCATGCATGCTTGTGGACACGATTTTCACATGACCATTGCCCTAGGAAGTCTCGAACGTGCATTAGAAAAACAACCCAAAAACAATCTCCTCTTTCTCTTCCAACCTGCAGAAGAAAATGAAGCAGGTGGCATGCTCATGTATGAAGATAGTGCTTTTGGCGACTGGTTACCTGACCAATTCTATGGACTCCATGTTCGTCCAGACCTAAAAGTTGGACAGATTGCGACCAATACCCATACACTCTTTGCTGGAACATGCGAGGTCAAGATTCGCTTTAAGGGTAAAGGCGGACACGCTGCCTTTCCACATCAAGCAAACGATGCTCTGGTTGCAGCTAGCTATTTTGTGACCCAAGTCCAGTCAGTCGTCAGCCGTAATGTCGATCCTATCGAGGGAGCTGTCGTCACTTTCGGTGTTTTTCAAGCTGGGACAACTAACAATGTCATCGCTGATACAGCCTTCTTACATGGAACGATTCGAGCTCTTACACACAGCATGAGCCTCTTGGTGCAAAAACGTGTCAAAGCTATCGCTGAAGGGGTCGCAGCTGCTTTTGATATGGATGTGGAAGTTGAACTCAAGCAGGGAGGCTACCTACCTGTCGAAAACAACCCTAAATTAGCCCGGGAATTGATGACCTTCTTTGATGAAAAAGAGGGAATTGAACTAATCGATATTGAACCTGCCATGACAGGGGAGGACTTTGGTTATCTTCTCTCCAAGGTTCCTGGTGTCATGTTCTGGCTCGGAATTGATAGTCCCTATGCTCTTCACCATCCACAGATGAGTCCTAAAGAAGAAGCTCTGGCAATTGGAGTCGAGGCTGTATCAAGCTTTTTAGCAAAGAAAGCTGCGGAGTAAACGATGAAAAAAAACTTACGCAAGCAGGTCTTACAAGAACTTAAATCTCTGTCAGCCGAAGAAAAGGAAGTCATGGACACTTGGTTGACTGAGCAACTACTTCTACATCCCTTCTACAAGGAAGCAAAAACCATCGCCACTTACCTGTCTTTCCCTCATGAATTTCAGACAGCTAGACTGATCGAACAAGCTCAAAAAGATGGGAAAACCATCCTCATTCCCAAAACCTATCCACATGGGAAAATGGACTTTGTGCTCTATGAACCAGAGAAACTCGAAAGAAATTCTTTTGGACTTCTTGAACCTCAAGGAGACTTCACAATCCTTGAACCCTCTCATATTGACCTGATTCATGTTCCTGGTTTGGCTTTCAATCCTTCTAGATATCGGATTGGCTACGGTGGTGGCTACTATGACCGCTACTTGGTGCATTTCCCAGGTCATACTATTAGTACGATTTATCCATGTCAGATTCAGAATTTTCAACCTGAGCACTACGATATTCCTGTTGAGGAGGTACTCATCTATGAAAGAAATTTTTGATCGTCGGTATCCTGTCACGAGCTTCTTTCTTCTCGTGACAAGCCTGGTTTTTGTACTCATGTTTCTAACCAGTGGTTTCAACTATACCAGCGCAGCCACCTTGTATAAATTCGGAGCTGTGTATCCCCCTGCTATCAAGGCCATGCCTGAACAAATCTGGCGCTTATTCTCGGCAACATTTGTCCACATTGGCTTAGAGCACTTTTTAGTCAATATGCTATCCCTCTACTTCTTAGGACGTCAGATGGAACAAATCTTTGGCTCTAAACAGTTTTTCTTTATCTACCTTCTATCAGGTATGATGGGAAATCTCTTTGTCCTAGTTTTTAGTCCCAATGCCATTACTGCAGGTGCTTCAACTGCCCTCTACGGTATGTTCGCTTCTATTGTCGTTCTTCGTTATGCCTCACGCAACCCCTATCTTCAACAGCTTGGTCAATCCTACCTCTCCCTCTTGGTCATCAACCTAGTAGGAAGTATTTTAATGCCTGGCATCAGCCTTGCTGGACATGTCGGGGGAGCTGTCGGCGGTGCATTACTAGCTATCGTCTTCCCAGTTCTAGGCGAACGAAAGATTTACAGTCCAAGTCAACGAGGTCTTGCAACCCTAGCTTTTATTGCTCTGTCAGCCTTGATGCTTTTTGTGGGCTTGTCCTAAAATAGTCTCATATAGGGAGTATCTTAATTTTCAATAAAGATTAATTCACTAATCTCATATATAAAAGAAACTCCGAAAAGCTTGTTTTTATTAGCTTTCCAGAGTTTCTTTTATTTCTAGTTTTTTAAAGATCAGACGGGTATATAGATTTTTTATCAATTTGATTGGATTTTTTTATAACCCTTCTTTCATGGCAAAGTAAGCACGCACTTTTGGTGCCACTTGCGTTCCAAAGAGTTCAATGGCTTTGAGAACTTGATCATGTGGCATAGAACCAAGTGGTAGGTGCAACATAAAGCGATCCAAGTCTAAATCCTCAATCATGCGGATCAACTTTTCTGCTACCTGGTCTGGGGTCCCCACAAACATAGCACCATTGGGCCCAACTTGCTCCAAATATTGCTCATAGGTCATCTCCTGCCAGTGTGGACGGTCTTTGGAAATCGCATCTACCACTTGCTTGGTCGGATGGAAATAATCTTTCACTGCCTGCTCGCCATCTTCAGCAATCCAGCCCCAAGAATGAGCGCCCACTTTCAGGTCTTTGTCAGCATGACCAGATTCACTTCCAATCTCACGATAAGCCTGAATCAACTTTTTAAAATAGCGAGGATTCCCACCGATAATCGCATAGACAATCGGCAAACCAGCTTGAGCAATCTTCACTGTTGACTCTACATGACCACCTGTCGCCACCCACAAGGGCAATTTGTCCTGAACTGGCCGAGGATAGACTTCTTTTCCCGCAATGCTTTGGGTCAATTCTCCACGCCAGTTCACTTTGGTGCTTTCATTTGCAAGCTGAAGCAGGTCCAATTTTTCATCAAAGAGGGCTTCATAGTCTTTCAAGTCATACCCAAACAGTGGAAAGGACTCGGTGAATGAACCACGCCCAGCCATAATCTCTGCACGACCGTTTGAAAGGGCGTCGATGGTCGCATATTGTTGGAACAAACGGATGGGATCCATACTAGAGAGAATACTGACAGCACTGGTCAAACGAATCTTCTTGGTATTCACCGCACCAGCTGCAAGGACAATCTCTGGCGCCGATACCGCAAAGTCCTCCCGATGATGCTCCCCAATGCCGTACACATCCAATCCAACCTTGTCAGCCAACTCAATCTCTGCTACCAACTGACGGATTCGTTCGTCATGACTATATACTTGTCCAGTCCCCTCTAAGGCTGTTGTTTCACCAAAGGTTGAAATTCCTAGTTCTACCATACTGATTTCCTCGTTTTATTATTAGTTATCTGGGTATTTTATCACTAGTCAGTTATAGTTGCAACGAATTTGCTCATTAGAAAAGTCCTTGATTAAGTAGACACTTTTAGTTCCTTGTGTGGCGGTGAGAGGTGAGGGTAAATCGTTGTAAGGACGATACCATCTATATCCCTTGCAACATTCTCTTCTGTGATGGTGAGAGCTTGGTGATGATTCTATAAGAAAAATGAGATGAAAATCATCTCACTCTTCATATTCTTAAAATCCATTGTTATTGCTGAGTTCTTTGAACCAGTGGCCTGATTTTTTCAGGCGACGCTCTTGTGTTTTTAAGTCTAGCTCGACTAAACCATAACGGTTTTTATAGCTATTGAGCCATGACCAGCAATCGATAAAGGTCCAGATCAAGTAGCCTTTACAGTTGGCACCGTCTTCGATAGCACGATGAAGTTCACGAAGGTGACCTTTGACAAAGTCAATACGGTAATCATCCTGAATCATACCATTCTCACGGAATTTATCCTCACCTTCAACACCCATCCCATTCTCAGTCAGCATCCACTCAATATTACCGTAGTTTTCCTTGATGTTTTGGGCAATGTCATAAATCCCTTGCTCGTAGATTTCCCAACCACGGTGCGGATTGATCTTACGACCAGGCATGACATAAGGCTCATAGAAATGCTCAGGCAAGAGTGGGCTATCAGGATGCTTAGCAAAACGCGGCGCCATAACACGCAAAGGTTGGTAGTAGTTGACTCCTAGGAAGTCAACCGTATGATCGCGAATGAGTTCTAACTCTTCGGCTGTGTATTCTGGTAACAAGTCATGCTCAGACAAAATTTCCACTAACTCTTCTGGATAAGCTCCTAAAACAGACGGATCTAGGAAAGATTGTGCCTGGAAGAGGTCAGCAATGCGAGCAGCTTTCACGTCTGCAGGATGTTGGCTACGTGGATATGCTGGTGTCAAGTTGAGGACAATCCCAATCTTAGAGCCTGGCAAGACTTCATGACAAGCCTTAACTGCAAGAGTGCTCGCCAGTTGTGTATGATAGGCAACCTTAACCGCTGCTTTGGCATCTACCTTATGAGGATAATGTGCATCATAGAAATAGCCGAACTCTACAGGAACGATAGGCTCATTGAAGGTAATCCACTGGTCAACCAAGTCTCCGTAGGTTTCAAAACAGAAACGAGCATAGTCTTCATAGGCCTTAATAGTTGCCTTATTTTCCCAACCATCCCCATCTTCTTGAAGGGCAAAAGGCAGGTCAAAGTGATAGAGATTGACTAAAAGACGTATCCCCTTGGCTTTGATGGCTTCAAAAACCTGACGGTAGAAAGCCACACCTTGAGGGTTGACTTCCCCACGTCCCTGTGGGAAAATACGAGACCACTGGATAGAAGTTCGAAAGGCTGTATGCCCTGTTTCTAACAATAGTTCGATATCCTTTTCCCAGTTTTCATAGAAGGTCGACGTTTTGTCTGGTCCAATACCATTGTAGTAACGATTTGGCTCTACTTGAAACCAATAATCCCAGAGATTATCTCCCTTGCCATCACCAGGCACTCGTCCTTCTGTCTGTGGTCCAGAAGTTGAGGAACCCCAGACAAAATCCTTTGGAAATTTTAGCATAGTACTACCTCTTTTTACACTTTTAATGTTTATACTCTTCGAAAATCAAATTCAAACCGCGTCAACGTCGCCTTGCCGTATATGTGTTACTGACTTCGTCAGTTCTATCCACAACCTCAAAACGGTGTTTTGAGCAACCTGCGGCTAGTTTGCTCTTTGATTTTCATTGAGTCTTACTTTCTCTCATTATAAAGAAAAAACAAGGCAAAAACTAGTTACATTTTTGTCTTGTTTTTCTTCTGATTATAGATTTTATTTATTTGTTAGGATTTCAAGAGTTTCAAGCAAGTTATCTGCATGAACTTCAATAGTATCCCCTGTCGCCTTGATCTTCACTTCTACGATACCATCAGCTGCTTTCTTCCCAACAGTGATACGGATTGGAAGACCGATCAAGTCGCTATCGCTGAATTTAACTCCGACACGTTCGTTACGGTCATCTGTCAAGACTTCGTAGCCTTTGTTGACCAAGGCTTCTTCGATGCGATTAGTCAATTCAAGACTTGCTTCGTCCTTAACATTGACCGGAATCAAGTGCACATCAAATGGTGCCAATTCTTTAGGGAAATTGATACCCCAAGCGTAACGGTATTCACCTTTAGGAGTTTTGTTAACAAAGAGGCGAGCGTGTTGTTCCATAACTGCTGAAAGGAGACGGCTGACACCGATACCGTAGCAGCCCATGATGATTGGCACAGCACGACCATTTTCATCCAAGACATCTGCTCCCATACTTGCTGAGTAACGAGTTCCCAGTTTAAAGATGTGACCGATTTCGATACCACGCGCAAAGTTAAGAATACCTTGTCCGTCTGGAGAAATTTCACCTTCACGAACTTCACGGATATCCACATACTCGGCAGTGAAGTCACGACCTGGGTTGACACCAGTCAAGTGGTAGCCATCTTCATTGGCACCAACAACAGCATTGCGACTATCTTGTACCTTGCGGTCTGCGATGATTTTAACATTTTCTGGAAGATCTACTGGGCCAAGGGAACCAAAGTCCGCTCCCAACAATTCTTTCACTTCTGCCTCAGTTGCAGGTTCTAAGAAATCTGCTCCAAGGTAGTTTTTCAATTTGACTTCATTGAGCTGATCATTGCCAACGAGTAGAGCCACAACAGGCTCCTCATCTGCGATATAAACCAAGGTCTTGATTGTTTGCTCTTCAGAGACATTCAAGAAGGCTGCGACTTCATCAATCGATTTGACACCTGGTGTTTCCACGCGAGCCACTTCATCTTCAGTCACAACACGGTTGCTTGGTTTATACTCGTTGGTAGCCATTTCCAAGTTAGCTGCATAGCTCGATTCACTTGAGTAGGCAATGGTATCTTCACCAGAAACCATCCATTTGAGCAATTCTGCCTTGATTTCTTCTTGCACTTCTGCAGGAATTTCATCAAATGATGCGACAGACTTGTCTAAAACAACCCAACGGTCAAGATCTGTACGAGCAGGTGTGATGGCCATAAACTCTTGGCTATCCTTACCACCCATGGCACCACCGTCACCGATGATTGCTTTGAAGTCCAAACCACTACGAGTAAAGATACGCTCGTAAGCTGCCTTGTACTCATCATAAGTAACATCCAAGCTATCGTAGTTAGCGTGGAAACTATAGCCATCTTTCATGATGAATTCACGCGTACGAAGAAGTCCATTACGCGGACGTTTTTCGTCACGGTATTTAGGCTGGATTTGATACAAGTTCAGTGGCAATTGCTTGTAAGACTTGACAGAATCACGGACAATAGCTGTGAAGGTTTCTTCGTGAGTTGGGCCCAAGATAAAGTCTGACTTCTCACGGTTTTTCAATTTGTACAAGTCCTCACCGTAGGTTTCATAACGACCAGATTCACGCCAAAGATCTGCACTAAGAAGGGCTGGAGCCAACATCTCAACCGCACCAATCTTGTCAAATTCTTGACGCATGATGTTCTTGGCTTTTTCGATAACACGGTTAGCAAGTGGTAGGTATGAGTAAACACCTGCTGATACTTGACGAACATAACCAGCACGCAACATAAGGGCGTGGCTGATAACTTGAGCATCGCTTGGCATTTCGCGAAGCGTTGGGATAAGCATTTTACTTTGTTTCATAATGACTCCTCTATTTCTTAAAAGAAGGTACGCATGATGTCGTTCCATGTCACGGCGAGCATCAAAACGACCATAATGACAACTCCGACCAGAGTGACATAGGTTTCAATTTCTTGTTTTAGTGGTTTGCGGCGAATAGCTTCAATAATATTGAGCACGATTTTTCCACCGTCGAGCGCAGGGATTGGAATCAGATTGAAAATTCCGATATTGATGGAAATCATAGCCAAGAAGTACAAGACATTTTCCAGTCCATTCTTGGCAGCATCGCTACTTGCCTTAAAGATAGCAACGGGACCGCCTAGTTTATTCAAATCTGGTTGGAAAATCAAGCTTTTCAAAGCATTCAGGATGCGTAAAGCTGAATCAGCCGCAGTTGTAAATCCGCCCATAAACATAGACCAGATATCTGATTTGAGCCTTGGCTGAACACCCAATATATAACGACCTTGGCTTTCTTCAGGTGTCACACTCACTTGTTTTTCAGTTCCATTTTCAGAAACCGTCACATCCAAAACGGGCGCTGTTTTGTCCTTAGTTTCTGCATCGACCGCCTGAATCAAATCTGACCAGTTTGAAATCTCATAACTGCCGACTTTAGTGATTTGGGCCGTATTTTCAACACCAACCTTAGCCAAAGCGCTATCTGGAATAATACTGAAGTTATTCGTTTGCGTATCACGGACGCCACCTTGCATGAAAATCAAGATCCAGAAAACGACGACTCCTAGGATAAAATTATTCATAGGACCAGCAAAGTTGGTAATCAATTTGCCCCAGACAGTCGCATTCTGATATTGGACGTCTAAGGGAGCGATACGAACTTCCGTTCCATCAGCTTCCACAATGGTCGCATCATGGTCTACTGAGAAAGTCTTTTCCTCTTCTAAGACCAAGCCTCTAATAAAGAGTTTATCCTCAAAATCAAACTGAGTGACCTGCATAGGCAGAGCTGTCTGGTCAACCTTTTTACCAGAGAGATTGATGCGTTTGACCTTACCATCCGCTGCCAATGTTAGGCTTGCAGGAGTTCCCGTCTTAATTTCTGTCGTATCTTCACCCCAACCTGCCATCCGAACGTAACCACCAAGTGGCAGGAGACGAATGGTATAAGCAGTTCCATCTTTTCCGATGTGGGCAAAGATTTTGGGGCCCATACCGATGGCAAACTCACGAACCAAAATCCCAGATTTCTTAGCAAAGTAAAAATGTCCGAATTCGTGAACCACTACGATAATCCCAAAGACCAGGATAAATGTTAGTAATCCTATCATTTAATTTCTATTTACCTTTCCTTAAAATAAGCCAAAGAGGTGCATAATAGGGAAGACAGCCAGCATGCAATCAAAACGATCCAATACCCCACCATGACCTGGGATAAACTTGCCTGAGTCTTTGACGCCAAAGTGACGTTTCATAGCACTTTCGATCAAATCGCCCAACTGACCAGCTATACTAAAGAAAATAGCAAAGACCATCATTTTGTAAATCCCATAAGGTAAAGCAACAGTACTATCAACTAGCATAAAAATCAAAGTCACTAGCATAGCAGCCAAGATACCTCCCATAGCACCCTCTATGGTCTTGTTAGGGGAAACTCTCGGAGCTAGCTTTCTCTTACCAAACTTCATCCCTACCAGATAAGCACCACTATCGGTTGCCCAGACCATACACAGTCCCAGAAGCGCCTTATCCAAACCTGCAATACGAGCATCGACCAAAGCATTAAAGCCAAAGCCAACATAAAAACTCATGGCAATCGGAAAAACAGCATCCTCAATAGTATAGTTCTTGCTGAAGACTGTTGCCCCTAGTAAAATCAGTATCACGACACTATAAGCAACAACGTTCCCATCCACAGGCAAAAACTTCAGGTAGTTTTCCAAAGGAATAGTCAGAAAAAAGGTTGCTAGTAAAGTCAAGAGTCCTTCAGGCGTCATGGTATTTAAACCCTTCATGCGCAGTAACTCATGTACTCCCAACATAGCCACAATCCCCATGGCAATCTGGAGCCATAAGCCACCAATCGCCAAGATTGGGATAAAGATAGCCAAGGCCAAGATAGCAAAAAGGGTTCTCTTTTGTAAATCCTGTATCATAATATCTCCTAAACTCCTCCAAAGCGACGGTTGCGACGATTGTACTCGATGATAGCTTCTTTCAAGGCTTCCTCATCAAAGTCAGGCCACAAGACATCCGTAAAATAGAGCTCGCTATAAGCAGCCTGCCATGGCAAGAAATTACTCAAACGAAGTTCACCGCTGGTCCGAATAATCAAGTCAGGATCACGCAAGACTTTTGGCAAATGTCCCGTAAAGAGATATTCCCCAATCAACTCCTCGGTGATATCACCAGGATTGATCTTAGCATCTAAAACATCCTGTGCAATCAACTTGACCGCTTGTGTAATCTCAGCTCGTCCACCATAATTAAGGGCAAAATTGAGAATCAATCCTGTATTTAACTTAGTCAGTTCTTCTGCCTTTTTAAGAGCATCAAAAGTCTGCTTCGGCAAACGATCAGTCTCCCCAATCATTTGAATCTTCATGTTCTTCTGATGCAATTCGGGAACAAACTTATCATAAAATTCAACGGGTAAGTTCATGATAAATTTGACTTCCTGATCTGGACGGGTCCAGTTTTCAGTTGAGAAGGCATAGACCGTCAAGGCTTTGACACCCATATCACTAGCAGCAATCGCTACCTTTCTCAAAGCATCCATCCCAGCCTTATGCCCAAAGACACGCGGTTGCATCCGTTTTTTAGCCCAACGGCCATTCCCATCCATGATCACACCGATGTGGTCTGGCACCATTGTCGGGGTTTCTGCTGCTTTATCTTTTTTTAAAAATCCAAACATGATTGTATTCCTATTCAAAAATCTATCGTTTCATTATACCATATTTTTCACTTTTCTTCTATTATCGTCTATCATTCTACGGCGAAATTTCCCATATATCTCCTATATTTCCAGTATATCAAGCCTTGCAATTCCTAAAGAAAGTTGATACAATAAAATCATAGAGATTCGATCCTTGTTCAGCCACAGGGATTTTTTATTGAAAGGATTTTATCATGTCAAAGACACTCCAACGTAAAAAACAATTGAGAAACAGCCTTCGTCGCTCAGGTGCTTTTTCAAACACTGTAAACAAGGTTGTCGAAGAAACAAAAAAAGTCGTGAAGCATGCTGAAAAAGCTGCCAGTGAAGCAGGAAAAGCCGTTTCTAAGCAAGTAGAAAAAACTGTAGAAGCAACTAAAGAACAAGCACAAAAAGTTGCTACTTCTGTAGAGGATTTCGCAGCGAATCTAGGCGGACTTTCAGTAGACCGCGCTAAGACTTTCTACGACGAAGGTATCAAGTCTGCTGCTGACTTCAAAAACTGGACAGAAAAAGAGCTCCTTGCCTTGAAAGGAATCGGGCCAGCTACTATCAAGAAATTAAAAGAAAACGGCATCAAGTTCAAGTAATCTTTCTTGTTCCTTGCTTTTCCGTCAAAAACTTGTTAAAATAAAGCCATTAGAGGTGTTTTGAGTCCCACATTTTACAGAAAGTGGCGGTGCTGAGAAGTCCACAAATGTGTCAAAACTGGTTGCTAATGGATGAAATTAAAAATTGAAATATAAATCTTTTTGTTTCCTTTTAGGACTAGACAGCGAGTTGCAGGCTGTACTCAAGTACGACAAGACGAGCTAACGACGTCATAAAAGAGAAACAAGAAGATTAAAGTTGCGGGCTTCTGCCCGAAATTGGGTGGTACCGCGGATTAACACATTCGTCCCT
The DNA here is from genome assembly GCF_001579645.1 of Streptococcus infantis. Taxonomy (GTDB): domain Bacteria; phylum Bacillota; class Bacilli; order Lactobacillales; family Streptococcaceae; genus Streptococcus; species Streptococcus infantis_E. The sequence goes on from NZ_KQ970820.1 coordinate 187,948, forward strand.
GTCAGATTAATGGCAGGGACGATTTTTATTTTAGACCCCTAGCCAAAGGAGGTTGTCATGAAACAATCTTTTAACACCAGTAAGCTCTACTATGGTTTTCCAATCTTCATCTTGGGCTATCAGGACCAAAACTTTGGGCAAAATATCACAACCTGCAGCTCCTCTTATAGTCTGGGAGATTGGTTAGTCATTGGGGTTGGCGCTGAGGAAAATGCGGCTGACCAGATTAAGCATTATCAACAGTTTACCGTAAACATCCCTGATGAAAACTTCATGCTCGAAATGGAGCAGGCTGGTTTTATCAGCCATCGGGAAAAGTTAAAACACCTAGGGCTTGACTACGAAATTTCTGTACGGACTCAGGCCCCGATTTTAGAGGTATGTCCAGTCGTATTGGACTGTCAGGTGGATCGGATTATCGAGGAAGATGGCATCTGCCATATCTTTGCCAAGATTCTCGAGCGACTGGCTGATCCAGAGCTCTTAGACGATAAAGAGCATTTTAAAAATGACCGCTTTGCCCCAACTTACTTTATGGGGGACGGTCATCAGCGCGTTTACCGTTATCTGGATGACCGAGTCAATCCCATGGGAAGCTTTATCAAGAAAGCGAGGAAGAAGGATGACAAGAGCTGAACTGCCAGAACAAATCGAAACGGAGCGACTGGTCTTACGGGTCCGAACAGTGGCGGATGTAGAGGATATCTTTGACTATGCTAGTCGTCCAGAGGTTTCTTACCCAGCAGGCTTCCCACCCGTCAAGACCTTGGAAGATGAGATTTATTACCTAGAACATATCCTTCCTGAGCGTAATGAAAAGGATAATCTCCCAGCAGGCTATGGAATTATCGTTAAAGGAACCGATACAATCATTGGGTCTGTCGATTTCCCCCGTCGCTACGAAGACGATGTACTGGAGATTGGCTATATCTTGCACCCAGACTATTGGGGACGAGGTTATGTTCCCGAAGCAGCGCGTGCCTTGATTAATCTGGCTTTTAAAGAATTGGAGCTTCACAAGATTGAATTGACTTGTTTTAGCTACAATGTCCAAAGTCAACGTGTCGCAGAAAAACTTGGATTTACCCTCGAAGCTCGCATCCGAGACAGAAAGGATGCTCAAGGAAACCGCTGTGACAGTCTGATATATGGCTTGCTGAAGAGTGAATGGGAGGTAATTTGATGCATCTTTTCATCATTGGGGCTCCGGCTTCTGGGAAAATGACGATTGGTCAAGAGTTATCTCGACTGACAGATGCTACCCTCTTTTATAACCATCAAGCCATCGATTTTGCACTAGAAATCTATCAGGACTTTACAGAGGAAATGTGGGAATTTGTTCGTGGAATCACCTTTTCTTTCCTTGGAGCAAGTGCAAGAAATCAGCGATCAGTAATTTTAACTGACGTAATTGATTTTTCAAATCAGTACCAGCTGATGTATTTAAAGCAAATTCAGGATTTATTGGATAACTTTCATCAAGAGATTCTGTTTGTTGAATTGGAAACAAGTCTTGAAGAGCGTTTACGTCGAAATCGAACGGAGAACCGGTTGAAGCACAAGCCCTTGAAACGGCATATTGAGATATCTGAAAGAGAAATTTTAGAGACCGCTGAAACACTTCAATTAAATTCCCAACATCAACCGAATGAGTTGCACCACTACCTTAAAATAAATAATACGAATCTGTCTGCAGAAGAAGCTGCTAAGCAGATTCAAGATAAAATGAATACAATAGAGAAAGGACAAACACATGTCTAAAGAACTTTCACCTAAATACAATCCAGCCGAGGTTGAGGCTGGTCGTTACCAAAAATGGCTGGACGAAGATGTTTTTAAGCCTTCAGGCGATCAAAAAGCTAAGCCTTATTCAATCGTCATTCCACCACCAAACGTAACTGGGAAACTCCACCTCGGTCACGCTTGGGATACAACTTTGCAAGATATCATCATCCGTCAAAAACGCATGCAAGGCTTTGATACGCTTTGGCTTCCAGGGATGGACCACGCTGGGATTGCTACTCAGGCTAAGGTTGAGGAGCGCTTGCGCGGCGAAGGCATCAGCCGTTACGACCTTGGTCGTGAGAAATTCCTTGAGAAAGTCTGGGAATGGAAAGACGAATATGCCACTACTATCAAGGAACAATGGGGCAAGATGGGGCTCTCTGTAGACTACTCTCGTGAGCGTTTCACTCTTGACGAAGGTTTGTCAAAAGCGGTTCGCAAGGTCTTTGTGGACCTTTACAAGAAAGGCTGGATTTACCGTGGTGAATTTATCATCAACTGGGACCCAGCAGCTCGCACAGCCCTTTCCGATATCGAGGTTATCCACAAGGACGTCGAAGGTGCCTTCTACCACATGAACTACATGTTAGAAGACGGTTCGCGTGCCCTTGAAGTTGCGACAACTCGTCCAGAGACCATGTTTGGGGACGTTGCGGTTGCGGTCAATCCAGAGGACCCACGCTACAAGGACTTGATTGGACAAAACGTCATCCTCCCTATCGCTAATAAACTCATCCCAATCGTTGGGGACGAACACGCTGATCCTGAGTTTGGTACAGGTGTCGTGAAAATCACTCCTGCCCACGATCCAAACGACTTCTTGGTTGGTCAACGCCATAACTTGCCACAAGTTAACGTCATGAACGATGACGGAACTATGAATGACTTGGCCTTTGAATTTGCAGGTATGGACCGTTTTGAAGCTCGTAAGGCAGTCGTTGCTAAGCTAGAAGAAATCGGTGCCCTCGTTAAAATCGAAAAACGTGTCCACAGTGTTGGTCACTCAGAGCGTACAGGTGTTGTGGTTGAGCCACGCTTGTCTACGCAATGGTTCGTGAAGATGGACCAATTGGCTAAAAATGCTATTGCCAACCAAGACACAGAAGACAAGGTAGAATTCTACCCACCTCGTTTCAACGATACCTTCCTTCAATGGATGGAAAATGTCCATGACTGGGTAATCTCTCGTCAACTCTGGTGGGGTCACCAAATCCCTGCTTGGTATAATGCTGAGGGTGAAATGTACGTCGGTGAAGAAGCACCAGAAGGTGACGGCTGGACTCAGGACGAAGACGTCTTGGATACTTGGTTCAGTTCTGCCCTTTGGCCATTCTCTACTATGGGCTGGCCGGATGTCGACTCAGAGGATTTCAAACGTTACTTCCCAACTTCAACCTTGGTAACAGGTTACGACATCATCTTCTTCTGGGTGTCTCGTATGATCTTCCAATCCTTGGAATTCACAGGTCGTCAGCCATTCCAAAACGTGCTTATCCACGGCCTCATTCGTGACGAGCAAGGACGTAAAATGTCAAAATCTCTCGGTAACGGGATTGACCCAATGGATGTTATCGAGAAATACGGTGCCGATGCCCTTCGCTGGTTCCTTTCAAACGGATCTGCACCAGGGCAAGACGTGCGCTTCTCTTATGAGAAAATGGATGCGTCATGGAACTTCATTAACAAGATCTGGAACATCTCTCGCTACATCCTCATGAACAATGAAGGCTTGACCCTTGAGCAAGCAACTGCCAATGTGGAAAAAGTTGTCAACAAGGAAGCTGGAAATGTCACAGACCGCTGGATTCTCCACAACCTCAATGAAACCATCGGAAAAGCTACTGCCAACTTTGACAAGTTTGAGTTTGGTGTGGCTGGACATATCCTCTACAACTTCATCTGGGACGAGTTTGCGGACTGGTACGTTGAGTTGACTAAGGAAGTCCTTTACAGCGACAATGAGGACGAAAAAGTCATCACACGCTCTGTTCTCCTTTACACTTTGGACAAGATCCTTCGTCTCCTCCATCCAATCATGCCATTCGTAACAGAGGAAATCTTTGGACAAATCTCAGAAGGCTCTATCGTTACAGCAGAATACCCAACTATCAACACAGCCTTTGAAGACCTTGCAGCTCACACTGGTGTAGAAAGCCTCAAAGACTTGATCCGTGCCGTTCGGAATGCGCGTGCGGAAGTAAACGTAGCACCAAGCAAGCCTATCACGATTCTTGTTAAGACAAGCGATAGCGACTTGGAAGCCTTCTTTAACAGCAATGTCAACTATATCAAACGCTTCACAAATCCAGAACACTTGGAAATCGCATCAACCATCACTGCACCTGAACTTGCTATGTCAAGCGTCATCACAGGAGCAGAAATCTACTTACCACTGGCAGACCTCCTCAACGTCGAAGAAGAATTGGCTCGTCTCGATAAAGAACTAGCTAAATGGCAAAAAGAACTGGATATGGTCGGTAAGAAGCTCTCTAACGAACGCTTCGTAGCCAACGCCAAACCAGAAGTCGTCCAAAAAGAACGCGACAAACAAGCCGACTACCAAGCTAAATATGACGCGACCGTCGCACGTATTGATGAGATGAAGAAGTTGGTGAAATAAGATCTGAATCATAAACCTAAATTTTAATATTTAGGTTTATTTCTCAACATTTGTTGGTAACGCTTTCTTTATGAAAAGGAGAATTTTTATGAGAATTGATAAAATTACTATTGAGGGATATAGACGCTTTAATAAGAGTACAATAAATTTAAATCATGGAAATTTTGCTATTTTAGCAGGAGCTAACAATAGTGGAAAAACTTCGCTTATTCAGCTGTTAGACATTGTTTTCAATAATAAATCAAGAAAGTCAGTGGGTTTTAATGATTTTTCTATCTCATTAAAGTCTTTGTTGGATAAAAAAGTTAAGGAATTAGGTGG
>NZ_KQ970821.1:0-17000 GCF_001579645.1 Streptococcus infantis
ATTCAACCCACTACAGTTGACAAAGAGCCCTTAATTGCTCAAAAAAACAGTAAGACCACTTGGTCCTACTGTTTTACTTTTAAAATGTCTGGCGCTTGGCTTTGCGTTCAGCGCGTCCGCGGGCACGACCTTCTGCTCGCTTGGCTTTACGACGTTTTTCATCGACAGCCCACTGGATTTTTTTCTTATAACCTGGTTTGACTTTTTTCTTTTTCTTTTTGACCAAACCAATCATTTCGATGTCCAGTTTTTCCTGTTTCTTCTCACGATTGGCACGACGATCGCGGTCATAGGTATCTTGGAATTCTCCGTCTTTAACCATCTTAGGCACAAACTTGATCCCTAGTTTCTCTAACTCACGAATATCAGAGTCATCACTAGGCTGGTAAAGGGTAATAGCTGTACCTGGCAGTCCATTACGTCCAGTTCGTCCAACACGGTGGACAAAGAAGGACAAGTCTTGTGGAATAGCATCATTGATAACGTGGCTGACACCTTCAATGTCAATCCCACGCGCAGCCAAGTCTGTCGCAACAATGTACTCAAAATCAAGGTTCTTCACTTGATTCATAATCCGTTTACGTTCACGAGGTGCAATATCTCCATGAATCTTAGCTACTTTCAAGCCTTGGGCTGTTAAGTATGTATGCAATTCATCTGCACGAGTCTTAGTATTGACAAAAATCATGGCAAGATATGGTTGCATGACTTGAGTCAATTCATAAATCTGGGCATTCTTGTCACGTCCCTTAGTCGAAATCAACCAGTTATCAATAGTATCTGAGATAACTGTTTTGGTCTTGATTTTTTCCATAACTGGATTTGACAAGTATTTTTTCAAGAATGGTTGCAATTTTTGTGGGATAGTTGCTGAAAAGACCATGAACTGCAAGTCTTTTGGAAGACTTCCTGCAATCTTATCAACTGTTTCCAAGAATCCCATATCCAAGGTCATATCAGCTTCATCGACTACAAAGGTCTTAGCCTTGTGGATAGCCAAATCACCCGATTTTACCAAATCATAGATACGACCTGGTGTTCCAATGACGATATGGGGCTGGTTGCTTGCTAATTTATCAATCTGACGAGCCTTGTCTGTCCCACCCACATAGTTGGCAACACGAATTTCAACTTCTGAATGTGCTGCAATCTGGCGAGCCGCTTGGTAAATCTGAGTTGCTAACTCACGACTAGGAGCTGTGATAACTGCCTGTACACTGTCGCTCTCTTCATCCAACTGTTGGAAAATTGGAAGCAAGAAAGTATGGGTTTTCCCTGAACCTGTTTTTGATTCACCAACCAAGTCACGACCTGCCAAGACAATAGGAATCAACTTATCCTGAACCTCAGTAGGAGTCGTAAACTTCAACTCCTCCAAAGCTTCTTCTATATATTTTTTAAATTTAAATTTCGTAAATGACATAATATCCTCGATTCTATCTATCTACTCATTATACCACATTTTGATGCATTTCAGTTAAACTTTCAATTTAGATAAACCCACGAAAATTTCAAAATATAGACAAATAAAGACAAGAAAAATACTCTCTGTCCATTATAAACAGAGAGTATCACTTTTTTATTTAAGCTCCCATTCCTTCATTAGCCAATCACAAAAATGTTGATAGCGTTGCTCAAGAGCTTCATGATGCCCATAAGCATCAAAGGTGGAATATGTTGAGGGAACTGCTTCTGAAATTAAATTATGTAGATCCCTTGCAAAAATAGGAGCCTTAGACAGACGATTGGAATGATTGGCACCTTCTGTCTGACCATTTTGCAGATAAATAAGGCTTTGGCTCTGCATCAAAGTATGTTCCCTGCAAAAGTCTATAAATTCTGGATACCAGAAAGAACCACAGATAGAAAAGATACAGGTCGCAGAAAGATGACTACTATAGAGACTATAAACAGCTGCAAGACCGCCCAGTGAATAGCCACCATAAGCAATCCTACTTTCATCAATCAAGTAGTCCTTTTTCAGAGTTGTTAGAATTCCTTGAAAGAGCTTCTGATGGTAGTCGTCTCCCTTCCCACCGAAATCTGGAGCCCCTTCTTTCAACGCACTAGCTTTCCAAGGTGTAAAGTCATCCAGACGATTTTCTGGAATCAAACCTACTAAGATCACAAATTGGGATAGGTTTGATGAATAATCCAGTTCCCCATCGTTTAAGAGCACAACTGGGTAGGCTTGTTGAGGATCATAGTTTGAAGGAAGGCTGACCCTAACCTGAATCCCTTCCCAGTTAAACTCCTTATTTCTTGATAAAGTCATTGATTTTTTCAAGTGAATCAATCACTGCTGGACCGTAGTCCATCAACTCATCGTAAGAGATGGTCATGATTTTTTGATTCTTGATTGCTGGTACATTTTCCAAGACAGCATTTGCCTTCATCAAATCCACTGCTTTTTCATCCAACTTTTGATTGCGGTCGCTGGTTACATAGATAATCAACTCTGGATCCATTGATACTAAGTTTTCCAAGGTCAAACCAGATGTTCCTGTTGCAACATTGGTATAACCAAGTTGATTGAGCAAACTTTCTTGAAGGGCTGACTTGTAGGCACCAAAGGTTTCATCGTTATAAGCAACCATAATCAAAGCTTTTTTCTTTTCACCCTGTGTTTCTGGATTGGCTTTTTTAACCGCATCGATTTTAGCTTGTAATTGTTCTGCGTATTGGTTGGCCTTGTCTTGAACATTGAAAATGGTACCAAGATTCTTCACGTCTTCTACGATATTTCCCAAATCCTGTTGGATATTTGATAGTGAGGCTTTTTGCGTATAAACAGGGATTTTATTTTCATTCCAAGCACTAATCGTTCCCATTGACTTTTCAGAGAACATCATGTTGCGCCCCATCAAGGCATCAGGTTCATAAGATAGAACCGTTTCTTGTGAGACTGATTTCTTATCCCCAATATGAGGGATGGCTTCAATTGCTTCCTTGTATTTACCAGTTACAGCATTATCAGGATTGAGCATACCGGCAATTTTATCCTTCAAACCAAGTTCAAGTAGGATTTCAGTTGTTGATAGGTTGTTAGTGATGACCTTTTCAGGAGCCTTTTCAAAGACTTGTTCGACTTCGTTTCCTTTGGCATCATAAGTTTTGATGGTTACAGGATAGTTGGTTTCTGTATTAGATTTTTGACTTGTCTCTGCGCTTGATTGTGTGGTAGCTTTTTCTGTTGAACTATTTCCACAAGCTGCCAAAGTTAAGGTAGCTACTGTTAGGAGCAAAATACTGAGTGATTTTTTCATGTTTTGTTTTCCTTTTCATTTTTTATAAATAGTGAATCATGGCTTGCTGGTCTTCCGTCCAAGTAACCCTACTTTGGACACCATAGACATCCTGCAAAGACTCTGGTGTGATGGTCTCTTTTGGAGTCCCTTGGTAAACAATCTCTCCTTCTTTCATTAGATAGAGATAGTCTGAATAGCGACAAGCTAGCTGAATATCGTGTAATACTGCTAGTACATTGATATTGAGATGTTTGACAATGGTCAACAAGTCTAGCTGGTACTTGATATCTAAATGATTGGTCGGTTCGTCTAAGAGCAGAAGAGTCGGTTCTTGTGCCAAGGCGCGTGCCAACAAAACCCGCTGCTTCTCTCCTCCTGACAGAGAAGAGTAGAGTCGATTTCTTTTCTCGAACATATCTACCTTGACCAGAGCATCCTCAACCAAGGCAAAGTCTTTTTCTTTTTCCTTTTGTAAGAAAGAGAGATGGGGTGTTCTGCCCAGCATGACAATTTCCTCAACCCTACAATCAAATTGTAACTGATTAAACTGCGTGACGACTGCCATCTGCTTTGCCGTTTCCTTGATGCTCATTTGTTCCAAGGGTTTTCCATCTAGAGAAATCAAACCTTGATCAGGCTTTTCCTGTCGATAGAGGAGTTTCAGCAAGCTAGTTTTCCCACTTCCATTGGGTCCCAAAATGGTATGAAATTGCTTGCTCTCCAGTTTGAGCGACACTCCTTTGAGAATTTTTTTCTCTCCGATTCCAAAGTGAATATCCTGGCACATTAAGTCCATATCAGACTCTCACCTCCCTTCGTCTACTTGCAACCATGTAGATAAAGAAAGGTGCACCTACTAGGGCCGTGAAAATACCAATCGGAAGTTCAGCATTTTGAATCAAAACGCGAGCAAAGACATCTGCCCAGACAACAAAGAGGGCGCCTAGTAAGGTTGCTATCGGAAAAAGTCTTTTGTAATTTGTCCCTACCAAACTTCTTGCCAAATGAGGTGTAATGAGACCGACAAAACCGATAATCCCACAGGTCGATACTAATACTGCTGTCATCACGGCTACAATAGCCACATAGAGATACCAGTAAAAACGTAGAGGAATACCCAAAGTCAAGGCTGCCTCATCACCCATCATCATGGCATTAAAAACACGGTATTGGGTAGAGAAAAATAAAAAGGCTATTCCCACGACTACTGCTGGCAGGGTTAAGTGACCCCATGAGATCCCTGCTAGAGAACCCATGGTCCAAAACTTGATGGTCATGACACTGTCAGCATTAGCCCCAATTGAGATAATAAAATTTGAAAAAGCCAAAAAGAGTGCATTGACCACCGTCCCTGATAAAATGAGGCTAGAAGTTGTCATCCTACCTTGCATGGAGGCAATCAGAAGGACTGCAACTGTTGCCAAAAGTGCGCCAATGAATGAACCAAGACCAATCAAGACCTTAAAACCGAGAATAATGCTCAGCGTTGCTCCAAAGGTTGCCCCAGCTGAAATTCCTAACACATAAGGTTCTGCAATGGGGTTATTGACTGTTGACTGCATGACACTACCACACATGGAAAGACCAGCACCAACTATCAAACCTAGAAAGACCCGTGGCAATCTCATATTCCAAACAATAGCAAGTGTCGACTTCGAAATATCTCCTATATCCAACGGAGCTCCCATCTTACTTAATATAATCCGATAGGTATCACTCAAACTAATTTGAACTGACCCCATCGAAACAGCTAAAAATAGAGAGACTCCCAGTGCTCCGAGCAAAATAGCAAGGAGAAAAAAATATCGCAGGTTTTGATGGCTTCCAGAAAATTTGGAAAGCATGAAACCCTCCCTTGATCAAATATTAAAAATTTAGACAATTTTCATAATTAGTATACCACATTTCCAAATCAGGAACAAGACTAGAAAGATACACAAAAAAGCCCTCTAATACCAGAGAGCTAATTTGAGCTCGGGCTAAAATCCTAGTAAAACTAAAAAATCTCCCCGAAGGGAGATGATCTGGTTTATTTTACCTTACAGTGCTAGGAACCGTAACCGAAGATTATACTTGAGTATATCGAGGTAAGGTGACAACGCAATATAAGTGGAAAATAAAGCAGATTAGCGACGAAGTCCTAGAGAGTTGATCAACTCACGGTAACGGTTAACGTCGTTTTTACGCAAGTATGCAAGCAAGTTACGACGGCGACCGATTTTCTTCATCAATCCACGGTAAGTAGCGTGGTCTTTTTTGTGTTGTTTGATGTGTTCGTTAAGGTGGTTGATTTCCCAAGTAAGGACAGCAACTTGAACCTCTACTGAACCTGTATCACCTTCGTGACGTGCATATTGTGCAATGATTTCATTTTTTTTCTCTTTTGAGATTGCCATGATGTTTCTCCTTTTTATTTGGCTTCATCCGAGTGACAGGTTGGCATGCCTGTAACCAAGAAGAAGTTATTTGTCTTTACGACAGTTCTTATTCTACCAAGAACTAAGTTCTTTGTCAACTGATTTACTATTCTTACCGCAAAAGTGCTATAATAGTTATAGGAAGGATATCTAAGTTGACATCTTGAAAAGAGAGGTGATTACCATGCGTAAATTCTCGCAATATCTCCCCTACTATCTGGTCATATTTTTCTTTTATTGGCCACTTTATGGATTATTTATACTACTATTACAGAATCCAAAACTAACGGAGCTCTATCTTTTAAATATATTCATCATTTCGCCTGTTGTAGTTTTTATAGTCTCTCTTCTTTATAGCTACCGATTTGGTTTTTCACTACATTGGCTTTTAGGTAGTTGCTTGCTCTATGGCTTTACTATCATTCCTTTCAGAGAATTTATCATTGTTTATTTCCTAGCCTATGAAATTCTTATTCTACTAGGTACAGTTATTGGTGCCACTATCAGGTATCTGGTTCAAAAACTGAAAAACAAAAAACTTTCACAAAATCCTTGAAAAATCTCGCAATCATGCTATAATAATGCATAGAGACAAGTCGCTTAGAATCTTTCTTTTAGAGAGTGCGTGGTTGCTGAGAACGCATAGGAAGCCTAAACTGATACTACTCTACTGACTTTTATGCAAACATAATACGGTGGCCACGTTAGAGCCAATCAGAGGTGTCCCTCTTTTTTGAGGAACATAAATGAAGGTGGAACCACGTTGCGACGTCCTTTTTAGGATGTCGCTTTTTGTTTTTCTTGATTTAAGACTGCAAAATAGGGAAACACCTCTGCTCTAGAAATAATTGATAACTAACATAAGGAGAAAACCATGATCAAAATTACTTTCCCAGATGGCGCTGTTCGTGAATTCGAATCTGGCGTTACAACTTTTGAAATTGCTCAATCCATCAGCAATTCCCTAGCAAAAAAAGCTCTTGCTGGTAAATTCAACGGTAAACTCATCGACACTACTCGTGCGATCACTGAAGATGGAAGCATTGAAATCGTGACACCAGATCACGAAGATGCATTGGATATCTTGCGTCACTCAGCAGCCCACTTGTTCGCTCAAGCCGCTCGTCGCCTTTTCCCAGACATTCACTTGGGTGTCGGTCCAGCGATCGAAGATGGTTTTTACTATGATACAGACAACCAAGCGGGTCAAATCTCTAACGAAGACCTTCCTCGTATCGAAGAAGAAATGCAAAAAATCGTTAAAGAAAACTTCCCATCTATTCGTGAAGAAGTGACAAAAGATGAAGCCCGTGAAATCTTCAAAAACGACCCTTACAAGTTGGAATTGATCGAGGAACACTCAGAAGACGAGGGTGGCTTGACCATCTACCGTCAAGGTGAATACGTGGACCTTTGCCGTGGACCTCACGTGCCATCAACTGGTCGTATCCAAATCTTCCACCTTCTCCATGTAGCTGGTGCCTACTGGCGTGGAAATAGCGACAATGCTATGATGCAACGTATTTACGGTACAGCTTGGTTCGACAAGAAAGACTTGAAAAACTACCTTCAAATGCGTGAAGAGGCCAAAGAACGTGACCACCGTAAACTTGGTAAAGAGCTTGATCTCTTTATGATTTCTCAAGAGGTCGGTCAAGGGCTTCCATTCTGGTTGCCAAATGGGGCGACTATCCGTCGTGAGTTGGAGCGCTACATCGTAGACAAAGAGTTGGCTTCTGGCTACCAACACGTTTACACTCCACCGCTTGCTTCTGTAGAACTTTACAAGACTTCTGGTCACTGGGATCATTACCAAGAAGACATGTTCCCAACTATGGATATGGGAGATGGGGAAGAATTCGTCCTTCGTCCAATGAACTGTCCACACCACATCCAAGTCTTCAAGCACCATGTTCACTCATACCGTGAATTGCCAATCCGTATCGCTGAAATCGGGATGATGCACCGCTATGAGAAATCAGGGGCCCTTACAGGTCTTCAACGTGTACGTGAAATGTCTCTTAATGACGGACACCTCTTCGTCACTCCAGAACAAATCCAAGAAGAATTCCAACGTGCCCTTCAGTTGATTATCGATGTTTATGAAGACTTCAACTTGACTGAATACCGCTTCCGTCTCTCTCTTCGTGACCCTCAAGATACTCACAAGTACTTTGATAATGATGAAATGTGGGAAAATGCCCAAACCATGCTTCGCGCAGCGCTTGATGAAATGGGCGTTGACTACTTTGAAGCTGAAGGGGAAGCTGCCTTCTATGGTCCAAAATTGGATATCCAGGTTAAGACTGCCCTCGGTAAAGAAGAAACTCTTTCTACCATTCAGCTTGACTTCTTGCTTCCAGAACGCTTCGACCTTAAATACATCGGAGCGGATGGTGAAGAGCACCGTCCAGTGATGATCCACCGTGGGGTGATTTCCACCATGGAACGCTTCACAGCCATCTTGATTGAAAACTACAAGGGTGCCTTCCCAACATGGCTAGCACCACACCAAGTGACCCTTATCCCAGTTTCTAATGAAAAACACGTGGACTACGCTTGGGAAGTGGCTAAGAAACTCCGTGACCGTGGGGTTCGTGCCGATGTGGATGAACGCAATGAAAAAATGCAGTTCAAGATCCGTGCTTCACAAACTAGCAAGATTCCTTACCAATTGATCGTTGGTGACAAGGAAATGGAAGACGGAACTGTCAACGTTCGTCGCTATGGACAAAAAGAAACGAACACTGTGTCAGTAGAAGAGTTTGTAGCAGCTATCCTAGCTGATATCGCCAACAAATCACGAGTTGAGAAATAAAACGATCACTGTCTGGGATAAAATTCTAGCTACCTAAAAAAGAGGTTGGGACAAAAGATCCCGACCTCTCTTTTTATTAGCAATCAAACTTTGACGCGGTAGCTGATTGAACTTTTTGTTCGTCTTTTAGACTCCAAAAAGCTTCTAATCATCCTCGCGGGGCTGGGACTACGAAATCGAGACTTTGTCTATCGATTTCTGTCCCACCGCCTTTTTATATTTTGTTTAACCTGAGCTAGTAGTGATTGATCAAACCACCACAAATAGTAGACTCATCAACAATCCTTTCTATCCATTAACTTTTGGATATAGGATATCCTCCCAAGATTTGCTTCCTCGACTTAGATAAGTTCAATATCCTCAATCATTGTCTGCTTCATTTTCTTTTACGCGATCTTTTTGTGAATCTTTTTCAGAGAGTTTTTGATCGATATACTTGTTAATGGTTTCATAAAATTCCTTGGTCATTTCACTATCTAATTTTGTCGAATTATGGACTTGATTGACTTTCAATTGAACAGATTGAATACCGTAAGAGGCTTGTTTTTGGCAAATGGTTTCTAATTCTTCTTCTGAAATCGGACCTCCAACAACCGTCAAGACCAATTCATTGCTCCTTGACTTGTAGACTTGATTAATGACCGTATGATTGGCGAACTCTTTGCCTACAAACTGTTTAATCCCTTCTTTTCGCGCTTGATCCATCGTCAGAGTGACTGCTGAATAGCTGGCTGGAAGAACCAATAATACAATCAAGGATATCAACCCAATTTTCATTTTAATATTTAGCTCTTTAAATGAACTTAAAGGAGATTTTCTCATCAAAATTCTTGTTCCAACAATGTTGGCTAGCATGATAAAAACACAGTTGATCAAGAAAAGATAGAGAGCCCCAAATAAAAATCGTACATTTCCATTAGCTAAACCATAGCCTGCAGTACAGATAGGTGGCATTAGAGCTGTTGCGATGGCTACTCCTGGTACGATATTGTTTGCTTCTTTTTTCCTTGAACCAATGAAACCTGCTATCCCACCCGCGATAGCAATGAGAACATCCCAAATGGTTGGAGAGGTTCGTGCAATCAACTCGCTACTTGCATAAGATAAGGGAGAAATCCAGAAATACAGAGTCGATACAAGCAAACTGACCAATACTTGAGTAAATAAAACCTCTAGAGATTGCTTGATTAAACGCGTATCAAAAATAGCTAAACCGAATCCCAGTCCAACAATCGGTGTCATAAGAGGGGAAATCAGCATGGCTCCAATAATGACAGCTGTTGAATTCATATTTAGACCTATAGAGGCAATAAAAATCGCACACATCAAAATCACTGTATCTCTTAATCGAACATGAAGGTCATCATATAATTTCTCACGGTATTCACGTGTTGAATAGTTTCCGGTCATTGGTTACTCCTTTTATTTCATATAATCTTGTTTCTGCAAAGACGATGGCAGAGAGACTTCTGTCCAATATTACATATTTTTAATTCTCACCTGTCATTCTTTTGAAAATAATCCTTTAAATATCCATCAGTCCATCCTTGATATTATATCAAAAATTTTACAACCTTTCTCTGAAGAACTCAATCAATTTAAGAGATAGAGAAAGGTAGAAATTTTTGTTTCCTTATCCAAAGAAGAAAAAAACGTTATCTCCTTTGAAAGAAGATAACGTTTTAATGTTTAAACATGATGAGTGTGTTTGGTTTTCCAATTTTGTATCATGCAAACCACCCAAGGTGGTGTGATCCCCAAGGTAAACCCGCAAATTATGACTACTAAGATAGAGTATTCAATATAATCTAGGATTCCTCCGTCAAAATAACTTTCAGACTTTACATTATATCCTTTATTTTTATATTTGAACAATCTTGCGATAGCTTCTTGAAGTAATCATAAAGATTAGAACATAGACTAAAGCAAAGATACCACAGATAGAAAGGGTTACACTTAACATCATGGCTGAATCAACAACACCAACGACCTTGAGAATCAGGCTCAACATGTGATAAGCAAAAGCCAGATGAAGGAAGGCAAAGGCCAGAGGTAGGAAGAAAACAGTCAAGACCTGCTTGTTAATGGTTTGCTTGATTTGTTTTTGATCCAAACCAACCTTTTGCAGAATGACAAAGCGTTCACGGTCTTCATAACCTTCTGAAGTTTGTTTATAGTAGATAACGAGTACAGTACCTACCATAAAGATGATAGAGAGAAAAATACCGATAAAGAGGACTCCACCAAAGAGAGCGTTCATTTCGACAGTTGACTCACTCGCAATGTTTGCACCGTAAACCATACCATCCTCGTTCTTGAGATTGTGACTGAAATTATTCACATACGCATCGAAATCATCAGATAGCTTTAACTGTTCCTCTTTACTTGCTGTCACATCCATTCCACCATATAGCTGAGTGTATATAGCAGAATCCTGGTATTTATCTAAAAAGTCCTGCAAATTTGAGACAACAAGGTAGTTATAATCTGAGATCAAAAGTACATACTGGTTAGCAACATGGTCTCTGAGGAAATCTTGCTGGATTTCTTGCTTGATCGTATAGTTCTGATTGTTCAGACTGAATGCTTTTTGACCTTTAAGGCCATCGTTCTTAGCGAATAGTCCCACCTCATTATTCGTAAGGTTCAGCTTTTGTCCAGTCATTTTTTCATAGTCTTTTTGATCAAAAACTAGGAAAACTGTCTTGGGCATAACACTATTTTGACCTTTTGCAAAGGTGGTTAATTTGGTACCATCTTGACTAGAAAGGCCGAAACTTGCATAGCTAAGAACATCCTTAGTGCTGATTGTTAGGTTCTTTTCCTTGGCATACTGAGTTAAAAGTTGGTCTAAATCCTCAACTTCTACATTTTGTCCTGAAATTGACATATCGTGAGGATACAGGAGTTTTTTAATATTTTCAGAACCATTGTAGATACTGGTTGCTGCCGACATGGTGACCAAAACCATGGTGGAAAGGATGGCGATAGTCGCTAAACCAACCGCATTTTTCTTCATACGGAAAATGAGGTTAGAAACAGAGATGAGATTGTTAGGTTTGTAGTAATATTTCTTGTTTTTCTTGAGCATTTTCAAGAAAACTGTAATCCCAGCATTGAACAAGAGATAGGTTCCTAAAATGACCAGTATTACAGCTAAAAAGAAGGTAGAAATAGCTAATAGAGCATTTGTTACGCTTTGAGCTAGATAATAGCCACTACCTAAAGAGAGTAGTCCCAAGATTGTCTGAAACACTAGGAAACGGCCCTTCTTCTCACCTTTTGCTTTCTCACGAGATAGTTGAAGAGCATCCATACGGATAATGCGGATAGCATTTAGGAAGACAATGACTAAAAAGATAAGACCAAATACCAGAAGGATGGAAAGGACTACGGGCCATTGGAAGGTTGCGACTAACTCCACCTTCATCTTTGAAAGTTTGAGCAATAAAGCGAAAATCAGATTGTCAAAGAGGGCACCAATCCCAATCCCAGCAGTGACTGTTACTAGACCAAAAATCAGGAGTTCCTTGAAGGTCATACCAATCAAATGTCGCTTTTCTAGTCCCAACATGCCATATATACCCAGTTCTTTGGAACGATTTTTCATGACAAAACTGTTGGCATAAAGGACGATAATGGCAGATGCAAGTGTTACTACGATGAGACCTAGTTGTAGGGTAAATTGAATAGAAGATCCACCCCGCATTTCTACCATTTTAGGATTAAAAGTTAATGAATAAAATAGGTAGCTGATAGTAACTGCAAGGAGAACTGCTAGTGCAAAAGGATAATAGAGTTTGCGGTTTTTGATTAAGTTGGATACGGCCAACTTATTGGTTAATCGAAACATACTAGTTCACCTCACTTGCCATAACAGTCAAGGTGTCAGAGATTTCTTGGAACATCTGACGTTCAGTCTTTTCACCACGGTAGATTTGATTGTAAAGAATGCCGTCCTTGATGAAGAGGACACGTTTCGCACGACTTGCTGCAGCTGTTGAATGGGTTACCATGAGAATGGTTTGTCCTTGTTCATTGATCTGATCAAAAATATCAAGGAGGGCTGCAGATGACTTAGAATCTAGAGCTCCTGTTGGCTCATCAGCAAGGAGAATTTCTGGTTCTGTAATGATAGCGCGGGCTACTGCTACCCGTTGCTTTTGTCCACCAGAGATTTCATAAGGGTACTTCTCCTGCAATTGGTTGATGCCAAGATTTTCAGCCGTCACTACCAATTTTTTCATCATTTCAGTAATAGGCTTTCTAGACAATACCAAAGGGAGTAAGATATTGTCTTTAACAGAAAGCGTATCTAACAAATTGAAGTCTTGGAAGACAAAGCCTAACTTTTCACGACGGAAGCTTGATGCTTCAGTATTTTTAATGGTAGCTGTGTCTGTTCCGTTTAGGAAGACCTGACCACGAGTTGGTTTGTCAAGCATGGCGAGAATATTGAGTAGGGTTGATTTCCCAGAACCAGACTCACCCATAATGGCAACGTAGTCGCCTTTTTCTACAGTGAAGTGAATATCTTTCAGGGCTTCTACTTGGTTGCCTTGGAAACGTGTTTTATAAATCTTTTGAACGTGTTTTACATCTAATAGTGTCATGATAATCTCCTTTTTAATATCCCATTAATTGAAACTGAGCCTGCATAATAGCGCAACCGAGCTGAACTCGCTCGATCTCTTTTGGACTTGGTTTACTTGTATCTTTCTTTTGTAAGATTGTTTTCATGGTTTCTCTCCTTTTTCTTTATGCTATAAGTTTACTCCAAATAAAGAGGACTTGCCATAACATAACCTTACAAAAGAGGTCTGTAATCTTACATTTTTGTAAGATTACAATTTTTTATCTGATTGAAGTCTGCTTTCTTACCATAACAAGGTCTAAAGAAGAGCCTGAAAGGATTCTTCCAAGCTCTTAGCAATTCTTTTCATTCGATCAGTAGGTTTACTTCTGAAAACTTGATACGCACAGTCGTCCCTTGACCAAGTTTAGATTCGATACGGATTTGATGTCCTAATTCTTGGCTGATTTTTTGGGTCAAGTAGAGTCCAAGTCCAGATGACTGCTGGGTCATGCGACCATTATAGCCTGAAAATCCGCGTTCAAAAACTCGCAATTGATCACTGTTTTTGATGCCAATCCCAGTATCTTTGATGCAAAGTTCTTGATCTTCCATATAGATCTCAATTCCACCTTCATTTGTGTATTTGAGGCTATTTGAAAGGATTTGTTCAATAACTACTAACAACCATTTTTTATCCGTCACAATGCTTCTATCCAAGTCATGCAGATTAACACTTAAACCTTTCTGGATAAAGAAAAGGGCATATTTGCGAATGACTTCCTTGACCAAATCCTCCACATTTTCTTTCTTCAACACCAGATCATCATGGAAGCTCTCTAAGCGTAGGTATTGGAGAACGAGGTTGGTATAGGAATCAATCTTAAAAATTTCCTGTTCTAGCTGTTGCTTCAATTGGCGATCTGCCACCTCGCTCACGAGGAGTTTACTGGCCGCAATTGGAGTTTTTATCTGATGAACCCAGAGTGTATAATAGTCCACCAAATCATTGTAGCGGTTTTCAGCATCTGATTTCTTTTGATAGAGTTCTTCTTCACTTTTCTCTAGTTTTTCAGTTAGTAGGGCCTCCATTGGTGACTTGGCTTCTCTTTTTCCGTAAAACAATTCCTTACGATAGCGTTGCAATTCTATCAAGAAATCATAGACCAAAAACAAAAGTGTCAAAAAGGTAGATAGAAAGAAGAAATAATTAAAGTAGAGTACTTGGTTATCAAATAAAACCTCAAAGAGAAAAAGCAAACCCGTGAGTAAGAGAATAAAAGCGAAAAAACGGCTACGCGAACGGATATAAGCTAGAAAAAAACTTTTGAAATCAAGCATGTTTCAATCCGTACCCTATTCCTTTCTTAGTTTCGATAAAACCAATCAAACCTTCTTCCTCCAATTTCTTGCGCAAGCGGGCGACGTTTACGGACAAGGTATTATCATCGATAAAAAAGTCACTATTCCAAAGTTCCCGCATCAAATCGTCACGCGCTACGATATTTCCCGCATGCTCAAATAAGACACGTAAAATCTGAAATTCATTCTTTGTTAAACTGATAGCTTTCCCATTGACATGCACATCCATAGACTTGGTATTGAGGATAACTCCAGCATACTCTAAGAGACTTTCATCCCGTCCAAACTCATAGGAACGACGTAACAAGCCCTGTACCTTGGCTAAAAGAACCTGCTGATCAAAGGGCTTGGTCACAAAATCATCCGCCCCCATATTAATGGCCATCACAATGTCCATAGCCTGGTCTCTCGAAGACAGAAACATAATGGGAACTTTAGAAATCTTGCGAATTTCCTGGCACCAGTGATAACCATTAAAGAGAGGCAAGCCGATATCCATGAGAACCAGATGAGGTTCAGACTGAACAAATAGTGTGAGAACCTCCATGAAGTCTTCTACCATGACTACCTCAAATCCCCACTCAGAGAGCATTTTCCCAACTTGCTGACGGATTACTGGATCATCTTCTACTAGTAAAATCTTATGCATCTGCTCCTCCTTTTTTTATATTATAGCAAAATTCTTCTCACTACTAGCGAAATTGATGCAAATCTGATATGATAAAAGTTAAGAAAGGAATTCTCATGGCCAATATTTTTGACTACCTAACTAATGTTCAATACGATTCTTTTTATGATCTTCCCTTAAATGAACTGGATGTACTTGCTTTGACAGAGCTGACTTATCTTCCTTTTGATAACCTATTGTACCAGCCAGTCAATCGTTTAAGCGATGTCGCAACACGTGTCCCACGAGAAAGCACCATGTTGACCAATAAAGAACGTCTCCAACTCTTAGACCAGCTTGCTCAACACAAACGATTTAAAAATTGCAAGCTATCAAACTTTATTAACGAAATTGATACCGAGCAACAGAAACAGTTCGCTGCTATGACCTATCGTCTGAACCTAGATACTTATCTCATTGTCTTTCGTGGCACAGACGACAGTATTATTGGCTGGAAGGAAGATTTCCATATGACCTATATGAAGGAAATCCCTGCCCAAAAGCATGCTCTTGAATACTTGGAAGAATTCTTTACCCAACATCCAAAACAAAAAGTAATTCTTGCTGGGCATTCTAAAGGTGGGAATCTAGCAGTCTTTGCTGCTAGTCAAATCCAGCCTGAATTGCAGGAAAAGATATCCGCAGTTTATACCTACGATGCTCCTGGTTTGCAGGCTCATCTGACTGAAACGACTGGTTATCAAGATGTTATCCCTAAATTTCACCGTTATGTCCCACAAGGTTCTGTCATTGGCATGATGCTAGAAGTTCCTGATACTCCTACCGTCGTCAAATCTACGGCTCTCGGTGGCATCGCCCAACACAATACTTTCAGTTGGTTGACAGATGGACACCACTTTGTCCAACTAGAGGAGATTAGTAGCGAAAGTCTACAAATCAAAGACGCTCTAAAGGAATGGGTGGACAGTGTTCCCGATGAGGAATTAGAACTCTATTTTGATCTCTTCTTTGGAACCATCCTAGAGTCCGGAATTAGCTCTATTAATGAACTATCTTCAAAAAATGCGATTGAACATGTTCGACAACTTGTTTCTCAAGCCCAGACACTAGAGCCTGAGCAAGTCGAAATCTTAAAAAATCTGACACAACTCCTACTGGATGCACGCTTCCAAGCCTGGAAAAATCATTTTTAATGTATTAAAAAGTCCCTTCTTTTATGGAGGGACTTTCTTATTGATCGATTCCTTATTTTGTCCTTCTGTGTTATACTAGAAACTGTAAATTCTTTGAAAGAGGAAATCCTATGAAAATCCATAAAACCGTAAATCCTGTTGCCTATGAAAATACTTATTATCTCGAAGGAGACCAACACCTGATTGTAGTCGATCCAGGTAGCCATTGGGAGGCCATTCGAAAGACTATTGAGAAAATCAACAAACCAGTCTGTGCGATTCTATTGACCCATACTCACTACGATCATATCTTGAGTCTGGACTTGGTCAGAGATACTTTTGGAAATCCTCCAGTATATGTGGCAGAAAGCGAAGAATCTTGGCTCTATACTCCTGTCGACAACCTCTCAGGCCTTCCTCGTCATGACGATATGGCAGATGTCGTATGTAGACCAGCTGAACACACCTTTGTTTTTCATAAAGAATACCAAATCGAGGAGTTTCGTTTTACAGTACTCCCAACTCCAGGCCACTCTATCGGAGGAGTTTCATTTGTTTTTCCAGATGGGCACTTGGTCTTAACGGGTGATGCTCTCTTCCGAGAAACTATTGGACGAACAGACCTACCTACAGGTAGTATGGAACAACTCCTCCATAGTATCCAAACCCAGCTCTTTACCCTTCCTAACTACGATGTCTATCCAGGTCACGGACCTGCTACGACCATCGCTCACGAAAAAACTTTTAATCCATTTTTCTAAAATATAAAAACCAAGGACTGG
>NZ_KQ970821.1:18147-30219 GCF_001579645.1 Streptococcus infantis
CCACTCCATCCTTGGTTTTTTGATTACCAAATAATCACACGGTCTTCTGGTGAGCGCCACATGCCGTCGCCTTCTTTGACATCATAGGTTGTAAAGAAGTCATCGAAGTTTGGCACTTGGATGTTAACACGGAGTTTAGCTGGGGCGTGCACATCAACGCTGGCCATGAGTTTCATCAACTCTGGGCGACCTTTCATACGCCAGATACGAGCAAAGTTATGGAAGAACTCTTCAGCTGAGAAATCTGGCTCTCTCTTAGCTGCTTCAAGGGCAGCAGCGATTCCTCCAAGGTCGGCAACGTTTTCGGATACAGTTAATTTCCCATTGATTTTTGCACCGTAAGATTCTTGGCCATCAAACTGGTCGATAACTTTCTGCGTTTTTTCTTTAAAGGCAGCATAGTCGTTCTCTGTCCACCAATCCTTGAGACTACCATTTTCATCAAAGGAAGCACCATTTGTGTCAAAAGCATGAGAAATCTCGTGGGCAATAACCGCACCAATACCACCGTAGTTGGCAGAAGACGACTGATGCAAGTCATAGAATGGAGCCTGTAAAATAGCAGCTGGGAAGACAATCAAGTTCTTTTGTGGATTGTAGTAGGCATTGACCATATGAGCAGGCATTCCCCACTCCTTATAGTCAACTGGCTGGTTCCACTTGCTCCAGCTGTGCTTGATTTCAACACGCGCAAAGGCTAGAGCATTCTCAAAGAGACTAGCAGATTCATCCACTACCTTGTCCTTGTAACGAGCTGGCAGTTCTTCTGGGTAACCAATATAAGGTTTGATAACGTTGAGTTTGACGATAGCTTTTTCTCGTGTTTCAGGTGTCAGCCAGTCATTCTTAGCCAAACGTTCCTTATAAACGTCAATCATGGTCGCCACTTTTTTCTCTACGTCCGCCTTAGCTTCTGGAGAGAATTTTTCGTGGGCATACCAAAGGCCGAGAGCTTGTTTAAAAGGTCCTTGAGCTAAGTGGTAAGCTGCCTTGCGTTTGTCTTGAGCCTCTGGAACTCCTGAAAGAGCTCGTCCGTAGGCACCTGACAAGATACGAATCTCATCTGTCAGATAACTAGTCGAAAGATTGACCACACTCAAGATCAAGCTTGCCTTGAGTAAAGGCCAAGCTTCCTCACTATAAAATTGCTCTGCTGCTTGCCAGAAACGTTCTTCATCTACGATAACCTTATCTGGAGTTTGTCCAATCACAGCTTGGAAGAAGTCATCGAGAGGTAGGGCAAGCGCAAACTTTTTGAAATCTTCATAAGAATAAGGATGGTAAAGTTTGGCATATTCTGAACTCTCTTCGTTTGAAAGTACAACAGCTGCGATACGGCGGTCCAATTCCAATCGTTTCTCTAAAAGATCTTCGATTTCTTCATCTGAGAAGTTATAGGCTTTGAGGAGATTAGAAGTACTTTCTTTCCAAAGGTTCAATAATTCCTCACGCTGAGGATGGTCTTCCGCATAGTAGGTTGTATCAGGCAAGATAGTTCCTGGAGCACTAGCCCAGAGAACATTGGTTCTAGCATCCATAAAGTCTGGTGATACTCCAAATGGAAGGAAGTTTGGTTTACCAGCTAATTCAAATGCTGCTAGTTTACCTGCGAAATCCGCAAAACTCTCTAAATTCTGGTATTCCTTCAATAAAGGAAGGACTGGCTCAATTCCATCTGCTTCTCGCTTATCGAAATCTCTCACCATGCTGTGGTACTTGACAAAGTTTGCTAGGATGGGATCTTCAGGAACATCTTCTCCTGCCAACCACTTGTCCGTCGTCGTTAGCATCAACTCTTCAATTTCTTCGTCAAGGTCGATAAAACCACCTGTTCTCGATTTATCTGCTGGAATAACAGCAGTCTTTTCCCACTCACCATTTATGGCATCATAAAAATCATCTTGATAACGTGTCATCTTGTTCTCGCTTTCATTTTTCACTTATTCTTAGCTTAGCAAAAATCCCTGGGGAATGCAATTAAAAATGCCGTCTCCTCCTATTTGATTTCAACATTAATTTTTTAAATTTTTACCAAAATTAACTTGACTTAAAAATAAAATTAAGGTATATTAAAATCCAGGAGGAATACAACTGTATGATACGTATCGAAAACCTCAGTGTCTCCTACAAAGAAACGTTGGCACTTAAGGATATTTCACTAGTGCTCCAAGGACCAACGATTACCGGAATTATTGGTCCAAACGGCGCCGGGAAATCAACATTATTAAAAGGTATGCTGGGCATTATCCCGCATGAAGGTCACACTTTTATCGAAGATAAAGAAATGAAAAAATCTCTCAAGAAAGTTGCCTATGTCGAGCAAAAAATTCATATCGACTACAACTTTCCTATCAAGGTAAAAGAATGTGTCTCTCTGGGACTCTATCCATCCATTCCACTCTTTCACACTTTAAAAGCAAACCACTGGCAAAAGGTGGCTGAAGCACTAGAAATTGTTGGACTTTCCGACTATGCAGAACGTCAGATTAGTCAACTCTCTGGTGGCCAATTCCAGCGTGTCTTGATTGCCCGTTGTCTAGTTCAAGATGCTGATTATATTCTCTTAGACGAGCCCTTTGTGGGGATTGACTCTGTCAGTGAAGAGATCATCATGAACACGCTGAGAGAACTTAAAAAAGCTGGCAAGACTGTCCTTATCGTTCACCATGACCTGGGCAAGGTTGCCCATTATTTTGACCAGGTACTCCTTCTCAACAAGGAGCTAATAGCCTTTGGTCCAACAAAGGAGACCTTTACCCAAGCCAATCTCAAACAAGCTTATGGTGACCGACTCTTTTTCAATGGAGGTGACCTATGATTGCAGAATTTATAGATGGATTGCAGAACTTCCACTTTCTCCAAAATGCCTTGATAACAGCCATTGTCATCGGGGTCGTAGCTGGAGCTGTGGGATGTTTCATCATTCTACGCGGGATGTCACTCATGGGAGATGCCATTTCACATGCTGTCTTACCAGGTGTAGCCCTCTCCTTCATCTTGGGCGTTGACTTCTTTATCGGAGCCATTCTCTTTGGACTACTAGCTGCCATCATCATTACCTACATCAAGGGAAACTCGATTATCAAAAGCGATACCGCCATCGGCATTACCTTTTCTTCTTTCTTAGCCCTCGGTATCATCTTGATTAGTGTCGCTAAAAGTTCAACTGACCTGTTCCATATCCTTTTTGGTAATATCCTGGCCGTCCAAGATACGGATATGTTTATTACTATGGGTGTGGGGGCAGCCATTCTCTTGTTAATCTGGATTTTCTTCAAGCAACTCTTGATAACTTCCTTTGATGAACTCTTGGCTAAAGCCATGGGAATGCCTGTCAATTTCTATCACTACCTTCTCATGGTACTCCTGACTCTCGTGTCTGTGACAGCCATGCAAAGTGTCGGAACTATCCTGATTGTAGCCATGCTGATTACCCCAGCTGCAACTGCTTATCTGTATGCTAATAGCCTGAAAAGCATGATTTTCCTTTCCTCAACCTTTGGAGCTACTGCTTCAGTTTTGGGACTCTTTATCGGCTATAGCTTTAACGTTGCAGCAGGTTCTAGTATCGTGCTTACAGCCGCTAGTTTCTTTCTCATTAGCTTCTTTATCGCTCCAAAACAACGATATTTGAAACTGAAAAATAAACATTTGTTAAAATAAGGGGTAAAGCCCCAATAAATTGGAGGATCTAATGAAAAAATTAGGTACATTATTAGTTCTTTTTCTTTCCGCCATTGTTCTTGTAGCATGTGCTAGCGGAAAAAAAGATGCAGCTTCTGGTCAAAAACTAAAAGTTGTTGCTACAAACTCAATTATCGCTGATATTACTAAAAATATCGCTGGAGACAAGATTGATCTTCATAGTATCGTGCCTGTTGGACAAGACCCACACGAATACGAGCCACTCCCTGAAGACGTCAAGAAAACTTCGCAAGCCGACTTAATTTTCTACAATGGTATCAACCTTGAAACAGGTGGAAATGCCTGGTTTACAAAATTAGTTGAGAATGCCAAGAAAACTGAAAACAAGGACTACTTTGCTGTCAGTGAAGGCGTTGATATCATCTACCTAGAAGGCCAAAATGAAAAAGGGAAAGAAGATCCACATGCTTGGCTCAACCTTGAAAACGGGATCATCTATGCTCAAAATATTGCTAAGCAACTCATCGCTAAAGACCCTAGCAACAAGGAATTCTACGAAAAGAATCTCAAAGAATACACTGAAAAACTAGACAAGCTTGACAAGGAAGCCAAAGAGAAATTTAACGCTATTGATGCTGACAAGAAACTCATCGTAACCAGCGAGGGATGCTTCAAATACTTCTCTAAAGCTTACGGTGTACCAAGTGCATACATTTGGGAAATCAACACTGAAGAAGAAGGAACACCTGACCAAATCAAGACTTTGGTTGAAAAACTTCGCCAAATGAAAGTCCCATCACTATTTGTTGAGTCCAGTGTCGATGATCGTCCAATGAAGACTGTTTCACAAGACACAAATATTCCAATTTACGCACAAATCTTTACTGACTCAATTGCTGAAGAAGGTAAAGAAGGTGACAGCTACTACAACATGATGAAATACAACCTTGACAAGATTTCTGAAGGTTTGTCTAAATAATCATTTTAAAAAACGTCAGTCACCATGAATTGGCGTTTTTGTCTATTTAAATTTCGGTCAAATTATTGGAAGAGTCTGAACATTTAATGTAAAATGAAAGAAAAAAGATTGGAGTAGCTTATGACTACATTCCTTGGAAACCCTGTTACGTTTACAGGAAAACAACTACAAGTAGGAGACAAAGCACTTGATTTCTCTCTCACAACGACTGACCTCTCTAAAAAAACACTGGCTGACTTTGAAGGCAAGAAAAAAATCTTGAGTGTCATCCCTTCTATCGATACAGGTATCTGCTCGCTACAGACTCGTCGCTTTAACCAAGAATTGGCTAGCTTAGACAACACTGTTGTCTTAACGGTGTCTATGGACCTCCCCTTCGCTCAAAAACGCTGGTGTGGGGCTGAAGGAATTGAAAATGCCATCATGCTCTCAGACTACTTCGACCACTCCTTTG
The DNA here is from genome assembly GCF_001579645.1 of Streptococcus infantis. GTDB lineage: Bacteria > Bacillota > Bacilli > Lactobacillales > Streptococcaceae > Streptococcus > Streptococcus infantis_E. The sequence continues at coordinate 23,226 of NZ_KQ970821.1, forward strand.
GACGCGATTACGCCCTCTTAATCAATGAATGGCATCTACTTGCTCGCGCAGTTTTTGTTCTCGATGCTGACAATATTATCCGTTATGTTGAGTATGTGGACAATATCAACAGCGAACCAAACTTTGAAGCAGCCATTGAAGCAGCAAAGTCGCTTGACTAAAAGAAAGCCCACCTGTAACAAGACAGAAAGCTAGAGAAATCTAGCTTTTTTTGGTATACTAGATGGAGATAATAAACAAGGAAATACGAATGACACCAAATAAAGAAGATTACTTAAAATGTATTTATGAGATTGGCATGGAAGTTCCTAAGATTACCAACAAGGAAATTGCTGCTCGGATGCAGGTATCACCTCCTGCGGTAACTGAGATGATCAAGCGCATGCAATCCGAAAATCTTATATTAAAGAATAAAGAAAATGGCTATATACTAACGGACATTGGTTTAAATCTGGTCTCTGAGCTTTATCGCAAGCATCGACTGATAGAGGTCTTTCTAGTTCACCATCTAGACTATACCAGCAATCAGATTCACGATGAAGCTGAGGTATTAGAGCATACAGTTTCAGACCTTTTTGTGGAGAGACTGGAAACTATGTTAGGCTTTCCAAAGACCTGTCCCCATGGCGGAACCATTCCTGCTAAGGGTGAGCTTCTAGTTGAGGTTAATAACCTGCCACTTTCTGATATCAAAGAAGTAGGAAACTACCTTCTGACAAGAGTTCATGACAGCTTTGAAATCCTCCAATATTTGGATAAACATGCCATCCATATTGGAGACCAACTCCAAGTCAAGCAGTTCGATGGCTTCTCCAATACCTTTACCCTGATTCACAACAATGAAGAACTTCAAGTCAGCCTCGAAATCGCTAAACAACTCTATGTTGAAAAAATGAACTAAAGTCTTTATCAGCAAAAAACCAAGCCCGCTAGCTTGGTTTTTCTTATCTATTTTTGGTATCAAGGATGATGGTTACCGGTCCATCATTGACCAGTTCCACCTGCATATCTGCTCCGAAAATACCTGTTTTCACAGGAACTTCCTTGGCTAGTTCTCGGTTAAAATCTTGATAGAAAGCCTCTGCAACATCAGGCTTAGCAGCACCTGTAAAAGCTGGGCGATTCCCTTTTTTAGTATCTGCAAAAAGAGTGAATTGAGAGATGGAGAGTATTTCTCCTTGGATATCCTTGACTGATAAATTCATCTTGCCTTCGGTATCTGAAAAGATACGCATATTGACAAGTTTTCTCACTGCATAATCCAAATCTTCTTTTTGATCCTCAGGGCCAACACCAACTAGGAGCAAGAGTCCTTGTTTGATTTGACCATGTATCTGCCCCTCAATAGAAACCTGAGCCTGCTTGACTCGCTGAACGATGATTTTCATAGAAATCCTTTCTGACTGTATCGATCATACCTAACCATTGGTCCGTTTAACTGAGTAGACTTCTGGTACACTCTTAATCTTATCAACTACCGTTGTCAACATTGAAAGGTTAGAAATTCCAAAGGATACATGGATATTGGCAAATTTCATATCCTTGGTCGGTTGGGCATTAACCGAAGAGATATTTTTAGTTGTGTTTGATAGGACTTGCAAGATATCATTCAAAAGACCAGAACGGTTGAGCCCGTAGATATCGATGTGAGCCATATACTCCTTACTTGAGAATTGGTCTTCCCACTCCACATCGAGTAGACGCTGCTCGTAATTTTCCTGTGATCGAAGATTCATACAGTCTACACGGTGGATGGCAACTCCGCGTCCTTTGGTAATATAGCCGACGATATCATCACCTGGAACAGGGTTACAACATTTGGCAATCCGGATCAAGAGCCCAGAAGCACCTTGGATGACTACTCCACCCTCATGCTTAACCTTAAGCGTGTCCTTGTTCTCCACTTTGACTTCGCCACCCTTGACCAATTCTTCAGCTTCTGCCTTAGCTTTGGCCCGCTCTTCTTCACGACGTTCCTTCTCAGTCAAACGGTTAAAGACAGTGATTGCTCCGATTTCTCCAAAACCAATCGCCGCAAATAGCGCTTCTTCTGTCTTGTAGCTGGTTTTTTTAAGGACTTCATCCATGTGGCGTTTGTCCATAAATTTATTGGCCACATAGCCATTTTCTTGGAGCTGACTAATCAGCAATTCACGACCTTTATTGATGGACAATTCTTTGTCTTGGTTTTTAAAAAACTGACGAATTTTGTTACGAGCCTTGCTGGTCTTGACCATATTGAGCCAGTCACGGCTTGGTCCAAATGAATTTGGATTGGTGATGATTTCAACCTGGTCACCCGTTTTTAACTTGGTCGTCAATGGAACCATACGGCCATTAACCTTGGCTCCAGTCGCTTTTTCCCCAATCTTTGTATGAATTTCATAAGCAAAGTCAATCGGACCTGAATCTTTTGGAAGTGAACGAACCGCCCCATCTGGAGTAAAGACATAAATCTCCTCAGCCAGATAGTTTTCCTTGACAGTATCTACAAATTCCTTGGCATCATCTGCTTGATCTTGGAGTTCCATCATCTCCTTAATCCAGTTCATCCCGATAGCAGATTCCTTACTATTAACCTGACCCTTGATTCCTTTTTTGTAAGCCCAGTGAGCCGCAACCCCGTACTCAGCAACCTCGTGCATCTCCTTAGTACGAATCTGGAACTCAATCGGCCCTTTTGGTCCATAAACAGTCGTATGGATAGACTGGTAACCATTGGCCTTACGATTGGCAATATAGTCCTTGAAACGGCCTGGCATTGGTTTCCAAAGCTCATGAACGTAGCCCAACATCGCATAGACATCACTCTGAGTGTCTAGGATACAACGAATGGCAATCAGGTCATAGATCTCTTCAAAGCGTTTTTTCTTGTCCTGCATCTTGCGATAGATAGAGTAGATATGCTTTGGACGACCGTAGATTTTTCCTGTAAGATGGCGCTCAGATGAGTATTCCTCGAGTTTCGTCACAACTTCATCGACCAAGGCTTCACGCTCTTGACGTTTTTCCTTCATCATGTGACTAATCTTGTAAAATTCAGTTGGATTGAGATAGCGGAAAGAGAGATCTTCCAGTTCCCACTTCACACTTGAAATCCCCAAACGGTGAGCAAGCGGTGCATAGATTTCCATGGTTTCTCTTGAAATACGTTCCTGCTTGTCCTTACGAAGGTGCTTAAGGGTGCGCATATTATGCAGGCGATCAGATAGTTTGACCAAGATAACACGGATATCTTCTGACATAGCCATGAGCATCTTGCGATGATTCTCAGCCAGCTGCTCCTCGATAGACTTATACTCAACCTTACCAAGCTTGGTAACACCATCTACAATCACTCGAACATCGTGACCAAATTCGCGTTCTAAGTCATCCAAGGTAGCTTCTGTGTCTTCTACCACGTCATGCAAAAAACCACAGGCAACAGTGACAGCATCTAGCTTGAGTTTAGCTAAGATTCCTGCTACCTGAATAGGGTGGATAATGTAAGGCTCACCTGATTTACGATATTGGCCACTATGACATTCTACAGCGTAAACCAAGGCCTTGTGTACAAAAGCCACATCTTCTTTCGATAAATATTTTTGCGTTAAAGCGACGACTTCATCGCCTGAATAAATTACTTCTTTCGGCATGCATACTCTCCAATTCTTCCTACCATTTTAACACTTTTTTGAGGATATGAAAACTAGTAAAGCCCATTATGTAAGAGTTTGCTAAACTTGATAAAAAAACACTACTAGAAAAACTCTAGTAGTGCTCATTGTTTAAAATCTATCTTAGTAAACTGTTCTTTCAGTTTCTACGTCGAAGAAGTGTGCTTTGTTCAAGTCAAATCCAAGTTCAACTGTTGCACCTGCTTGCAAGTAGTCACGAGCGTCAACTTTTGCAACGAACTCATCTTTACCAACTTGGCAGTATAGGTGAGATTCTGAACCGAGCAATTCTGATACAGAGATTGTTGCTTTCACAACTGATTCTGGGAATGTTTCAAGGAAAGCAGGTTCTGCATTTACGTCTTCTGGACGGATACCGAAGATCAATTCTTTTCCTTCGTAGCCTTTTTCACGAAGAACTTTCAAAGCACCTTCTGGAACTTTCAAAGTAAATCCGTCAGCAACAATGCGGTCACCGTTCAATTTAACGTTGATGAAGTTCATAGCTGGGCTTCCGATGAATCCTGCTACGAATTTGTTCACTGGGTTTTTGTAAACTTCTTGAGGAGTACCGATTTGTTCAACACGTCCGATAGTACCTGTACCAGCAGGGTTTTTAGTTGCTGACATGATAACGATACGGTCTGCAAGTGTCATCGCTTCTGTTTGGTCGTGAGTTACGTAGATAGTTGTAGCTCCGATACGACGGTGGATTTTAGCGATTTCAGCACGCATTGATACACGAAGTTTTGCATCCAAGTTTGATAAAGGTTCGTCCATCAAGAATACTTTTGCATCACGGACAATCGCACGACCCATGGCAACACGTTGACGTTGACCACCTGAAAGGTCAGCTGGTTTACGATCCAAGAATTCTTTCAAACCAAGAATTTCAGCTGCTTCTTGTACACGTTTGTCAATGTCTTCTTTGCTGTATTTACGCAATTTCAAACCAAAAGCCATGTTATCGTATACAGTCATGTGTGGGTAAAGAGCGTAGTTTTGGAATACCATGGCGATGTCACGGTCTTTTGGAGCTACGTCATTGACAACCACGCCATCGATAGATGCAGTACCTTCTGTGATGTCTTCAAGACCTGCAATCATACGAAGAGTAGTTGATTTACCACATCCTGAAGGTCCTACGAAAACGATGAACTCTTTATCTTTAATGTTCAAGTTGAAATCTTCAACTGAGTAGTGTTCGCTATTTGGATATTTTTTGTAAATATTTTTAAGATTTAATTCTACCATTTCGGTGAACTCCTTTTGTCATTTGATAGTTTTATTATAGATGAAAACGCTTTACATTTCTATGGCAAGGTGACCAAAAAAATAAAAAAGTTCTGTGCAACTTGCACAAAACTTTAGATTATATCTGGTAAAATCAACTGATAACACAAGGTCAAATCTGTCAATTCTTTCAACTGCAGTCCTGTCAGTTCTTCCCACTTATCAATCTTGTATTGGAGAGAATTGCGATGCAAATACAACTGCTGAGCTGTTTTTGTCAGGACTGCACTGTTTTCCCACAGTGAAAGGATGATTTCCTGAATCTGATCCTGGTCCACAATCATCTGATGCAGATATTCCTTGATAACTCGGAGATCCACGATTCTTTCACCCATACTCCACAGATAGAGTTGAGAAAAAGTATGAAACCCTTGATGCCCTTGTCGCCACCAGTTTTTGAACAAGTCACGTTCTGCTTTGATGAGATCTGACAGAACCTGATGTCCTGTCTGTGACCAGACCTGACCTAACATGATGGATAAACGTACTCCAAAGTCATATTCTACGGCTTCCAAGGTATCCATCAAGATAGAGCGAACGGATGTGTACTTATCCTGTTGGAGAACAAAAATGTAATCCTGCGCTCCAACCTGAAGAACTGTTTGACAATTTGGAAAGAGGGTTTTCATCATCTCTAACCAAGACGTTAAATTTTCCTGTTGGAAATAGGATAGGTGACAATAGACAAGCTGCAATTTTTTAAAGTTTTGCGGTGCCTGTCCTTTGCCTTCAATGAGATAACTATACCAGGGATTGAGGGAAATGGTTTGCTCCTGTTTGGTTAAGAGAGCCACCAGTTGTTTTTCACGCTCGCTAAGACTAGCTTCCTCAAGCAAAAGCCACTGATAATTTGACAGAGGTAGACTTAGATAACCCTCTTTATCAACTGGCTGATCTAAGATTTTACCATCAGGAAACCAATCCAGTAGTTCTTTTGCAATCATTTCTAGCCCTCCACTTTTTGGATGCACCAAGAAATCAAGGTTTCTAGGCGTTCCACATTTTCAGTCATATGAAGATAGCCCATGACCGCTTCAAAACCAGTAGACATACGATAGGTCACCACATCCGCATTCTTAGCCTTGGTATGACTGTTGGTATTGCGACCCCGTTTATAGATTTCTTCCTCTTTTTCCGTTAGGATTTCTTCTTCCAGCATAAGGGAAATCAAATGTGCCTGAGCCTTAGCTGATACATACTTGGTTGCCTCTTGGTGGAGTTTATTGGGCTTGGTCATACCTTTGAGAATGAGATGGCGACGAATATACATAGAATATACTGCATCTCCTTCAAAAGCTAGAGCAATCCCGTTAATGAGATTGACATCAATCACGTGTCCACCTCACTCCATCCTTGGTGTCAAGTAGCTTAATCCCTTGTGCAGCTAGTTGGTCACGGATTTGGTCAGCTGTCGCAAAGTCACGATTAGCACGCGCTTCTTGGCGTTTTTGGATCAAGGCTTCAATCTCTTCATCCAAAACTTCTTCGACAAAGACTACTCCAAAGACTTCTAACATGGCCGCAAGAGCTTCCTTAACGGTTGCATCATAGTTGCCTGAGTTGATCCATTTGGCCATTTCAAAGACAACTGTGATTCCATTAGCTGTATTGAAATCCTCATCCATAGCAGCTACAAACTTATCTTTAAATGCCTGTAACTCTTGAGCATCTACAGTTCCAGTAAATGGTTGTTCATAGGTATTCTTCAAATACTTGAGATTTGTCTCCGCATCACGCACTGCTTTTTCCGTAAAATTGATAGGCTTACGGTAGTGCTGAGTCGCAAAGAAGAATCGCAATACTTGACCGTCGATAGTTTTGAGAGCATCGTGTACCGTAATGAAGTTTCCCAAAGACTTAGACATCTTGACATTGTCGATATTGACAAAGCCATTGTGCATCCAGTAGTTGGCGAAGGTCTTGCCTGTTTTAGCTTCTGACTGGGCAATTTCGTTGGTGTGGTGCGGAAACTCAAGGTCAGCTCCACCACCGTGAATATCGATGGTATCACCTAAAATCTCCGTTGACATGACCGAACACTCGAT
>NZ_KQ970821.1:30571-51217 GCF_001579645.1 Streptococcus infantis
TGACATGACCGAACACTCGATATGCCAGCCTGGACGACCAGGTCCCCAAGGACTATCCCAAGAAATCTCACCTGGTTTGGCAGATTTCCAGAGGGCAAAGTCTACAGGATTTTCCTTGCGAGCCGTTTCTTCATCTGTACGACCTGAAGCACCTAGCTCCAAGTCTTCTAGGGTTTTATTGGCCAATTTAGCATAGTTATGAGATTTTTCTACACGAAAATAGACATCTCCTTGACTCTCATAAGCATAGCCTTTTTCAATCAAATCTTCCACAAAGCGGATGATATCAGCCATAAACTCTACAACACGTGGATGACGAGTCGCAGGTTTCACCCCCAAAGCCGTCACATCTTCACGAAAGGCAGCGATATACTTGTCCGCTACTTCCTGAGGTGTGATACCTTCTTCCTTGGCACGGTTGATAATCTTATCATCCACATCGGTAAAGTTTGAAATGTAGGCAACCTCATATCCACGGTACTCAAAGTAGCGACGAATGGTATCGAAGGCTACTGTTGAACGGGCATTCCCCACGTGGATATAGTTATAAACTGTCGGCCCACAGACATACATCTTAACCTTGCCGTCCTCGATTGGGACAAATTCTCGCAAATCACGAGACATAGTGTCATAGATTTTAATCATAAAATAATAGTCAGGAAAGCTAAAATTCATAAACAGATATTTTCATAACTAACTGTTCAACGAAATTTTAGTCCGATTGCCTGTCACAAATCGGATTTCCTTGCTCCTTTCTAAACATAAAAGAAGAATACAGTAAAAAGATGAAGGGAGTCACTACGGAAGTTTTATTGCTATGTTTTCCGTTAGGCTCCCTTCCTTTCTTGTTTCAAATTTATCGTAAAGACTAGTCTAAACTAACTCTTGAGCAATGACTAGGGCAATCTCAAAGAAAGTCATAGCATCCGCTTTTCTATCCTCGCGTCTAGCATCCCATTCGTGATTTTGATGGTCGACATAGTCAGCTGTGTAGAAAAATTGATAGACATTGGCTAGTCGATATTGGGCCCAGGCCATGATAGCTGAAGCTTCCATATCTACAACTCTAGCTCCTGCTGCTAGTCTTCGTTTGACCTTAGCAGCTGTCTCACGATAGAAGGCATCTGTGGTCCAAGACTTTGTTCGAATATGCTCAATTCCAGCTTTATCCAAGGCTTTTTCCATAGTTAAGAGTAGAGATTGCTCATAGGCTATTTCATCACTTGCTGGAGCATAGTGATAACTAGTACCTTCATCACGTAAAGCCGAGCTTGGTAGGATAATCTTATCTGCTTGAATAGACTGGTCTAGAACTCCGCAAGATCCTAAAATGATAAAGTTCTTAAATCCTCTTACTTTGAGTTCTTCTAAGAGTCCAACAACCATTGGAGCTCCAATAAGAGCCATAGCAACTGCTACCTTACTCCCATCTTTTTCATAGATATACCATGGCAGTTTACCATTTAGATTGGTAAGATAGCCACCTTCATAGACTCCGTCTATCTGCTTTACTCGTTCAAGGATTTCTCCATTAAAAGACAAGATAATGGTATCACAGATTTCTCCACCACTAAGGAGGCTTCGATCTGTTGGCTCGATAACAGCAGGCACATTTTCAAATTCTTCTAATAGCATTTATTACTCTTTCGCATTCAGATAAACCACCTGGGTCTGTTTAACAAAGCCAATTTTTTCATACAAACGTTTGGCACCTACATTGCTATCTTCCACGGCAATCTGAAACTCCTTGTCATTTTGCTCAATCAGTTTGTTGACGAGGGATTTTGCTAGATAGCTTCCGTAGCCTTGCCCACGTTCAAGCTCAGCTATTGCTAAACCATAGAGGTAATTCGTATTACTCGATAAATCAACTGTACAAGTTCCAATAACCTGACCGTTTTTTAATAAAATATATAGGCGACTTTCTGGATCTTTCAGAGCTTTAGCGATATATCTATCCACAACTTCTTTAGATTCATGTTCCTCTGAAAATGCCTGAAATTTTAACTGACTAATTTGATCCTGATAAGAACGATCTGCTAACAAAACGTCCAGATTGGAAACAGTTGCTAACGGATAAGGTCTTCTATCCTTACCTAACCAGGTTTCTGTCTCTTCATCCTCGACCAGTCCCCAGTTGTTGACAAAATCAGGATGGCGCTCTAGAAAAACACGCTCTGTCTGAAAAGTCACAGACTCAATTGGATAAGATGCCGTTTCTTTCTGAAAACTTCTATACAAAGCCCGCGCAATTCCTTGACGACGATGATTGGGGTAGACCAGGATCGCTACTTCCACATCTTGGTCATCTGCATAGACGGTTAATAGGCCAACAAGTTCACCTTTTTCATAATAAAGGAAAAAGGCGGGCATATCGGGGTTAAAATTGAGCATGTTAGAAAGATAAGGATCACGATAAGTTCCATCATAGGCTTGGCAACAGTTAATTAGTTTTTTCGCCTCAGATAGCTCCTCTTGACTTAACTTGTTTCTTGCTTGAATCATATAGGAATCCTCTACAAACCAGACGAACTGTGACTGGCTTCTCTAGCATGCTCAAGTTTATTGACGTAGTATTCACGTTTTTCTTCAACTTCATGAATAGTTAGCTCATCTTTTTGCCCATGAACACGGACAATCTTGGCTGGAATACCGACAACTGTTACATCACTAGGTACGTCTGCCACAACAACCGCTGCAGCACCGACCTTGGCATTTTCACCGATTTCTACAGGTCCAATGACTTGAGCATGAGCAGAGATGAGAACACCTTTACGAATAGTCGGATGGCGTTTGCCACAATCCTTCCCAGTCCCACCAAGGGTTACCCCATGATAGAGGAGTACTCCCTTTTCAACGATAGCAGTCTCTCCAATCACAAGACCTCCCCCATGATCGATAAAAACACCTGAATCGATCTGAGCGCCCGGATGGATCTCAATCTGAGTCCAGAAGCGCCAAAACTGACTGTGCATCCGAGCCAAGAGTTTAAAGCCGTGCTTCCAGAGAAAATGAGAGAGACGGTGGGCAGCCAAGGCCTTAACTCCAGGGTAAGTCAGTAAGACTTCCAGGGTGTTGCGAGCCGCTGGATCATTTTCTTTTACAATATCAATGGTTTCACGCCACCATCCCATACATTTTTCCTTTCTTATTCTGAGTCTTTTGGTGTTTCTGTAGTTTCTTTCTTAGGTTTGTGGTCCTTGTGGTGGTGACGAGGGCGATCGCCATGACGATGACCTTTTTCCCCTTTTTCTTCTGAACGTTCAGGTTTTGGAGGACGTGGTAAGAGTGCCTTCATAGAAGCGTCTACACGACCTTTTTCATCGATCTTGATGACCTTCACATCTACAAAATCACCAATTTGAACTAAATCTTCTACATTATTGGTACGTGTCCAAGCCATTTCAGAGATGTGTACAAGGGCATCTGTCTTATCAAATAGGTTGACAAAGGCTCCGAATTTCTCGATACGAACCACTTTGGCATGGTAGACTTCGTCCACTTTAGCTTCACGAACCAAACCAGCAATGATTTCTTTAGCACGGTTGATGGCATCTTGGTCGCTAGAGTAGATAGATACGTTACCTTCTTCGTCGATATCAATCTTAACGCCTGTTTCAGCGATAATCTTATCGATTGTTTCTCCACCTTTACCGATGACAATCTTGATCTTATCAACATCAATCTTGATGGTATCAATTTTCGGTGCAGTTGGAGCCAATTCTGGACGTACTTCTGGAATCGTTGCTTCAATCACGTCAAGGATTTCAAAACGAGCTTTCTTGGCTTGGGCAAGAGCTTCAGTCAAGATTTCTGCAGTAATCCCTTGGATCTTGATATCCATTTGAAGGGCTGTAATCCCGTCACGAGTACCTGCAACCTTAAAGTCCATGTCTCCAAAGTGGTCTTCCAAACCTTGGATATCTGTCAATACTGTGTAGTTGTTTCCATCTGAGATGAGACCCATAGCAATACCTGCTACAGGAGCCTTGATTGGCACACCGCCAGCCATAAGGGCAAGTGTTCCCGCACAGATAGATGCTTGAGATGAAGAACCGTTTGATTCCAAGACCTCAGCTACCAAACGGATGGCATATGGAAATTCTTCTAAGCTTGGTAAGACTTGAGCAAGGGCACGCTCACCGAGGGCACCGTGACCGATTTCACGACGACCAGGCGCACCGTAACGTCCAGTTTCACCAACAGAGTATTGTGGGAAGTTATAGTGGTGCATAAAGCGTTTCTTGTACTCTGGATCCAAACCATCGATGATTTGCGTTTCACCCATTGGCGCCAAAGTCAAGATAGAAAGAGCCTGAGTTTGTCCACGAGTGAAGAGACCTGAACCGTGAACGCGAGGAAGGAAGTCAACAACCGCATCCAAAGGACGGATTTCATCGACCTTACGGCCGTCAGGACGAACCTTGTCTTCTGTGATCAAACGGCGCACTTCTGCGTGTTCCATTTGTTCCAAGATTTCAGCCACATCACGCATAATACGATCAAATTCTTCGTGGTCTGCATATTTTTCTTCGTAAACTGCTGTGACTTGATCTTTCACTGCTTGAGTTGCAGCTTCACGAGCCAATTTTTCTTCAACTTGAACAGCTTTTTGAAGGTCACTGTTGTAGGCTGCGATGATTTCGGCTTGCAAGTCAGCATCTACATGAAGCAATTCTACTTCTGCTTTTTCTTTACCAACTGCCGCAACGATTTCTTCTTGGAAGGCAATCAATTCTTTGACAGCTTCGTGTCCTTTGAGAAGAGCTTCCAACATGATTTCTTCTGACAATTCTTTGGCACCAGACTCTACCATGTTGATAGCGTGCTTGGTACCAGCTACTGTCAATTCAAGAAGCGATTGCTCTGCTTGTTCTTGCGTTGGGTTGATGATGATTTGGCCATCCACATAACCTACTTGTACTCCAGCGATTGGGCCATCAAATGGAATATCTGAGATAGAAAGCGCCAATGATGAACCAAACATAGCTGCCATTGGTGCAGATGCATTTTCATCGTAAGAAAGAACTGTGTTGATCACTTGCACTTCGTTACGGAAACCTTCCGCAAACATTGGACGGATTGGACGGTCGATCAGACGCGCTGTCAATGTCGCATCTGTTGAAGGACGTCCTTCACGTTTCATAAAGCCACCAGGAAATTTCCCAGCCGCATACATTTTTTCTTCGTAGTTGACTTGAAGCGGGAAGAAATCCCCAGTTGCCATCTTCTTAGACATAACGGCAGCAGTCAAGACAGTTGACTCACCGTAACGCACGACAACAGAGCCATTTGCTTGCTTAGCAACCTGACCAGTCTCTACGATCAACTCACGACCCGCAAAAGTCGTTTGAAACACTTGTTTTGTCATTTTAATCCCCTTTGGATTGATAAAATTATACGCCTTGCCTACAAAAATCAAGATACTAAGCCGTTAAGCAACTCAAAGGAAAATAGGAAATCGAACGACGGAGCGAATGCTCCTAGGTAGATTTATCTTTTTCCACAGAGTTGTAGGCGTGTTCAATTACTCATGATATTTTGGAGATTTAGAGTTTCGTTTTCGCAACCTTTATAACCTAAATACCCTCATCTTTGTATCAAGTACGTACAGAGTATATTTTATCATATTTTTCTTAAAAAGTACGGTCTTTTCTATAAAAAAGGAACCATTCTGCTATGAAAAGTAGAATGGTTTGCTTTTGATTATTTTAGGGTTGATGATTGAACAAGGCATGGGTTGCTTGGTGGATGTACTGAGCAGTGTCTGCGTTGTTCATGGTGTAGAGATGCACGCCTGCTACGTCTTGCGTTACCAAGTCCACGATTTGGTCAACGGCATAAGCAAGTCCTGCTGCTCTGAGTGACTCAGGGTCATTCTCATACTTGTCCAAGATAGCCTTAAACTTCCGAGGAAGATGGATATTCTCACAAGTCTTCAAGAGACGAAGCGCTTGGTTACGGTTAAGAATTGGCATGATCCCTGCATGAATGGGCACATCAATCCCAGCCAAGGTACACTTGTCTTGGAAATCGTAGAAACGCTCATTGTCAAAGAAAAGCTGAGTGACAAGACTTGAACAGCCTGCATCCACTTTTCTCTTGAGATTTTGGATATCTGAGATTTGGTTTGGCGAATCCGGGTGCCCTTCTGGGTAACAAGCCCCAACAATATCAAAATGCGGTGCCTGTTCAGTGATAAACTCAATCAAGTCTGTAGCGTAACGAAAATCCTTCTGTGGCTCAACACCTGGAATGATATCCCCACGTAAAGCCAAGATTTTCTGAACACCAACTTTATCCAAATCCGCAATGGTCTCAGCCACCTTATCCTTAGTCAAATAGATAGCTGGCAAGTGAGCAATGGTTGGGATCTCCAAGTCATTTTGGATATAGTCTGCCAAACGAACCGTCGTCTCTTTGATATTAAATTTATTATTACTAGCAGTCACACTGATGAAGTGTGGTGCCAAGCCCTGCATGTCTTTCAGGGCTGCAATAATTTTGTCATTGCCTACTTCTGGGTTTGGAGGGAAAACTTCAAATGAGAGTGACGGTGTTTGACGCGACATATGTAATAACCTTTTTCTAGTTGATTTCTTACTGATCAACCGTGTAGAGAGAACTGTCTTTTCTTACAATTTCTCACGCGCAGCTTTGGCAGCTTCTACAAGGCGGATCAAGCTTTCTTTCGTTTCTGGAATACCACGTGTTTTCAAACCACAGTCAGGGTTGATCCAAACTTTCTTGCTAGGTACTTTCGCAAGGATAGCTTCGATTGTGTGGTCGATTTCGCCTTCGTTAGGCACACGAGGTGAGTGGATATCGTAAACCCCAGGTCCAACTTCTGTTTGGAAGTTTTTCGCTTTGAGTTCGTCCAAGATTTCAAGGTTTGAACGGCTAGCTTCAAATGAGATAACGTCTGCATCCATGTTGTCGATAGCTGGGATGATATCTGTAAATTCTGAGTAACACATGTGAGTGTGAATTTGTGTGTCTGGTGCTACTGTTGAGTGTACCAAGCGGAAGGCTGGAATAGCCCAGTCAAGGTAGTCTTCGTACCAGTCGCTACGACGGAGTGGCAATTTCTCACGAAGAGCAGCCTCGTCGATTTGGATGATTTTCACGCCTGCAGCTTCAAGGTCAAGAACTTCATCCTTGATTGCAAGAGCGATTTGAAGAGTAGAATCCTTGATAGAGATGTCTTCACGTGGGAATGACCAGTTAAGGATGGTAACAGGTCCAGTCAACATACCTTTAACAGGTTTGTCCGTACGGCTTTGTGCGTAGCTAGACCATTTGACAGTGATAGGGTTGAGACGAGTCACATCACCCCAGATGATTGGTGGTTTAACCCCACGCATACCGTATGATTGTACCCAACCATTCTTAGAGAAGAGGTAACCTGACAAGTTTTGACCGAAGTACTCAACCATGTCATTACGCTCGAATTCACCGTGTACAAGCACGTCAAATCCAACTTCTTCTTGCCATTTGATCCATTCGTCGATAGTCTCAGCAAGGAAGGCATCGTATTCTTCTTGTGACAATTCACCCTTACGGAAGGCCAAACGTTTAGCACGAACTTCCTTGGTTTGAGGGAATGAACCGATAGTTGTTGTTGGAAGGGCTGGAAGTTTGAAGGCATCTTCTTGGATTGCTTCACGTTCAGCAAAGGCTGGCAAACGAGTGTAGTCTGCGTCAGTCAATCCAGCGATACGAGCACGAAGTTCCGCATTTTCACCAACACGTTCAGTCGCAAAGAGTTCTTTGTTAGCCGCAAGAGCTTCTGCACCTTGACCGTTGCGGATAGCATCCAAGTCACGGATCTCATCCAATTTTTCAACTGCAAATGCAAAGTGGTTCAAGATAGCTGGTTCAAATTCTTCATTAGCAGTTGTAAATGGCACATGAAGAAGTGAACATGAGCTTGTCAAGACGATGTTTTCAGCCGGGATTTGCTCAAGAACAGCCAAGCTCTTTTCGTAGTTGTTGCGCCAGATGTTCTTACCATTAACAATACCTGCATAAAGAGTCTTGTCAGCTGGGAAGCCACCTTTAACGAGCTCAAGAGTTTTCTTACCTTCAACGAAGTCAAGACCGATCGCATCTACTGGCAATTTGACAAGGTCAGCATAGACGTCACGAACGTCTCCGAAGTAAGTTTGAAGCAAAACTTCAAGACCTTTCTTGTCAGCCAAAAGCTTGTTGTAGATGTTCAAGAAGAGTGCTTTTTCTTCTTCTGTCAAGTCTTTGACAAGAGCGGCTTCATCGAGTTGGATACGAGTTGCACCAAGTTCAGCCAATTTTGCAAAAACATCTTGGTAAGCAGCTACTAAGCTATCTACGAAGTCTTCTGCTTTCACTCCTTCTTCATAGTCTGATAATTGAAGGAAAGTGAATGGACCTACAAGGACAGGACGAGTGTTAAGACCAAGTTCTTTAGCTTCTTGGAACTCATCGAAAATCTTGTGGCCAGCCAATTTTACTTTAGTGTCTTTTTCAAATTTAGGAACGATGTAGTGGTAGTTAGTGTTGAACCATTTCTTCATCGGAAGGGCACGAACATCCCCTTTTTCTCCTTGGTAACCACGTCCCAAAGCAAAGTAACGTTCAAGATCAGACAATTCCAAGTTTTGAACAGATGCAGGAACTACGTTGAAAAGGAAAGCAGCGTCTAGGAAGTTGTCATAGTGAGAAAAGTCATTTGATGGGATTTCAGTGATGCCTTTTTCTTTGACGATGTTCCAGTGTTTTGCACGCAATTCTTTAGCCGCAGCCAAGAGTTCTTCTTCTGAGATTTCTTTTCTAAAGTATTTTTCAGTTGTAAATTTTAATTCGCGGAATTCACCCAAACGAGGGAAACCGATAATTGTAGTTGACATGTTTTGTCCTCCAAAAATTGTTGTTGAAACTATCTTAACAGAAAAGAAACTGTCTGTATAATTGTAAAAAATTAGGCTTTGATATAGTTTGAAACTATATCTCGATTTAAAAGACAAAAAAAGATTTGGAGAAGATTCCACAAATCCTTTGATAGATATAGATTAGTAGCCTTTTAAGGTTGCTGTGTTCTGCGCAAAACAATAGTGAACTGACAACTACCTATGGCTTGGTATTAGAAAAGACTATAGGTTGATATTTCTTTTGTAATTCTGATATTTCCCTAAAAAGTGCGGACGGGAGGTAAAATTATCCGGTGGATGATTTTAGCAAACCAAGTAATTTCATCCCTATCAACCTTTTTCCTGTTCCAGCGGAACGACTGCTAGTGTCTTTCCTAAACTGGCTAAAACTTTTAAGACGGTATCTAACTGAGGGCTAGTCTTACCTGTTTCCATTCTAGCTATGACAGGCTGGCTCACTCCACTGAGTTCTTCTAGCTTTTTCTGACTAATTCCTTGCTCACGTCTAGCCTCAATCAATTCACTCATGATTGCCACCCGCATATCACTTTCAAGGATTTCCTCCTTGGTGAAGAGTTGAGACCGGACATCCTTCCAGTTACTTCCAATAGCACTATTTTTCATCACTTAATCCTCTTTCTTTTAAGTCCTTCAGTTCACGCTTGGCTTTTTCAATTTCTCTTCTAGGAGTCTTTTGAGTCTTTTTGACAAAATGATGTAAAAGAACAAAACTCCCATCAAGCCAAGCGACAAATAAAATCCTATCCCGAAGAGGTCTTAGTTCCCATATCTCATCTTCTAAATGTTTAATATAGGGTTCACCAGCTCTAGTCCCATGCTGACTAAGTAGCTCGATATAGTCGTTTAGTTTATTGAGTTTTATGCGACTATCCTTACTTTTACGACAGGCCAATTCTCTCATATAATCCAAGACTGGCTCATTTCCATTTTTGTCCTTATAGAAGTAAATCGTGTGCACCAAGCAACCTCTTTTTAATTTAATTATAACTTAAAAGTTATTGAAAGTAAATCCAAATATTCATAAAAAGAAGACCTTAGAATCATTCTAAAGGTCTCATTTTTATTATTCGAAAAAATACGAAAAGAGTTCTAAATTAGAGTTAATCCTGACTCTTACTCCAGCTCTATCCCCTTGTCACGGAGATTAGCCAGACACTCCTCATAGTAGGCCTGGTCGTGCTCACTATAAATAGGACTTTTCAGCTTTTCCTCTGCTAAGTCTTGATAAGGAGGGCAGGTCTTGCCACGATAGTTCTTATCCAGCCACTCCGGACTGACTTTGTAGCCACGGTCGCCCATCTCCTCCATGATCAAGTCATGATAGGCATAGAGACGATAGGGCGAGTGGGTAAAGACATAGTCCACCGTCGCATGCTTTCTGCCCCATCCATTGCCACGAAGGGCACAGCACTCTCGATGCTGCCCCAAGAGCTGAGGACGGGGAAGTTGTGAAATCAAAGCCTCATGCCAAAGTCTCATGGGAGTCTCCTTTCAGCAAAGTAGAATGTTGCAGATATGCATTTGGGTATCGTTCAAGCAAATCTCTCGTCTGAGCAATCAAGTCTTCTTTGGTGGCATGACCAGAGTGATAACGCTCCAGTAAAAACATATAGTCCTTACGCTCAGCATCAGTCGCTTTCTTTTTAAAATAGCCCCAAATATGCTGAAAAGCATTGCAAACCTGACCCCTGTGCTCTGGAATCTGGCAGGCACGGTCAATCATCTCTTGAACCTGACTCACCTCCACCACTTCTTGCTTGAGATACTGACGAATGTCCTTGTAAATATTGCTGGAATGGCTCAAAACGAGGTATTTATTTTCCGCCCAGAGTTGCTGACAAAGGGCACGTTGGTTGTTATTTTCCATATTTCTCCTAACTTTCTACTAGTTCCCAGGAAATACGGAAACAAAGTTATATCTATAAAATGAGCGAATTATGAGCGAATAAAGAAGTTCTAAGTACTAGCCGTATGAAGCTTTTTTCATCTTTAAAAACTTCCTGCGACTCATGAAACAAAGTAATAATTTTCTTTTAGTTCTCGGAAACGGTCAAAACTGAGAATCCCCTCATTTTGTAATCTGCCTAAAACGACGCTCGGATGAATATCTATCTCCTCTGCAAAATCTAGAATATCCGACTTATCAAAATTTCCTTTTTTGATAAAAGTCTGATAATCTTCTGGACTAATCAAGAAATCTTTTGCAAACTGATCTGCCCTTTCCTCAGAACGTCGGTAGCTTTCGCTATTTCCATCATCAGATGAAAAATCGTTCTCAAGAATGTGCCCAATTTCATGAAAAAGTGAGAACCAGAAAATATCTGATGCTTTGTTTCTATCCGTAAGTAAAAGCAAGGCACTACCATTGCTGAATTTTTTAGTCGCTCCATTCAAATTGGCATTTGGCAAAGCAGGTAAACCGACTAAGACAACACCACAGTCTAACAAGATATCGTACAAGCGTTGAGGAAAGGCTTCTGGGTCCTGTCTAGTCAACACTCTCAAGGCAGGCAAGCTTTTCTCTAACTTTTTGCGATTGAGCTTGGTAGTTGTTACATCACGCGCTTTTTTAGACGCCAACTCCAGCATGATATTAGAGTTTACTATACTTTTAATTGTAAACTCACGCGTATTACGATAGCTGACTAGATGGTTAAAAGATGTAAGGTTTTCTAAACTTGCCACACCTAGAATCTTGCGAAGTTCGATAATCTTTTCCTTCAAGCTATAGCGTTTGTCTGGCACGTAGCCTTCTTCCTTAAAATACTTGAAATCTATCATTTCACAGATTTCTTTCTCGCTACCTTCTTCTAGCTCTTTTTGTTCTACAATCTCTGCAACTTTTACATCGTAAGCATTCTGAAGATTGAGCCAAGTTTGCATGGAAACCCCGCTTAGCTTGGCAAGCTTATGTGCCGTTTCTTTACTGATGGACTCCTCAGCATTGACGAGCTTGCTGACAGTCTTTGCCGATACTCCTAAGCGATCCGCAAATTCTTTCTGAGTTACGTTATAATCTTCAATCAACTCTTCAACATACTGACCTGGATGAAAAGCAATCAGGTCTTTGTATTCAACAATTTTTTTACTCATAGTGATTGCTGACCTCCTCTATTTTTAGGATTTCGATTTCAACAGGACTAGGAAATAGCTTTTCTAGATCCTCCTCACGAAATTCTACAATCAACCGATAGGAACTCCTTCGACCATCTATATCCAAAGCAAACTGTCCCTGTCTCTTCCCCTTGAGTTGGTGAAAGTGATATTTAGGAAAAGCTATCACACTGGCCAAAGAATCTGCAGCTTCCAAAAAGGTAATCAACTGATGCAACTTTACAGCAATCTTATCCGAAAAATCCTTTTTCGCCTGCCTCAGCTCTGTGCACTGCTTTTTAACAGTTTTATTTGTATAGATAAGCTTCATATATCCCTTTCTGTTAAATTAAATTACCTTTTAGGTAATTTAATTGTATCATTTTTAGACAATAAAAACCAGCCAAAAATTGATTTGGCTGGGACTTTTGAATTTCAGCTTTTAGAACTAACATAAATCTTCAAACACTGCTTACTCATGTTTTAATACAAATTTAATTTCTTCTAATTTAGTTTTTAAGGTACTTTTTGATAACCTCAAATCTAAGGTTCTATATTTTTCGGACTGTTCAAAAATTTCAGTATAAATGCTTGAAGTAGATTCTAACTGATCTTGATAATTCACAATACTTTTTAATTTGTTCTTAAAATCTTTCAAAGAATTTTTATAGTTAGAAGCTCGGATATCAAGTTTATCCAGCTGTTTTTTCTTATTATAGGTTTCAATTATAAGTTTTTGTAACGACAATCTTGATTCTAAATTGCTTTCAATATTAATAAATTCGTTTAATAAGAAATCCAAACTAGGTATAGATCTCTCAACATATTCAGAAATACTAAAATCAGGTTTCTTACTATTATGTGCATAACTATGTCTTGCTCTAATCAATGAATCATGTATTTTCGTAAAGTCACTATCAGTATTAAATAATAAAAATTTGATTTTTTCATTATTAGTCTGGATATACTTGTCTAAAATATCCTTTATATCTTTAAACTCCGATTTTGGACTATATCTATTTCTACGAAAACTATTTTTTAGAAATTTTTCCAAGTGTTTATTTTCTTTCGATGATTCGACTGTCAATATTGAAAATACTAATTCTTTTACTAGTTGCTCTGAAAAGGTGTAGTATTCAATCATTAAATTTAATTCACTTGATTCATATATATTTCTCAAATCCGCATAAGAAATTTCAATTTCAGTAGCAAAATGTCGATGCTTCTCCGGTTCATCAGCAAGACTTCCATTTATTTTCTTTACTCTCCTCAATGTTTCCTTTAAACTTAACAATCGCTCTTTAAATTCAATAAAATCAATCATGATAGTTATTTTTCTAGTATACCTTCAAAAATTTCAAATCTCTTTTTAATTGATAATACACTACCTGTACTTGTTGAAAATGGATTATGCGACTCATCTAATAGATAACCATCAAATAACTGTCCCATATGATTGATATACTTATCATTAAAATTATCAGGAAGTTTATATCCACCAAATACCATAACACCTAACAGAGATTCCAAAATACCAAAATTTAAAATCCCTTCAATATCTCGATTCGCGTTCACTCTTCTAAATAATTTTTTTGCTTCGAAAAATTCTAATAACTGATCTAAGGAACTAAATAATTTGCTAATTACTTCTTCTGAAATGCTTTCTGATTTCTTTTGTTCCCCATATTCATCTAGTATATTTTTTATACCTTGTTTGCTAGATTTAAATTTTCCGTAGTAAATATCTGACATTGCAAGGACTCTAAGGAACGCTTCAACATGAAGATCTTTTTTAATCTGAGTTGAAGTAAATAGTGATAGGTAATTTTCTGATCGACTCGCAGCGCTATACAATGACTCCATAAATGGTCCATAAGCTAACGACTTTCTTATTTGCATGCCATTTAATTTTTCTGAACCAGTATTAATTCTTTCAAAAATTAAATATTTTGAACTAAAATCACCTGGATTCAACTGTTTAAACTCTACCAAAGATATCGTACTTCTACGAATTTTTCGCTGATACTCCTCTGGTAGTTCCTTAAAGGATTTTCCAGCAATTTCAGGAAAAACATTCTTTCTTGATAACCGACTTGTTATATTTTTTTTATCTCTTTTAATTCCTGTCCATGGATGTCCCTCTATAAAGTTATATAGTGTAGTTAAACGTTGATAACCATCAATAATTTCGTACCTATTATCATCGACCTCTAGAAGAAAGAGAGGTGGTATAGGAAGTCCTAGTATAATTGATTCAATCAGTCTAGAACTTTTAAGTGATGTCCAAACAAACTTTCTTTGCATTTCAGGTTTCTCAATTTCATTATGTTTGAACATATCAACCAGTTCACCAAATGAACGATTACTAACCCAGTGCTTGATTCTAAAGCCTTCAGGAACAACATCTTGTTCCTCATCATCTAAATCAGCAAAGGCTTCCTCTACATCTTCTAAAATTTCATCTGAAATTTCTAAACCATTACTTTTAACTTGATTATAAAAATCATCTACACTAGAAGCATTAATTGAGCCATCATAGCCCTCTAATTCCTCTGTATTCACTGCAGTAATTTCATTGTCTGCAAAAAAATAAAAGAAAAACATAAGCACTCCTTAACTTAAATTGTAAAATCTTGCACCTTCACCTGTCCATTCATCAGCATTGGCAAGAGCCAATCGCGAAGTTGGCTGAGTTGTTGGTTTTCTTGAATATTTTTATTTGTTTTCTTACTATATTTTAATATAATTTTAGAGTATTCCTCTTGCAACTCAACTGGAGGAATGGAGATAGAATACCAATTAATACCATCTATATTTAAATGTAAAACATTAGTTCCAGACGCCCAGTTTTTTATATAATTATGGTAATGTTCAGTACGTAATGTTGAGTATAGGTAGTACTTATTAATATAATCTACTTTAGAATCTATTTTTGCCAAATCCATAGAGAAGACATAATTTTGTTCATCAAAAGGAACAATAATAGGTGAACCTACAATATCAGCATTTCTCGTTAAATCCGTGCATGCAATTAGTAAATCTCCCCCACTTACAATCTTTTCTTTTAAATAATCCCCATTAAAATATTTTAGACCAGTAGATTTATAATTTCTATTTATATCAATTGATGCTAGGTTAATCATAGGAGTTCCGATATTATCTTTTATATTCTCGGTTGTATATGATATACCACGTGAGACTGAAAGCTTATCTTTCAACTTCTCAACTCCCCACCCCTCTGGGATTTCGCGTTTGAGTTCTGGGTGATAGACCATCTTTCCGCCTGATGATTTGTAGGGTTTGCCATTCTGGTCTGGGAAATCAAACTGCACAAACCAGTAGTCATAGAGGGTCTTAGCCATAGCTTCCAGCTCTTGGTTGATTTGGTTGTTTAAAAGAATCTTTTTATCAATTGAAGATAGTACTTCAACTATCTTATCCTGATAATCTTTTTCAGGAACCTTGATTCTCATTTTTGATAAATAGTCAATATTTATATTATCTTGGATACTTCCGCTAGCAGATTTTTGGATTTCTTTCTTAATATATTCAAAGAAATAGTACACAAATAATTCACTACTTTTTTCAGGATTTGCATTAAATCCCACAATACTATCTGGGAAACACATTGGATAAGATAAAATTGCTGTTTCAGCAATATTAGCCGCTATCGTGATGCAGAGTGTGCCAGCTGGCCATAACTTACTTTGTTTTAACCCAAAATCATTGTAATACGAATCATTTTTAGTTATATAGAGATTTGCAGCTTTAACATCACCTGTTTGTACCAAAGGATATTTGCCACCTTCAAATAGTCTAGCATCATTCCTAGGTCTATGCTTCGATTTACCTCTACTAAATGTCCCTAGTTCAGATAAACTTGTTATTTCCCAAGTAACTTCACTCATACTTTAACCCCTTCATTTGCTCTTCAATCTCCTGCTCCAATGCATGTGATTGCTGGAAAAGGTCTGTGAGTTTGTCTTGAAAGGCAGTCATCTTTGTTTCAAACTCTTCTGCTGTGATATCTACATAGTCGATCTTGATGTCAAAGTATTGACCCGCACTGAGAGAATAATTTTTCTCCTTGATTTCCTCATAAGATACGGTGACAGAAAAGTCCTCGACGGCTTCTTTCTTGATAAAGGTCTCGACAATCTTCTGCTCTTCCTCAGGAGACAGTACGGTCTTTTGGTTCTTACCTTCCTTGACCTTGGTTCCGAGGTTTGAGGCATCGATGAGAACGACTTCGCCCTTGTTTTTCTTATCAATAAAGAGGATGGAGACGTTGGTACCTGTTGTCGCAAAGATATTGGACGGCATCGAAACGACACCAGCCAACATTTGATTGTCCACCAAGTGTTGACGGATAGCCTTATCAATCCCTGACTGGGCCGTAATAAATCCTGTCGGTAGGACAACGGCTGCTTGACCATCTGGCTTCAAGGAGTAGATGATATGCTGGACAAAAAGCTCGTAAATCGCCATCTTGTCCTTAGATTTGGCTGGAATCTTGGGCACACCTGCAAAGAAACGCTCACTAGCTTCTGGCAAGATCTCCACTTGGTCACGCCACTCTGAAAAGTCCAGCTTAAAAGGAGGATTGGAGACGATATAGTCCATCTTTTCAGGATGGCGGTTGGCAGTGATGGTATTTCCCTGTACGATATTATGAATGGAGTGTTGAAGTCCGTTCAAAATCAGATTAAGACGGAGGAGATTAGATGATTTTTGCGAGATATCCTGACTATAGACAGTAGTCTTATCCACACCAATACGACTAGCCAAATTCATGAGCAAGGTACCCGAACCAGCTGACGGGTCATAGATGCGCACGTTTTGAGGCTTATCATCACCCACCAAGATATCAGCGATAATCTTAGCAACAGAGTGAGGCGTGTAGTACTCAGCATACTTGCCACCACCGTCTTTGTTATAATCCTTGATCATGTACTCAAAGAGGGTAGAGAAAAAGTCAAAACCTTGTGAAAAAATGGTCTCATCAAACTTGACGCGCGCAAGAAGATTGATGATGGCCTTTGCCACCTCGTTCCGTTTACTACTATCTGAGATAGTATCAGTAATCAAACGCTCATCAAAGAGACGTATGGCTGTGTCGCCGTCTGTATAGACAGAAAAGATATCGTTATTGTCAATGGCGATCTGATTAAGAGTATTTTCAAAAGTTTCGTAAAAAGTCGCCTCGTTTTGCTGACGGTGAAGACTTTCGATCAACTGGTCAGGCTTGAGCCAAGCTGTGCTAGTACCGATGTCCTCTAAGAGCCAGTCATAGTCTTCCTCACTCATAGCCAGCAAGTTTTCATATGTGTTGGACTCATCTAGGACCTTGGCTTGATACAAAAACTTGTCATTTAAAAATTTGTAGAGGAAGGACTGGGTGAGGAGTTTGTATTCACCCGCTTCTCCTCCTAATCCCGCGTGGGTAAAGACAGCTTTCAAATCATCTACCAAGCCTTGGACTTGGACTTTGTACGTTTCATTCATTAGTGTTGGTATTCCTCTTCATATCCTTCAAATAGTGACTCGACGATATAATTAAAATCCTCTCTTGTCAAACTACTTGCAGATTGGTTGGTTTTCATTTCAATCCGAGCTTCTTCCCGAATCATCTTCTTGAGGAAGTCCTCGTTATCGAGCACTCCTTGGTTTTGACCGATTTTACGATCCAGTCTGACTTTAGAACCCTTGATGACATGGTAGATAGCAGGAAAGTCACTGACCATGGTTGAGTTGGTCACGTGCTTATAGGATCGGGCTGCCATCTCATCTCCGTTAAAGTTTATGGTTAGACGTCTCATACGAGTATGATAGTCCTCCACAGACTTAAAGAGTTCTTCATAGTCTTTTTGGGTTTCTTTGATATTTTCCATGGTGAAGCCTTCTTGCCCATGGATGTAATGTTTTTTCATGATGCGCTGGAATTCTTCGTAGAGAGAGACCCACTCCGGATCCTTTTCATCACGTTGGTTTTTAATCCCACTTGCAACTCGACGTTTCAAGTCTTCCAGGTCATTAGCTGCTAGTCGGAGTTCTTCTTCTGAAATCTTGACAAAGCTAAAGCTGGTCTCAGACATAGCAAGATTTAAAAGAGTCCGACTAGAGAAGTCGTCTGGTTTATCGATCAGAGACAGTGTCAGCATGCGTCTAGAGAGGACATTGAGCAGGGTTGCAATCTGAGCAATGTCAATCTGCTGGAGCAGGTGATCGTAGCCTAGGAGACGGGCGATATTGTAGTACTGCTTGACAGACTCCAAGGCCTTGCGAAGGTCGATTAACTGCTTCTTATCCTTGATGTCATTGATAGCTTGGGAGAAGTACTCTAGATTGTCCGTTGGATAGTCTATGAGGATATGCTCGGTCTTGCTCAACTCTTGAGAAATCTCATCTGCTGACACAAAGAGCGAGCCAAAGACATCCTCGCCATTTTCCCCAGTCAGAGCCGTATCATACTCTTGGTTGAGTTCTTCCAGATAGGCACGATTGGTCTTGTCAAACTCCTTAGAAATATCCGCAAAGTCGATGACATAGCCAAAGAGATAGTCCTTGTATGGACGATTGACACGTGTTAGAGTTTGCAAAAGATTATGAGCCTTGATCTTGCGCCCTAGATAGAGTCGTTTGAGACGAGGTGCATCAAAACCTGTCAGGAGCATGGAGTAGACGATGATAAGATCAATCTTGCCTTCCTTGTAGGCATCTACCTTGTCCTTCTTTTCTTCCTTGTCTCCCTCGTCATGGAGGATAAGAACCGAAGTCAACTTGGTTGAGCCAGCTTGACGACGTTCTTCTAATTGCTTTTCAAGCTCACGCGACTGTTTGGACGAATCACAGACAATCATGCCACCAATGGTCTGATCATCAAAGACCAAATCACGAGCACGATTGAAGTCTTCGATGATAAAGTCCAGCATGGGCTCTACGTAATGCGGATGGGCAAAGATAGCTTCTTTGGACAGGTCGCCACGTTGGATTTCTTCGTTGATAGATCTGAGATTATCCTTATAAGACGTCTCGATATCTTCTCGCATTAAGCGTAGGGTAAAGCCGTCATCGATAGACTGGTTGTAGTAATATTTGTGGATGTAGTCCCCAAAGATATCACGCGTGGTCGCATGACTTTCCTTGGTCTTCCCATCTTTCTTATAGGTGATGAGAGGGGTTCCAGTCAAAGCAATCTTAATAGCCTTGGTATCAGCCTGATAGAGATTTGGCAGGTAAGAACCTCGTTCATTGTATGAACGGTGGGCTTCATCGATAAAATAGACATTTTGACGATTGAGGTCATAGCCAGAGCGGTCAGTTAAGTCTGAATCATCCTTAAACTTCTGGATATTAACCACAGCTACATTATAGCCGTCTTGTTTTTGATTGAGTTCCTGAGGGTTATTGATTCGCTTAACCTTGAGCCCTCGTTTAGTAAACTCTTTAAAAGCTTGGTCTGCCAAGTCCAGACGATCCACGACAAAGTAAAACTGAGGAACGATTCCCTCTTTTGAGAAATAGTTGGTCAGATAGCGGATATTGAAGAAAGCCAATGCAGTCTTACCTGAACCTTGGGTATGCCAGATAACCCCTTTCTTAACACCTTTTGCGATCGTTTCTTCGATAGCACGTGTCGCAAAATACTGAGGATAACGCATGACGTGCTTCTGCAGTTGCATCTGCCCATCCTTGCTTTGTTCTTCAACATAGACCAGACCAAAATGAAGCATAAAGAGCAAGCGTTCCTTCTGGTACAAGGAAGATAGAAAGGCATTACAAGGTGTATCAGGGTTCAGGTTTGTTGTAAACTCTGGTTGAGATTTGAGGGCAAAACGATTCATATCTTCTAAGACGAAGTCAATTTGGTTCTCCGTTAGCGTGGCAAAGGAATGAAGGAAATCTTCTTCTCTTTCTTCCTTGAAGGCATTAAACTTGGTTTTTGAATAGGCGTTCGAACCGTAATAAGAACCCTGTTTTTGCTGACCTTGGCCACTGATGTAAGGCAAGTTATCAGAGAGGGCTATCAACTGGGTGATATTGTTGAAGCGACGGAACTTACGATTTTCAAAACGGTATCTGGTTCTGTCTTGCTCAGACTGGATTCCAGTCTTCCCATCTCGGACAGCATTTGGCTGTTTGACTTCGATATAAGAAAGAGGCAAACCATTGATAAAAATAACAATATCTGGGCGGAATTCATCCTGACCATTTTGGCAAGTAACTTCAAGGGCTAGATGGAAGGTATTAGCTTCAGGATTTTCCCAGTCAATATAGGTCGTGCTTGTTTCTCCACTGATTCGTTTGTAAAAAGCCCGTCCCAAATCATTTTGATCCAACTCTAGCTTGATGTTAGCAAGTTCTCTCTCGAAGTCTTCCTCTGTCAAGTAGTTATTAAATTGGTTCTATAATTTTTAGGGTTGATGGAAATTTTCCACCAACCCTATTTTAGTGTATACAAAAAGGCCAACATCCATTATATTAAAAGCGCCTAAACCTAAAACAAAAGGATGATGACCATATGAACAATATACTAGAAGCCACGCTACAAATCAAAGATAAAAACATTATCTGGGATAATACAGTTCAAGAGAAGATATTTAAAAAGAGAAAATCTTTATTTTAT
>NZ_KQ970821.1:51745-117461 GCF_001579645.1 Streptococcus infantis
TTCAATTAATAAAAGAAATGTTTCCTAACGCTAAAATTATCATTGATCCTTTTCACATCGTACAAGCCTTAAATAGAGAATTAAATCGAACTAGGGTACGTGTCATGAATAAGCATCGTTATAAAGATCCAAAATTATATCGAAAGTTAAAACATTATTGGAAGTTAATTTTAAAGAACCCTAATGAACTTCAGAACTATAAATATAATCGTTATAAGCTTTTTGAAAGCTTCATAACAAGTAAAGGAATCGTGGATTATATCTTAGAAAACAATCCATCTCTTAAAAATGATTATGTGGTTGTACATTCACTTCGTGAATGTATTCAGGACAGAAATTATATAGAATTCAAGGAAACGATTGAAGCAGCTACACAATTAAACCTATCTCCTGGTTTAAAAAGGGTATTAAAGACTCTAATTACTTACTTGCCATATATTCAAAATACTTGTGAGCATCCAACTAGAACAAATGGCCCTATCGAAGGAATAAACAATAAAATAAAAGTACTCAAAAGGAATGCTTATGGCTTTAGAAACTATTACCATTTTAGGAACAGGATTATTTTAATAACAAAAATGTTTGGCCCAAAACAAAAAGGAATTAAGCAACAATTAGTTGCTTAATCCCTTCCTAAAATTCTTCATCAACACTATTTGACAAAGAGCCATTAAATTTTAAAAATTGCTCCTTAAAAACAGATACAAGGATGTTGGTATCTGGATCTCTTTCTGCAATCTCTTTCCCATTACGAGGAAGATAGGTATAGCCCATACGCATGAGATGCAAGGCTGCTGGGATTTGAACCCTGGTTAATTCAGAAAAATCTTTTCTCTTTGCCATAAAAACTTCCTTTTGCTAGTCAGAATTGTCTATTTTTACTAACAATATCTTTAGACTATCTCTCTAATTTATCACATGGTTAATTATCTATTATTATATCATAGTCCTATCAGAAAAACTTCCTCTCCCTCCCTACTTCAACGCACTTTTTACCTTTTTCTTAGTTATGATGCGGTCATTTTTGTTGGCTAGGGATTTGAGTCGAGCTTCGAGTAAGACTTTTCTGCCTGCTTCGTTGCGGGTGTAGACTAACTGGTAATCACCTAGCTGAGGTGCGATTGCGTCTAGAAAGAGCTGAGCTTCTTCCTTGCGCTTTTCAAAGAGGCTAGGAACTACAAAATACTTGGATTGACCTTCTGGTGCTTTTTTTGCTACTAAGAGGTAGCGTTGATTGTCCACGGGAGCAAAGAATTCGCCCAAGGTCTGAGAGAAGAGCTCCTTATCTCGCATACTGCCACCTTTTAGATAGGCAAAAACGCAATAGCTATCCTTATCTTCTTCCACCTGCACGCGCGACCGATCATCAGAAAGATGCCCCATCTTTAGCATGGCATTACGAATACCTTCACCCACCTGACGTAGGCGTACATAAGGACTCTTGTAAAAGAAATAGCGAATCACAGTGTAGGCTAGAAAGAGGATGCTCAGTCCAAACAACCAGCGAATACTAGTTCCACGGACCCTAAAGATATAAAAGAGGAGATTGAGGGCAGTTAGCATAAAGGAATAACGGAGCCATTTTTCAGCATCAACAAGAGTGAGCAGAGGGATCTGCTTGCGATCTGTTGCTATCTCATTGACAATCTCTAGCTTATCCGCAACTACCAACGCCTCCTGCCATTTTTTGCGAAGGGTGGTACGGTCCTTGGACAATTCCTTGATTTTCTGATTATAGGCTTGAATCTTATTTTTCTTAAAGGGTGGTTTAGGGAAGTCCAAGCGATCCAGACCTGTTTCGATGGTATCTTCTTTATAGGACAAGCCAAGGAAATGGTCCATACGACGGGCAAGGGTTTGTAGGTCCTGATATGGATTGAGGTCTTGTTCTTCTTGATTTTCATTAGAAAAGGCTGGATTTTTGTAAGGTTTGATAGCGACCAGGTGCCAGATATTGCTGGTCTTATCTGGATGCCCTGGCCAGATACGGATAGCACGGCCCCGCATTTGATTGCTGAGCATAAAGCTTCCGACAAAACTTCCTAAGATTAGAGAGTTGACGCAAGGCGCATCCCATCCTTCTCCCAAAAGAGACTTAGTGCCTACCAAGACCTGGATGGCACCCCTCTGAAAGAGTTCAGTTACAGCCCCTACCATACCTTTACAGGTTGAGGGGAAACCTACCTGAAGATAGACATCTGGATCTAGTTGACCAATAGCTGAGAAGGTCAAAGCGACTGTTGGCAAGAGTGCTTGGAGTTCCTCCCTAACACTAGTTGGCACGATAACCACACTTCCCGAAAGCACTGCTAGGGGAACAGAAATCCCCTGTTTCTGAGCACTGCGGCGAATAGTTTCAAAGTATGGGAGTACACCTAATTGCGTGATTGGTGCTTGGTCATCTCCCAGATAACTAGCAAAATCCTTGCGGATATAGTCCGCCAAGACTAACTGTCTCAAGTCCTGACCTAGACTAGCATACTCGGTTTCAAAGATAGATGCGATGCCAGCCAGTTTTCCTAGAGATTGATTGAGGATTTGGTCATTGGCCTTGGATTTTACCAAGAAGACCTGACGTTTTTCAATCAATCCTCTTGATTTCAATTCGGCTTCTATCTTTTTCTTTGTCCCCTGTGGATCCTCATACCAATCAGGTGTCTGATAGAGAAGGCCTTGCAAGAGGACTTCGAGCCAGTAGTAATTAAGTGCAGGCAAGCCTTCCGCCCCCAGTAAATCTCGTAGATGCTTGGGAATTTCTAGTTTTTGAGCCTGTAGATAAATGAGTAGCGCTGAGAGATACTTGGGATCTTCCAGGAGCATATCCGCAGAGATTTCCCCTTTGAAAACCTTGGAACTCTTAATCAACTCTTGAAAATCTGGATCAACGACTAGTTGGCTGACATACTGCCACTTGGTGTCCTCAAACTCTTCCAGGCGTTTGTCTTCTTCCTTGGTTGGAAAACAGATATAGACAAAGTCCTGATGAGGGCAGAGGGTGTCTTCCTTGACTAGTTCTGGCACCGTGATTTCTTGGTCGATCTCACCACACATCTGGAGATAGCGATCCCAGAGTTCTGGCTCACTGTCATAAGGAGGTGTTGCTGTGAGAGAGATGACTTGCAGTTGTTGGTAATTTTTACGGAAATCTTCTAGGCTTTTCCACCATTCATTTCTCAAGTGATGGCATTCGTCCAGACAAAGGGTTTCAACTCCTTTTTCCTTGAGTCTAGCAATCAGGTCAAAGCCGACAAAATCCTCAACCTCGCCATTATCTTCTTGAGATTGCACCTGTTGCATAGCACTGTGAAAGGCTTGGTAGGTAGCGATAGTGATTTGCTTCATGTCCTTGAGATTTTGAGACACGAGACTTGTGATCTGGTCCTCATCCTCTAAAAAGGCCTGACGAATCCTGTCCACCCATTGTTCCCGAATGGTAACAGTCGGCACCAAAACCAGAGCTGGCTTATCAAAGCGGGCAATCAACTCGATCCCAATGGTTGTTTTCCCAGAACCTGGTGCTGCCACCAAGTGGACATGGCCATCTGCTTGATATTCCTGAAAGTTATCCAAGACCTGTCTTTGGTAGTTGCGCCAAGTGCCATTAAACTTCAATCCTAACATGATTTTCCTCATTCTAAGCTGCCATTTTCTTATTCCCATTTTACCATACTTGAGGCAAAGTCACATGAAGTACCCCATATAGTCTTTCTCCTTAAAATATGGTATAGTAGAATCATACTACTCAAGAGGAGTTTACATGTCACACGATAAAGAAATGAAAGCTGTTTCTCCCCTTCTACAGCAAGCAATTAATATTTCCTCCATCATCGGTGGAGTTGGTACTTTGATTTTCTGTATCTGGGCCTATCAGGCTGGAGTCTTGCATTCCAAGGAAACCCTATCTGCCTTTATCCAACAGGCCGGTATCTGGGGGCCACCACTCTTTATCTTTTTACAGATATTGCAGACGGTTGTTCCTATCATTCCTGGTGCTCTGACCTCTGTGGCAGGTGTCTTTATCTACGGGCATATCATAGGCACTATCTACAACTATATTGGTATTGTTATTGGTTGCGCCATTATCTTTTACCTGGTTCGCCTCTACGGAGCACCCTTCGTTCAGTCTGTCGTCAGCAAGCGTACCTATGATAAGTACATCGGTTGGTTAGACAAGGGTAATCGCTTTGATCGATTCTTTATCTTTATGATGATTTGGCCGGTTAGTCCAGCGGACTTTCTCTGTATGTTGGCTGCTTTGACCAAGATGAGCTTCAAACGTTACATGACCATTATCATCCTTACAAAGCCCTTTACCCTGGTCGTTTACACATACGGCTTGACCTATATCATTGATTACTTTTGGCAAATGTTCGCCTGATCACTAAAAAAAGTTGATCAAAAACTCAATTTTATACTTAATGAAAATCAAAGAGCAAACTAGGAAACTAGCCGCAGGCTGTACTTGAGTACGGCAAGGCGACGTTGACGCAGTTTGAATTTGATTTTCGAAGAGTATTATCAGAAAATGAAAAAATAAAACGCATAGTATCAAGGCTTTTCAACACCTGATAGTATGCGTTTTTCTGATTGTAAAGATTTTTTCTCAACCTCTTTTTGTTAAGCTTCTTTTTTCAATAGGAGAGAAACAAGGACTGATGTGACAATCATCCATGCTCCTAGAATAATAAAAGTCATTCGACCATTCGTTGTTACTAAGCCAATTCCTGAAAGAACAAAGGGTGTTAAGGAGGCACCAAAACTACATCCCAAAACAGCATAGGAAGTTGCTTTGTTGAGGAGTTTTGCAGGGATTCTCTCAGATATCAATTGAAAGACTGTCGTCAGAGCAATGCTATAGGCAAATCCTCCTAAGACAGAACCTGCAACGACAACCCAGATAGAAGGGGAAAGAGCAATGATGATTTGCCCAATACCAAAGGTTACACCCGCAACCAATAACAATTTTTCCTTAAAGGCAGAGATGAGGAAAGAAAAGCTAATTCCCGCCAGAATCCCAATCAACTGCATGGCACTGAGTACCAGACTAGACAATTGAGCATCTCCAAAGCCTGCCTCAATCATGAGACTAGGAATACGGAAGGTAATAGCTGTATTGGTACATACAATGACTGCAGCACCGATAGCTAGAAAGAAAATCAACTGTTTCATGGAGCGAGTTAGTTTCGCTACTTCTTCTGTCTTTTGCTTAGACTCATGAACTTCTTCTTTGTTATAAGGGACAAAGAGAAGAAAGAGTACAAGAACCACTAAACCTGCTACATAGGCTAAGAAGGTTGCAGTCCATCCAAAGGTCAAGAGTTGACCAACTGCCAGAGTCAAGATAGAGGCTCCCACCACCTCAGCTGACCCACGAAAACCAAGCATCTGGATACGAGTCTTACCATGGTATCGTTCACTGATGATAGAGATAGCCTTAGCATTTAGCATCCCCACTCCAATCCCAAAGAGAAGACGAGTGGCAAAGACAAAGTAGTATCCCTGATACCAGAAGGGAGCTGTTCCACTGATTGATAAAATCAAAAGTCCCAAAGTCAACTGGAGACGTTCAGGAAAAATCCGTTCTAAAACTCCATTTAAGAGGAGCATGGCCATAATCCCAAAGGATGGAAGGCTGACCAAGAGCTCGACCTGACCTGTCGAGTGGCCCTGATAATAGTCAAACATGGCTGGTAGGGCACTTGATATTGAAAATGATGTGATCAATACTAACGACAGGGAAAGTATACTCACTTTTTCCAAAAATTGTTTCATTTTATCCTCATTCATTATTTATGTTAAGTCAAAAGAGCTAGATATTACTGTAGAGATAAAAGATATCTTTCATCTAGTCCCTATTACTCTTTTAGCAAAAAGGTCCTTTCCTATCATACACTGTTTCCCAAAAATTGGCAAGCAACTGCTTTCTAAGTTCAACATAAAAAGTAGGACCATCAGACTCGGAGAAGCCTCGATGGTATCCTACTTTTATAGATTTTAGTAAACTATCTTACTTAGATTTTCAAGAATCGACGCATAGAGATTCCTGAACCAAGTGATCCGATACAGATCCCAATTACAAACAAGAGACCAATCATCAAAGGAATAAAGGTATCTGGTGTAATCAGAGATAAATTCTGTCCGACCAAGGATGGGTTAACAGATTGGAAAACTCTATTATAGACAAAGTAAACCAAGGCTGAAGGTAAAGCAGCTCCTAATAGTCCGATAAAGGCACCTTCTAGTAAGAAAGGTCCACGGATATAGCTGTTTTTCGCTCCTACCAAACGCATGATTTGGATTTCACGGCTACGAGAAATAATGGTGATACGAATGGTATTTGAAATCAAGAATACTGCAATGAAAATCAAGAGACCTGCAATGACCAAGCCCCAAACACGAATGAATGATGCTAGGTTAAAGAGACGTTCTGTGTTGGCACCACCGTCTTGAACTTCAGAGACACCCTCAATCTTTTTAGCTTCAGCAGCTACAGTCTTTACATCACTAGGTGTATTGGTATCTACAATATAGGCATCATGAAGGGGATTGGCATCTCCTTCAAAGACCTTCCATTCTTCCCCCATGGTTTCAGTCAGCTTGTCATACTGTTCTTCCTTGCTTGAGAAAGTAACATTCTTGACAGCTGGCATGGCTTTAAGGGCATCATAGACCTTGTGATAGTCATTATTGGTAACGGTCTGTCCTTCTTTTACAATGGTTTCACTATTGTCTTCAACGTCCTTACGGATATAGACCATTACACGGACATTATTTTCAATATCAGTGGCCAATTTTGCAGTATTAAAGATAACTGAGGCAAAAACAGCAACCAAGGTTAAAGTGATCATTACTGAACTGACAGCAGCAATAGTCATCCATCCATTACGCTTTAAACTTTTTAAAGCTTCCAATAGATGGCGGAAAAATCTACTAATCATCGTATCCGTACTCTCCTTTCGCTTCGTCACGAACCACGCGACCATTTTCAATGGCGATAACGCGGTGGCGTAGGGTATTTACGATTTGGCTGTTGTGGGTCGCCATCAAAACTGTCGTGCCTTGAAGATTAATTCGTTCCAAGAGGTTCATGATTTCCCATGAATTATCTGGGTCCAAGTTCCCTGTTGGTTCGTCGGCAATCAAAACTTTTGGATTGTTGACGATGGCACGGGCAATGGCAATACGCTGTTGCTCCCCACCCGAAAGTTCATTTGGGAAGGAACGAACCTTGTGTTTCAAACCAACAAGATCCAAGACTTCCATAACACGTTTTTTGATGTTGCGACGGCTTTCACCAACTACTTCCATTGCGTAGGCAATGTTCTCATAAACAGTTTTCTTTGGCAAAAGTTTGTAGTCCTGAAAGACTACGCCGACGTTTCTACGCAAAAGCGGAATATCTTTCTTTTTAATCTTTACTAGGTTGAAACCTGCGACTTGCAAGCTTCCTTTGTCGATTTTTACCTCACGATACAAGGAACGAATAAAGGTTGATTTCCCTGCACCAGAAGGTCCTACGATATATGCAAACTCTCCTGCATCAATACTTACAGTAACGCCACGTAGGGCAGTTGTCCCGTTGTCATACTTTTTGACAACATCTCTCATTTCAATGATTGACATGTGACTTCCTTTCTATTAACTAATGCGCCATTTGAGGTAGGCATCGATGAAACCATCTAGGTCACCATCCATGACCTTGTCCACTTGGGCAACTTCAAAGCTAGTACGATGGTCTTTGACCATGGTATAAGGGGTAAATACATAGGAGCGGATTTGGCTTCCCCATGTGATTTCTTTTTTCTCTCCCTTAAGTGAGTCAACCTCAGCAGCTTTCTTTTCCTGCTCCATCTGATAGAGTTTCGCCTGAAGCATCTTCATTGCACGGTCACGGTTACCGTACTGGGTACGGTCAACAGTTGATGCTACGACAATCCCTGTCGGAATGTGGGTCAAACGGACACCTGTTGAAACCTTGTTGACGTTTTGTCCACCTGCTCCACCTGAGCGGAAAGTATCCATCTTGATATCATCTTCTCGGATGTCAACTTCAATAGTATCATCCAACTCTGGCATAACTTCTACAGAAGTAAACGAGGTGTGACGACGCTTAGCTGAGTCAAATGGTGAGATACGTACCAAACGGTGAACTCCCATTTCTGACTTGAGAAGTCCATAAGCATTTGGCCCTTCAAAAGACAAGGTCACCGACTTAATTCCTGCTTCATCACCAGCTTGATAGTCCAAGACTTCAACCTTAAAGCCTTTAGCGTTACCATAACGAGTGTACATACGAAGGAGCATATCGCCCCAGTCTTGGGCTTCTGTTCCACCAGATCCTGGGTGAATCTCTAAAATAGCATTATTATGATCATAAGGCTCTGATAAGAGCAAGGTCATCTCGTAGCTGGTCATCATCTGATCTAGCTCAGCTAGCTTCTCCACCAACTCATCCTTAACAGACTCATCCTCTGCTAAAAAGTCTAGTAAGATTGCAACCTCATCCTGCAACTCTTCCATGGTATGGAAGGTATTGTAGGTATTTTTTAATTCATTTAATTCTTGCGACGTTTTTTGGGCCGCAATATTATCGTTCCAAAAATCAGGTTCTGTCATTTTGTTTTCCAAAATGGCAATTTCTTCTTCTAACCCTTCGAGGTCAAAGAGACCCCCTAAAAGAAGCTAATTTTTCACGATTGGCGTCAATTTTTTGACGGATTTCTGAAATGTCCATATATACTCCTTTTTTGTATCGTTTTATTATACCATAATTTTTCTTATTTATCTAATCGGTGTTTTTTAAAATTTCTTATCAAAATATTTCGATTTGAAGACTAAGAAAATGTTTTCAACAAATTAGGGGGTAAAGAATCAAAAAACATCCCAAAGCTAATCAATATTTTCAAGCAAAATTCTTTTGTATTTCAAAACTGTAAAAACTTCAAAAGCAGAAAGAAGCAATTTGATTCTCTCCATAATATGACTTGTTCAGTGTTTTTTATGAGCTCCTCTCTCATGTAAAACATGAGAATTTATATTTTCTGTAGCTAATTTAAATAGATTTTCTAAAGTTATGGTTGTTTTTAAATTGTACCATTATCTTATTTCCAACCTAACTCTAGTAAACATACGCTAGCAGTCTATCTATGCAAATCTTATTTTAAAGATTTTATCAAAAGGATGACGTAGCAATGTGATATAATACTAGTATCTATTTTAGAATGTAAGAAAGAAAGTTTCATGAAAAATATAAAAATCAACGCTCTGGCTAGCTTGCTGGTCAATATTTTAAACATCGTGTTCCCCCTGATTACTAATCCCTATCTAACGCGAATTCTTAGTAAATCAAATTATGGTTACTTTAATACAGCTAACACCTGGGCAAGTTTTGTTATTCCGCTAGCTGCTTTTGGAATCTACAATTATGGAATTCGAGCCATCAGTAAAGTAAAGGATGACAAAAATAAGATTAATTATGTCTTTTCTAAGTTGTTCTATATCTCAGTAATTACTTCAGTTGTAACAACTGCTATTTATTTCCTCTTTATTTATTTTGATACTAGTATTGTCAATCTAAAAATCCTTTACTATATCCTTGGAATCCAAGCTCTCTTCCAATTTTTGAATATCGAATGGATGAATGAAGCCTATGAGAATTATTCTTTTATCCTTTATAAAACACTAGTTATTCGTATTGGAATGTTGGTTGCTATCTTCGCCTTCGTTAAGACACCTGATGATATTGTTCCTTATGCTACAATCATGAGTGCGACAACCATTATCAACTATCTACTTAGCTTTCTATGGATTAAACGAGAGGTTTCCTTTGTTAAGATCCAAGTCATCGAACTTCTCAAAGCTTCTAAGCCTCTTATGACCATGCTACTCCTAGCAAATGCTAATATGCTCTATACCTTGCTAGACCGTATGTTCATTACTAAGGGTCCTGATGAAAATTTCATCTCCTACTACACCATTGCCTCAAGTATCGTCATGCTGATTGCTAGTGTCCTCAGTGGAGCCATTAATGTCAGCATTCCTCGACTTGGCTACTATTTAGGAAAAAAAGATTTTAATTCTTATAAGTATTTGGTCAATCAAGGAGCAGCTCTCTTTTTCTTCCTTATGATTCCGACTAGTATCGGAATTATGGTTTTAGGAACCTATGCTACTGTTATCTATTCTTCTGAGAAATACATAGAAGCAGGAATTGTAACAAGCGTCTTTGCCTTTCGAACCATTATCTGGGCTATCGAATTAATCCTTGGAAAGCAAATCATCTTTATCAATGACCACGAAAACCGATTAACAGCCTTTTACTTTATCGGCGGTGGAGTCAATGTAGTTCTAAACTCTCTACTCCTTTTCAACAACATCTTTACTCCTGCATACTACATCGGAACAACGATTATTGCCGAGGCAATCGTCGTTCTACTTGAAGTACGGTTTATTCTGAAGCATAAACTCTTGGATTTAAAAGAAATTTTCGGAACATTAGCCCGTTACACAATTGTGTCACTTGGCTTTATCCCAATTTACTATACCTTTAAAATCCTCTTCCAAGTTCATTCATACACAGTGAATATGGCTATGCTCAGCATGGTGGCATCTACAATCGCCGGATGTGCTATCTATTATGCCTTAACTCTCTTTGTAATAAAAGATAAAACCCTCCACTATGCACTTGATCTAGTTCGTGCTAAAATCAAAAGAAGTTAACAAAACACCTATAAGGCTAAGCCTTATAGGTGTTTTAATTATCTTCTAAAAACATTGATCGATTCTTTGAGATGTATATAAATACTATTTCATGAGAAAGCTAGGTAGTGAGTGAAATACCAACACAAAGGGAGTTTCTCGAAGACTTAGTAAGAGGTAAAAAGCACTTATTCTTTATCTGCCTTCAAAGTCGATTTTATTTCCTCAGCTTCCTCTTTTTCAATCGCTTCTGCTGATTTTTCTTCCTTATCTACTGGCTTATCATAATCCTTCTTAGGCTCTTCTGAACTTCCTTGGGCTTCTTTATCAGGTTTCAAACTCCAAATACCATCTTGATTGACCTTGTAGCCATCAGGTGTTGTTCCATTTCTTAGAAGTGAACCATCTGCTTGGAAATAGTACCAGTTGCCATTCAACTGTTTCCAACCAGTCTCCATTGCGCCACTAGTATTGAGATAATAACGAGAGCCATCAATCTCTTGAATACCTGTTAGCATGATGCCTTCCTTGTCTAGATAGTACCATGTGGCCTTATCTTTGAACCAGCCTGTCTTCATAGCTCCGCTAGTTGCAAAGTAGTAGTAATGATTATCAAGCCATTTCCAACCAGTTTGCATAGCTCCACTTGCATTGAGGTAATAGCGAGTGTCATCAATTTCTTGAAGACCTGTTAGCATGATACCTTCTTTATCTAGATAATACCAAAGATAGTTTTCTTTGAGCCAGCCTGTCTTCATTGCTCCACTACTTGTGAAGTAACTATAATGATTATCAAACCATTTCCAACCTGTTTGCATAGCCCCACTTGCATTTAGATAATAGCGAGCACCTTCAATTTCTTGTAGGCCAGTTTGCATGATACCTTCTTTATCTAGATAGTACCAAAGACCCTTATCTTTGAGCCAACCTGTCTTCATTGCTCCACTGCTTGTGAAGTAGCTATAATGATTATCGAACCACTTCCAACCTGTTTGCATGGCTCCACTTGCATTTAGATAATAACGAGTTCCTTCAATCTCTTGTAGGCCAGTTAGCATAACACCTTCTTTATCCAAGTAATACCAAGTATCTTTATCCTTGATCCAACCTGTTTTCATCGCTCCGGAACTTGCAAAATAGTTCCAATGCCCTTCAATCGAGACCCAACCTGTTTGCATAACTCCCTTATCATCAAAGTAGTAGGTTACTCCATTGATTTCTTTTTTACCAACTATTTGTTTTCCTTCTTCATCAAAGTAGTACCAGTTTGATTCAATCTTTTGCCAACCAGAACCTGTCTCATCTGTCTCTAAAGCTCCGCTACTTGCAAAGAACATTTTCTTGCCATTAAAAACTTGTGAGCCAGTAAGCATTTTACCATCTTTATCAAATAGGTACTTTTTACCGCCTATTTCAGCTAGTTCATTATAGAGTCTAGCCCCTGTAGAGCTGATATAATACCAAGAACCATCTTGCTTGAACCAGCCCTCATACTGCATCTTCCCACTACTATTTAGATAATACCAGTTGCCTTCCAGCTTTTCTCTACTATCATTTAAATGAATCCATTTGCTTGCCTGCATCTGACCTTTTCCATTAAAGAAATAATAGATATTATCTATCTTTCTCCATCCAATGGCCATTTCATTATCTGATAGACGATATTTCCAGTAACCATCTTCTTGATACCATTCTTCAGATACTGTAGGAATATCTGGGAAAGAATCAGAAACATTTGTAAAACCAGAATCAGCAATATTAAATACCGTCGCATCCTTAGTTAGACTAGAAGCATGAACAACCTGAATATTCTTCTTTTTTAGATAATCTCTTGTTGAAGCCAGATTTGCGTCATAAGAAGACGTATGGACAACCATACTAGGTGAAAGAGAATCTAAAAAAGGAATGGTATTTGAAATTTGAGCATCATAATGATGATTCCATTTCATCATGTCTACTTTGCCAATTTCTGGGCCTAATCTATCCTCAGCACCTTCAGCATTATCTAAGTCACCACCAAGATATATCTTCTTCCTTAATATCTTGAACAATCGTTACTCCTTTTTCACGAGCAACATTGAGTGCATTATCATAATTAAAAAGGTTATCCCACAAACGCCATTTACTGGTAATTCTCTCATCAGTATATTTTTTTAAATAAAGTTTTCCGACTGGATAACGTTTTAGAATTTCATCCGCGCCACCGATATGATCACTATGGACGTGCGTTCCTAAAATAAAATCGAATTTTTGGATACCAAGTCGATTTAAATGACGAAATAGTCTATCTTCCAAAACAAGCTCATTTTGCCTTGTAATACCAACTCGGCTTGGATAACGCGGATCCGTTCCATCTGGAAAATCATAATCTTCTCCCATGTCGATTAGGGCATAATGTCCATTACTTTCCAATAGAATGGCATCACTTCCTGAAGCTCCCTTGGTATTGATAAAGTGAATACGATTCCCAGAACCTGCTGAGATAGTGTCTGCCTTTACTGCTTGCAAGTGACTGGCAGTAACTGACAAAAGTATAATACTAAATAAGATTGTCTTCTTTAAATTTTTCAAATCTATCACTTCTTTCTTTTAAACTTTTCACTAGACATTCACAAATAGACTTTTTGATTCATTTGTAAGTGTACTTAGCTTATTTCTTTAAAACAACTCGAGCAAAGTTAGCATCACCTTGTTTATAGATTGGATTTTCTTTCCAGTTATAGTTGGTATTCGGAGTTTCAAAATCAAGTCCATACAAGTGACTGATATATTCTCTAGTATTCTCTGGAATTTTCACATCTACTCCCTTAAAGTTAGCGACTTGCAATTGACTGAATGGTAATTCATAATGATAGACCTCGTGGCGAGTCGGTACTCCCAAAGCATTAATCATAAAGAAAATCGTATCAGAGGAGATTGTTTCCTCTTTTTTATCATAAACAATAAGATCGACATTCAATCCTTTAAAACTATAAGAAAGTTCTACCAATTGCTCATTATAGTAAAATTCTTTAGTTCTTGAGAAACCTCTTTCCAAGAGATATTGTTCATCCTCTACAAAGCGTTGATAATCTGGAATAATGATGCCAAAGTCCATATCCAGGTCATGGCTAATAAAATCATTTTCTCTAAAAAAGCCTAATAGAGTCCCAAAATCCAACCAAATATCATAATCTTTTAAAGGAGAACTATAAATCGTTTGAAGAATCTCTTCAAAGTTGTCTTTTAACAACTCACTTCTTTTGGAGTCCAATTCAACGTTCGCTTTGTCATTGAGACTTTTAATGATTGGTAAGTTCTTGATGAGGTCTTTCTTGTCCCCTAAAAGACTTGCCAAACTTCTTTTTAACCATTGTAACACGTCTTACACCTCTTTTATATAAGCGACAAAATCATCATGTTTCACTCGTTTTTCAACTGGTGGAATTTCCATAAAATCATCACCGTAGATAGCTGATAAGATCTGGTGAGAAGCTTCTGGAATTTTATAAATTCTATCTTCGAATGGGCTGTCCATTACTTTATCAAGCAGCGTCTTCTCAAATTTTGTAGAAGTTCTCTTATTTTCCATCAAATAATCAATAGAATCATTATCATTAGCCTGCATTGAGAGAATGTTCATTTTTTTATTCCAAGTTTTAACTCTTGTTAAACGGAAAACAAGTACTAATAGATATCTGACAAGATTCTTAAATCCAGCATTTTTACTATGAATACCATAGAGAGTATAAACAGAAAGTCTACGATAGGTATCTAGTTTAACCATCTCTTTATTGACATCAGCATAATAATCAAATGGGAAAACATCCACGCAAATTCCTAAATCGATATCATTTTCAATATAGTTATTCTCATAAACGGTACGAGCATCATATACTCGATAAAATGGATAAGGATAGCGAGCATCATTTTCCCAAGATACTACTTTGTAGATAGGGTCATTGTCCCGTAGAACTGCTTGATATAACTTGTCATACTCATCACGTTTCAATGAGATATCAACATCATCATCCCAAGGGATGTAGCCCTTATGTCTAACGGATCCTAATAGAGTTCCATAAGCCAAAGAATAACTAATATTCTCTCTTTCACAGAGATTGTGGATATAATCCATTACCCCTAATTCTACTTCTTTAATCTCTTCTTCAGATAGTTTTCTGTATCCATCTCTCTTTTTAGAAATAACAGAGAAATAATAGCCTGAGATTATAAACAGAATACAACCTAATAATGAGATACCATAGAAGGTTGAACTCAAGAATAAGTTAGAAATCAAGATAACGACGGTCATCAGTAATCCTGAAACAAGCTCATGATCAATTCTATCTTCCTCTTTGTCTTTTTTGAATTTTCTAAGACTTGCAAAGATAAATGAGAGCATGAAAATAGCGATCGGCACGATACCAAAGATTCCGTTATAGAATAATAACTCTAGGTATCCATTGTGAGTTAAGTAATGTTGTTTAATGATATATGCACTTGCATCATAAATTTTCCCTAACTCATACCAATTACCTGCTGAGTAACCAAATAATGGTCTCTTTGGAATGAACGAAGCTGTTGATTGCCAAATAGCAAAGCGGTTATTTGAAATATTTTCTTCGCTAGTATCAGTTCGCTCCAAAGTCAAATTATTGTTTGCACCTTTTTCCTTATTTCGTTGAATTTCAGCTGAGTGAGCTCTCAAGTATAAATCACTGCTATATTTGACACCATTATAGGATAAAAATACTAGTCCAACTGTTAACAATACAGCGACAAAAGATTTTAGCTTGTTACGGAATTCAAATTTCACCAAAGAATATAGAAAAGCGGCCACAACCAAACAGATGTAGGTCGTTCTTGAACCAGATAAAACGATATAAGCGAAATTAAGAAGAATGGATGAAATAGCTAGAGTTTTAACAATTTTGTTTAAAGTAGAAAGTCTCACCCATAAATAAATAATGATAATTAAGGAGATAATCGATAAATAGTTAGGACTTGCTAAAATACCAAATAAACGGGATTCAACAAATCCTTGACGAATCAACAAACCTTTATAGTCGAAAACTCTGTAACCAATCAACATAAAGAATTGAACAAGAGAAATAAAAACTCCGATAGTATTGGTAACCGTAATCACTGAGAAGAATAAGTTAAACAAAAGTCGAGATTTTTCTTTACTAAAGTTTTGAAAGATTGGGTAGATAGCAAAGAAATAGATAAAGAATACTACTAAGTTCTTAATATTCGTTGAAAAGCCATACTTAATCACCAGTAAACTTGTGATAATATTCATGGCAAAAAAGAGGATTAAGTACTCAATTTTTCTCACAAATAAATAAGCTTTTTTTACAAAGAAATTATATAAACCTAGTAAAACTCCCATAAGAGTCATGCCTAGGGTAACAAATTTATTTGCAGAGATGAATTGAAGGGGAACAATGAGTCCCGCCATACAATAAAAAGATATGACTGATAAAAATAGCAGATTAATTTTAAAATAGTTTTTCTCAATAATAGAAATCATTTTCTCTCCTAACGGTTATGTTGACCAAGTAAAATTTGTGTGTAGAGCTTTCTGCTGAATAGTAGAGCTAGGAAACTTATTTTTCTAGCATTGGTAAATCTAGCATCTCTTAAAATATTCACTCTATTCTGTTTTAGATAGTGTATCAATTTATCTTCTAGTACTTTATCTTTAAAATCAGAATCAATCAACAATCTATCCAAGACATAGAAATAGGCCCAATTTAAACGCATCGTTGCAACATCAGCGATTGCGGGATAGTGCTCTCTTATTATATTCGC
Organism: Streptococcus infantis; assembly: GCF_001579645.1. Classification (GTDB taxonomy): domain Bacteria; phylum Bacillota; class Bacilli; order Lactobacillales; family Streptococcaceae; genus Streptococcus; species Streptococcus infantis_E. Next base: position 68,237 of record NZ_KQ970821.1, read on the forward strand.
ATTTTGCTCATAAGCCTCAATCACATTTAAGAATTTTAATGAGAATTTTTGTGTAGTAATACTGTTTTCACGATGGACATAATAATACTTTTTCTCATTAGTCGCAACAACCTTCTGGCACTGATCCAATAAGCGAATCATAATAAAAGCATCTTCAGCAATTTTTCCAACTTCAAATTTTAGATGACTAAAGAGTTCTTTTTTATATAATTTATTAACAGCAGTCACAGACAAAATCTTTGCTTCCATGACCATTTTTATGGCTTCTTCTGAAGAAAGTTCCCAAGTTTTAATCTCTGAAACTTGTTTTTCAGGAATCTGATGAAAGACATCGTAGTGACCACACATTGATAAATCTGCATTGGCCTCTCTTAAATGACGGTAGAGAGTCTCGTACATATCTTCGTCAATATAATCATCGCTATCAATAAAGCCAATTAAATCTGAACTTGCTTCATCAATTCCTCTATTTCGAGCATCAGACAAACCACCATTTTCCTTATGAATAACCCGAATTCGTTGATCTCTCAGCGCAAGTTGATCACATAGTTCACCACTCTTATCAGTCGAACCGTCATTGACAAGCAGTATCTCAAGATTACTATAGGTCTGTTTTAAAATAGACTCTACACATCGTTCCAAATAAGCTTCTACATTATAGACAGGAACAATAACACTAATTTTTTCTTCCATCATGCTCCATATTCTCCCTTATATTCAGTGTAACTCTTATCCATATCTGCTATAAGGGCATCGTGGTGCGGCACTTGCTTGTCAGCTGGTGGTGGTGTCATGTAGTCACCAAAAGCTGTGCTGAGATAGGCATCATAACCAACTGGAATAGGCATTTCTGTTCCTTCAAAAGGTAAGAAAATGTTGTCTTCAAAGGCTTGAATTGGGTATTTCTTCTTCATGTAACCTGGACCTGAGCATAATTCTGTAATCCCATCACTGTCTGCTGGTCCATACTTGGTCATTTCTTTTTCAGCCTTTTTCCAGATACGATAACGAAGGGGTTTAGGAGTTAATCCTAATAGAATCGTGCTCCCCCATTTCATGAGAGCTCCGTGTTTTTCTGGAATGGTTTGCGCACAAAAGAGAGAATAAATCAAAGCCCAACGTACTTGTTTCTTACGTTCTTCTGGATTTTTAGGATAGTAATCCAAGGGAAGAACATCCAAGGCCAAGCCATGGGGGAGGTCCAAATCTTGTTGGTAAGGCTTAATGCAAGTTGTTTCCTTATCTCGAATAGTGATAAAGAGGTTGCGGTCTACAAAGTCTTTATCACTTTTTGATAGGTAGTAACGCTCGTCCGCATAACGAGGCCATAGCTCTGCTAATTTTTCATAATCCTTGCGTGGCATAAAGAAGTCTAAATCATCATCCCAAGGGATAAAACCTTTATTTCGTAGAGCTCCAATAGCTCCTCCACCACACAAATAACAGAGTAAATCGTGTTCTTTACAAAAGGCGACAAAATATTCAGCCATCTCTAGGCTACGAGCTTGAATTGCCTTTAAATCACTCATCTCATTCTCTTCCTCTTCTATAGAATACATCATTCTATTATACCACAAAAATAGTTTATAAACCCATTTGACCATGCGAAAAATCAAAGCTTGAGATACCTGTTTAGATAGGTATCTCAAGCTCTGATTCATTTTACATGTTATCTAAGTCCCATTTTGGCCAATTTATTTTGGTAAGCTTTTTGGTCCACTCGAAGGGATTGACCGCCGTATACATCAAAGTCATCTACCCAGTCTCCAAGTTCTGGGACTGTCAGTTTTTCAATCCCATTTTGAGCTCCTTCAAGAACAGATAGGCCATTGGTCAATAAGAAGGTATAAGGTAGGTTTGTTGAGGTCATGGCGAAAACTTTCCCGAGTGCTTCTGAGCCGGTGAAAAGTTTTGTAGGATCCTTAATCTGCTGCAAGACCGCTGTCATGACCTGCTGTTGTCTACGAGTACGGCCATAATCCCCTTCATCATCATCACGGAAACGTGCATAGTTCAAAAGAGTCGAACCATTCATCTGTTGTTTTCCAGCTCGAATGGTTTGAGTCGGTGACTCAGTTTCCGTTGCGTGCAAGTCATCTCCTACAGTCGCTTCTGTAACTGGAACCCCATTTAGAGTTGAAAACTGAGCATCAATAGTCACACCATCAGGGAAAAGCGTATCAATGGCTGTCGCAAAGGCTTGGAAATCGACAAGGGCATAATATTTGATGTCTAAATCAAAATTATCCTTGAGGACCTTACGAACCATTTCGGCTCCTTGTTTACCTTCTTGTTCCCCTAATTCGTAGGCTAAGTTTAATTTGTGGTCAGCTTGTTTCTGACCATCGATAACCTGACTATAACCATCAATGTAAACTAAATTGTCACGCATAAAGCTAACGAGCTTGATTTTTTTATCCTTACCACTTACGTTTAGAACCATGACTGAGTCTGTCCGCGTTTCGGAACTATCTTGTCCAATCCGTCCATCTGTTCCCAAAATAAGAATATTAACCCCATCACGCGTATCTTGTCCATTGAAAACTTCAACCTGAGCAGCTTTGGCATCTTTGGGCCCATTTGAACTATTAGGGTTCGCCGATTGGAAGCCTTTTAAGAACATGACGATCATTCCTACTGCTACACAAAGCAATATCATCCCTAACCAAGCAAATAAGCGTTTAAAACGAAAACCTCTTTTTTTCTTTTGCTTCTTAGCTTTTGGAATCTTCGTTTCCAGTTGATCTCCACTACTACGGCGACTAGAACGACTACGATTAGCATAGGTTGGCAGGTCGATATCAGAGTCTGAAAGAAGTTGTTCTTTGGCTTCTGGATTGAAAACTTCCTCTGTACCTTTTTTACCTTCTAACTTGGCTTGTAAAAAGGCAAATTCTCTCTTTTCTTTCTCATTCAAATAATAAATATTTTTCAAAAGATAGTCATATCTCAGTTCTTCATGATGTGTCAAAGGATTCTCTCTAGTCATTCCTTCTCCTTCCCTTTATCCTGTATGGTATAGATAGGGTAAGCTCCTAGTACTTTATAGTGGATCCCAATCGTTTCTAATTCTTTTTGAGCAAAATGGACCAATTCTTTATCAGCATAGTCCACATCAATGATAAAAAAGTATTCGCCCAAGGCTGTTTTTAGGGGACGACTCTCAATTTTAGTCAAGTCAATCCCACGCCATGCAAAGGTAGAAAGTGCCTTGTATAATGCACCTGGAAGATTATCTGGCAAGGTCAAAGCTAGACTCATCTTTTCAGAACCTGGACTCAAGGGGATTTGTGGTAATTTAGGTCCCAAAACCCAAAAACGAGTAAAATTGGCTTCCATTTCTTGAATATCTTGAGCGATCAGTTCTAGCCCATATTCCTCTGCAGAACTTCTTGGGGCAATCGCCGCAAATGGTTGATCAGGATGCTCAGAAACATAGCGCGCAGCGTAGGCTGTACTGGCAGTGACTTCTAGTTGCGCATCTGGATAATGCTCGTCAATAAATTTCTTCCCTTGTGCCAATGCTTGTGGGTGAGAAAAGATTTTCTCAATTTTAGATTGCCCTGGCACTGCCATCAATTGTTGGTGGATTGGCTGAACAATCTCTGCCACAGCTTGAATGCGAGCCTGATGGAAAAGATAGTCTAGTGTCTCATGAACACTACCTTCAATGGAATTTTCAACTGGCACTACTGAATAGTCTACCAATCCCTGTTCATAGGCCTTAATAACGTCTGTAATATTTGAAAATGGCTCCAGTTCCTCATGAGGAAAAGCCGTCTGCACAACATGGTGCGAAAAAGATCCTTTGGGACCTAGATAGGCAATTTTCATGTCAATTCCTCTATAATTTCCTCTGGGCTTAGCTTGGACACATCGATAACTTTACTAGCCACTTCCTCATACCAAGCCTGTCTTTCATTAAAAATCCCTGCCAAATCTTCCTTGCTATTGTTTAGAAATAGCGGGCGTTGATTGTCCTTATCATCTGAAATTCGCTGGTAAAGGGTCTCAAAATCTGCTTTTAGGTAGATATTCTCTGGATTTTGCTTGAGTAAGTCACGATTTTTCTGAGAAATGACCACTCCACCACCAGTAGACACGACTTGGTCCGTTTTTAGTAGGTCAGCCAAAACTTCTTCTTCTATCTGACGGAAGGCTGCTTCTCCTTTTTCTTCAAAGAAACGAGCAATTGGCATCCCCAGTCGGTCTTCTAGCAAGGCATCCATGTCTACAAAGTCAGGATCTAATCCTCTAGCAATAGTAGATTTTCCTGCACCCATAAAACCTAGTAAAACCTTAGCCATGAATCAAAGTCTCCAAATCATCAAAGAAGCTTGGGTAGCTAGTATTAATGGCTTCTGCACGATCCAATTCGACCTCTCCATCTGCCACTAAAAGCGCTGCAATGGCTGTCATCATGCCGATACGGTGGTCCCCAAAGGTATTGACTCTGGCACCATGGAGGGTAGATTTTCCTTCGATAATCATTCCGTCTGCTGTAGGAGTAATAGCTGCTCCCATGCTATTTAAAGCATCTGCGACAACTTGAATACGGTCAGTTTCTTTAACCTTGAGTTCTTCCGCATCTTTGATAACTGTTTGACCTTGAGCTTGGGTAGCTAGGAGAGCGATAATTGGTAATTCATCAATTAAACGTGGAATCAAGGCTCCACCAATCTCTGTTCCCTTCAAATCTGAAGTTTCAACAGTCAAGGTTGCAGACTTAGCAATTGGATCAATATCAGTAATCTCTAATTTGCCACCCATAGCACGGATAACATCGATAATACCTGTACGTGTTTCGTTAATACCGACATTCTTAAGTACCACTCGAGAATTAGGAACAATCAAACCTGCCACCAACCAAAAGGCTGCACTAGAAATATCTCCTGGAACGACAACTGTTTGCCCGCTTAGTTTCTGTGGCCCCTGAACTGTGATTTTCTTACCATCAACACTCAAGTCTCCACCAAATTGACGCAGCATATCTTCTGTATGATTACGAGTGCACTCCTTCTCAATGATGACAGACTGACCCTGAGCCTGCAAAGCCGCGAAAATCAAGGCTGACTTTACTTGAGCAGAGGCAATCGGCAATTCATAATGAATAGGTGTTAAATTTTTTGTACCTTTTAAGTGCAAAGGTGGCAAGTCTCGCTCTGTCTTACCAGAAATGCTAACTCCCATTTTTTTCAAAGGAAGGGTCACACGATCCATGGGGCGTTTAGAAAGACTATCATCTCCAAACATCTCTACTGCAAAGTCTGCACCAGCAAGGACGCCTGAAATTAAGCGAATAGAGGTCCCAGAATTCCCCATATCCAGGGCTTTCTGAGGGGCTTTTAATCCACCCATCCCAACACCTTGAATAGTAACGACACCGTCCTTGTCCTCAATCTCTACACCGAGGTCCCGAAATACTTGTATGGTTGATAGGACATCTTCACCACGCAAGATATCATAAACTTTAGTCTCACCTTCAGCCAAGCTTCCAAAAATAATAGAGCGATGACTGATGGATTTGTCACCTGGTACGCGAATGCTACCATTCAAATGGTTAACGTTTGTTTTTAACTTCATACTAGACCTCATACTGACAATACTTTTTCTTATTTTATCATAAAAAGTCAGAAATTTCTTAAAAATTCCTGACTTTATGATAGTTAATAATATTTTTCAATACGCTTTTACCTTTTTGATTTATTTCAACCTGAAGCTTTTTAATACAATTCTTTTTCACTTTCAATTTACCAGCTATCTGAAGAGCCACCACCATCAAATCCTCCGCCATCCCAATCATCAGAAGACCAAGATGAACTAGAACTATCAGTATCATATCTAGATGTGGAAGAATCTAATCTACCATAAGAACTTGACTGTATCCTTTGTGAAGCATAGTAGCTTTTTTTGAGCTCGGAAGTCCAAGAAGCATTCTTCACAAAATCTTTATCGTTTGGATAGAGTTTTCCCTTCCCATTATAAGAGTATTGAGAGCGGTTCAGCCTATCTAGTTGCTTTCTTTCAACTTCTGCGTAGTATGCTTCTATCAGTAATGTAGTCCAAGTATCATTAGGTAGAAAACCTTTTGAGTCTGGATATAGTTTGTTATATCCTGTGTAGTTATACTGAGACCTAATTAAACGCTTATTTTTTTTATAGTCCGATTTACGTTCTTCAGTCCACGTATCGTTAGGTACAAAGTTAGAAAAATCTGGATACAGCTTCCCCTTTCCCTCATACTCATACTTAGAAAAGCGACATCTTTTTAAGTAATCGAAGCAAGTTGCTAAAAGTGCATAAACCAAGATAAATAACGGAATGTAGTTAAAGCATATCCTAAGGATTGCAATAATTATTGCTGTGTATTTTAAGCTTTTTGGAAGCTGAGTATTCTTATTCTCTTTCTTGTTTATGATTTCAGCTTTTCCAGATTCGGCTTTAGAGATCCCTACTAGAATTCTGTTAAGAGCATCAGTATATTTCCCTTCTTTCATGTAAGGCTTCGAATCATTTAGTAAAGAACTGGCCTTCGAGTCAGTAAGCCAAATTGCTGCTTCGTTGGATGTTTCAATACGAAACTTCCTATCCTTTATAGCAATAGCGATTAAAATTCCACTGTTGGAATCTTGTTTCCCAATTTTCCATTTGCGTGCAACCTCATTGGCTACCTCTTCGATACTGGAACCGTCCAGGGTATCTACAATATAAATCCCTACTTGGGTTTCACTTCCAGCATTCATACTCTCTAACGTTTCTGCAACACTAGTGGTCAAATAACCATTAGGATCGTAAATACCATTTAAAGGCCGATCTGGAACAGCGATATTAGCCGCCACTAGTGGCATGAAAAAGAATAAAGGGATAATTAAGAGTAAAATTAACTTTTTCATAGGAGATCCCCCACAAGACTAATCAGTTAAATTGATTTTAGGGACAATTCTGCATCTTTCTCTGCTCCAATTAACCCAGCTCTATAGTTAGAAACTTTCAAATTTGTTTTACATTTTTTTATTAGCAAAGACAATCATTCTCTCAGTCATTATTAAACAGACCAGGCTAATAATTCTAGCTTATACAGTAGTTACCGATAATAAAAATACGATTGAGAAAATAACGATAAATCATAAACAAAATAAATTTTTTATTTTAGCAATTCTGAAATTGGTTCAAAAACGATTTTTTCAATATCAGATAGATAAATAGAAAGTTGTTGCTGTTTGGCAAAGAAAGCTGACAAGAGAGCGTTGCCCTGAATCAACTTGCCAAAAGATTCCATTTTTTCTTGGAAAGAAGCGTCTGGCATTTGACCAGTTTGGGCCATGACTTGGATTTCATGCTGAAAAGCAATATAATCCGCAAAAATCTTGCTAGCTTCTGCATCGGCTTGGATAGCCTCTCTAGCTTCTTTAACCGCCTTGTATTCTGGCAATTCGCGTAGTCCGCGACTAAGTTCGTTTGCACTATCATAAATATTTGACATAATTGTCCTCCTTATTTAATAACGACTGTGTAATTTGTATTTTCTGTAATTACTTGCTCAGCACGTTTTAAATCCTGAGCATTCTTAAAGGAAATTTGCAGAATCCCGTGAATATCTTCACGGTTTTCCTCGTTAATATGGATATTGACCAAGGAAGTTCCTCGTAGCAATTCCAAGATGCGCAAGATAACATCTTCCTCATCGGGAACGTCTACATAGAGGTCAAATGAGCTATCTACACCACCACGTTTATGGATTTCCATAGCCTGCCGTTGCTCACGCGCTTGATTGAAAAAGTTCCAGATTTGGTTTTCATCACCCTTACTAATAGCTTGTCCAACCTCGTCTAAACGTCGCTTAAAATCTTCGATACGTTCAATGATGGTCTCTCGATTAGATAAGAGGATAGAAGTCCACATACCTGGCTCACTTTCGGCAATCCGAGTCATATCTCGAAATCCACCGGCCGCAAAGCGTCGCGCCATTGCGTGCTCTTCAGCATAACTTGCAGTTTGTTCCATGAGACCAGACGCTAAGATATGCGGAAAATGGCTAATCTGAGAAGTCACTCGGTCATGCTCTTCAGCATCGATTTCAATGAAACGAGCGTGCAGACCTGACAGCAAGTCCCTCATTTCTTCAAGCGTATCCTGGGTTGTTAAGCTCGAAGGCGTGAAGATATAGTAGGCATTTTCAAAAAGATTAACATCTGCAGAGGCCGCTCCTGTCTTATGACTACCTGCCATAGGATGAGCTCCAACAAAGCGAACAGGCTTATCTGCAAAACAGTTCTCAGCTGTAGCCACGATTGCTGACTTGGTCGATCCAGCATCAGAAATAATGACACCTTCTTTTAGTTCCAAAGTTGCCAATTCTTGTAAAAAAGCAATGGTTTGCTTGATTGGCAAGGTAAGAATGATGACATCTGCAAGTGGAGCAAAACTGGCAAAATCATCCGTCGCACGATCAATCATTCCTCGCTCCAAGGCAATATCTCTAGATGCCTGACTGCGATTGTATCCTAAAATTTCATAATCAGGATGATCCCGCTTGATTCCCAGTGCCATGGAAGCACCAATCAAACCTAGTCCTGCAATATAGATGGTTTTTGCCATAAGAACTCCTTAATAATTCTTTGTATACTCCCGATGTTTTGCAACAGTCTCTTTTAATTCTTCCAGATTATCAGAGGAGAATTTCTCAAGGATTTCCTGAGCCAAAACTGTTGCTACGACTGCTTCCATAACGACACCTGCTGCTGGAAGAGCAGTTGGATCACTTCTCTCCACCGTTGCCTTATAAGGTTCATGGGTTTCAATATCAACGCTCATCAATGGTTTATAGAGAGTTGGAATTGGTTTCATAACCCCACGAACAATAATCGGTTGACCATTGGTCATACCACCTTCGAAACCTCCAAGATTATTGGTACGACGAGTATAGCCATCTTCTTGTGACCAGAGGATTTCATCCATGACTTGGCTACCCTTGAGATAACCTGCTTTAAAGCCTAGTCCAAACTCCACACCCTTAAAGGCATTGATGGAGACAACCGCTTGAGCTAATCTTGCATCTAGTTTGCGATCCCATTGGACATAGGACCCCAGACCAACTGGAATGCCACCGACAACTGTTTCGACAACACCACCGATGGTATCTCCATCACGTTTAATCTGATCAATATAGTCCTTGATTTCCTGCTCACGTTCTTGGTTGACGATAGAAACTTCTGACTGGGCAGCTAGTTTTTTAATCTCTGCGACTGTTAAGTTTTCTGGAACATCGATTTCCTTACCACCAAAGACAACAACATGGTTGGCAATTTCAATATCAAGCTCAGCCAATAAACGCTTGGCCACAGCCCCGACTGCTACTCGCATAGTCGTTTCACGAGCAGATGAACGTTCTAGGGAATTTCGCAAATCATCAAAGCGGTATTTGATGCCCCCAACCAAGTCTGCGTGACCTGGACGAGGATGTGTGATTTTTCGTTTACTTTTAAGTTTATCTTCAATATCCTCGGCAGACATGATATCTAGCCATTTTTGGTGGTCTTTGTTAATGACATCCATGGTAATGGGAGCCCCTGTCGTCTTCCCGTGGCGAACGCCAGAAGTAAAGACAACCTGATCACTCTCAATCTTCATGCGACCACCACGGCCGTAGCCACCTTGGCGACGTTTGAGATCCTCATTGATATCCTCGGCAGTCAAAGAAAGGCCTGCTGGGATTCCTTCAATAATTGCTGTCAGACGAGGACCGTGTGATTCTCCTGCTGTTAAATATCTCATACATTCTCCTTATTTTACTAGGTAATCTTTCATTTCTTCGAGAGAAACTGGGTGAATGGTGGCTGAACCAAGTTCTGGCACCAAAACTAATTTCATGGTATTCCCACGCGCTTTTTTATCGTGAGTCAAAGCCTGATACAGCTTATCAACATCCCAGTTTTCATAATCCACAGGAAGTCCAAATTTCTGACACATTTCTCGGATAGACTGAGTGATTCCAGCTGGCATAAGTCCTTTTTGTTCGGCTACCTTAGAAACCTGAACCATTCCCATCGCTACTGCCTCACCATGCATAACGCGTCCATAACCAGCAGTTGCTTCAATAGCATGACCGATTGTATGACCAAAATTGAGATACAGACGAATACCATTGTCCAATTCATCCTCAACTACCATCTTGCGCTTAACCTGGCAAGAATGCTCAATCAAACTTTCTGAATGCTCCAAAATACTCTCTACAGAACCATCCATTTCAGATAATAAGTCCCAGAGTTCTGGATCTTCAATTAAGCCGTACTTGATGACTTCACCCATTCCTTCAATCAATTCTCTCTTCCCTAAGGTTTCAAGAACCGTTGGGTCAATCAAAACACCATCTGGCTGGGCAAAAGTTCCTACCATATTCTTAGCAAAAGGAGTATTCACTCCTGTCTTACCACCGATTGAAGAGTCCACCTGAGCAGTCAAACTGGTCGGAATTTGAACAAAGTGAATACCGCGCATATAGGTTGAGGCTACAAAACCAGCCAAATCACCAACGACACCACCACCTAGAGCTACGATGCCGTCACTGCGAGTCAAGTCTTGCTTAACTAGAAATTCATAAGCCTTTTGAACTGTGGTTAGATTTTTTCGCTCTTCACCCTCTAGAAAGTCAAAAACTGCCACTTGAAAACCAGCATCCTCTAGGCTCAATTTAACTTTTTCTGCATAGAGAGAGGCCACATGGTTATCGGTAATGATAACGACTTTTTGCGGTTGCCAAAATTCCCGCAACCATTTTCCTGCTTGAGACAGGCATCCTTTTTCAATCTGAATATCATAAGGATGGTGGGGAAGGTCTATTCTGATTTTCATAGCAGTTCTCCTTTTTTCATTTTTGATACTTTTGTTTTAGTAATTCCCAGATTTGATCGGTTGGCATTTCCTTACCTGTCCATAACTGAAAAGCTTCCGCAGCTTGGTAAAGCAACATGCCTAGGCCATTAACAGCGTGATTGCCCTGGTTTCTTGCCCACTTTAAAAATGGTGTCTCAAAGGGTTGATAAATCACATCAGCTACTAAAAGTTTCTCCAGTAAAAGGACACTTACTGGGATTGGCAGAGATACTCCATCCATGCCAACACTAGTAGCATTTACCAGTAAATCCGAATCAGTTATCCTTGCTTGCAGTTCAGAAACATCTTCTAAAGCAAATAAATCTGCTTTAAACCCTGTTTCATTTTGTAATTTTTCTAAGTAAGGTCTTGTTTTTTCTATTGAAGCCGAACGAACAAAGACAGAAACCTGACTGACTCCATCCAAGATTGCCTGTACCAAAATTGCCTTAGCTGCACCGCCTGCTCCTAACAAGACCATTCTTTTCCCAGATATTTTAAAAGAAGGCAAGCTCTTAAAGAATCCCTTGCCATCTGTGTTATATCCGATTAAAGTTCCTTCTCGATTCACCACTGTATTGACAGCACCAATCAACCGAGCTTCTTCACTCAACTGGTCCAGATAAGAAATCACCTGCTCCTTGTAAGGCATGGAAAGATTGATCCCATACATCTGATAGCGACGAATGTTGGCAACTGTTTCTGCCAAGTCAGTCGCTTCTACTTCCCAAGCTACATAGACACCGTTAGTATGAGTTGCTTCAAAAGCTTGATTGTGAATGAAGGGAGAAATGGAATGTTTGATAGGATTGGCGACTACAGCTGCTAAACGTGTGTAGCCATCAATCTTCATTTAGTATCTCCCGAATTTTTTTCATGCTAGAAAGTGAAATCTGTCCTGGAGCACTGGCTTCATCCAGACTTGCAAAAGACCAGCTAGAACCCGTCACATCTGAAGTGATACGAGAAACCTTACCCACTTTCCCCATAGAAATCGTCACATATTCTTGTTCTGGGTTCAATGTTTTAAAGCCACGTGTAAAGTTCATAAGATCCAATACATCTTGTTCTGTTTGAGCCATAACCGATACTTTAACCACTTTCGGAGTTAGACTGGTTAGCTCGGATAAGATTTCCATCATATTCTCTGGAGTTTCTTGAAAGTTATGATAACTCAAGACTAGATTTGGAAAATCAAGCATCTCTTCAAAAACATCCTTGTGAGAAAAATACTCAAAATCAATATATTCTGGTTGATAGAGTTGAGCTACATCTTTGATAATTTGTACATACTCTGCCGAATCCAAATCTATCTCTCCTCCCTCAGCACGAGTTCGTAGGGTAAAGAGGAGTTCGCGACCTGCAAATTTTTCAAAAATAGCTGGGGCTACCTGTAAAATAGCCTCTTTTGGTAGGAAATCGGCACGCCACTCAATGATATCTGCATCGATATACCGCATGGCATCGATTCCTTGTACCTCTTCTATACTCTTTGGCATTACTGAAACGACTAATTTCATTTAGTTACCTTCATGCTAATCACCTTGAGGTAATTACTACTTTCATCTTTTTCATTGTAGACAAAGTCTGCTGGAAGTCCATACTTTTGAAGAACCTGATATTTTCTTCCTGCGAATCCTTTGTCGATTTGTTCTATAAATTTTTGACGGGAAACATTGGCAGCATTGGTGCTAGCAATGATCATACCTCCCGGATTTAAAATCTCTAAACTCTGGGAAATCAACTTGTGATAGTCCTTAGCTACAGAGAAAGTTTGCTTTTTATTACGGGCAAAGCTAGGTGGATCAAGAACGATCACATCATAAGACAAGCCCTTGCGTTTAGCGTATTTAAAGTATTCAAAGACATCCATGACGATGAAACGATGACTGTCGAGACTGAGTCCATTAGCATGAAAATGAGCTTCTGACAGTTCTCTTGAACGTTTGGCCAGGTCTACAGAGGTTGTTTCACTAGCTCCTCCCATGGCTGCAGCAACTGAGAAAGCTGCTGTATAGGAAAACATGTTGAGTAAGGATTTCCCCATAGCTAAACCATCAACCAAGCTACCACGCACTTCATGTTGGTCCAAAAAGATTCCTGTCATAAGACCGTCGTTCATAAAGACTTGATAGAGGACACCATTCTCAAGAACTGTAAAATTTTCTGGTGCTTCTTGACCATAGATATGGGCAGACTCATAGTCTAGACCTTTAAAACGAATCTTTTCATAGGCACCTAAGACTTCAGGGAAAACCTGAGCAAAAGCTGCTAAGATCTGTTGGCGAAGTCCATAGATATAGGAGTTATACCAAGAAAAAACAACATAATCTCCATAAAGATCCAAAGTCATTCCACCAAAACCATCGCCTTCTTGATTAAACAAACGAAAGGCAGTTGTCAACTCATCTTGATAGTAAGCAGAACGTTTTTGTTTGGCTTTTTCAAACAAACTTTCAAAGAATTTTTGGTTAAAAGAAAGCTTCTGGTTCGTTACAAACCAACCAATCCCCTTATTTTGACGAGATAAATAGGCCTTGCCCAAAAACTGCTTGTTTTGACTCAATAACTCAACTTCTTGATCAGTTTCAGATAGATCAGGAAAATCAATTTCCTCCAAAACTACCTGACCCTTATTTAGTTTTTTTTCAACACGTCTACTGACGAATACTTTATTCATAAACACTATTATAACAAATTTTATGACAATTCACAAAATAGAAACTATTGATTCATCCATCATCTTGCCCTATCTGAGAGAATTTTTCCTCCCATTAGTCCTACTATTTTTATTTTATATATTTCAACACTTCTAGTTGAAAAATAGACATAAAATTTAAAGAGTTTAATTTAAGCGCAAACGTTTGCGTAGAAGCTAACTTTATGCTACAATAATTCTCATCACTGTAAGCAAGAGGATAAACTATGAAAAATCAAACCCTAATGCAATATTTTGAATGGTATCTACCCCACGATGGAAAACACTGGATGCGCCTAGCTGACGACGCTGAACACCTAGCTAACTTAGGCATTAGTCACATTTGGATGCCACCTGCTTTTAAAGCAACAAATGAAAAAGATGTTGGTTATGGCGTCTATGACTTGTTTGACCTTGGAGAATTTAATCAGAAGGGTACTGTACGTACTAAATATGGCTTTAAAGAAGACTATCTTCATGCCATCCAAACTTTAAAATCTCATGGGATTCAACCAATGGCTGATATCGTCTTAAATCATAAGGCAGCCGCTGACCATTTAGAATCTTTTCAAGTTATCGAAGTGGATCCAGAAGATCGAACTGTGGAACTAGGAGAACCTTTTACCATCAATGGCTGGACTGGTTTTACTTTTGATGGACGACAAAATACCTACAATGACTTCCACTGGCACTGGTACCACTTTACTGGAACTGACTACGATGCCAAACGCCGTAAATCTGGAATCTATCTGATACAGGGAGACAACAAAGGTTGGGCTCATGAGGAATTAGTCGACAATGAGAATGGCAATTACGACTATCTCATGTATGCTGATCTAGATTTCAAACATCCTGAAGTGATAAAAAATATCTACGACTGGGCAGATTGGTTTATGGAAACAACTGGTGTAGCTGGTTTCCGTTTGGATGCAGTTAAACACATTGACTCTTTCTTTATGCGCAATTTCATTCGCGATATCAAAGAAAAATATGGCCAAGATTTCTATGTCTTTGGAGAATTCTGGAATCCAGACAAGGAAGCAAATCTGGACTACCTTGAAAAGATTGAAGAGCGTTTTGATCTTGTCGATGTTCGCCTTCACCAAAATCTCTTTGAAGCAAGCAAGGCTGGAGAAGACTATGATTTAACAACCATCTTTGAGGATAGTCTAGTACAACTCAATCCAGACCGAGCTGTAACCTTTGTCGATAACCATGATACTCAACGTGGCCAAGCTCTTGAATCCACTGTTGAAGAATGGTTTAAACCAGCAGCCTACGCCCTCATTCTTTTGCGAGAGCAGGGACTCCCATGCGTCTTTTACGGAGACTACTATGGCATTTCTGGTCAATATGCTCAGCAAGATTTCAAAGATGTTCTTGACCGTTTGCTAGCTATTCGAAAAGAGTTGGCTTACGGAGAGCAAACGGACTACTTTGATGACCCTAATTGTATCGGTTGGGTCCGTTCAGGAGCTGAATATCAATCACCACTTGCCATCGTGATTTCTAATGCCCAAGCAAACTCTAAAACCATGTTCGTCGGTCAAGAATGGGCTGACCAAACCTTTGTTGATTTACTAGCAAATCATCCTGACCAAGTAACGATTAATGCTGAAGGTTATGGAGATTTCCCAGTTACAGAACGCTCTCTTAGTGTATGGGGACTGGCTAACTAATCAATTAATACTCTTAGAAAATCTCTTCAAACCACGTCAGCTTCCATCTACAACCTCAAAGCAGTGCTTTGAGCAACCTGCGGCTCGCTTCCTAGTTTGCTCTTTGATTTTCATTGAGTATAAAACACACAAAAAATGCCCACAAGCTAGATTTTCTTTCTAGCCTGTAGGCATTTTTTCTATTATCAATACTTAAAACTAGTCTTTCCAAAGATCCATAGCATTTTGAAAATCTGCAGAAACTTGAACATTTTGAGGATTAGTCGCTTCTCTCTCCTGACGCTTAGCCTCTACCTGGACTACACTCTTAATGCCTTCATGACGCCAGTTTCGTAAGATAGCCTGGATGTACTTCCAATTTGGTTTTCCATTCAAAACGGCCTCACGTAGGGCCTCTTTGATCAGGTCCGCACTGGTCCCGTCTTCTTTCAAACTCTTTTCCAAATCTTCGATTTCAAAAGGACTTAAGAGACGACCTAGCTCTTGTTGGAAGGTTTCCACCAAGTCTTTCAAATCATTTTTAGCAGGTATCGCTTGGCTAGGTTCTTGTTTTTCAAAAAGTTGGTCTAAGCGCTCTAAAGCTAAAGTCGCATCAAAAATCACTTCTATCTCACCATTGAGTTCAATGGTTCGGTATTGAAGTAAGCCTTTTTCTGTCAAGCGCGAAATAGCTTGATTGACTTCAAAGACTTGCTTTCCAATTTTCTCTGCGATTTGACTTGGAGACAATTCCCCTAAAGCTGTTGTATTTTGTAGGTAAAAGAATTGCCAAACTAAGAAATCATCACTTGATGAAAACAGTTGATTATAGTTTAAGAGCAGAGCACTTGGTAACACCAAGTTCCCTGATTTGAAAGCATCTAAATATGTCATAATTCCTCTTATAAATATCCAAAATGAGAAACATCTTCTTCTGCACTCTTCCACTCAAAAGGCGTTTCTTGGTAAACTGCATAATTTACCCAGTTACTGAAAAAGAGAGCTGCTGAGGAACTCCAACGCATACAGGGAAGTTCATGGACGTCATCATTTTTGAAATAATTTTCTGGTATATGGGGATCTAAACCAGCATCTAGATCTCTAAAATATTCCTTGGCTAACGTATCACGATCATACTCCAAATGCCCAAAGCTATAAACTTCTCTTAAATCTCGGCTTGCAAGGATAGAGATTCCCACCTCTTTTCCAGATGCTAAAATCTCTAGATTGGTTTTATTTACAATGTCTTCTTTGAGAATTTCTGTGTGACGAGAATGAGGAGACACATACAAGTCATCAAAACCTCTCAGCAAAAGATGACCTTCTTTTAAAACATCCTGAGGATAAATTCCCGAAAGCTTTTGAGCCATCTGGTGTTTATCTACGCCGTAACGATAGTAGAGGCCAGCCTGTGCTCCCCAGCAAATATGCAGGGTTGAAAAGACATGTGTCTTTGACCAATCGATGACCTGAGTAAATTCTTCCCAATAGTCCACTTCTTCAAAAGGAAGATGCTCAACCGGCGCTCCTGTGATGATCAAGCCATCAAAATACTGGTCTTGAACTTCCGAGAAGGTCTTATAAAAAGTCTCCATATGTTCAGAACGAGTTGTTTTCGACTGATGACTTTCCATATATAAGAAATCAATATCTAACTGCAAGGGAGTATTAGCTAAATGTCGTAAAAGCTGAGTCTCTGTAACCATCTTCTGTGGCATCAAGTTTAAAATCAGAATTTTCAGTGGTCGAATATCCTGATGAGCCGCCCGCTGGTCATCCATGACGAAAATATTTTCCGTTCGTAAAATCTCAACTGCTGGTAATTTTTTATCAATTCGAATCGGCATGGAAATCTCCTTACTGTATCAATTCTAGGCTCAAACGAACATACAGTCGTCAAATGAAAAATCAGCTGACGAAAGTCCTTCCCTTTATTATACTGTAAGAAGATATAGTTTTCAATTATAGTTTTTCTCTAACTAGGTATAGCTTATTTTTATATCAAATGAAGAGAAAACAGCCCTAGGGACTGTTTTTCATTAATAATGCATAAGCACCTTGTAGTCATAATCTCCGATAGCTTCACGACCTTTAAGCTCATCAAGCTCAATCAAGAAGGCACAACCAGCTACGATACCACCAAGTTTTTCAATCATTTCGATGGTTGCTTTCACAGTACCACCTGTTGCCAAAAGGTCATCTACGATCAGAACACGTTGACCTGGTTTGATAGCATCTGCGTGCATAGTCAAAGTATCAACACCATATTCTTTTTCGTAGTCAGCTGAAATAACTTCGCGTGGTAGTTTTCCAGGTTTACGCACAGGAGCAAAACCAATTCCCAACTCAAAAGCAACTGGACATCCAACGATAAATCCACGCGCTTCTGGTCCTACGATCATATCAATCTTTTTATCAGTAGCATATTGAACAATTTCACGAACAGCATAGCTGTAGGCATTGCCGTTGGCCATCAAAGGGCTGATATCACGGAATGTAATTCCTTCTTGTGGATAATTTTCAATACTTGCAATGTAATCTTTTAAGTTCATAGCATTTCTTTCTTTTTAAGTTTTTACTCCCTATTATACCATAAATCTTAGAAAAGAGAAATAGAAAGAAACCCTGGAAACTGAGTCCAAGGCTTCTAATCAGATCTGTAACTATTGCTCGTTTAATGAAATCTTTCCTTCTTTTTGCTTTTAGAGTTTTGATTGCGTTGACGATTTTGTTGGATTCGCCACTCTCGCTCAAAGTAGGACATGGTTTCAAATACTCTGCGCGGTAAACCAACATCCAGCAAATAGATTGGGATTTTCAAAACATTTGCTTGCTTTGCAGTCAAAAATCTACTTCGTAGACGATTCCATAAAGAGTTGGGTTTTATAAAATCCTTGTCATAAAAATGAACTTCAATAGTATAAAAATCCCTTGAACTTCTACCACCCTTGATTCTCATAAGAGAAAACGTTTCTACCTGCCCCCAGGAATAAAACTGCCAATCTTTTTTAGGATGTGGCTTATAGGAAAAACCTTGGGCCGTACATTTCAAATACTCTTTATCTGAAAAAAGAAGTCGCAAACGTTCATACAAAATCCATCCAACAATGATGATTAAGAATAAGACAAAGAGTCTTAATGCCACCAATCCCACAGGTGCCTCCTTGGGATAGGTCATCATAAAAGATAGGATCCAAAGAAGAAAAGCTAACTCAAGGAAGCAGAGAAGAATAGTCCAAATGATTTTCTTACTGCTCCATTTGATGATTTTTTCTTCCATTACGCCAACTCACTTAAATATTCATAGCGTTCATATTTTTCAAGCAAGGTTTCATTCTTTTCATCTAACTCTTTTTGAAGAGTAGCTAGCTTCCCAAAGTCCGAGCCATTGGCCAGCATTTCCTCTTCAATGACAGAGATACGATTTTCCAAGGCTTCGATGTCACCTTCAATACTTGCCCACTCTTGCTTTTCTTGGTAAGTCATGCGTTTCTTTTCTTCACGGACTTTGACGACTTTTTCCTTCTCAGCCTTTTGAACTTGACTTGTCGCTTCTGCTTCGAAGGCTTTTTCATCTAGGTAGTCGGTGTAATGCCCAAAGAAAGGACGAATGCTACCATTCTCAAAAGCAAGAATCTTAGTCGCAACTTTATCAAGGAAATAGCGGTCGTGACTAACTGTTAAGACTGGACCTGCAAAACCTTGTAAGAAATTTTCTAGAACAGTTAAGGTCGCAATGTCAAGGTCATTGGTTGGCTCGTCCAATAGAAGCACATTGGGTTTTTCCAAGAGCAACTTGAGGAGATACAGGCGTTTCTTCTCTCCACCAGACAGTTTCTCAATCAAGGTACCGTGCGTTGAACGTGGGAAAAGGAACTGTTCTAATAACTCCGCGATAGATGTCGTAGAGCCACTGCTAATTTTAACCTCTTCTGCCACTTCTTGTAGGTAATTGATAACTCGCTTGCTTTCATCCAAACCTTCGATTTGTTGAGAGAAATAAGCGATACGAACCGTTTCTCCGATAATAACTTGACCTTCAGTAGCTTCAAGTCTTCCTGCAATAAGGTTAAGGAGGGTTGACTTCCCAACACCATTGTCCCCGACAATTCCGATACGGTCTTTGGCTTGAACCAAAAGGTTAAAATGTTGCAGAATCTGTTTGTCGTCATAGGCAAAGGAAACATCCTTAAACTCGATGACCTTTTTACCGATACGGCTAGTTTCAAAATTCATGCTCAAGTCTGTTTCAACACTAGTATCAGAAACCTCCTTTTTCAAGTCATGGAATCGATTGATACGTGCTTGCTGCTTGGTTGCACGGGCCTGTGGTTGTCGTCTCATCCAGGCCAATTCTTGCTTATAAAGTTGTTCCTTTTTGTGAAGAAGAGCTGCGTCGCGCTCATCCTGTTCAGCCTTGAGACGAACATAGTCTTGGTAATTTCCTTGATATTCGGTCAAACCTGCTCTGTCCAACTCAAAGATTCGCGTAGAAAGAGCATCTAGGAAATAGCGATCGTGGGTGATAAATAACACTGTTTTCTTGGAATTTTTCAAGAAGAGGGTTAGCCACTCAATGGTCGCAATATCCAAGTGGTTGGTAGGCTCATCAAGAAGCAAAAGATCATGATTTCCTAGCAGCACTTGGGCCAACTGAACCCGTCTTCGCAAACCACCTGATAGGGCTCCAACGGGAGTTGATAAATCCTGAATTCCCAACTTGCTGAGAACGGTCTTGACCTGACTCTCAATTTCCCAAGCTTGGAGGGAATCCATCTCCGCCATAACCCTTTCCAAACGGGCCTGCTTGTCCTCACTGTAGTTGAGCATGAGTAATTCATACTCACGAATCAACTGGATTTCTTTCAAATCGCTCGATAGAACAGTATCCAAGACAGTCTTGCTATCATCAAAATCTGGGTCCTGAGTCAAGTAGCCAATTTTGTAATCATTCTTTGCTGAAAATGGGCTAACATCACCATCGAAACCTGAAACTCCAGAAAGCACATCTAAAAGGGTTGTTTTTCCAGTTCCGTTGACACCGATAAGACCGATTCTGTCCAAGTCATGAATGATAAAGGAAATATCCTTAAAGACGGTCTTGTCCCCAACGGATTTACTTAGTTTTTCAACAATAAAATCACTCATTTTTTCTCCCTCAAGTAGGCATGAATAGCTTCCAAGTTATTTTCCAAATCTCCATCCACAATAGCATACTCAATCTCTGCTAAAATTTCTCCCATTTCTGGTCCTGGTTGATAGCCATATTCTTTGATCAAAATCCCACCATTGATTTGAATTTCTTTTTTATCATGGATGGTTAGGCTGTGGTAAGTCTCTGTAATGGCCTGTGGATTGACTTCTTTTCCTTGAGCCTGACGAAGATTTTCAGCCTGTAAAAGCAAATCTAGATCAAAGCGGTAACAATCGCGCTTGCTTAGTTCCCCTTCTTCACGAAGTTCTAAGATTGTTAGCAAATCTTGAACTTGCTTGGCAAATTGACGCGAAGTTTTCCAATGTTTCAAAAATTGTTGAGCATCTTCCACTTCTAAAACCCATAAAAGTGCTGCCCAGGCTTGCTCAGAAGATTCAAAGGTAAAATCAGCCTCTAAGTCAAACAAAGATTGGAGTTTGTCCTGACTACCAGCCATATCTGGAAGATAATCATAAGCTTTGCTTGCAATCATAGAAGACAGACCTACTCGCCAATGAGGAGCTAGTAGAAGTTTATCAAATTCAACAAAAGTACGTTCCACAGAAATTTTCTCTAAGAGTGGCGTTAAGTTCTTCATCGCTTCAAAGGTTTCTTGCTCGAGTTCAAAACCAAGACTGGCTTGAAAACGAAATCCACGCATGATGCGTAGCGCGTCTTCGTTGAAACGTTCACTAGCTATACCAACTGCTCGTAAAACTTGATTTTCTAGATCTTGTAAACCATCAAATAAATCAACGATTTCCCCTGTCTCATCCAAGGCAAAGGCATTGACTGTGAAATCTCGGCGTTTGAGATCTTCTTCGAGTGAACGAACAAAAGAAACAGAACTTGGTCTCCGATAGTCTACATAGACATCCTCTGTTCGAAAAGTGGTGACTTCGTACTCTTCATCTCCATCTAAAACCAAAACGGTCCCATGCTCAATGCCGATATCAGCTGTGCGTGGAAAAATCTGCTTAGTCTCTTCAGGATAAGATGAAGTCGCAATATCCACATCATGGATGGGACGATTGAGTAGGGCATCTCTAACAGAGCCTCCAACAAAATAGGCTTCAAAGCCAGATTCTTTAATTTTTTCTAATACTGGTAAAGCCTTCTGAAATTCAGAAGGCATTTGTGTTAATCTCATAATAAGTGTTCTAATCCATAGACAAGCTCATGACGCTTGACAACTTCTTTGATTCCCAAATTCACCCCTGTCATGAAGGAGCTACGATCATAGGAGTCATGACGCAGGGTCAATCCTTCTCCTTGATTTCCAAATATAACTTCCTGATGAGCTACCAAACCTGGCAAACGGACTGAGTGGATTCGCATACCATCAAAGTTAGCTCCACGTGCACCTGCAATGAGTTCTTCCTCATCGCTAGCACCTTGTTGGATAGACTCACGAACCTCTGCCATCAACTCAGCTGTTTTAATAGCTGTACCACTAGGAGCATCTTTTTTCTTGTCATGGTGAAGCTCAATAATCTCTACATTTGGGAAGTATTTTGCAGCTTGTGCCGCAAATTGCATGAGCAAGACAGCACCCAAGGCAAAGTTAGGAGCAATCAAGCCACCCAAGTTTTTAGAACGAGAAAATTCTTTTAGTTCTTCAATCTCTTGACTAGTGAAACCTGTTGTTCCAACGACAGGTGCAAAGCCATTTTCAAGCGCAAAACGGGTATTCTCATAGGCAACAGCTGGTGTTGTAAAGTCCACCCACACATCTGCTTCAAAGCCTTCTAAGGCAACCTTATCATTAAATACAGTAATTCCCTGCCATTCTGTTGCATTTTCGAAAGGATCCAATACTGCTACTAGTTCAAGTTCAGGATCAGATAAAACCATCTGACAAGCAGATTGGCCCATTCTCCCCTTAAAACCAGCAATAATTACTCGAATACTCATCTCAATCTCTACTCCTGTTTAAGATACAAAGGACCTTAGCTGCCCATGAAAAATAGGGAATGGCGCTGACTTTACACGAAAGGCAAGACAGGCATCTTTTTTCAAGAGGCAGATAGTCCGTGTTCAATTTTAAGATACATTGACTGTAAGAACAATCTAGACGATTGGTGTGTATGCCAAAGCGATGCTTCCTTCTCCCAGGTGGGTTCCAATAACACTACCGAAGGTTGCAATTGAAACATCTGTAGCCACTCCACCATCGATTAAAAGCTGGCGCAAATCTGCTGCTTTTTGAGGAGCATTCCCGTGAATGACAGTAATCTGGTAATTCCCATTAGCTGTTGCTTCTTTAACAATTTCAACTAAGCGTTTTGTAGCCTTTTTCTCTGTACGAACCTTTTCATATACTTCTATCACACCTTGGTCATTGAAGTATAGGATTGGCTTGATACTAAGGAGATTCCCCAAAATAGCCGCGCCATTAGAGAGTCGTCCCCCCTTAACTAGATGGTCAAGATCATCCACCATGATAAAAGCAGAGGTGTTTTCAATCTGTTCTGTTACTTTATTCAAGATAGACTCGAAGTCATCACCCTGTTCTACCCATTGAAATACACTCTCCACCATGAAACCTAGAGGAGCACTTGTAATACGAGTATCAGGAAAGGCAATGGTTAATCCTTCGAACTCATCCGTCATATACTGGATATTTTGGTGAAATCCTGAGATTCCAGAAGAAAGGAAGAGACCCAGAACATGAGTATATCCTTTTTCTTTCAATGATGACAAAATTTCATCCAACTTAGCAATACTTGGCTGACTTGTTTTAGGTAGCTCAGATGAACGAGCCATTTTTTCATAAAATTCTTGAGCGGTTAGATTTACACCTTCAACATACTCCTGTCCATCGATATTCACAGGAATGTCTAGCACAAATAAATCTTCTTTCCGCAAGGTTTCCGCTTGTAGAAAAGCAGATGAGTCTGTTATGACCGCTAATTTCATTTCTTAAAACTCCAAATTAATTCCCGGTAAATCAAGGGCAATTTCTGTTACTTCATAAGTCAAACGATTAAGCATATCCAAACATGGACGAGCTAGTGTCTCAACCTCTTCTTGGCTGAAATCACTTGGTTGGTCGATAATACGACCTTCAACATGATTGACTTGAGAAATCGTTCCACTAATGACAAATCTATCAAAGACAATCATAAAGCTCAAAACAACTACTAAAGAGGTAACTTGATTTTCTTGATCATGCTGAAGCAACTGGAAGTTTACATCAACCTTAGTTTCAGGTGCTCCATTTTCATTTTCCCATTCAAAGTTACGCGCATCGAAGTGATACTGACTAACAAATTCTTGTTCACGTTTTAAATTCATTTTCATCTCCATTGGTACAATATAGTTGCCATTGTACCATATTTTTTTATTTTCTGCTAGATTTACTAAATACCAATCTCAGTTTTAACAACTTCAGCAATAGTGTCTACATAGTAGTCTACTTCCTCAGTGGTTGGTGCTTCAGCCATGACACGCAAGAGTGGCTCCGTTCCACTTGGGCGAACGAGGATGCGACCATTGCCTGCCATTTCTGCTTCCATCTTCTCGATAATAGCCTTGATTGCTGGCACTTCCATAGCTTTTTCTTTCATGGCATTTTCCACACGGATATTGACTAATTTTTGTGGGTAAATGGTCACTTCTGAGGCCAATTGAGACAAACTCTTACCTGTTTCTTGCATGATCTTCGTCAATTGAACCGCTGAAAGCTGACCATCACCTGTTGTATTGTAATCCATCAAGATAACGTGACCTGACTGCTCACCACCGAGATTGTAGCCTGATTTTCTCATTTCTTCAACGACATAGCGGTCTCCAACAGCAGTAACTGCCTTATTGATCCCTTCACGGTCCAAGGCCTTATGGAAACCAAGGTTGGACATAACTGTTGTCACAATCGTGTTTTGAGCCAATTGACCTTTTTCAGAGAGGTATTTCCCAATGATGTACATAATCTTGTCACCATCGACAATTTCTCCGTTTTCATCAACTGCAATCAAACGGTCGCTATCACCATCGAAGGCTAAGCCAATGGCAGACTGGCTTTCTTTTACAAGTTCTTGCAAAGCTTCTGGATGAGTTGAACCAACGTTCAAGTTGATGTTAAGGCCATCTGGAGTTTCTCCGATAACTGTTAATTGAGCACCTAGGTCTGCAAAAATTTGACGAGCACTTGTTGCAGCTGCTCCGTTAGCAGTGTCCAAGGCAACCTTCATCCCTTCAAGAGGAGTTCCAGTTGAAACAAGATAGGCTTCATATTTACGCAAGCCTTCTGGATAATCAACAACAGTACCTAATCCTTCTGCACTTGGACGTGGAAGACTATCTTCACTTGCATCAAGCAAGGCTTCGATTTCTGCTTCTTTGTCATCGTCTAGTTTAAAGCCGTCACCACCAAAGAATTTAATTCCGTTATCAAGGGCTGGGTTATGACTTGCTGAAATCATAACACCTGCGCTTGCACCTTCAGTTTTAACAAGATAAGCTACTGCTGGTGTTGCAAGAACGCCTAGTTTATAAACGTGAATTCCAACTGAAAGGAGACCAGCAATCAAAGCCGCTTCTAGCATTTGACCTGAGATACGAGTGTCACGTCCTACAAAAACTTTTGGTGCTTCAGTCGTATGTTGACTGAGAACATAACCTCCAAAACGTCCCAATTTAAAAGCTAATTCTGGCGTAAGTTCTACGTTTGCTTCTCCACGGACTCCGTCCGTTCCAAAATATTTCCCCATGTTATATCCTTTTCTAATTTTTTAGTCTTTTTTTGAAGAGTCTGGTTTGGTTTCAGACCCTGTAGTAGAAGATTTCGTTGAAGATGAGCTAGTAGTTGAAGAGGTAGAACTACTTGCTGATCGAACTTGTTTCGTTGTTATCTTCATGGTTGTTTCATACGGTGTAATCACCGTTGGTAAAACTGTTCCATTCTTATCAATAGCTTGTAGAGGAACTGAACCTGTATAATTTCCTGTAATTTTTTCACTAGTTGGTAAAACAGCCACAATCTTATCAATCTTAGACAAGGTATCAACATCACTAGTAACCGAAACGCGTTCATCCGAAACAGTCACACTATCGATGAGAATTCGTTCATCAACCTTACCAGAGTCAATCTGTGGAGTGACTGGTAAATTATCCCGTGTTGCTTTCTTCCCAATTTTAACGGTGATTTTCTGCGGTGTTGCTAGGGCTGTTAAACCACTTGGTAGATTCTCAATGGTCAAGGGAACTTCAACGGTTCCTTCTGTCGCCTGTGTTAAATCTGCAGTAACCTTAAATTTACGAGTGCTTTCTTGCATCTCACTAGCCAAGGTCACTCGATTGGATCCAGTTAAAAATACCGTTACTTCTGAACTAAAACCACTAATAAAATACTGCTCACTATCGTACTGAATATCAATTGGTACATTTACGACTGTATTGGTATAGGTTTCTGTTCGAGCCGGTCTTGCATTATTATTATTTTGATAATTAATAGAGGTAGCGTAAATAAATAAAACGCAAGCAAAGAGGAGTGAGGAGATGATATATAAACTATTTTTTTTCATTCTTCCAGCCTCCTAATATACGCTCTGTTAAGCTTGGCTCTTGTGAATTTTCCGGAATCAGTATACGACGAAGCTCTTCCTCAAATTCTTCCATCGTTAAATCATGCTTAAAGACACCATTATAGGTAATGGAAATACCTCCAGTTTCCTCTGATACCACAAAAGTGAGAGCATCAGAAACCTCAGATAAACCAATGGCTGCACGGTGTCGCGTTCCAAACTCCTTAGAAATACCAGTGTCTTCAGTAAGTGGAAGATAAGCAGATGTTACAGCTATTCGATCACCTTTTATAATGACTGCACCATCATGTAAAGGTGTGTTTGGAATGAAGATATTGATTAAGAGTTCTGCAGAAATCTTAGCATCTAAAGGAATCCCCGTGGAAATATATTCCTGCAAGGTTCTGACACGCTGAACTGATACAAGTGCTCCAATTTTCCGAGGGCTCATATATTCTACCGCTTTGACAAAGGCCTGAATCATCTGTTCTTCTGAACTCATTGGTGTACTTGAAAAGAAATCAGTCGCACGTCCCAAACGCTCTAAACCTGTCCGAATTTCTGGAGAGAAAATAACTACCGCTGCGATAACACCGTAAGTAATCAATTGATTGATCAACCAGGAAATAGTTGTCAGGCCTAGGGTATTTGCCGCTATCTGAGCTAAGATAAAAACTAAAACACCTCGAACCAGGATCATAATCTTGGTTCCTGCAATTGATTTTGTAAATTGGTATAAGATATAGGCAACGATAAGAATATCAATCACATTTATCAGAATACTCCAAGGACTGGAAAATAAACTAAACCAGTATTGAAGATTAGATAATTGTTGAAAATTCATTCTAGGCCTCCTCTCCATAAAAAAGCTACTCTTCATTATATCATTTTATATGAAAATTTTCTTCCCCCTACTTCATTTTAAATTGGTAGAAAATATGATAGAATAAAATGATAGAAATGAATTAAGGAGAAACCATGTCTGAACTATATGATATCACCATTGTAGGAGGTGGACCTGTCGGTCTTTTCGCAGCCTTTTATGCTCACCTTCGTCAAGCCAAAGTACAAATCATCGATTCTCTTCCTCAACTAGGTGGTCAACCTGCTATCCTATATCCTGAAAAACAAATTCTCGATGTTCCTGGTTTTCCAAACCTCACAGGGGAAGAATTGACTAACCGCCTTTTGGAACAACTTGAAGGTTTTGAGACACCTGTTCACCTCAATGAAACTGTTCTTGAGATTGAAAAAGAGGATGATGTTTTTAAGATTACAACCAATAAGGGAAATCATACTTCTAAAACCGTTATTATTGCTATGGGTGGTGGTGCCTTTAAACCACGTCCACTTGAATTGGAAGGTGTAGAAGGCTATGACAATATCCACTACCACGTTTCTAATATTCAACAATACGCTGGTCAGAAGGTAACCATCCTGGGTGGTGGTGACTCAGCCGTTGACTGGGCACTAGCTTTTGAAAAGATTGCTCCAACTACACTTGTCCATCGTCGCGATAACTTCCGTGCTCTTGAGCATAGCGTCCAAGCCTTGCAAGAGTCTTCTGTGACTGTCAAAAACACCATTTGTGCCAAGTCAGCTTCTTGGAGATGGAAAAACTTTAGACAAGCTTGAAATCACAAAAGTTAAATCCGAGGAGACAGAAAGCATTGAACTCGATCATCTCTTTGTCAACTATGGCTTCAAATCTTCTGTAGGTAATCTTAAAAAATGGGGACTTGACCTTAACCGTCACAAGATTATCGTCAATAGCAAGCAGGAGTCAAGCCAAGCTGGAATTTACGCTATCGGTGACTGCTGCTACTACGAAGGTAAGATTGACTTGATTGCGACCGGTTTAGGTGAAGCACCAACTGCCGTTAATAATGCTATCAACTATATCGACCCCGAACAAAAGGTACAACCAAAACACTCTACAAGTCTATAAGAAAAGAACCACGAATCATACGATTCGTGGTTTTTACAATTCCTCTGCGATTTTGTTAATCTTTCTCAGGCGATGATTGACACCACTTTTGGTTAAGGGATTTGTCAGACTATCCGCCAACTTTTGAATAGAATAGTCTGGATGCTGGATACGCAGACGGGCAACTTCCTGCAAGTCTGCTGGAAGATTATCCAAGCCAATTCTATCTTTGATTTTACTGATATTGTTAATGGTTTTCATACTCGCTGAAACCGTACGAGCAATATTAGCCGTCTCTGCATTATTGGCACGATTGAGATCATTACGAGTTTCTCGGAGAATCTTGACACCTTCAAAAGTATCTCGCGCCTGCATGGCTCCCACCAAAATCAGGAAATCCATAATATCTTCTGCTCGCTGGAGATAGGTCACTGCACCTTTTTTTCGTTCAATCACCTTGGCATCTAACAAAAACTGCTGCAAGAGCGAAGCAATCCCTTGGGCATGATCTAGATAAACTGAACTAATTTCCAGCTGATACTTGCCTGACTCGGGATCACGAATGCTGCCATTCGCTAAGAAGGCGCCACAGAGATAGGCACGTCCTGCTTCTTCATCTCCTAAAATATCTGGATCAATCCCTGTCTCCAGACCAAAGAATGAATCGGCCAAACGTAAATCCGCTAAAAGTTCTTGGACTCGCTCATCAGTAAATACAGTATAGACGCGGTTTTTCCGTAGATTACTTCTCTGGTGGTGACGAATCTCCGACTTGATGCCATAGAAGTGTAAGAAAGATTCATAGAGATGGCGGGCAAGCTTGGCACTCTCTGTAACAACGGACAAGGTTAAGCCAGAACTCGACAAACCTACGCTTCCAGACATCTTGATAATGGCTGATAACTCATAGCGACTCAGATGGTGCTGACCTAGGATTTCTTCTTTTACTGCTACTGTGAAACTCATTTTCTCACCTGTATGATGTGCATCAATTCATCAACGATTAAATCCCCATCGTGGAAGGCGCCACCATTTTCCAAACGTAGGAAGTTGGATGAAATGACACGTGGGACTTGCTTACGTAAGCCTTCAAAATCATGCTCAACCTGTACTAAATACTCATCAAAACGGTTGGTATCCATATAGTCCCTCGGAACCTTTTCGATATTAACAAGCACAGTATCAATAAATGGTCTACCCAAATGACGTTGCAAGACTTCTACGTGGTCACTGTCTGTGAAATGCTCTGTCTCTCCACGCTGGGTCATGATGTTGCAGACATAGGCAATTTCAGCCTTGGTCTCAAGAAGTGCTTGTCCAATCTCCTCAATGACAATATTTGGCAAAATCGATGTAAAGAGCGAACCTGGGCCCAAAACAATCATATCACTCTCGAGAATGGTATTGACGACTCTGCGACTTGCTTGCGGTTTTTCATCATCCAAAGTATTGGTCACATAGACATGGTCAATCATGCCTGGATGGTCTGCAATATGACTTTCTCCAGCTACTTCTGTTCCATCTTTAAAGACAGCATGGAGTGTTAAAGGATAGTCACTTGAAGGATAAATTTTACCTGTCGTGTGGAAAAATTTACTCAGCAATTGCATGGCGTTATAGGTCGAGCCCTGCATTTCAGATAATCCAGCTATGATAATGTTTCCTAATGGATGACCAGCAAAAGCACCTGCATCCTCTGAAAAACGGTATTGAAAGACCTTTTCATAGAACTTTGGCATATCTGACATGGCTACAAGGACATTACGTAAATCCCCTGGAGGTGTCAACTGTTGAATATTCTTACGCAATTCACCTGAAGAACCACCATCATCCGCAACGGTTACTATGGCTGCAATTTCGACGTCTTTTTCCCGTAGACTATTTAAAATAACAGGGATTCCGGTTCCTCCACCGATCACTGTAATTTTGGGTTTTCTCATGAACGGTTTACCGTTTCCTTTCTTCGGTCTTTATCACGATGACTTTCATTTACAGGCCAACTTTTAGATAGGTCAGTTGCTAAACGCTTGGTAAAAGCGACACTTCTATGCTGTCCACCAGTACAACCAATCGCAATAGTTAAGACTGATTTGCCCTCTTTTTTATAGCCTGGTAGGATTGGTTCAACCAAGGCTAACAAATGACGGTAGAAATCTTCAGATTCCTCATGGTTCATGACATAGTCATAAACTGCCTGGTCTTCACCTGTCTGATTACGAAGTTCTGGCAGATAGTACGGGTTTGGTAAAAAGCGAACATCAAATACCAAATCGGCATCAATTGGAATACCGTATTTAAACCCAAATGACATGACCTCGATACGGAAAGACTGCGTTTGTTCTTGGTCCGAAAATTGCTCTGCAATAGTCTTGCGAAGTTCACGAGGAGTTAACTCTGTTGTATCAACCACATTTTGACTCATATTTTTCAAAGGAGCCAAGAGTTCGCGTTCCAGCTTGATACCGTCCAAGATACGACCATCTGCTGCAAGAGGGTGACTTCTTCTAGTTTCCTTATAGCGTGCTACCAATTCCTTATCAGCTGCATCCAAAAAGAGAATCTTGAAGTCCAAATCATCTTGATTTTCCAATTCATCTAAGACAGCCTGAATCTCTGAAAAGAAAGAACGGCTTCGCATATCCACCACTAGGGCTAACTTGTGGTCGTCATCCTTGGTCTCTACCAACTGCAAAAACTTTGGCAAGAGAGCTGGTGGCATATTATCAATCGTAAAATATCCTAAATCTTCAAAGGATTGAATGGCTACAGTTTTCCCTGCACCACTCATCCCTGTTACAATCACCAGGTGAAGTTGTTTCATTGTCATCATAGTCTCCTTATATCAAAAGAAGTTTGGAAGAACCAAACTTCAACTCGCTTATCCAATCTCAGCGATGACTTCAATTTCGACTTTTACATCACGAGGAAGACGTGCAACCTCTACAGCTGAACGAGCTGGAAATTCCTCTTTAAAGGCAGTCTGGTAAACCTCGTTAAAAGGAACAAAGTCATTCATATCGCTCAAGAAGCAAGTTGTTTTAACAACATGGTCAAAGTCTGTTCCTGCTTCAGCCAAAATAGCACCGATATTTTTCAAGACTTGTTCTGTCTGTTCTTGGATCGTTTCTCCTACAATTTCACCAGTTTCAGGTGAAAGAGGAACTTGACCGCTCGCAAACAAAAGATTGCCAACGATTTTTCCTTGAACATATGGTCCGATAGCCTTTGGAGCTTTGTCTGTATGAATTGTTTTTGCCATTTCTTTCCCTCATAATTTTTCTAATATTGCATCCCAAGCCTGATCCATCCCTGCCTTGCTAACAGATGAAAAGAGGATGAAGTCGTCACTTGGGTCGAAGTTTAATTTCTTTTTGATTGCTGATTCATGCTTGTTCCACTTACCACGGGGAATCTTATCTGCCTTAGTCGCAACGATGATAACCGGAATCTCATAATACTTGAGAAATTCGTACATCTGCACATCATCTGCTGACGGGTCGTGGCGGAGATCCACCAGACTGACCACGGCACGGAGATTTTCCCTAGTCGTCAGGTATTCCTCAATCATGCGCCCCCACTTTTCACGTTCCTTTTTGGAAACGCGGGCATAGCCATAACCTGGTACATCCACAAAGCGCATCTTGTCATCAATGTTAAAGAAGTTGAGTAGCTGGGTTTTTCCAGGTTTCCCAGATGTACGGGCCAGATTTTTGCGGTTCAACATGGTGTTAATAAAGCTAGACTTGCCAACATTTGAACGGCCTGCTAGGGCAATCTCTGGCAGGTCATCCTGCGGATAGTGGGACTTGTTGGCTGCACTCAGCAAAATCTCAGCATTGTGTGTATTGATTTCCATAATCACCTCTAGGCTGTCTCTAGGATTGGCTTAGCCGTTCCGTCAACCGCTTCTTTTGTGATACGAACTGTTTTCACATTTTCTTGACTTGGAACTTCAAACATAACGTCTAGCATGGTTTCTTCGATGATTGAGCGAAGGCCACGCGCACCAGTCTTACGTTCAATAGCTTTGTTGGCAATCTCTTGGAGAGCCTCATCGTCAAATTCAAGTTCAACATCGTCATATGAAAGCAAGGTCTGGTATTGTTTGACCAAGGCATTTCTTGGCTCTTTCAAAATGCGAACCAAGTCATCTACTGTCAACTGCTCCAGAGCTGCAAAGACAGGCAAGCGCCCTATCAACTCAGGGATAATACCGAATTTTTGAATGTCCTCTGCAATGATCTCTTGCATGTAAGAGCTATTTTCATCAATGGCCTTGTTGTTTTGCCCGAAACCAATGACTTTTTCTCCCAAACGCTGTTTGACGATTTCTTCGATGCCATCGAAGGCCCCACCCACGATGAAGAGGATATTCTTGGTATCCACTTGAATCATTTCTTGTTGTGGATGTTTGCGGCCGCCTTGAGGTGGTACGCTAGCTACAGTTCCCTCGATAATCTTGAGGAGAGCTTGTTGCACACCTTCACCAGATACATCACGTGTGATAGAAACGTTCTCGCTCTTCCTAGCAATCTTATCGATTTCGTCTACGTAGATAATTCCACGTTCTGCACGTTCGATATTAAAGTCAGCTGCTTGCAAGAGTTTGAGGAGGATATTTTCAACGTCCTCACCGACATAGCCAGCTTCCGTCAAGGCTGTTGCATCTGCAATAGCAAATGGTACATTCAAACTTCTAGCAAGAGTTTGAGCAAGGAAAGTCTTCCCTGAACCAGTTGGGCCAATCATCAAAATGTTTGACTTTTGCAAATCCACATCTTCAGTCTCTTCACGAGTATCATGGAAATTGATGCGTTTGTAGTGGTTATATACAGCTACTGCGAGAGCACGTTTAGCACGATCTTGACCGATAACGTAGTGGTTTAAAATATTGAGAAGTTCAATTGGTTTTGGAACTTCTGAAAGATCTGTCAATACTTCCTCTGCCAACTCTTCTCGGATAATCTCCTGAGCTAGCTCCACACACTCGTTACAGATAAAAGCATTGTTACCTGCTATAATTTTTTGTACTTCATCTTGGCTCTTGCCACAAAATGAGCAATAAACCATCATATCATTTTTTCTATTCGTCGGCATGATTTCCTTCCATTTCTAATCATTCATTCTATCTAAAATAAGGTCATATAAAAAGCATGAATGCTATTCACCAAGTTTGTAAAGGCATTTAGCCAAAGTAGAGTAGCAAGTCCAAAGCGCTTTTTACGAAAAGCGTGTGTTCCAGCTACAAGACAGACAGCACACAAAAGAGCTGTAAAAAATCCAAAAATACTACGCTCCATTAGACTTCCTTTCTCTTTCTATATTCGATGGTGAAATCATGGGCATTTTTCTCATCTCTAGTATAAGATTTGC
Source organism: Streptococcus infantis (assembly GCF_001579645.1). Lineage (GTDB taxonomy): Bacteria > Bacillota > Bacilli > Lactobacillales > Streptococcaceae > Streptococcus > Streptococcus infantis_E. Next base: position 101,484 of record NZ_KQ970821.1, read on the forward strand.
TTGCAAGAGTCTCAAAAACAGTCAAATCAAAATCTTCCGGGAAATAAGTATCCCCTTCAACTTGAGCGTGGATTTGTGTCACAATAATCTCATCAAGATAAGGTTCAAAAAGCTGGAAAATCTGCTTGCCCCCAATGATATAGAGATTTTTATCCTGGTTATGGTACCAGTCTAAAACATCCTCAACATTTTGGAAAACCAGAGCACCCTCAATTGACTCTTCAGGATTGCGCGTCAAAATCAGAGTCTCACGTCCTGGAAGCAATCGTCGTCCCATTCCATCAAAGGTGACACGTCCCATCAAGATGGCATGATTCAAGGTTGTTTCTTTAAAATGTTTTAACTCTGCTGGCAAATGCCATGGTAAGCGATCCTCTTTTCCGATTACACCCTTTTCATCTTGAGCCCAGATGGCTACGATTTTCTTTGTCATGCTTTCATCCTTTTTATTGATAGTTCTATTTTATCAAAAATCTTGAAAAAAGACTGTTTTGGAACGCCCTCCGAAATAGAAAAAATCCGTAGAAACTTTCTACGGATTTTTGACAAAATAGAGTATCTTACAAACCAGGTGCTTGTCCTAATTCTGCTGCAAGCATCCAGACAGTTTTTTCAAGGTCTGCCTTAGCACCAACGAAGATATCATTGGTTACATCATCACCTTCTTCATCTGTTACATCCAAAGCTTTTTGGAAAAGGGTGATGAGGTAACGATAAATTTCAAGAACACGTTCCAAACTTTCTTCTACATTACGGAACTCTCCAACTCCTTCTTCGATTTCACTGTGTTGAAGGAATTCTGTCAAAGTAGAGTATGGTTTGCCACCAAGTGTAATCAAGCGTTCGCTGATTTCATCTAGGTAACCATCAAGGCTATCCATGTATTCATCCATCTTAGGATGCCATACCATGAATCCACGTCCACGCATGTACCAGTGTACTTGATGAAGAGCGATATGTGCTACATACAAGTCTGCTACTGATTGATTCAAAACTTCCTTTGTATTTACTAGCGCTTCTGCCGCTGGTTTAGATAATGTTGCTACGTCTTTTACTGCTTCTTTTTTCAATTCTACCATCTTTCTCACCTCATAATTATTTTTTGTAACCATCTTTATTGATTACTACCTCAGTATACTACTCCTAGTAGATAAAAGCAAGGAAATTAACCCATATTAAAAAAGTTGTAATTGACTGATAATTTAAGAAAATGAGTGGCTATTTATCCTAGCTATTTTCTCTGTTTTTACTAGAAAATTGACTTTGATAAAGATCATAATAGAAACCTTTGGCAGCTAAGAGACTTTCATGATTTCCTTGTTCGATAATCTGTCCATCTTTCAGCACCAAAATCTTATCAGCTTCCTGAATAGTCGAAAGGCGATGGGCGATGACAAAGCTTGTTCTTCCCTTCATCAAACGCTTCATAGCCTTTTGAATCAAAAGTTCTAAACGTGTATCAACTGATGAGGTTGCTTCGTCCAAAATTAAGATTTTAGGATCCGCCAAGAGAGCACGCGCGATAGTTAACAACTGTTTCTGGCCAAGAGAAATATTACTTGACTCTTGGTTCATTTCCATGTTATAGCCACCAGGAAGAGTGCGAATAAAGTGGTCAACATTGGCCGCCTTAGCCGCCTCAACGATTTCTTCATCTGTTGCATCCAAATTTCCAAAGCGAAGATTTTCCTTGATGCTACCTTCATAGAGCCAGGCATCCTGTAAGACCATGCCAAACTGTCGACGATAGTCCTGACGAGACAAGTCTCGAATATCTTGTCCATCCACTAAAATAGCACCAGCTGTTACATCGTAAAAACGCATGAGAATGTTGATCAAGGTTGTTTTACCTGCTCCAGTTGGTCCTACGATGGCTACCATCTCTCCAGGTTCAACATCTAAGTTAAAATTGCGAATCAATGGTTTGTTTTCTACATATTGGAAATCGACATTTTTGAAACTAACTTGTCCTGTCAATGGTGCTAGTTCTTTCACTTCAGCAGTTTGGACTTCTTCCTGTTCATCTAGAACTTCAAAGACACGATCAAGAGAAGACTTAGCACTTTGCATTTGCCCAGCTAATTGAGTGATATTTTGAATCGGTTGGCTGACTTGCCATACATATTGAACGAAGGCCTGCATGTTACCAATAGTCAAGCGTCCTGCAATAACTTGCAATCCACCTAATACTGCAACAATCAGGTAGGTTAAATCAGATACGATGTGAAGGGCAGGCATCATCAAACCTGAAATAAAGCTAGCCTTGAATCCGACTTGTTGTAATTCATCCGTAATCTTTTCAAATCTCTCTTGAGAGTTTTCTTCACGTCCGAAAAGTTTTAAAACATTAAAACCTGTCAAGTTTTCCTGTACAAATCCATTCATACGTCCCAATATAGCTGCTTGCTGTTTAAAGTACGGCTGCGAACGATTCAGAATCGTTTTAGCACCAAAATAAGTAATCGGAATCGACAAGATAACAATGATAGCCAACTGAAGATTTAGATAGAGGACCATTCCCATAACAAAAAGAATGGTAAAGACTGCATTAACAATCTGTAAGAAGGATTGTTGGAGTGCATTAGATACGGTCTCTACATCACTAGTAAAACGTCCCAGCAAATCTCCAAATTGGTGTTTGTCAAAGTAAGACACAGGGATGCGGTTGATTTTTTCGCTCATTTCATTTCGCAAATCCTGTATCATAGACTGGACAGCATTGGTCATGAAGTAGTTTGAGTAATAAGAACCCAACTCATAAAAAAGGCCACGCAAGAGATAGATCGCCAGAATCACTGCGATATAGCTAGTATTAATGCCTGCTCCTGCAACACCATTTGCCATGGCAAGGAGGTTGCTGGTTAACTCAGTGATAGCAAGTCCCAATACGAAAGGCTCGATAACACTCATAATGACGCTAACTATTTTCAAGAAGACTGCAAAGAAAACAGAGAAACGGTAGGCTTTTAAATAGCTCCATAGACGAGCTAGACTAGATTGTTGTTTCATCCTTTACCCCCTATTCTTCTGTCAGAGACGCATTTTTCAACTGCGACTCAGCAATTTCTCGATAGATGTCATTGGTTTCCATCAATTCCTCATGGCGACCACGTCCAACGATTTCACCCTTATCCAGAACGATAATCTGGTCAGCGTCCATGATGGTTCCAACACGTTGCGCAACAATCAATACCGTAGCATCTTGAGTCACTTCCTTGAGACGACGACGCAAGATAGCATCTGTACGGTAGTCCAAAGCTGAGAAAGAATCATCAAAAATGTAGATATCTGGACCCTTGATGACTGCGCGGGCAATCGACAAGCGTTGCTTTTGACCACCTGATAGATTGCTTCCCCCTTCAGCTAGATGAGTTGCAAAACCTTCTTCTCGACTTTCGATAAAGTCTTTGGCTTGGGCTACATCAGCTGCTTGGTGCAAATCCTCATGACTGGCGTCCTCTTTTCCGTAACGGAGATTATCTGCGATAGTCCCTGTAAAGAGCAAGGCTTTTTGTGGAATAAACCCAATCTTCTGGCGGAGTGATTTGAGGCGGTAATCTCGGACATCAACACCATCGACCTTAATTTTCCCTAGTGTAACATCGTAGAAACGAGGAATCAATTGAACTAGAGTAGACTTACCTGAACCAGTTGAGCCGATAAAAGCAATGGTTTCTCCCGGTTTAGCAGTAAAGGAAATGTTATGCAAAACAGGGCTTTCTGTTTCCCCAGGATAGGCAAAGGTTACATTATCAAATTCTAGATAACCATGGGTTTCTGTTTCTTGAATTCCGTCCTCATTTGGATCAATGGAAATCGGCATATCCATGATTTCCTTCAAGCGTTCACTGGATACGGCCGTTCTAGGGTACATGGTAAAGAGGTTTGACAAGAAAAGGAAGGACAAGAGAGCGTGAAAACTATACTCGATAAAGGCCACCAAATCCCCAATCTGCAAACTTCCCTGTTTGAGAGGATCCAAAGCAAACCAAACGATAGCTACAATCATAGCGATAATGATTTGCACAAATAGTGGTTCCGTCAAACCAGTTAATTTGAACAAGCGATTCGAATTATCTGCATAGATTGCATTTTTCTCTTCGAAACGTTTTTCTTGAAAATCTTCACGAGCAAAGGCACGAATTACTCGTAGCCCCATCAAATTTTCACGGACATACTGGTTAATCTTATCCAAAGTTTTCTGTTGTTTTTCAGATAAAGGACGCGTTTTCACCGCCACATAAATGACTACTACAGCTAGAAAAGGAACGGAAAAAGCTACAATCCAAGCTAGTGAAGGACTGGTCAAGAAAATCATGAGAATACTCGACAACATCATCATGGGAGTGATAACACCCAACTTAAGCGTTTGTTCCGCAAACTGCATGAGGACAAAGGCATCACTGGTAATACGAGTGACTAGTGAAGACACACCAATTTGTTCATATTCGTGATGAGAATACTCTTGCAGCTTAGCATAGACATCATCTCGCATGTCCTTAACCATATTCGTGGTCAATTTACTAGCAGCATAAGCCAGAACAACTCGTCCAAATGTTCCTAGAACAATAATAACCAACATGATGATGGCCCAAAAATAGAGTTTATCCTGGTCACCTTGGTTGATTCCCTGGTCAATCATGCGGGCTAAAACTGTTGGTAAACCTAGATTGACAATGACAAAGAAAATTGCCCCGAGAAAGTCTAACACTAACCACTTGGGATAGCGTTTGAGATAAGACCAAATATACAGCATGATTCTCCTTTCTTTTTCTTCTAATACTCTTCAAAAATCTCTTCAAACCACGTCAGCTTCATCTTGCCGTACTCAAGTACAGCCTGCGGCTCGCTTCCTAGTTTGCTCTTTGATTTTCATTGAGTATAAAATGCAGAAAAGAGCGTGCTTTCGCACGCCATTTTACTAAAAAGAAGACAGGCAGCCAAAACCTCGAGAGGGGGAACTGTCTGTCTCAGATATTTAAGGCTTATTTTACAAAGTCAAGCAATGCCAAGAAGCTTTCTGGGTCAAGTGATGCACCACCAACAAGAGCTCCGTCAACGTCTGGACAAGCCATGTATTCAGCAACGTTTTCAGGTTTAACTGAACCACCGTATTGAACACGTACTTTGTCAGCTACTTCTTGACCGAAGTCAGCAGCTACAACGTCACGAACAACTTTACACATTTTTTGTGCATCGTCTTGTGAAGCTGATTTACCAGTACCGATAGCCCAGATTGGCTCGTATGCGATAACTGTTGAAGCTACTTGTTCTGCAGTCAATCCTGCAAGAGCAGCAGAAACTTGAGCACCTACGAATTCTGCTGCTTTACCAGCTTCGTAAGTTTCAAGGCTTTCACCACAACAGATGATTGGAAGCATACCGTTTGCAAAGATTGCTTTTGCTTTTTTGTTGATATCTTCGTCTGTTTCGTGGAAGTAGTCACGACGTTCTGAGTGACCGATAACAACGTAGTCAGTACCGATTTCTTTCAAAACTTGTGGGCTAGTTTCACCAGTGAAAGCACCAGCATTTTCAAAGTAGCAGTTTTGAGCAGCAACTTTAAGGTTTGAACCTTTAGCAGCAGCAAGCACAGTTGTCAAATCAAGAGCTGGAGCTGCGATACCTGCTTCAACAAGGTCTGCTGAAGGAAGTTTTGATGCTACAGCTTCAACGAATGCTTTTGCTTCTTCTGGGTTTTTGTTCATTTTCCAGTTCCCAGCGATAAATGGTTTACGTGACATTTCACATACCTCTTTTTTCATTTTATTTTCTACTTATTTTATCATATTTAAAGATAGCTTGCAAATCTTACTCTGTAACTAGAAGTCTTCTTTTCAAAAACTTTCCAGTTGCCGTTTTTATCTAGAAGCTGGCTTTCTCCTGGTTAATTTGACCACTGCTTCTGTTCTAGCCGTGTGTGGAAACATATCAACAGACTGGATATAGTGTAGATCATAGACCTCTACTAGACGGACTAAATCACGCGCCAAGGTAGACACATTGCAGGAAACATAGACCATCTTTTCAGGAGCATACTTGACAATGGTATCCAAGAGCTTATCATCTAAACCTGTACGTGGCGGGTCTACAATCAAAGCATCTGCACGGTAGCCTTCCTTGTACCAACGAGGAATAATTTCTTCTGCAGTTCCTGCTTCATAGTGAGTATTGGTATAACCCATGCGCTTAGCATTTTCTTTGGCATCCTCAATAGCTTCTGGAATAATATCCATCCCCCTCAGATTTTTAACTTTTTTGGCAAAGGCAAAACCAATGGTTCCAACACCACAATAGGCATCAATCAGGTTGTCGTCCTCAGTCACGTCCAATGCTTTAACAGCTTCACTATAGAGGATTTCAGTCTGTTCAGGATTGAGCTGGTAAAAAGCTCGAGGTGAAAGAGAAAATTCATAATCAAGAACACCCTCACGTATACTATCCTGCCCCCAAATAATCTCGGTCTTGTCTCCATAAATCTCACTGGTTTTCGCAGTATTGGTATTGACTGCAACTGTCACCACTTCTGGAAAATCCTTGACTAGGTCTTGAACTAAGAGAGTCAGATTCAATTGGCGATTAGTAACGATAATGATTTGAACCTGCCCAGTTTTCCGTGCTCGACGAACCATGATGGTCCGAACCCCAAGGATTTTCCGTTCATCTGTAATCGGAATTTGATGATAGGTCAAGAGTTCAGCAATGCGATTGGCAATAATCTGCGTGTCCTTGTCTTGAACCAGACAGTCTTTTAGCTCAACCAAGTAGTGAGAATTCTGAGCATACAAACCAGCCTTGACTTGACCTTTAAACTTTCGCGTTTGGAATTGCAGTTTAGCCCGATAATACTTGGGTTTCTGCATGCCAATGGTTGGTCTGATTTCATAGTTTTCATAGCCAGCAGGTGCAAATTTCTTCAGAGCTTGATGGAGGAGATCCGTCTTGAACTCTAGCTGCTTGTCATAATGCAGATGCATGATTTGACAGCCTCCACACTCATTATAAATGGTACAGTCTGGAACCACTCGAAACTTAGATTTTTTATTGACCTCAAGCAGTTTAGCCTCAACGTAGTTACGCTTAACCGAAGTCACCTGACAATAGATATCTTCTCCCTTGAGGGCACCTGGAACAAAAACGAGGGTTTTCTGGAAAAAACCAATTCCTTCCCCGTTAATCCCCATGCGCTTAATTTTTAATGGAATTTTTTGTTTGACTTTTAGATTCATAAGTCTATTATACCACGTAGTTTCTCAATGGTTAAGAATATGTTACTAATAAAACCATGAATACAAAGATATCTTTTTCCTCATTGGATTTTCCTGAGCAATTACGAACTTATATAGAGGGGACAAGCCTTTCTGACAGCTCTTCTCATTCAGGCGCAAGGGTCCTTTATCTTGACTCAGGTTACTATTTAAAAATTGATCAAAAGGGAAGATTAGAGCGAGAAGCTAGCATTGCGAGTTGGTTTGAACAAGAGGGAATAGGAACTCCTGTTATCGACTATGTATCTACGGATAAAGACTACCTCCTGACTAAAGAGGCTATTGGTCATGATTCTCTCGCTTTTTTAGACCAGCCAGAAAAAATCTGCCGAACAGTGGCAGAGGCTCTTAAAAAGCTTCACAGCTTAAACCCACAAAATTTTCCATCAGAAAATCATTTAAAATCCTATAAAGACAGAGCCTTTAAAAACTATGAAAAAGGGGAGTTCTATGCCAAGGCGCTCCTACCCCAATTCCAGATTAGCAGTCGCGAAGAGGCCTTCCAACTCATCCAAGAACAAGGGCACCTTTTAGAAACAGATGCCTTTATTCACGGGGACGCCTGTCTACCAAACTTTATTCTCAAAGATGCTGACCACTTCTCTTGTTTTATTGATCTTGGTTTGGCTGATTTCAGTGACCGACATATCGATCTTTTTTGGGCAGTTTGGTCCCTCAATTACAACTTAAAAGATCCCAAATATGCTGAACTATTTCTCGACTATTACGGGAGAGAGCTGGTTGATAGCAACAAACTTCGACTCGTTGCTGCCTTCGAAGCGTTTGGATAAAAGGAAAAACATGAAAATCACAAAACTTGAAAAGAAAAACAGACTCTATCTGCTCGAACTTGATAACGACCAAACCTGCTACATTACAGAGGATACCATTGTTCGCTTTATGTTGACTAAAGGGAAAGAGATTTCAGCTGAAGAACTAACTGAGATTAAATCCTTTGCACAATTTTCCTACAGTAAAAATCTAGCTCTCTACCACTTATCCTTCAAGGCTCGTACTGAAAAAGAAGTTCGAGATTATCTTGCCAAACATGAAATTGATGAGAAAATCATCCCCAGAGTTATCCAGTCTTTAAAAGATGATAATTGGATTAATGATCGCCAATATGCTTATGCCATCATCAATTCCAATCAGCTTTCAGGAGATAAGGGAAGCTATATGCTGATGCAGAAGATTTCTCAAAAAGGTGTTGCCAAATCCATTATCCAAGAAGTCTTACAAGAATTTGACATGACGGAAGTCGCAGAACGGACAGCTGAAAAACTACTGAAAAAATACCAGGGTAAATTACCTGCCCGTGCTCTACAGGATAAGATTATCCAAAGTCTAACCAATAAAGGATTTTCCTACACAGAAGCCAAAACAGCCTTCGACCAATTAGATAGCCAGGTCGAAGAAGAAACCGTTCAGGAGTTGATCTTTAAAGAGTTAGATAAACAATACCAAAAATACTCACGAAAGTATGAAGGATACGAACTGAAACAACGTTTGACCCAAGTTTTAGCTAGAAAAGGTTATGATTTTTCGGATATAGCTAGCGCTCTCAGAGAATATCTTTAATTTTTTCATGAAAAAACTAAGAACTTTAAACAAAAATGTGATACAATAGTAAACGATAAACTTATAAATTGTAGAAAGTTGGTTAGTTATGAAACTTCCAAAAGAAGGCGACTTTATTACAATTCAAAGTTATAAGCATGATGGGAGTCTCCACCGTACTTGGCGAGACACCATGGTACTAAAAACAACAGAGAACGCTATTATCGGCGTCAACGACCACACACTTGTTACCGAAAGTGACGGTCGTCGTTGGGTGACTCGAGAACCGGCTATTGTTTACTTTCACAAGAAATATTGGTTTAATATTATCGCTATGATTCGTGAAAATGGTATCTCCTACTACTGCAATATGGCAAGTCCTTACTATCTGGATGAAGAAGCTTTAAAATACATTGACTATGATTTGGATGTTAAAGTGTTTACAGATGGTGAAAAACGCCTCTTGGACGTTGAAGAGTATGAACGACACAAGCGAAAAATGAAGTATTCTTCTGATCTAGACTATATTCTGAAAGAGCATGTTAAGATTCTTGTTGATTGGATTAACAATGAGCGAGGTCCTTTCTCAGAAGCCTATGTCAACATTTGGTACAAACGCTACGTAGAACTAAAGAATCGGTAAAGTTGTCAGAGGTCAGGATTAAAATCCTGACCTCGTTTTTTGATTTTCAACGGGCCTTTGAGTGGCGACTAATTGAACTGTTTATCAGCATTCTAAATTCCAAAAAATACTTTTAACCTAAACTTCATGTTTATCCACAAATCTTAAGTCTCAACTAGTTTATTGAAGGCTCGCGAGTCATGGGCTAGGAATTCAAAGATTGGTCCATCGATTTCTCTCCATCACCTTTCCCTAGTAAAAAACCTGCCTTGAGGCAGGTTTTCGTCTAAATATCTAACTTCGTAACAGTGAACTTGATATGCGAATAGTCTTTTTCGATATCCTTATCTACCATAAAGGCTGTTGCATCCTTCTTGACCTGTACCAAGTCAATATTTTGAGCTTGAGCGGCATAGACACAGCCACAATAACACTGGCGATAAATGTCGTACTCTTCACACATTTCTACAGAGCGTTTATAGCCTTGATTTTTCTTAAAATCACTCGGAAGATAATGAGTGGTGTAGATTTTCTGCACATCAATCCCGATACTATTGATGGTTTGTGAATTTTTGTGAGGACTGATGGTTAGGGCTGAACCGAAGTAATCAAATCCTAAGTCCATAGCCACTTGGGCTGTCTTGTCCAAGCGATAGTCAAAACAAACCTTGCAGCGATCGCCACCTTCAGGTTCTTCTTCCAAACCTCGGACCAGTTGACGGTATTCGTTGGGTTCATAAGGTGCTTCTAGATATTGAACATTATTTCCTGTTCGCTCATTGAAATCACTGACAAATTTTTTGGTCACATAGGCACGCTTGTGATACTCAGCTTTAGGATGGATATTTGAATTAGCAAAATAAATGGTTACATCTGCATACTTGGTCAAATACTCTAAAGTATAGGTGCTACAAGGAGCACAACAGACGTGCATGAGAATGGTTGGTCTCTCTTCATTTTTTTCCCAAACTTGAACCATCTTTTGCATGACACGGTCATAGTTGATCTTTTGATTGGGATTCATCTTACTTAGAATTTCTTCTACATCGATCATACTCTTCTCCTTTTCCTCTTGCTATTGTACCACAGGATGATCCTTTGGGCAAATAGGTTTTCGTGCTTTACTCAGTTTTTAAGTCCTTATCTAATAGCTTGCCCATCCTTGTCAGACTGATTATTAAGATAGGACAGGTTAAAAGCAAGATAAGACCTAGAACTAAAAAGACAGCTACAAGACCCCAACGATCAATCAACCAACCTGTCAATGGGAAAATGACAATCATAGAAAGACTAAAGAGCATGGAATTGATACTAAGCATAGTTGCTCTTACACTGGAAGGTAAATAACCTTGTAAGTCATTGAAATAGATAGGCTGATAAACTGCATAAAGTGTATTGGTTAAAAGATATACAAGAAGAAAAGCAAAGGGGGTTCCTGAAAACACCAACAACAAGGCCAAGCCCGTTAGTGCAACAAGAGTCGGAAAAACTCGATTGCTATTCCATTTTTTACCGATTTGACTAGCTACATAAACCGCTATAAGATTTAACCCACTACCAATCAGCATGACCAGTGAAACCTGCCATCCTGCTAAGTCACTTATTTTCTGCTGATAATAAAAGTAAAACATGCACATGAGTGTCCCTACTAGCTGATAAGTCAGCATCCAGTAAAAGAGTACTGGTTTTTCCTGCCATTCTTTACGAACTTGCTGGACAATCATTTTAAAGGTTAAGACTTCATTTTTCTCTCTCTTGGCCATTGGTTCTTTCATAAAATAAATCAAAATGATAGAAAGAAATGATAATCCAATAGCAATTAGATAGGTCCAAGCCAATGCTCCGTGAATAAAGAAGCCTGCCACAACTGTACCTAGGGTTCGGGTGACTTCTGCCACACCAGACAAAAAGCTAGAAATCTGAAGATAACGGTCCTTTTGACCAGCTTCAACTGCTGAATCATATAAGAAAGCGGTGCTGGTTCCCGAGTCAAAATTATAGGACCAAGCGTTGACCATCATAGCAAAAGCATAGATCCAAAAATTCCCCTGACCAAACAAAATCAAGATAGAGGACACAATACTAGCCAAGCGAGCCAAATAGAGATTGGTCTTGTAGCTAAATCGATCGGCCAACATACCAGACGGGATTTCACACAAGAGACTTGTACCGTGAAAGATACTTTCTAATAGACCGATTTGAAGTAAGGAAAGACCATTCTGAATGAAAAATAAAATCCAAAAACTGGTAATTCCAAAATAAGAAGTGAATTCCAGACCTGCTAGGAGTGGAATATTGCGTTTGTAAGTTCTTTTAAACATCGTTTTCTCTCTTTCAATATATAATATGAGTTTTTCTAAAAGACTTACTTAGAGTTGCCTACATTTTCTCCACCTCTTTCATTTAAAGTAATACTCAATGAAAATCAAAGAGCAAACTAGGAAGCTAGCCGCAGGCTGTACTTGAGTACGGCAAGGTGAAGCTGACGTAGTTTGAATTTGATTTTCGAAGAGTATAAAAACGCCAGACGGCGTTTTTATGGCTATTAAGGTTTAATACGATGCAACATACGTGGGAATGGAATGGCTTCACGGATGTGTTTAGTTCCAGCTGCGAAGGTTACCATACGCTCGATACCGATACCAAATCCTCCGTGTGGCACTGTACCGTATTTACGAAGGTCAAGATAGAATTCATACTCTGTACGATCCATACCAAGTGATTCCATCTTAGCGACAAGGGCATCATAGTCTTCCTCACGCATGGAACCACCGATGATTTCTCCGTAACCTTCTGGTGCAAGCAAGTCTGCACAAAGCACGCGATCTGGGTTCCCAGGAACTGGTTTCATGTAGAAGGCCTTGATGTCTGCTGGGTAGTTAATCACGAAAGTTGGTACACCAAAGTGATTTGAAATCCAAGTTTCGTGTGGTGAACCAAAGTCATCACCATGTTCAAGATGCTCGTAGTCAGCGTCTTCATCATTTTCATGCTCTTGCAAGAGGTCAATGGCTTGATCGTAAGTGATGCGTTTGAATGGCTCTGCAATGTAGCGTTTCAAAAGCTCAGTGTCACGTTCCAATGTTTCCAAGGCTTGAGAAGCACGATCAAGAACACCTTGAAGCAATGCTTTTACATAAGCTTCTTGCAAGTCAAGTGACTCATCGTGTGTCAAGTATGAGTACTCCGCATCCATCATCCAGAATTCAGTCAAGTGACGACGAGTTTTAGATTTTTCAGCACGGAATACTGGACCAAAGTCAAAGACACGGCCTAGAGCCATAGCACCTGCTTCAAGATAAAGCTGACCAGATTGGCTCAAGTAGGCTGGTGTTCCAAAGTAGTCAGTTTCGAAAAGTTCTGTTGAATCTTCTGCTGCATTTCCTGAAAGAATTGGGCTATCAAATTTCATAAAGCCGTTCTTGTCGAAGAACTCATAAGTTGCATAGATGATGGCATTACGGATTTGCATGACAGCAACTTGCTTACGAGAACGAAGCCACAAGTGACGGTTATCCATCAAGAAGTCTGTTCCATGTTCTTTTGGAGTGATTGGGTAATCTTGAGATTCACCGATCACTTCGATATCTGTAATATCCAACTCGTAACCAAATTTAGAACGTTCGTCTTCTTTGACAATCCCTGTCACAAAAACAGATGTTTCTTGGCTTAGGCGTTTGATGGTGTCAAATTTTTCAAGACCTACTTCTTCTCCAAATTTTTCGATAAAGTTGGGTTTGAAAGCCACGCCTTGGAAGAAGGCAGTTCCGTCACGCAATTGCAAGAAGGCAATTTTCCCTTTTCCAGATTTGTTGGCAACCCAAGCACCGATAGTGACTTCTTGACCAACGTAATCTTTTACTTCGATAATTGTTACACGTTTTGTCATCATTTATCTTCCTTTTTTCGTTTAACTTGTCTAAAGACATTATTACCCACTATTGTACCACAAATAATGCCTGATAGCTAGCTAGTTTGATAGAAATTCATAAGTTTTTAGCTACAAAAACCTCCGCAAAGAGGACGGAGGTTTAACTTCTTATTTTTCCATAAATAGGTGCAAACGACGAATAGCTTCTTTAAGAGTTTCCAAGTCTGTCGCATAGCTGAGACGAACATTCTCTGGCGCACCAAAGCCTGCTCCTGTAATCAAGGCCAGACCAACTTCCTCAAGGATAGTCGTTGTAAATGCTGTTACGTCGGTATAACCTTTCATTTCCATGGCTTTTTTAACATTTGGGAAGAGATAGAAAGCTCCTTGTGGTTTGACAACCTCAAAGCCAGGGACTTCACACAAGAGTGGATAGATGGTATTCAAACGTTCTTCAAATGCTTGACGCATAACTTCCACAGAATCTTGCGGTCCAGTTAGCGCTTCGATAGTTGCGTATTGAGATACAGCAGTCAGGTTAGAAGTCGTTTGACCAGTCAATTTGCTCATAGCAGCAATAATTTCTGGATCACCTACTGCATAACCTACCCGCCAACCAGTCATAGCATAAGCTTTAGATACACCATTGATGACGATGGTTTGCTTGCGAATGGCTTCTGACAGACTAGAGATTGGAATAAATTCATTTCCGTTATAGACCAAACGACCATAAATATCATCTGCTAGGATGAGAATGTCATGTTCAACAGCCCAATTTCCGATAGCCAAGAGTTCCTCACGAGAATAAATCATACCGGTAGGATTAGATGGGGAGTTCAGAACCAAGACCTTGGTCTTATCTGTGCGAGCTGCTTCTAATTGCTCCACAGTTACTTTAAAGTGATTGTCTTCCTTGGCTTGGACAAAGACTGGAAGGCCTTCTGCCATCTTAACCTGATCCCCATAGCTAACCCAGTAAGGTGTTGGAATGATAACCTCATCTCCAGGATTAATCACAGCCATAAAGAAAGTATAAAGGGAGAACTTGGCACCGGTAGCAAATGTGACCTCATTAGCCGCTACAGAATAACCATAATAACGTTCAAAATAGGTATTGACCGCTGCTTTTAATTCAGGCAAACCTGAAGCTACCGTATAGAAAGAAGCACGTCCATCTCGAATAGCCTCAACAGCAGCATCTTGAATATTTTCAGGAGTATGAAAATCGGGCTGACCTAAAGTTAAGAAAAGAACATCTTTTCCTTCAGCCTTTAATTTCTTTGCTCTTGCATCACTAGCCAGAGTGACACTTTCTTCCATTTCTAAGACACGTTTAGATAATTTCATAGTTTCTCCTTTTCGATTAGGGCACCAGATTCAAAATCCACTAGATAGTAGTCTCCACCAGACTTGATTTCCCAGACAGGCTTATCAGCATACCGCCCAAAGGTAATCGCGTCAATATCAGTTGCTCCTTTTTCTCTGACAACTGCTTCTGCTTTTTCTTGTGAAGTGCCACTTTCTAGTTGATACACATAGATTTTTTGACTATTTTTCTCAATTAAAACAGCTACTGGCTTTTGATTCTTGTCTTGGCCAAGGACACTAAAATAGCTCTCTAAACCATTGAAGAAATCAACCTGACTGACCGTTTCTAGATTCGCATACTGCTTGGCAAGCTTTTCCCCTTCTACCTTTGCTGTCTGATAAGGTTTCATGCTAAGCCACACCAAATAGAGAAAGGAGGAAGTCACAACTAGTGCCAGCAGGGTCATACCAATACCGTACTGAAATAATAAGGAATTTTTTTCTTTTTTCTGTCTCATTTTCACTCGTCTATTTTACCATCTATCCAAGTGAATTACAAGTGAGTAAAAGAGGAGGATTTGTCTCGGAACTTCTCTTATGACAGGAATATATGACGCTTGAATCATTGATTTCACAGACTTTTCATAATCTCTACTCCTAAAAATAATCTTGACTATCATCGATTTTATTTTCTGGGCAAATTTCTTGCAAATGATTTCGTTTTGTTGTAACATTTTTTATAACAACAGAGAAAGCTCTGATTAAAATATAAAGGAGACTCCCTATGTCTAAAAAAGTATTATTTATCGTTGGTTCACTTCGTGAAGGTTCCTTCAACCACCAAATGGCGCTAGAAGCCGAAAAAGCTCTTGCAGGTAAAGCTGAGGTTAGCTACCTTGACTACTCAGCAATCCCACTTTTTAACCAAGAACTTGAAGTTCCAACTCTTCCAGCTGTAGCAGCAGCTCGTGAAGCTGTTCTGGTTGCTGATGCTATCTGGATTTTCTCTCCAGTCTACAACTTCTCAATTCCTGGAACAGTTAAAAACTTGCTTGACTGGCTTTCACGCGCTCTTGACTTATCTGAAACTAGTGGTCCATCTGCCCTTCAAGATAAAATTGTCACTGTGTCTTCAGTAGCAAATGCAGGTCATGAACAACTCTTTGCAATCTACAAAGACCTCTTGCCATTCATCCGTACACAAGTTGTAGGTGAATTCACTGCAGCTCGTATCAATGATTCTGCTTGGGGAGATGGCAAATTAGTCCTTGAAGACAGTGTTGCTACTTCACTAAAACAACAAGCTGAAGACTTGGTTCAAGCTATTCAATAATTGAATTGAAAAAAAGAGG
>NZ_KQ970821.1:118351-172424 GCF_001579645.1 Streptococcus infantis
CAAAGAGCCATTTATTCTTGGGATTATCATCCCGATGAAGCAACTGGACCTAACTTTAAGTTTGTTGAAATTAGTCTTATTTCTAATCCTATTTTCAAATCTTTCAATGGTGAAAATATTAAAGTAGGACAAAATGTTCACATAAAAGCTAAGGTTGGAGGATATAATGAGAAACAAGATTTAGTCTTTTTATCTCCAATTGAAGTTTCACCTAGATAATCATTACTTATCTCTTATATAATTAGTAACTAAAAAACTGAAATCAGATTTCTCTCTGATTTCAGTTCTTTTTATTTTGCATAATCAACTGCACGAAGTTCACGAATCACGGTTACCTTGATATTTCCTGGGTAATCGAGATTACTTTCAATTTTCTCACGAACTTTGTGAGCCAAAATTGTGACCTTGTCATCTTTGATTTGACCTGGGTTCACCATGATACGGATTTCACGACCCGCTTGAAGGGCAAAGCTATTTTGAACACCTTCAAAGCTATTCGCGATTTCCTCTAAATCATGGAGACGTTTGATGTAGCTTTCAAGCGATTCGCTACGAGCTCCTGGACGGGCTGCGCTTAAGGCATCCGCTGCAGCAACGATGACTGCGATCACACTTTCAGGTTCTACATCTCCGTGGTGACTAGCAATGGTGTTAACCACAACTGGGTGTTCCTTGTACTTGCGAGCTAACTCGGTACCAATCTCAACGTGGCTACCTTCTACTTCACGGTCAATGGCTTTACCAATATCGTGGAGGAATCCCGCACGACGAGCAAGGGTAGCATTTTCACCAAGTTCGCTGGCCATGATACCAGCCAACTTAGCAACTTCAATCGAATGACGCAAGACATTTTGTCCGTATGAAGTACGGAACTGCAAGCGTCCCATGATCTTCATCAAGTCTGGGTGAAGGTTTGGTGCACCAATTTCATAGGCTGCGGCTTCACCATATTCACGAATCTTGTTATCAATCTCTTGACGATTTTTCTCAACCAACTCTTCGATACGAGCTGGGTGGATACGTCCATCCTTAAGCAAGGTTTCCATCGTCATACGGGCAATCTCGCGACGGATAGTATCAAAACCTGACAAGGTTACCACTTCTGGAGTGTCGTCAATGATAACATCAACCCCTGTCAAACTTTCAAAGGTACGAATATTACGCCCTTCACGACCAATGATACGACCTTTCATGGTATCATCAGGCAGATGAACTGTAGAGTTGGTAGACTCAGCTACATACTCACCAGCAATTCTCTGCATGGCTTGAGACAAGATATCCTTAGCCAATTTGTCTGAACGTTCCTTAACTTCTTGCTCAGCCTCACGAATGCGACTAGCAATTTCCTTAGTCAAGTTTTCCTCTGTCTGGGCCAAGATAATGTCTTTTGCTTCCGACTGAGTCAGAGTTCCAATACGCTCTAGTTCAGCTTGCTTTTGTTTCTCAATTTCTTCTAGTTGCTCTTCACGTACATCAAGGTTTTTTGCTCTATCAGAAATACTTTGTTCTTTTTGTTCAAGTGTTTTTTCTTTGTTCGTCAAATTGTCATCTTTACGATCAAGACTGCTAGCACGTTCGGTCAAACGACTTTCGATTTGCTTGAGTTCTTGACGTTCTGATTTAAATTCAGCGTCCACTTCTTCACGGTATTTTCTGGCTTCTTCTTTGGCCTCCAATAGTGCTTCTTTTTTAAGAGACTTGCTTTCGCTCTTAGCTTCATTGAGTAATAAATCCGCTTCGCGCTCAGCTTGTCCTCGTAAATTAGTTGCTTCTTGTTCAGCATTTAAAAGCATCAGCTCTGCAGCCTCTTGTGATGATTTCATCTTGACTGAGATGCTGACATATCCAATGACTAAACCAATGATGACGGCAAAAACAACGATAACAATCGCCATAATTTCCATGTTTTTACCTCAATTTATTTGTTTATCCGAATGATATGCATTCTTATACATTCTACCATAAAAAATTATTTTTAACAAACCTTAAATTGAAGTTGTTTTGGTCATTTCAAGTCTAAAAAACCTTATTTTCCCTAATAAAATAAGCTATTCTCCCTAAGTAAATTTTTAAAGATTTTTTTAGAAAAAAATAAGTTAAAAAGCCTACCTCAAAGTAGACTCAGTTTGATTCGATTTTAATTGGCACTCGACCAAAATTTTGTTCTGCGATACTTGGGAGTCCCTGTTGATAAATTTGGTCTGCCTTTTGAGTCATGGCATCCCAGGGCTCTTTACCGATTCGGCTAACTAGATTAACCTGCTCTTTCAGAGACTTGAGATGTTGCCTGCCTTTTTCGGTAAATCCAAGGATATGAATAGCTTCTGGCAAGGCACATTCTCTGGCTTGTACCAAGATATAAGTCAATAAACGACGTACACGTGCCTTGGTGTAGCGTTTGGTAGCAACAACCTCAACCAACTCTTCCACAGACTGGGCTGTCTTGATAGCTTCTTTCATGCGCACCGCCATTTCTTGATTGACCTGATAGATAGTGGTTAGGTCAGGGTTTGACAAGATTTGATAGCGAAGCAAAGGGTAATAATCTTCCCAACTCACCTTGCTAGCATTTTCAAAAAGGGCAACAGAAGGCATAAAGCGCTCTAGAAAATTCTGGTCTGATTGGTGCTGACGGAGGGCTGTTGCGGATGCAAAGTCAACATCCTTGTCCACAGAATGGTAACCCGCTCCCTGACGTTGAATTGGATGAAGTTTGATATTTCGTTCAGCAACCGCCTTGGCATAGGCGAGAGCAAGAACATGATTGGGCGTATCTCCAGAAAAATCAAGACCTGCAAACTCCTTCCACATAGCTTGGGTTTTCTGAGGGTAAGAAAGAGAATCAGGTAAGTTTTCCATGAAGAATTCCATCTCTTGACCACGTTCTGCGTATAAATCAGCAATTTGCTGGTAATCCTGAACTTCTTCTGTCCCAAATGCCAGAGTGTCAATCCCTAACCGTTCCAAGATAGCCACAGCACCTTGGCCGAAAAAATCCGCCGCCTGAACACTGACTAAAAAGGGCAATTCCACTACCAAATCCGCACCATGTTCCAGCGCCATCTGAGCCCGTGTCCACTTGTCCACAATAGCAGGCTCTCCACGTTGCATGAAATTTCCAGACATGGCTACGATTTTCAGTCCATCTGCCTGTTCCAGCAGGTATTTATGGCCATTATGAAAAGGATTGAACTCCGCAATAATACCTGTAATGGTCATGGTAACCTCCTACTTCTTCGCGACGAAAAACCAACGGGTGCTGGTTTCTGTAGGCTCCTTGTCTTCAAAGTCTGCATAGAGTTTGAAGGACTTAAATCCAGCCTGCTCCAGCAAAATATCATAGGTTAAGACTTCATAAGTTCGTTCCTCATGAACTTCATCATGACGACTAAAGGAACCGTCTGCTTCCTTGACAAAGAAGGTCAGTTCATGCACGATTGAGTGAGGAGCTTCGTCCTCATAGGTATCCCAAAGCATAGCGAAGTCTTCCGCATTTTCATGATAAGAATAACCTGGGAAGACCTCATCTGTCTGGTAAGTCGAATGCACATCAAAGATAAAGACGCCATCTTCATTGAGGGCATTGTACACTTCCTTAAAGACGTCTCCAACCTCCACTTCATCTTGCATGTAGCAGATAGAGTCCGAATAACAAGTGACAAAGTCGTATTTACCAGCCTTGGACAAATCCAGCATATTGCCTTCAATGAAATCAATCTTTTGCTTGGCTGAAGCCGCTCTCTTTTCAGCAATCTTCAACATATCCGCACTCAAATCAAGTCCAGTCACATCAAAACCAGCTTGCGAAAAGCGAACGGACTGGATGCCTGTCCCACAAGCCAATTCCAAGAGTTTCTTTCTCTCCTTAGCCTTAGGTAAATGACGCAGAGAAAAATCCGTCCATTTATCATATAAACTATCGTCCATGACCGCATCATAGACCGCCGCAAAGGTTTCATAAGTTGCCATAATCATGATACCAAGAGCGTCCATGGCAAACACCACTCGCCCTTTACCTTTCAATCAATTTTTCTAAAATAAGCAAATAAAACCCAGTTGACTGCAACTGAGTTCAATTGTAACGCTATAGTCTTTTCGTTTGCTTTTAGTACTAGGCAACAAATTGCAGGCATAACTAGAGTTAGGCAAAATGAGTTAACGCCGTAATAAAAGATAAAGGAAAAGACTATAAAGTTTCTGAGAGGTCTACAGAGGCAGCCTCATGCCAAAGTTTTTCTAGATTATAGTGGGCACGCATTTCTTCTGAAAAGATATGCACAACGACACTGCCGAGGTTTAGCAAGACCCAGCCTCCAGCTGCATCACCTTCGACATGACTGCCTTTAAAGCCTGCTTCCGCTACTTTTTCACGAATATTGTCAGCGATAGCATCCAACTGACGGCTATTCATTGAGCTAGTGATAACAAAATAGTCTGTCACACTGGTCAATTCTTGTACGTCAAGCGCGAGGATATCCTCCGCGCGTTTCTCATCAGCCGCTTTTACGACTAGTTCTAATAATTCTTTTTCGTTCATTTAATCCTCTTTCAAATAGTGCACATAGGCGTTATAGGTTTCAAGGGTTTGGGGATAGATGGGAAATCCTTGGTGAGCTAAATGCTCTACTGTATGAGCTGTCTCGTAAGCTACCGCCTTGTTAAGCGATAGACCTGCAATTTCACGCGCCTCATCTACTCCTGGAAAGGCACGATTGTGCTCGATGTAGTCTGCGACATAGATAACCTTGTCAAGGTCTGTCATCTGACTCGCTCCGACTGTATGAATTTCAATAGCTCGTAGGATTTCAGAATCTTGTAAATCCAAGTCTTCCTGAATCTTGTAGATTCCAACCATGCCATGCCAGACATTATTACCCCAGTT
The DNA here is from genome assembly GCF_001579645.1 of Streptococcus infantis. Lineage (GTDB taxonomy): Bacteria > Bacillota > Bacilli > Lactobacillales > Streptococcaceae > Streptococcus > Streptococcus infantis_E. The sequence continues at coordinate 123,234 of NZ_KQ970821.1, forward strand.
TTTGAGGTCAGGATCTAGCTGATAACGGTCAATCAAGTCTAGAAATTCCTGGTCTGACAACTTTTTAGCATAGTCATGAAGGAGACCTGCTAGACCTGCTTTCTCGGCATCCACTCCGAATCGTTCTGCAAGTTCAATGGCTGCGCGCTCTACACCCAAACAATGGGTCAAACGTTTCTCGGGTAGAAGCTCTGCCATTTTTTTCAATAATTCCTCACGGGAACAGTTGATATAGTCTTGGTATGCCATCAGTAAAGTCCTTCTTTCTCGATATAGTCTAATACAGGCTTAGGTAGGAGAAAGTTAGGTGTGCGTCCTTGGGCAATGAAATCACGCACCATGCTAGATGAAATATCCATGAGAGGTACATCCACCCAGATAACTGGATAAGAAGTCCCTGCCTTGTAACGCGGACGTTGAACCCCTACAAACTGAACTAGTTCCACCAACTCATCAATTCGGTACCATTTAGGCAGATAGTCTACCATATCTGCACCGATAATGAAATAATAATCTGTATCTGGATTCTTCTCTGTTAAAAGCTTCATGGTGTCGTAGGTGTAGGAAACTCCCTTGCGTTCTAGCTCGATTGTCTCAATAGCTAAACCTTCGATTCCTTCGATAGCCAATTCAAGCATTTTGAGACGGTGGTGTTCAGGAATGGTTTCCTTTTTATCTACGTGAGGTGGTTGGTATTCAGGCATGAGCAGAACCTGGTCCAATCCCAACTGTTGGCGCACTTGATCTGCAACAATCAGATGGGCATTATGAACGGGATTAAAATTTCCACCCAAAATACCGACTTGTTTGCGTTTTTTATCCTTGATTTTTGGCTCTAACTCCACTTTTGTAAAGGGAGTTAATAATTCGATTGCCATAGGCTAATCTCCTTTAGTCTTCTGTAAAAACAGTTTTTGGAGTATATTTTTAGATTTCTTTAACTTTTTTAGAAATCTTACGATTTTCTTTCTTGCTTGATTGCTTATACAAAATCAAGATACGGCCGATTTTTTGGACTGTATCCACACCGATTTCTTCTTCCAAGATTTCAGCTACTTCGTGGATATTTTCATCTGTATTTTGCAAGAGTGTAACCTTGATCAATTCACGGGCATCAAGTGCCTGACGAACGCTGGTTTTGATTTGGTCGTTGAGTCCATTTTTCCCGATTTGGATGATGGGTTTGAGGGTGTGTGCCTGGCTGTTGAGGAAGGCACGTTGTTTCGATGTTAATGACATAATTCATTTAAAAGAGTTTTTTATACTTTTCTGAAGTGGTGACGGACGTCAGCAAAGTCCTCTGGACTTTCATGACTAAAATTTGAGCCTAAGGTCTCAAATTTTCCGCAGTTGGTACAATCACTTGTACCAACTAACACCACGGCGAAAAGTATCTTCTATGGGCTCGCCATGCTCGCCTTTATAAAGATAACTCTTCCCTTTCTGTGTTTAAATAATTGCTTTTCTTGTGACGACTGCGACGCCTTCTGGGGCCCAGACGGCGACTTTGGCTGTGCCTGTTACGCGGATCCAGCCTAGTCCTGAGATAACTAGGTCTGTCTTGTCTTTAATATTAAAGACATGCTGGACCAGTTTTGGAAAATCTTCTTTTTCCTTGCTATTTGGTGGTGTCAGAAGGGTTCCGAGGTGCTTGTCATAGAAAGAACTAGCTCCCTCTAGCTTGGTACGATGAAGTTTGAGTTCATTGTCAAAGAAAGCTGTGAATCCTTGCTTTTCTCCTGCAATGAAATCAAATCGTCCCAAGCCACCTAAAAATAGGGTTTGCTCTGGATTGAGCTGGTAGGTTTTAGGTTTGATTTCCTTTTTAGGGCTGACATACTTGAGATTTTTGGCCGTCAAGTAGTGAGCCATCTGATGACGATGGATAATTCCTGGTGTATCATAGATATAAGAACCATCATCAAGTGGAATCTCAATCTTGTCCAATGTTGTTCCTGGGAAGCGTGAAGTTGTGATGACGTTCTGGTCACCTGTGATCTCCTGGATGATAGCATTGATAAGGGTTGATTTCCCGACATTGGTCACACCAACTACGTAAACATCACGTCCCTTACGGTAGTGCTCAATCTTATCGATTACTTCTCTGATGGCGTGCTTATTTTGCGCTGAAGTCAAGACAACATCGACTGGACGAAGTCCTTCTTCATGGGCACGTTCCATGAGCCATTGGCTAATTTTACCAGGCTTAACAGACTTAGGAAGGATGTCTTTTTTATTTCCAACCAAGAGCACATCATTACCTGACACAAAGCGTGGCAATCCTGGGATAACAGAGCCATTGAAATCAAAGATATCAATCACATTGACCACCAAGGCATCACTGTCTCCTACCTCGTGCAAGAGTTTGAGGAAATCATCATCCGTTAACTGAACATCAGTGATTTCATTATAATGACGAAGACGGAAACAGCGTTGGCAATAAACTTCTCCAGTTTCCAAACCTTTTTCAAGTGCTGACTGAGGTGTAAAACCTAAACCAGTCTTATCTGTAGTCTGAATAGTTGCTCCACAACCAATACAGAGAATTTCTTCCATAATTAGATTCCTTTTTTATAAGTAATAGGGCCGTACTTTTCAGCGATTTTTCTCATCACACGACGCTCACGCGCTCGGTTAATCTGAGTCTTAATAGAGTCGTGCTGAACCAGGGGTTTGACCAAAATCGAGCGAATGCCTGCTCGGTGGGCTGCTCGAATATCGGTCATCAGCTGGTCGCCAACCATGACCACTTGGTCTTTTTCATAGTGGAAATGTTTCATGGCACGGTTAATTCCTAAAGTAAAGGGCTTCAGTGCCCAATAAACATAGTCAATATCAAATTTTTCAACTGCTCGTTTGACACGTTTGGGAGTATTATTAGATACCACAATGATACGTATCCCAGCATCACGCAGATCATGCAACCATTGCTTCATCTCTACTGTTCCATCTGGATTATTCCAAGCAATCAGGGTATTGTCCAAATCCACCAAAACAGCTTTGATTCCCTGCTCCTGCAGGCTTTGGACTGTCAGATCATAAACTGCTTCCACAGCAAAATCTGGCATGTAATTTTCAATCGCCATTCTGGCTCCTTTTCTTTTATTTTCTAGTAATTTTCTTCAGCCATTGAGATAAGGCCGCCCATAAAATCAAGCTAGCCATTAAGATATAAATCCAAGCATTTGGCTCTTCTGTAAATGGTAGAGGAACATTCATTCCGAAAAAACCTGTAATAACCGCAAGTACTGCTAGTAAGACGGAGATAATAGTCAAAATTGTCAAACTATCATTCAGGTTATTGTTTAGGATGTTGTTGTAAGACCCTGACAGTTGTTGAAGAACTTGAGAAATCAAATCTGTCATAGACACCAACTGATGGGCTTCAATCATCGCATCATCAAACTGCTCTCGTTCAACATCATTAAATCTCCGATAAAGAGCATGGCCCTGGATATGTTCCAAGAGGAGTCGATTTTGTTTTGCTGCTGCTGTCAAGTAAACCATACCAGTCTCCAAGTCAGAGAGGGCGAAGAGATTTTTCTTTGTTGTAGTTTGACGTAGCAAGGCACTAATTTCGTCCTTACTTTTATCCATCTCTTCAATGACAGGATAATAAGCGTTACTGATAATCTCTAAACCAGCAAAGAGAAACTTGTAAATCGAAATAATTTCATGAGTTTTCAGATAAGTTAGCATACGTTCAATCACATAGGCATTCTTATGATTGCTGATTGTGATGATTCGTTGTTTTTCAACGATAAAGGTCATGGGAATGGCTTCATAGTATTCCTTGTCTTTTTCTAGGTCAAGAACATTATAAATAAAGGTCACAGTCCCATTCTCACGGTTATAATCCATGTGGGCTCTTTCATTTCTATCCAGAGCATATTCGATGGTTTCCTTATCCAAACCATAGATTTCAGATAAATCTTCAAGATTTTTAATTTTTTCGATATCAAGATTTATCCAGGTACAACCATTTCCTAATTGTTTATCTAAAACCATCATTTCTCCTCTGTCAAACTCTTTCTATTGTACCATAAATCAGGTAAAATTTCAGTCCTCGTCTTTTCTTGAAAAATTGCTAACGACGGTGATATTCCTATTAGGAACAAAATGGAGAGCTTGGTCATCACTTCGCAGTTGAGTCGTCCGAATTCCTACACTAACGACTTTTCCCGATACGGTAATCGGGCCATTGGTCAAGACAACCTCATCTCCAACGTCCAACTGGCGCTCGAAGAGAATAAAGAAGCCATTGATGACATCTGATAGAAAACCTTGTGCTCCCATACCGATAGCCACCCCAGCAATCCCCGCACCTGCAAGCAAGCTAGAAACAGGCAACCCTAAGATAGACAAGATACAGTAAATCAAGAAGAAATAAAGGATATAATTAAAAATATTCTCAAGCAAACGAGAAATAGTCTTCTGTCTACCAGCATCACGATTTGAAAATTTAAGTGAAGGTTTGACAATCTTTCTTACAGCAGCATGGAGGAACTTTTTAGCTATATAAAATAGAAGGATAAGAAGTAGAAGAGAAATCACCTTGGTCAAGAGATTCTCTAAAACAGTTGTTACATCTAATTTATCCAGATAACGTTGAAAAAATTCTTGCATATAAAACTCCTTTTCTATTCATTATACCATAAATCCTTCCTCGTCATCCTTTTCATAAATATTCATTTATTCCAATAAAACTTATAACTCACTTGCTTTTCAAGCATATTTATACTATAATCATAAACAATACACAAAAAGGAGACCTCTATGAAAAGAATTATTCGTGCTTGGAACAAAACAAATCTTATCAAACGTATCGGGATTGGAATGACCTTGGGAGCTATTCTAGGTCTACTCGTTCCTAATCTTACTGGCATCGGTTTATTGGGAGATTTATTTGTAGGAGGACTAAAGGCCATCGCTCCTATCCTGGTTTTTGCTTTAGTCGCTAATGCCCTTTCCCAACACCAGAAAGGCCAAGATAGCAATATGAAAAAAGTCGTTTTCCTCTATTTGCTGGGGACCTTTGCTGCGGCTCTTGTAGCAGTTTTGGCTAGCTTTCTCTTCCCTGTTCAGATGATCTTGAGTAGTGCTAGTACAGAAGTTACTCCTCCAGACGGCATCGGACAAGTACTCAGCAATCTCCTACTGAAAATAGTAGATAATCCTGTCAATGCCATCATCGAAGCTAACTATATTGGAATTTTGTCTTGGGCTATCGTCTTTGGAATTGCCATGCGTGAAGCTAGCAAAAATAGCAAGGAGCTACTCAAAACAATGGCCAGTGTGACTTCAAAAATCGTCGAATGGATCATTAACCTTGCGCCATTTGGTATCCTCGGGTTAGTCTTCGAAACCATCTCTGGCCAAGGTATTGCGAGTTTAGCAAATTACGGAATCTTACTCGGACTTTTGATTGCCACTATGGTTTTCGTTGCCCTAGTGATCAATCCTCTGATTGCTTTTCTCTTTATCAAGAAAAATCCATATCCCTTGGTGTGGAAATGCTTGCGTATCAGTGGCGTTACAGCCTTTTTCACCCGAAGTTCCGCTGCTAATATCCCTGTTAATATGAAACTCTGTGAGGATCTAGGTCTTAATCCAGATACCTATTCTGTCTCAATCCCCTTGGGATCAACCATCAATATGGCTGGAGCTGCTGTTACCATCAACATCTTAACCCTAGCAGCTGTCAATACTCTAGGAATCTCAGTTGATTTTGCAACAGCCTTTGTACTCAGTATCGTTGCAGCCATCTCTGCCTGCGGTGCTTCAGGAATCGCCGGAGGTTCACTCCTACTTATCCCAGTTGCCTGCAGTCTCTTTGGGATTACCAACGATATTGCTATGCAGGTTGTGGGTGTTGGTTTCGTTATTGGTGTTATTCAAGACTCTTGCGAAACAGCCCTCAACTCTTCAACAGATGTCCTCTTTACAGCAGTAGCAGAATTTTCCTCTGCTCACAAAAAATAATCTAGACAAGCCTTTTTAGGGCTTGTTTTGTCTGGTTTCTATCATTCATTATAGGAAATGTCTCATGTCTATCACCCAACGTACTTTTAAACTCGTTCTGGCAACCTGTTTGGCCTGTGTTCTAGCCTACTTTCTCGATTTATCTTCAGCAGTGTCAGCTGGTATCATTGCCCTTTTGAGCTTGTCTGATACTCGTAGAAGCACTATAAAACTAGCTCGCAATCGTCTATTCTCTACCCTTCTTGCTCTTTTCATTGGTGTCCTTTCCTTTCACCTGACTGGCTACCATATCTGGAGTTTCGGTCTCTATTTGGCCCTCTATGTTCCCCTTGCCTATAAATTCGGCTGGGAAATTGGCATTACCCCGAGTAGTGTCCTGGTCAGTCATCTCTTGGTTCAGAAGTCTACATCACCAGATCTGCTAGTGAATGAGCTCCTCCTATTTCTTATCGGTACGGGATTTGCCTTGACTGTCAATCTCTATATGCCCTCACGTGAAAAAGAAATTCAACATTATCATACTCTTGTTGAAGAAAAACTCAGAGATGTTCTTCTACGGCTTTCTTACTATCTGAAAAGAGGAGATGGCCGTAATCAGGCTCAACTAGTCAACGAACTTGATCAACTACTTGAGGATGCTCTTAAGCTAGTTTACCTCGATCATTCTGACCATCTCTTTCACCAGACAGATTATCATATTCACTACTTTGAGATGCGACAAAGACAAACGCGTATCTTAAGAAATATGGCTCAACAGATTAACACATGCCAACTAGCCGCTAGTGAGAGTTTGATTGTCGCTCAGCTCTTTTCAAAAACAGCTAGCCAACTGAGTCAAACCAATCCAGCCTACGACTTATTGAATGATATTGAAAGCTACCTAGAGGTGTTTCGCAATCGATCTCTCCCTAAAACTAGAGAAGAGTTTGAGACACGGGCTACGCTTCTACAACTCTTTCGTGAATTAGAACATTTTATCCAGATAAAAGTAGATTTCTACAACCGTTATTCTGACAAAAACAGTAACAAATAAAAACTTCTATCGGCAACTGAGTTGCTGATAGAAGTTTTTTGTTATGAATAGATTTAATTTTCGCGCTTCTTTCGAATCGACATGAGACTGATGTCTCTCAAACTAAAGTAAGTAAGAGCCAGCATTCCCAATGTAATAAAGATTTCTACTGGAAGTTGGAAAATCTGTAGGGCAGACAAGAGCAACAAGATTACGAGGGCAACAAGTCCAAAGACTAATATTACAACATTGACCGTCCCCTTGATACTTTGAGGTGTCGCAAATACATAGAGTAGTAATAAGAGTATCCCTATGATTAAATAGACCATCTTTATCTCTTTCTAGCTCTTATTCAGCTGATTTTTTCTTTTTGTTTGCTTTCTCACGCTCTGCCTTGTTAAGGATTTGTTTACGCAAACGAATCGATTCAGGCGTTACTTCCATGTACTCATCGTCATTCAAGAACTCAAGTGATTCTTCAAGTGTCAAGATACGAGGAGTTTTGATAACCGCTGTTTGGTCCTTAGTAGCAGAACGAACGTTAGTCATTTGTTTTGCCTTCGTGATATTAACAGTCAAGTCATTTTCACGAGAGTTTTCACCGATGATCATTCCTTCGTAAACCTCAGTACCTGGGTTGACAAAGATAGTACCACGTTCTTCGATCGACATGATTGAGTAGGTTGTTGCTTTACCAGCATCGATAGAAACGAGAGCACCACGGTGACGTCCACCAATTTCTCCTGGAATCAATGGCAAGTATTGGTCGAAGGTATGGTTCATGATCCCGTAACCACGTGTCATTGACAAGAACTCAGTTGAGTATCCAATCAAACCACGCGCAGGAACAAGGAAGACCAAACGAGTTTGACCGTTACCTGTTGCAATCATATCCAACATTTCACCCTTACGCTCAGAAAGGCTTTGGATAACAGATCCTTGGTATTCTTCTGGAGTATCGATTTGCACGCGCTCAAATGGTTCACATTTGACGCCATCAATTTCTTTTACGATAACTTCTGGACGAGATACTTGAAGCTCATAACCCTCACGACGCATTGTTTCGATAAGGATTGACAAGTGCAATTCCCCACGTCCTGATACAGTCCATTTATCTGGTGAGTCAGTTGGTTCAACACGAAGGGAAACGTCTGTTTGCAATTCTGCTTGAAGGCGCTCTTCAACCTTACGAGAAGTGACCCATTTACCTTCACGACCAGCAAATGGTGAGTTGTTGACCAAGAAGGTCATTTGAAGTGTTGGCTCATCGATGTGAAGAACTGGAAGAGCTTCAACTGCGTCTGTAGGAGTAATTGTTTCACCAACGAAGATATCTTCCATACCTGAAACGGCAATCAAGTCACCAGCTTTAGCTTCTTGAATTTCACGACGTTCCAAACCAAAGAAACCAAAGAGTTTTGTGACACGGAAGTTCTTAGTTGTACCATCTAATTTAGAAAGGGTAACTTGATCCCCAACCTTTACACTACCACGGAAGACACGTCCGATACCGATACGACCTACGAAGTCGTTGTAGTCCAAAAGTGACACTTGGAATTGAAGGGGCTCATCTGAGTTATCAACTGGAGCTGGAATGTGGTCGATAATAGTGTCAAAGATTGGCGCCATAGTCTTTTCTTGGTCTGCTGGATCATCTGACAATGAAGATGTTCCGTTGATAGCTGACGCATAAACGACTGGGAAGTCAAGCTGGTCATCATCCGCACCAAGCTCGATGAAAAGTTCCAAGACTTCATCTACTACTTCTGCTGGACGAGCTGATGGCTTATCGATTTTGTTAACCACAACGATAGGCACAAGGTCTTGTTCCAAGGCTTTTTTCAATACGAAACGAGTCTGTGGCATGGTTCCTTCGTAGGCATCTACGACCAAAACAACACCGTCAACCATTTTCATGATACGTTCAACTTCTCCACCGAAGTCCGCGTGCCCTGGTGTGTCCATGATGTTGATACGAGTTCCGTTGTAGGCAACTGCTGTATTTTTCGCAAGGATGGTAATCCCACGCTCTTTTTCAATATCATTTGAGTCCATTGCGCGTTCTGCCAACTCTGTACGCGCGTCAAGAGTTTCAGATTGTTTCAACAATTCATCAACAAGGGTAGTTTTACCGTGGTCGACGTGGGCGATAATCGCGATATTACGGATATCTTCTCTTAATTTTGTCATGATTTCCTCTATTGTATTCAAAAATTTATTTTCTAACTGAACGATTATACCACAATTTTGAGCAAATGACTTAACTCAAGTAAGTGTAAATGTTTTCACTGTACTTTTCTTTTCACTTCAAGCCTTTTCAAAGCAAGCGACTTGTGATAAGATAGGCTGGTATGCGTTTAGATAAATTATTAGCCCAGGAAAAAATCAGTCGAAAAGCCATGAAACAAGCTCTTTTGAAAAAAGAAATTTTAGTTGATGGACACGCTGCTCGTTCCCTTGCACAGAATGTTGATACAGGACTTCAAGAACTGATGTTCCAAGGAAGAAGAATTCAAGGATACGAACACACCTACCTCATGCTCCATAAGCCAAATGGAGTCGTAACTGCAAGCAAGGATAAGAAACTCCCAACGGTCATGGACCTCCTTCCTCAGCATCTCCAGTCTGATCAACTCTACGCCATCGGTCGTCTGGATCGGAATACGACAGGACTCCTCCTCTTAACGGACAATGGGCCTCTAGGTTTTCAACTCCTCCATCCTCAATACCATGTCGATAAAACTTACCAAGTAGAGGTCAATGGGCCACTAACTCCCGACCATATTCAAGAGTTTAAAGATGGGATTGTCTTTCTTGATGGAACTATCTGTAAACCTGCTCAACTTGAGATTTTATCCTCAAGTCCTAGTCTCAGCAAAGCCACTATCACCATCTCTGAAGGAAAGTTTCATCAAGTCAAAAAAATGTTCCTCTCTGTTGATGTCAAGGTCACTGCCCTAAAACGAGTTCAATTTGGAGATTTTATGTTAGACTCTGACCTAGCAGAAGGTGATTTCCGACCTCTAAACAAAGAAGAACTGCAGATTATTAAAACATACTTAGAAAATAGTGGATAAAACAAAAAAGCTTTAAACAAATAAAGCTTTTTTAAATCTTCTTTAGAGTACAAATAGCATAACACCTAAAATAAAGTGAAGTGCAGAAATTACAATCCCTAGGATGGACATTTTTTTCTCTCTTATAGTCTAGTCCAGATTCTTTTTGATGTGAGTTAGCTAAGACTAGACCAATAATCCCCAAAATCAAACTTACCACTGGCGAAAGCAAACCAAGAATGATAGACAAGATACCTAAAACAAGTGACGCTTTTTCTTTTCTTTCATCTTCAAAAAACTCCTTAAACTAAACACAAATGAATAATACCATAAAAATCGGCTTTATCAATTGGGTGAAAAATGTTAGCACTATGTTATTCGGTTCTTGAACCGAGAAGAGTGGATAAAACAAAAAAAGCTTTATCTTTATTTTTTTGTTAGAATCCTGATTAGTGCATCATTAAGATGAGTCCTGCAACCCAGTTAATTACAGAAACTACAATCCCTACGATATTAAGAATTCGTTCTGTTTTATAGTCTAATTCAGATTCTTTTTGATGTGAATTAGCCAAGACTAGACCAATGATCCCCAAAACGAGACCTACGATTGGAGATAGCAAACCAAGGGCGATAGATAGGATACCTAAAACAAGTGATGGTTTTTTCTTTTCTTTCATCTTCAAAAAACTCCTTAAAATTTATATTACTATTATACCATAAAAAATCGATTTTCTATATTAAACATATGTGACAAGTTTTTTTCACATTGTTAATTAGATTTCACCTTCCCTGTCCAAGAATCCAATCCGTAAGAAAGGATATAGATTTCTGAGAAACCTTGTTTTTTCAAAAACAGTGCTGCATTTGTAACACGTTGCGCACGTTGGTTTTCATATAGAAGGACAGGTTTATCCTTGCGAAGAGCTGCAAGACTTGTCTTCAATTGATTTGAAGGAATATTACGAGCTCCGAGGATATGTTTTCTGTGGAAGTCAGCTGGATCACGTAAGTCAATCAACTGACCTGTACGAATCAAAGACTCAAACTCTGCATTGTCTACAATTTTTGCTGCACGACGAATGCGAAGATAGTTGTATCCCATCCAAGCCAACATCGCTACTACAAGTCCCCACAAAACCCAAGTTACCATAATACCTAATCTCCATTTTTTTCTAAATAGTCTAATTCTAGTTTGTGCTCTCTGCGCAGAACAGCCTCCGCTTCAAGATAATCCAGCTTGTCCATCAAGCCTGCATCATAGATTCGAGATAGTTCAATCTTCATCAGCTCAATATCATAGAGACGTTTACCCATATAGACAAGAATACCGAACTGTTTGAGAAATTGCTGCACATCGTAGAGTGTTTTCATAGCTTTCATTTTAGCAAATTATCAGAGTTTTTTCAATAGTTCCCGCAGAGGATTCCTTTTTCACTATTATCTGAATCTCTTCACACTATGACAAAGGAGAAAGCCTAGAGTCATTCCAACGATATTTTGCAAGAGATTTGGGATGATTTCCGGTATGGCTGCTCCCCAACCATTCATCCAAGCTGATGCCAAGGCATAACCAGCTACCATGAATAGAGTCGCCAAGACTAATCCTAACCATTGCCATTTCCCTTTAAAGCCTGCAAAATAGCCTTGCAAACCATGATTGATTAAGCTAAAAATCATCCACTGAGGGTAGCCTGAAATGAGATCAATGAGAAATCCTGCTAACCCTCCGACAACGGCTCCTTCACGGCTTCCAAAGTAAAAGGCTGTGAAGAAGACTCCAACGTCCAAAAGTGTTAGAAATCCAGTTGGTGTTGGGATTTTTATAAAATACCCCAATACGACAGAACTGGCTGCTAAGATAGATACTAGGGCAATTTTAGTTGTTTTGGTTTGCTTCATACTGTCTCACTCCATATTGATCTGCTTGTGCAATGGCACGGTAAACAAAGGCTTTGGAAGTTTCAATTGCTGGTAAGAGTTCCTCTCCCTTGACTAACTGACTAGCAATGCTTGAGGCAAAGGTACATCCTGCCCCAGCATTTTGTCCTTGAATGACTGGGTTTTCAAGAATAGTGAAATTCTCTCCATCATAAAAGACATCCACAGCCTTATCCTTACTGAGACGATTTCCTCCCTTGATAATGACTGCTGGCGCTCCTAAGCCATGTAATTTCTGAGCTGCAGCTTTCATATCATCCAGACTTTCAATCTTTTGATCTGCAAGCAACTCTGCCTCAGGAAGATTAGGAGTAATCACAGATACATAAGGGAAAAAGCGAATCAACTCTTGACAGAGTTCGCTGACTGCAACATCATGCGTTTCCTTACAAACCAATACAGGATCCAGAACGACAGGGACTCCTGATCTTTCCTTGATGAAATTCAATGCTTTCTCAGCAACACCAACAGTCGGCAAGAGACCAATCTTAATCCCTCCAAAGTCTACGCTCTTCAGACTATCCAACTGTTGTTGGAAAATAGTCTCATCTGTCGGGAAGACCTCAAAACCATTTTCCGTCAAAGCAGTTAAACAAGTCATAGCTACAAAACCATGCAAACCATTTAAAGTATAGGTCGCAAGGTCAGCAGCTAGTCCACCACCACTAAAAATATCATTTCCTGAAAGTGCTAAAATACGATTATTCTTCATAACGAATCTCCTTTAAATACAATCCATTAGGTGCTGCAGTTGGTCCTGCCAACTGTCTGTCTTTTTTCTCCAAGATGAGGTCAATCTGCTCAATTGGCATACGGTTGTTACCAATTTTCAGCAAGGTCCCGACCATATTTCGAATCTGCTTATAGAGGAAACCATTACCTGAGAAGGTAAAGGTCAAAAATTGACCGGTCTCGTCAACCCTAAGACTGGCTTCCGTGATCGTTCTTACCTTGTCCTCCACACTAGTTCCGGCAGCAGTAAAACCGGTGAAATCATGAGTTCCTTCTAATTTCTTCACAGCCTTTTGCATGCGTTCCACATCTAGTGGATAGGGATAGTGGGTGGCATAATGACGTCTCATAGGATTTTTAGGACGCCCTCTATCCACGATAAACTCATAGGTCTTGCTATGCTTGGCATAACGGCAATGAAAAGCATCAGCCACAATCTCAATCGAAATCACATCGATATCTTCAGGGCTTTGAGTATCAAGAGCAAAGCGAAGCTTTTCCTCATCCATCTGATAGGGGAGATCGAAGTGGATGACCTGCCCTAAGGCATGAACACCACTATCCGTTCGCCCTGCACCATGGATGGTAATGGCCTTCCCTTTATTTAATTTGGTTAAAGTTTTTTCAATTTCCTCTTGGACACTACGCGCGTGTGGTTGCCGTTGAAAACCAGCAAAGGCGTAACCATCATAGGAAATGATTGCTTTATATCTAGTCATATATCTATTTTATCAAGAAAATTTCTCTGCAACAAGTTTGAAAACCAAAAATTGTACGGGGACAAATATTGATATAATCTAATTCTTATCTAGATTTTATCATCATATATTTTCGTACAGGTGCCTCAACTATTTGAACGATTTCAAATCCTTCTTTTTGGTAAAGATTTTTTGCTCTTTGATTTGCCTCGTAGACATTTAGAGAAATAGTATCTATGTCTTCATTTTCAAAGGCCAAACTAACAAATTTCCTTAAAGCCTGGCTACCTAAGCCCTGCCCCTGTTTCTGAGGATTGATAAAAAATCTCCCGATATGAAGATTCCTGTCTTCTAGCCTGATTTTCTGGATGACACCTACAAACTCTTCATCAGCAAAAATGGAAAAAATTCCTTCCAGCTTTTGTAAGGATTGGACAATCAAGGGACAAGAAATTTTGGGTCCCATCCATTGCTTCTGAAAACTTTCTCCCAAAGCATTAGACCAGCGACAAATGAGTTGGGCATTTTCTATCTGAAGTCCTTTTTCAAAGTGAATTTTCATATTTGCTTCTAAAATTTCTCCTTTATCCAACTATTATACTCTTTCTCTTATTTTTTCCGAATTAATAAGTATGATTCACCTTTACTTTTTTCTTGTTGGAGCTATTTTTGCTTCCTTTCTTGGATTGGTCATTGATCGTTTCCCTGAGCAATCCATTGTTTTCCCTGCTAGTCACTGTGATTCTTGTCAGACTCGCTTGAAATCACTGGATTTGATTCCGATTGTCTCTCAAGTAGTCCATGGCTTTCGCTGTCGCTATTGCAAGGCCCACTATCCTTTCTGGTATACCCTCTTTGAGTTATTCTTGGGGCTACTCTTTCTAACTTTTTCTTTGGGATTCCTAACCCTAGGACAACTTATTCTGATAACTGCTGGCTTGACCTTAGGAATCTATGATCTCCAGCATCAAGAATATCCCTTGCTAGTCTGGCTGACCTTTCACTTAATCCTCATGGTTTGCTCTAGTTGGAATCTAACCATGGCTTTCTTTTTGATTCTTGGAATCATTGCTCATGTTATTGATATTCGCATGGGAGCAGGTGATTTTCTCTTTCTGGCCTCTTGTTCGCTAGTCTTTACACTTACAGAAATTCTGATTTTAATTCAATTTGCTTCCACAACTGGTATCCTAGCCTTTCTCCTGCAAAAGAAAAAGGAAAGACTTCCTTTTGTACCTTTCCTCTTGCTTGCTGCTTGTATGATTATTTTTGGTAAGCTACTGCTTGTCTGATAAAGTCAGCGATTTCTGCTACTTGTCCTTCATGTAGAGCCTTAACAATCTTGGAACCGACGATAACGCCGTCCGATACCTCATTGAAACGTTCTACATCAGCCTTTGTGGATACACCAAATCCTGTCAAGACTGGAATATCTGCTACTTGATGAAGTTGAGCCAAGTGCTTGTCCAAATCATCTCGGTAGTTTCCTGATTTCCCTGTCACTCCGTTAATAGCAACAGCATAGACAAAACCTTCTGCCCCTTCAATGAGTTCTTTTTGACGCTCAATTCCTGTCGTTAAGCTGACAAGTGGAATCAAAGAAATATCTGTACCTGCCAAAAAGGGCTCTACAAAGTTAGCATGTTCATGAGGGAGGTCTGGGATAATCAACCCTTTAACCGCTGTAGTAGAAAGATCTTTGACAAATTTCTCAACACCGTACTGAAAGAGGGGGTTAAAGTAGGTCATGATGACAAGCGGGATTTCTGTTTCAATGGTTTTCAAGATTTCAACCAAAGCCTGGGTAGAGGTTCCGCGAGCTAGACTGCGCAAGCCTGCTTCTTCGATCACTGGACCATCTGCAACAGGGTCTGAGAAAGGAACTCCCACTTCAATAGCAGACACACCCAAGTCTTCTAAAAAGCGAATTGTTTCAGCAAGACCATCCAAACCTTTTTCATGGTCTCCAGCCATGATATAGGGAACGAAAATTCCTTTTCCAGTCGCTTTTATAGCGTTCAATTTTTCTGTTAGTGCCTTAGACATGAGCTTCTCCCTTCTTTGCTGCGTCTGCTTCCAAGCGGTCTTTAACTTGAACCACATCCTTGTCTCCACGACCTGATAAACAGACAATCATAGACTTATCTGGTCCAAGTTCTTTGGCTAATTTCACCGCAAAGGCGATGGCATGGCTGGACTCTAAAGCTGGGATAATTCCTTCTACACGAGACAAGAGTTGGAATCCTTCCAAGGCTTCCTCGTCTGTCACTGGTACATAAGTCGCTCGTTTGATATCATGGTAATGAGAATGTTCTGGACCGATACCAGGATAGTCCAAACCTGCTGAGATTGAGAAAGCTTCTAGGATTTGACCATGAGCATCTTGGAGCACATCCATGAGAGAGCCGTGGAGAACACCTGGACGTCCTTTAGTCAAGGTAGCTGCGTGGTGCTCCGTATCCACACCTAGTCCTGCTGCTTCAGCTCCATACATAGCCACTGACTCATCTTCCACAAATGGATGGAAAAGTCCGATGGCATTAGAGCCACCACCAACACAGGCTACTAGGGCTTCTGGTAAATTTTCACCTGTCAATTCTCGGTACTGTTGTTTGGCTTCTCGTCCGATAACACTTTGGAAATCACGAACAATTTCTGGGAAAGGGTGGGGTCCCAAGGCAGAACCAAGGATATAGTGGGTATCATCGATGTTGGCTACCCAAGAACGAAGGGCTGCATTGACCGCGTCTTTGAGCACGCGCGAACCATCTGTTACAGCTTCCACCTTGGCTCCCAAAAGTTCCATACGGAAGACATTGAGGGCTTGGCGTTTAACATCTTCCTCACCCATATAGATAGTACATTCCATGTTAAAGAGGGCCGCAGCAGTTGCAGTTGCTACACCGTGCTGACCGGCACCAGTTTCAGCGATAATTTTCTTTTTGCCCATGCGTTTAGCGAGAAGAACTTGTCCCAAGGCATTGTTAATCTTGTGGGCACCTGTATGGTTGAGGTCTTCACGTTTGAGGTAAATCTTGGCTCCACCAATATGCTGGGTCAAGTTTTTTGCGTAGTAAAGAGGTGTTTCACGTCCTACATACTGGCGCAAAAGTTGGTTTAATTCTTCTTGGAAACTTGGATCTGCCTGACTTTCACGATAAGCTTCTTCCAACTCCAATACTGCTGTCATCAATGTTTCTGGGACAAAACGTCCACCGAATTTCCCGTAAAATCCATCTTTATTTGGTTCTTGATATGCCATGTTTTACCCTCTCTATAAATCTTCTAATCTTTTCATGATCTTTTTGTCCGTTTGATTCTACTCCACTTGATACATCTACTGCAAAGGGAGTAAAGTGTTGAATTGCTTCTTCTACATTATCTTCGTTTAGCCCGCCTGCGATGAAGAAAGGCTGGGCTAGTTCTGTCGTATCCAGTCGACCCCAGTCAAAGGTTTGTCCACTCCCTGCGACAGGAGCATCAAAGAGTAGATAATCTGCCTGAGAATTGGGTACATGCCCCCTTTCATCGACCTGAACAGCCTGAATGCTGCCACAAGGTAAATTTTCAAATAGTTTATCTACTACCTGACCATGAACCTGCACCAAGTCTAAGCCAACCTTTTCAATCGCTTCTAGTAAGTCCGCCCGACTGGGTGAAACAAATACACCAACTTTTTGAATATGGCTAGGAATAAACTTAGCCAGCTCTATGGCTTGTTCTACGGTCACCTGTCTTTTGCTAGGAGCAAAGACAAAACCAATGTAGTCTGCTCCAGCCGACACAGCGGTTTTTACGGCTTCTTTGGTCGATAGTCCACAAATCTTAACCTTTGTCAATCTGCAACTCCTTGATTCTCTGGGCTACATCTTCTGCTTGCATGAGGGCTGTTCCTACTAAAATTCCGTTAAAGTATGGTGCTACTCGTTTTGCATCCTCCCCTGTAAAAATAGCAGATTCGGAAATGTAGAAGCAATCATCCTTAAAGTGTTTGGCCAAGTCTACGCTGGTCTGTAAGTCGACTTCAAAGGTTGTTAAATTGCGATTGTTGACACCAATAATTTGAGCTCCAAGTCTATGAGCCACTTCCAGTTCAACAAGATTATGAGTTTCCACCAAAACTTCTAGACCAAGATCTGTCGCGTAGTCGTAAAGCTCCTTCAGTCGTTTTTCAGATAAGGCCGCTACGATGAGCAATATGACGGTCGCACCTGCATTGCGAGCACGGATGATTTGCTTTTCATTGATGATAAAGTCCTTGTTCAGTGTCGGGATCTGTACCTGACTGGAAATCTCTCGCAGATAATTCAAATGTCCTTTAAAGAAAACCTCATCTGTCAGAACAGAAATCATAACCGCGCCGTTAGCCTCGTAAGTCTGGGCCTGTTGTACGATATCCACATCGAGATTGATATCACCTAGACTTGGACTTGCCTTTTTGACCTCAGCAATGATTTGCAAACGGTCTTGATGATTTTTTAAATATTCACTCAACCGATAAGTTTGACGCAAGGATTGAAGCTCCTCTCGCTCCATCTTTTCAACTTCACGCATCTTTTGCTCTAGGATACGTGATAAAAATTCCTGACTCATCTTTGATACTCCTGTAATAGTCTGAGTTTTTCAAGGGCCTTACCACTGGCAATTACTTGACGTGCCAATTCAACTCCGTCCTTGATACTGTCTGCTTTACCATTGGCGTAGAATCCTAGACCTGCATTTAAGACTGTTGTTTCCAAGAATGGACTTGGTTCGTTATTAAGAACACTGACAAGAATTGCTGCATTCTCATGAGCATTTCCTCCACGAATGTCTTCAATAGCAATGCGTTCCATTCCCAAATCTTCTGGAGTAAAGGTTGATAAAGTAATTTCACCATTTTCAAGAAGGGCAATGCTGGTAGTTCCATTCAACCCAGCTTCATCCAACCCTTCTGGACCAGCTACTACAATAGCACGTTTGCGACCCATGTTTTTCAAAACCTGAGCAGTACTTTCCAGAAGTTCAGGACGACTGATTCCTAGAAGCTGTGTTTCCAAGACCATTGGATGGATGAGCGGTCCTGTCAAATTCATGATGGTTGGAATTCCCAACTCCAAACGAGCTGGCATGATGTATTTCATGGCTGGGTGCATGTTTTTGGCAAAGAGAAAAACGATTCCTGTTTGGTCAAATACCTTACCCAATTGTGATGGTTTAAGGTCAATATTGATTCCCAAAGCTTGCAAGACATCTGCTGACCCAGATTTAGAGGAAATTGAACGATTACCATGTTTGGCCATGTGGATTCCTCCACCTGCCAAGACAAAAGCTGCAGTTGTAGAAATGTTGAAGCTAAATGACTTATCTCCACCTGTACCGCAGTTATCCATAGCATCTTGAATATTTGTTGGAATGTGTTGAGCATGTCCTCTCATAACTTGAGCGAGGGCTGTTCTTTCTTCAGGTGTTTCTCCCTTCATTTTAAGAGCTAAAAGTAGTGAAGCGATTTGTGCTTCTGTCACTCGCCCTGTCACGATGCGTTCGATCACATCTGTCATTTCAACACTTGATAGGTCTTCAAAGTTTGCTAATTTTTCAATAATTTCTTTCATTTTGTGTTCCTCACTTTACAACTTTCTCGATAAAATTCTGAATAGAAGATAGACCATCTGGCGTTCCAATACTTTCTGGATGATACTGCAAGCCATAAATCGGCAAGGTTTTGTGTTGAATCCCCATAATAGCTTGGTCATCTGTCGAACGAGCTGTCACTTCAAACTCTTCTGGCATCTCTTCAATTAAAATACTGTGGTAACGCATTACTGGACGACCATCCTCAATACCTTGATAGAGAACTGATGGAGTCTCAAATCGAATCTGGCTTTGTTTACCGTGCATAACTTTAGGAGCCAAGCCCAACTTACCACCAAAGACTTCTGCAATGGCTTGGTGCCCCAAACAAATCCCTAGAATAGGTTTCTTACCTGCAAAATCACCAATCATTCCTTCCATTTTCCCAGCATCAGCTGGCCAACCTGGGCCAGGAGAGAAAACTAATCCATCTGCCTTTTCAGCATGTTCATAAAGGTTTGGATCATCATTTCTCAAAACCTGAACTTCTGCGAAATTCCCGATATATTGGGCTAGGTTATAGGTAAATGAATCATAATTATCAATCAATAAAATCATGGTCTTAGTTCTCCCATTCTAGTCATAGATTTAGCTTTATTAATGGTTTCTTGGTATTCATTCTGAGCAATGGAATCATAAACTATTCCTGCACCAGCCTGTACGTAGGATGTTTTATTTTTAAGAATCATGGTTCGAATTGCAATGGCAAAGTCCATGTCTCCAGTTGCTGAAAGGTAACCGATAGCTCCAGCATAAACGCCTCGCTTCTCTGTTTCCAACTCATAGATGCGTTTCATGGCCCGAATCTTTGGGGCCCCAGAAACTGTTCCAGCAGGAAGAGTCGCCTTCAATGCATCCATGGCAGTCAGTTCTGGTAACAAACGTCCTTTAACTACGCTGGTCAAATGCATGACATAACGGAAAAGTTCCACTTCCATATACTTGGTTACTTGGACACTTGCTGTCTCAGCAATTCGACCGATATCGTTGCGTCCTAGGTCCACTAGCATTCGATGTTCTGCCGTTTCCTTTTCATCAGAGAGTAGGTCATTTGCTAAAGCTGCATCTTCTTCATCATTGGCACCTCTAGGTCGTGTACCTGCAATTGGATTGGTTGTCACGATGCCATTCTTGACGGAAACCAAACTCTCTGGACTGGCACCGATGATTTGATAATCTCCAAAGTCATAAAAGTAGAGGTAATTTGATGGATTGGTCACTCGGAGATTTCTGTAGAAGTCAAAAGGATTTCCAGTTACTTCTGCGGAGAAACGCTGACTGAGCACGCATTGGAACATATCTCCATTGCGAATCAAGTCGCGAGCTGTTTCTACCATCTCTTCAAATTTCTGAGGTGCAATATGTGGTCTAAACTGAAGTGGAGAAACGTCCAAATCTTCAAATTCATTTGGAGCAAGGATTTTTAACTCCTCTAAAACCTGATCTAAAGCCGCTTCTAGTTCATCATTGCTTCGATCACTGTAAAGAGCATCCTCGATGATATGAATTTTTTCTTTCTTGTGGTCAAATACCATATAACTCTCGTAAACAAAGAAATGCATATCTGGTGTCCCAATCGTATCCTCAGGGAGCTGGCCAATCTCTTCATAGAGAGAAATCATATCGTAACCAACAAAGCCAATAGCTCCACCACCAAAGGGTAGTTCTGAATGGTGCTGACTCTTATAAGTTACTTCATAAAGGAAATCCAAGGGGTCACGATCAATCACTTGGCCATTTTGATATAGGACTCCATTCTCAAACTTAATCTCAAAAACTGGATTATAGGCCAAGATAGAAAATCGAGCATTTTCCTTTTCTCTTGGGATACTTTCAAGTATGACCTTGTGTTGTCCGTTCAAGCGCATATACGCCAAGATTGGTGATAAAACATCTCCATGAATGATTCGTTCCATTGTATTTTTCCTTTCAGTTCTTCTTAAATCCTGTGGTGATTCTACAAAAAATCCCCACGCAAAATAACTTGCGTGAGGACGAAATTCGCGGTGCCACCTCAATTATAGGATTTCTCCTATCTCTCATTCCTGTCTCAGATAACTCCTGTAACAGGCCGTGCGATAAAGGGCACTCCCTTGAGAATTATGTTTTCTTCTCTCATTTCAGACGGACCCAACTTTACAGCTTTCTCTGCTTGTTTTCAGCAACCACAAGCTCTCTGTGAGAGAAATAGCTATAATTTTTCCATCTTTTATTTTTTAGCTTCAAGGTAGTCTGCAATGGCAGCTACGTCCTTGTCTCCACGACCAGAGACATTGATGATGATAATCTCATCCTTACTTAGTTTTGGTGCGCGTTTGACTGCTTCAGCGATAGCATGTGAGCTTTCAATAGCAGGGATGATTCCTTCTGTCTTGCTAAGTAAAAGCAAGGCTTGGACAGCTTCTTCATCAGTCGCTGCAACATATTCTACACGACCAGAGTCTTTAAAGAAGGCGTGTTCTGGTCCAACCCCTGGATAGTCTAAACCAGCAGAGATAGAGTAAACAGGTGCAACATTTCCATCTTCACCAAAGACTGCATAGGTTTTCATTCCATCGACAATCCCTACACTACCCTTGGTCATTGTTGCCGCGTGTTTGTCAGTATCTAGACCGTGACCAGCAGCTTCTACCCCAACCAATTTAACTTCTTCATCAGCTACATACTGTGAAAAGGCACCAATGGCATTAGAACCACCACCCACACAGGCAATGACGTAGTCTGGCAAACGTCCTTCTTTTTCCAAGATTTGACGACGTGATTCTTCACTGATTACTTTTTGGAATTCATGGACAATCGTTGGGTAAGGGTGAGGACCTACAGCCGAACCTAAAACGTAGAAAGCATCAAGGTCATTCATCCATGCTCCAAAGGCTGCATCAACCGCATCTTTAAGAGTACGAGTTCCCGTTTCAACTGCATGAACAGTTGCTCCCATCATCTCCATGCGGAAGACATTGAGACGTTGACGCTCCACATCTTCTGCCCCCATGTAGACATCACATGCCATACCAAATTTAGCCGCAGCTGCAGCTGTTGCAACACCATGCTGACCAGCTCCTGTCTCTGCAATCACACGTTTTTTCCCCATACGTTTAGCAAGAAGGATCTGTCCAAGGACATTGTTAAGTTTGTGTGAACCAAGGTGGTTAAGATCTTCACGTTTGAGATAGATCTTAGCACCTCCTAGATAATCCGTCAAACTTTCTGCAAAATAGAGCGGAGTCTCACGGCCTGAATAATCTTTTAAGTAATGACGATATTCTGCCAAAAACTCTGGATCGTCCTTGTATTTATCAAAAGTCACTTCCAACTCATCTAATAAAGCCTGAATTGGTTCTGGTACAAAACTACCACCAAATTGTCCAAAATATCCTTTAGTTGTCATAAATTTTTCCTCCTTCTATATGAATCCGGCTTTTTATTTGCTTTTAGTAGTAGGCAAGGTGCTGTAGATAGAACTCAAGTTCATCAAAGCGACTTAACGCCCTAATAAAAGATAAATAAAATGACGGATAGAAAAAGCCCACACACGGAATTTACTTCCATGTGAGGGCGTTTGTAACGCGGTACCACCTCAATTGTAAAGAGAATATCCCCTTTACATCTCTGCCTTGTCTAACAACAAGTTGCACTGTAAGGTGTGCCTACCGAATTTTCATTGTTTCAAATTCACTTTTAAAATCAGCCCAATTTCACTAGTTCCAACCACCTGTTCACAGTAACCACAGGCTCCCTGAAGATTAAAAATAATTACTTTTCTGATTTGTTGAGTTAATTATATGTTATTGTTTTTTCTTTGTCAACCGTTTTCACTAATTTTTTACTAATTTTTTTAATTATTTTTGTGAAGCACTTAGAACTTCATCAGAAACTTTGACAAAAGTCTCAATGATATAATCTACTTCTTCATCCGTTAATTTGGTGTGAAGCGGTAGTGTAATCTCGTTTACAAAGTAGGCATAAGCTTTAGGATAGTTTGCCATGTCAAAGCCAAGATTCTTATAGGCAGTCAAAAGTGGAAGCGGTTTGTAGTGAACGTTACTTGCGATTCCTGCTTTGGCCAATTCTTGGATAATTTGATTACGTTGCTCGAGACTAGCACCTTCTACATGGGTAACGTAAAGGTGACGACAAGATTCAACAGTATCTGTCTCATGCACCAATGGGTGAATACGAGTTCCTGCAAATCCACGGTCATAGCGAGTCACGATTTCTTTACGACGTTGAAGCAAGCCAGGATAACGATCCAATTGTACCAAACCAATCGAAGCCATGATATCTGTCATGTTGCACTTGTAGGCAGGAGTTACGATATCGTATTCCCATGAACCCAGTTGCATCTTAGCTAGCGCATCTTTTGTTTGACCATGAAGAGATAGGATTTGGAATTCCTTGTACATTTCTTCATCATCAATAGCTGGATTAGCTTTCCAAGTAGCACTTCCTCCTTCAGCTGTTGTGAAGTTCTTAACTGCGTGGAAAGAGAAGGACGTAAAGTCTGCAATAGAACCAGCTGGTTGTCCCTTGTAGGTTGAACCCAAAGCATGGGCGCTATCTGAGACAACAACGATACGGTTAAAGACTTTTTGCCACTTGCTAGTAGCTGTAAAGAGGTCACGTTTCTTTTCTACAACTTGGAACAAACGGTCATAGTCACAGATAATCCCTGCAAGTTCAACTGGGATGATAACCTTTGTCTTCTCAGTAATTGCTTGCTCAAGCTTGTCATAATCCATTTCAAAGGTATCATCTTGGATATCAACCATAACTGGTGTAGCACCTACGTGAGTGATAACGCTACATGATGCTGTATAAGTCATAGCTGGAACGATAACTTCATCGCCAGGGCCCACTTCAAGCACGCGCAAGATCAATTCAAGAGCTGCTGTTGCAGAGTTGAGGCAGACTGTCTTAGGTGTCTGAGTATAGGCAGATAGACGACGCTCCAATTCTTTTGTCTTTGGACCTGTTGTGATCCAACCAGAGCGGAGGGTATCTGCTACTTCAGCAATTTCAGCTTCGGTAATATCAGGTGGTGAAAATGGAATATTATACTTTGTCATTGTTTTACTCCTTTGATTGGTTTCAATCTTACGACTACTTTATTTTAAAACTTCAAATACAGTCTGGAACATGATCTTGATATCTCCGAAGAAATTAAAATCACGTAGGTAGGCTAGATTATAGTGCATCTTTTCTGGGAGGACTCTTTCGACATAGGCCTGGTCAACCGTCATACCTTTTGCAGTCATTTGACTGATAATGGCATCCTCGTCCTTATAGTTAATGCTGGCAAGCGATGTAATCCCTGCAGGCAAGAGCAAGGTAGCCATCATTTCAGGGCTATACTGCTCTGTGTAGCGTGGTACTTCTGGACGAGTTCCCACAAAGGACATCTCTCCTTTGAGAACATTGACCAATTGTGGAAGTTCATCCAAACGAACACGGCGAATGAAATTTCCAACCTTGGTGATACGGCTGTCATTTGCAGAAGTTACTAGACTTCCTTTCTTGTCCGCATCTGTCACCATGGTACGGAATTTCCAAATCTTGAAATGTCGGTTGTACTGGGTTACCCGCACCTGCTTGTAAATGACTGGACCCTTACTATCTAGTTTGATCCAAATACTTAGAATCAGAAATACGGGTGAGGTCAAGATTAACAAGATCAAAGCTAGAACCAAATCTAGACAACGCTTGAGAATCAGAGAGCCTTTTCTTTTAGAAACAAGCTGGTAGTATGGTTTTACCTCACTTAATTGCATCTCTTGAGGTAGTTCATCCCATTTCAGCATGCACATTCTCCTCTATTTTTTAATATGTAATCTTTAAACATTCTACATTATACCACAAAATGAAAGAGGCAGTGCAAGAAATCTGTATTTTAAAGGAATTCTTCCTTAGGATAGAGCACCTGCTTGCAAACTATACATCTTGTGATAGGTTCCTCCTAAGGCCAAAAGTTCCTCGTGTGTGCCGCTCTCGATGATTCGTCCCTTATCTAGGACATAGATACAGTTAGCATCCTGAATGGTAGAAAGACGATGGGCAATGGCAATGGTCGTCCGGCCCTGTCTCATCTTGGCTAGAGAATTTTGGACCAAGGCTTCTGTTTCAGAATCAATATTGGCTGTCGCTTCATCCAAAATCAGTATTTTCGGTTGACTGGCAACGGTTCTAGCAAAGGCAAGAAGCTGACGTTGACCAGTTGAGAAACTCGAACCACGCTCAGATACAGGAGCATCATAACCTAAAGGAAGATCTTGAATGAAGGAATCTGCATCGACAAATTCTGCTGCAGCCTTGACTTGGTCATCGCTGATATCTTGGTACATAGCGATATTGGACTTGATGGTCCCATGATAGAGGAAAGGTTCCTGTAGAACCAGACCGATATTTTTTCTCAACTCCTCTTGACTATACTTACGAATATCCACACCATCTAGGAGAACTCGACCAGACTGAAATTCATAAAATCGCATGAGAACATTAATGATAGAAGACTTCCCAGAGCCAGTATGCCCGACAAAGGCGATGGTTTCACCTTTATTGACTGTAAAGGAAATATCATCGAGAATTTGGTGTTTCCCGTCATAAGAGAAGGACACATGTTCAAAATGGATATTTCCTTCTCTAATCTCGGCTTGTTCATTTTCTTGGACCGGTTCATAGTTGGTCTCATCGATAAGTGCAAAGACACGACCTGCTGACACCATGGATGTCTGAAGGGTAGAAAAGTTTTGCGTTACCTCTATGAGGGGATCAAAGAGACGATTGATGTACTGGATAAAGGCATACATGGTACCTGCCGTTATGCCTAGATAGAGACCACGATAGCCAAAGTAAGCCATCAAAACTGCATAGCCCAATAGCTTCAGTAAACTCATGGCCGGGCGTAAAAAGAGGGAATCCAGGGCTACTGAACGGTTAGCGTAGACCAGGTGTTCCTGATTTATCTCATCAAACTCTTCTTGCAGGCGCTTTTCTTGATTAAAGGCTTGAATAATGCGAATCCCTTCGATATTTTCAGCCAGCTTACTGTTAATATCTGATAAGAGACTTCTTGTTTTTTCAATGACCTTGACCGATTTTTTACGGTAGAGATTGACCAAAAGGAAAATCAAAGGTAGGAAGAGCAAGACTAAAGCAGTCAGACGATAGTCCAGAACTAACATGGTATAAAGGGTCGTCACGAATATAAAGACTGCCGAGATAAAGCTAGATAAGATCCCTGAGAACATGTCACTAATGGTCTCAGTGTCATTGGTCAAACGAGAGACAATAGAGCCTGTAGGCGTTTTATCAAAATAAGACATGCCTAGTTTTTCCATATTGGCAAAGGCATCACGTCGAATATCTCTAACGATGCTGTAGGACACGCGCGCAAAGAGGATGTTCCCCACATATTGGACAATAGTTTGAAGGATGTAGAGACCATAGTAAACTAGCAAAACTGTAACAGCAAGCTGATTGAGATTGTTTAGATACTGGTCGATAAAGTGCGAAGCTACCAAGGGAATTACGCTCTTAATAACTGTCGTCGCAAGGAGAAAAGCTAAGGCTAAAAAGGTTAGGAGACCATAGGGCTTGAGATAAGACAACAAGCGCTTCAATACAGCCCATTGTTCTTGTTTATTCCGCATCTTCTTCTCCTTTCATTTCTAACTGTTGAGACTGGTAGGTTTGTGCGTACCAACCATCCAAGGCGAGTAAGTCTTCATGTGTGCCTCGTTCAATGATGCGACCATCCTGCATGACCAAAATCAAATCTGCATGAACAACTGCACTGAGACGATGGGCAGTGATGATAGTCGTTTTATCTTTGCGAGTTTCCTTGAGATTATCGATGATCGCGAACTCTGTCTTAGCATCCACAGCTGACAAGGAATCATCTAAAATCAAGATATCAGGATTTAAAATCATAGCCCGACTCATGGCCAGACGTTGCTTTTGTCCACCAGATAGACTGACACCTTTTTCCCCGATAACTGTATCAAATCCCTCAGGCATGTCTTGAATGTCTTGATAGACTTGAGCCAACTGAGTCGCTTCTTCTACTGCAGAGAAAGGTAGGTCGGGATTTCCAAAACAAATATTCTCTAAGATAGAACTAGCAAAGAGAAATTGGTCCTGTGGGACGTATCCCATCAAACTTCGTAAGTCAGCTAGTCGATAGGCACGAATATCGTGACCATTTAGATAAATAGCTCCTCGGTCAACGTCATACTCACGTAGGAGCAATTTAATTATAGTAGTTTTCCCTGAACCAGTCTGTCCAACCAAGCCCAAGGTTTGCCCTTTTTCGAGACTAAAATGTATATCTCTCAGCGTCTCTTCGTCTTCAAAGGCAAAACGATCAATAGCATAGTCCAAGCGCCCATTTTCAATCCCGTCAAGTGGAGATTCTGGGTCTTTGACAGGTGACTCTTGAGACAAGAGGCTCTCAATTCGTTGATAAGAAACCTTCCCTCTTTGAGTAATATTAAAGAGGAAACCAATCGCCATCAAAGGCCAGACAAGCATATCCAAGTAAGAGATAAAAGTGACCAGATTCCCAACAGTTACTTGTCCCGCTTGCACCATAAAGGCACCGACTAAGAGAGTTAAGGCATAGGAAGAACCAACAAATAGCAGAACCATGGGGTCAAAGAGACTATCATATTTCATGGTTTGCAGATTCTTTTGGAAGGTCAAATCATTGACTTCCTGGAAAGATGCCAATTCATCAGATTGATAGCCAAAGGACTTGGTTACCTTGATACCTGATACTGACTCCTGAACCTTATTATTAAGTTCAGAAAAGGCTGCTTGGGATTCGCCAAAAGCCTTATGGGTCTTTCTCCCCAGACGACTAGTTCCATAGGCCATAAACGGCAAAGGTAGAATAGCAACCAAGGTCATCTGCCAAGAAATGCTAAAGAGCATAGTCAAGAGAGTCACCAAGGCTGTGATAGAAGCATCCACCGCAGACATGACACCACCACCTGCTAAACGAGTCAGAGCATTGATATCATTGGTGGCGTGAGCCATCAAATCCCCAGTTCGATAATTCTGATAAAAAGCAGGAGACATCCTTGTAAAGTGCTCAAATAGTCTTGAACGCATGATTTGTCCAAGTCGGTAGGAAGTCCCTAGGATATACATACGCCAAACATAACGCAGATAATACATCCCGAAAGCTGCCAGCAGGAGATAAAAGAGATGAAGCAGGAGCTCATCTTGTGTTAATCGTCCCGAAGTAATGGCATCAATCACGCGCCCCATGACCATAGGAGGGATGAGGTTGAGTACAGAAACCAAGACCAATGCGATGATTCCAACGAGGTAACGACGTTTTTCTAACTTAAAAAACCACCAGAGTTTTTGGATGATGGACATAAAATTCCTTTCTAATGACAAATGGAAACCTGAGGCGACTGCCTCAGGTTTTTCCTATTCATAGGTGATGACACTAACTTAAACTTTGTCATATTTAGCGATAAAGATACTCAAAGGAGTAACATTTCATTTATTTTCAATCTTTTACATAAATCATTCTTTATTATAAAGGAATGACCTGGATTTTTCAAACTATACGCTGGGGAATTACTTCTTTTTCTGGTATAATATTGTCTATAATCTGAATGAAAAGGTACACACTATGAAACTGATCTCATGGAACATTGATTCCCTCAATGCAGCGTTGACGAGTGACTCTGCGCGTGCGAAATTGTCTCAAGACGTTCTCCAAACTTTGGTAGCTGAAGACGCTGATATCATCGCTATCCAAGAAACCAAGCTTTCAGCTAAAGGTCCTACTAAAAAACACCTTGAGGTGTTGGAAGAACTCTTCCCAGGCTACGAAAACACCTGGCGTTCCTCTCAAGAGCCTGCCCGTAAAGGTTATGCTGGAACCATGTTCCTCTATAAGAAAGAACTCACTCCAACTATCAGCTTCCCAGAGATTGGCGCCCCTTCTACTATGGACTTGGAAGGCCGCATCATTACTTTGGAATTTGATACATTTTTCGTGACTCAGGTCTACACACCAAATGCTGGGGATGGTCTCAAACGCTTGGAAGAACGTCAAGTCTGGGACGTCAAATATGCGGAATACTTGGCTGAGTTAGACAAGAAAAAACCAGTTCTTGCTACAGGTGACTACAACGTTGCCCACAAGGAAATTGACCTTGCCAACCCAGCAAGCAACCGTCGTTCACCAGGTTTCACAGACGAAGAACGTGAAGGATTTACAAACCTTTTAGCCAAAGGATTTATAGATACCTTCCGCCATATCCATGGCGATGTGCCAGAACGCTATACTTGGTGGGCACAACGTAGCAAGACTTCAAAAATCAACAACACAGGCTGGAGAATCGACTACTGGCTCACAAGTAACCGTGTAGCAGACAAGGTTACCAAGTCAGATATGATTGACTCAGGCCCACGCCAAGACCATACACCGATTGTCTTGGAGATTGAATTGTAAGGAGTTTCTATATGAACTACAATGCAGTTATTCCCGAGTTTATAGTCTCAAATTTAGAACAGTCTCGTTCCTTCTACTGCGATTTACTGGGTTTTACGATCGAATACGAGCGACCAGAAGAAAACTTCCTCTTCTTATCGCTTGAAGATTGCCAGCTAATGTTAGAAGAGGGGACAAAGGAGGAACTAGCTGAACTAAACTACCCCTTTGGTCGTGGAGTCAACATCTCCTTCGGCATAGAGGATGTCCCTCGACTCTATCAGAAATTAATCGAGTCCAACTATCCTATTCATCGTCCATTGACAAAAAGAGAATTTCGTGTTGGTGAACAATATATCTATCCTCATGAATTTGCAGTTTTAGACCCAGATGGCTATTTTTTAAGATTTAGTGAATAGAATGATAAAGCATTAGAGTGGGAAAATAATAAAAAAAGAGGCATGTGCCTCTTTTTTGTTAGTTTAAAATTAAATTTGATAAAAATAAAGATAACAAAGAATTATCCTAATAATAGTTCAGATAAAAATCCTTCTCTTAACATTTCCAAATTAAAGATATTTCTAATATGACTGAAGGCTTCTGCCAGTGGTAAATGTGCAGTTTTCCATCCTTGCCCATCTGTAACCCAAACAAACTCTACGTCATCATCTGATGTAACAACAAATTGACTAAGTTCAGTAAATTCTCCAGCTACCGCTTTTAATTTACTTCCACCTCCACCATAATAATTTGTTTCAATCAACCAAACCTTATGTTTTTCTTTAGAATAAACTGCAACGTCAAATCTTCTCTCAGATTTATCAACAGGTACTTTAATTCCCCACTTATCCTTAATGAATTGGGCTGTAGCTTGAGATTTCCATTCCAATTTTTGTTCCTGAGAAATTTTTGCTACATGTCTCTCTAAAATCCCCTCCATGGTTGTTCCACTTCGGTTTTTTCGTGCATTGCTATCTAATCCAGTCTCTACTCCATAAACATAATCAACTAATGAACGATTAGCATGTTGTTGTAAAAAATTTAATAAACCAGATTGCTCGATAAATTTCAAGTAATCATCTATTCTACTAGTGTCTATCGTTTTGAAATCCAATTGCTCAAAAGACATATTATCATCATTGTCTATTGTAAGAATATCTAAAACTCTATCACGACTTGCGATTAAGCTAGGAATAGCTTTTAACAAATTAGGTTGTTTAGTGAATAAACGTAAAGCTTCGGAATAAATATCATCTTTACCAATTAAGTAGTTCAAAGTATTCAATTCTAATTCATACTTCTTTGTCTCACGGTCAACTTTATTCCAATTCACATAATACTCTGGAGTTCTATTGGTAATTGATAATGATTCTAAGAAAATCGTTAACCTTTCTTGTGGGGATTTTATTAAATAATTTTTAAAATTCATAATTAATTTTCCTCTTGTTTAGGTAATGGTAAGCCAATCGCATCTAATGGAATATAATTAAAATAATATTTACATCCAACACTAATAATATAATCTAAAGTATCTTTATAGCGTGGATTTTTAAACCAATCTTTATCTAATAGGTATGAATAACTGACCTCCTTATTTAAAGGAGAAAATAGTTTTTTATATTGTTTTAATTTAAAATCACATGTTTGCAACTTTTCGTCAACACTGCCACCTTGATTTTGTGTCTTTTTCTCAACTATATAAACTGTATTTTTACTAACTACAAAAATTGCTTCATCAGGTAACAATTGAGCGGATATAATTTTTGTATAATCAAATCCATCAATTTCATCAAAGTAGCGATAGAGACCAGTTTTTTGGAAAATCTGTCCAACTTCGTCTCCTAAAAATTTTATACTCCATCTAAAAGGTTTCGAACGCAATTTGGTTCCTTTGATGATTTTCGTTTTTCCTCCTTGTTCCGTCCTTCTAGTATCATAGTCAATATTCTCAATACTGTAGCCATCTTGACTAGCCAAAAATGTAGGGAAATCCGTTTGTATTTCAAAAGCTAAACCTGTTTTAGTGTTTGCTCCTCCAATGCCACCCTTTTTCATTGTGTATATTCCAACCTCTTCTTTGCAATTTTTAAATATTCTTTTTCAGCATCAATACCTATAAATCTTCTACCTAAGCGTTTAGCAACTACTCCAGTTGTTCCACTTCCTACAAATGGGTCTAAAATATAATCACCTTCTTTAGTAGAAGCTAAAATTATACGTTCCAATAAATATTCTGGTTTTTGTGTTGGATGCTTCCCAGCCCATTTCTCAGCTTTTTTCGTCAAAGCTCCCGTCCAAACATCTTTCATTTGCTTACCATCATTTAGCTCTTTCATCAAATCGTAATTGTAAAAATGACGAGCTTTTTTATCATTTTTTCTTGCCCATAAAATAGTCTCAGTAGAATGAGTAAAATAACGACAGGATAAATTGGGTGCAGGGTTTGTTTTCTGCCAAGTAATATTATTTAGAATTTTAAAACCTTCTTGCTCTAATGCCATTCCAACTGAATAAATATTATGCAAACTCCCTGAAACCCATATAGTCCCATTAGGCTTCAAAACTTCTTTTGCTAAACGAATCCATTTCCGATTAAATTCGTGCTTTTCCTCAAATGAAGAAATCTTATCCCAATCTCCTTTATCAACGGAAACAACTTGTCCCCCAGAATTAGATATCCCACCATTACTTAAAAAATATGGTGGGTCAGCAAAGATCATATCCATACTCTCTGGTTTCATTTTTGATAATAATTTAAACGTATCTGCATGAACAAGAATCATTTTGTCTTTATTATAGTATGGTTTTGTCATTAAAACACCCCCATACTTATATTCGTTAATTTTCATAATTTGTGACTATAATTTCAGAAATTTTTCCTCGGCTCGAAGACTTAGCACCATTTGTTCGTGTAGCCTCTACATAATGGATATTAAAATCTTGATATAATTCCTCTACTAAATGACTCGATGAATTTGACAACATTACATAAGCGCCTGCATCACTTAGCCTCCTAAATGTATCTCTTAATCTAACTTGGTCCTCATAAGAAAAACCTTCATGAGTATACGATGTAAAAGCGCTTGTCTCAGATAATGGAATATAAGGAGGATCGAAATAGATAAAATCACCTTCTTGAACATCTAAGAGTGCATCCTCAAAATCACCTGTTCTAATCTCTATTTGATTTTTATTTAGATAATTTGAAATAGCAGATATCAACTCTTCATCAACAATTTTAGGATTTTTATAGCTACCGTATGGTACATTAAATTGATTTTTAGAATTCACTCGATATAAGCCATTAAAATCGACTCTTAGCATATATAGAATTCGAGCAGCTCTTTGGACATCGGACATATTGTTTATTCTATCATCACGATCAGCTGAGCGTAATTGTAAGTAATAATCTTTTGAATTATTTTCTTGATGATACTTCAATAAGTCAATTAACTCCTGAGGATTATCCTTAATTTGTTGATAACAGTTGATTAACTCGGCATTATAATCATTAATAACAGCTCTTTCCGGCGCTAAATCAAAAAATAATGCCCCTCCTCCGATAAAAGGTTCATAATAATCATTATACGTTTCAGGCATGAGTTCTTTTATGATAGGTAATAATTGTCGTTTACCGCCTGTCCATTTAGTGAATGGTTGTAGAATAACTTTTTTCGTTTGTTCAATATTCATACTTATTATTATACCACAGAAACATAACCATTAGCTTGGTATTTCTCTGCTCTTATATATTTCTCTGGAACTTCTTTAACAAATTAAAATGAGTAGGATAATTTTTCCTACTCATTCTTTCTTTTATATCCTCACCTGTCTATCTTCAGATCGTTGTCCTGTAACAAACATGGTGAAGGTTGCCTTGCAGACATTTCGGCCATCTTGGTTGATGATGTCAACATCGACGACACAAGTGGTCCGTCCTTGATGGACACATTCTCCTTTGATAGTGAGAACATCTCCTAGATTTCCGGCTTTTAGATAGTTGATGGAAGACTGGAGTGTCACCCCGTCTAATCCTAGCGAAATCACCACAAGACCACTGATTTGGTCACAAAGGGTAAATAGATAGCCTCCATGGGCATTTCCATAGTAGTTGAGTGAGGAGTCCACTACTTTTGTCGTCACTACAACGTGACCATCTCTCATTTTTTCAATTTCGTAGTTTTCAAAGGCAGATATAGCGTCAAAGTGAAAATCTTTCATACGTTCCTCCTGATATTTCAAACGACACTATGATACTACTTTTCAAGACTCTACGCAAGGGAGAAGCACTTATTCAGGTAAAATCCCAACCTGCTCCACAAAGCGCATAAAGGCTGCTTGTCCTTCTTCTGTTTGCTTGTAAACTCCTGCATCTTCCAATACCCGAGCGAAGATTTTACCCACAGATTCTTGGACGATATTAAGAGCTTGGTCTTTGTCAGTCAATCCAGGATGGGCTTCTTTCAACTCATCTGCCCATTCTTGGTGATAATCTGCTACTGAAACATCCTCTCCGACTAGATAAGCTGCTACTTGCTCCACTTCTTCCTTCAGGCGTGGTGGCAAGATTGCCAAGCCCATGACCTCTATCAAGCCGATATTTTCCTTCTTGATATGTTGGACATCCTTGTGGGGATGATAGATACCATCTGGATGCTCTGGAGATGTTTGGTTATCCCGTAAAACTAAGTCTAACTCAAACTGCCCATCTCGCTTACGGGCTATCGGTGTAATAGTGTGATGCGGTGTTCCATTACTTTCTGCCAAGACATGTACACTTGGATCTGAGTATTGACGCCAAGCCAGTAAGATTTTATCTGCTAGTTCCGTCAAATCATCTGCTGAATCTGAAGTTAGTCGAATGACGGACATAGGCCATTGAACAATTCCTGCTTTGACAGTTTCAAAACCTTCAAAGGTAACGCTTTTCTGAATAGGAGCCACTTCCATTGGGAAAACATGACGACCACCTTGGTAATGATCATGGGTCAGGATGGAGCCACCTACGATTGGCAAATCAGCATTCGAACCTGCAAAATAGCCTGGGAACTGCTCCACAATCGCTAACAAACGTTCAAAACTTTGGCGACTAATAGCCATAGGACGATGTTTGCTATCTAGGAAAATACAGTGCTCATTAAAGTAAGCGTAAGGCGAATATTGGAAACCCCACTCCTGCCCAGAAATATCAAAACGAATAATCCGGTGATTGCTTCTAGCTGGATGATTGACACGACCATGATAACCTTCATTCTCCATACAGAGCTGACATTGAGGATAGTTACTGGATTTAACCAACTTAGCTGCCGCTATCTCTTTTGGATCCTTTTCAGGCTTAGAGAGATTGATGGTAATCTCCAGTTCACCGTAGTCAGACGGTACAAGATAAGCAATATTCTTTGCGATAGCCTTCAGTTTAATGTAGTCATTCTTCTGACTGAGTTGGTAGAAGTCCGCAATCGCCTGCTCTGGCGACTGGGCATAGGTAGCCCAAAAGTCACGATTAACCTGACTTGGACAAGGCGTTACCAAGTCCATGAGGTCAGCACCGAGAATCTCACGCGCAGCCTGACTATCTTCAATTGTTTCCAGTCGAACGGCTTCCTCGACAAGCTGATCTTTAAGGTCAATCAAGTTATCTTGGTCAGTCTCAACGTCCAAAACTCCTTCACCAACCAGTGCTAAAACACGATTGGTCAGGTAAATCCGATCCAACTCTTCAAAGGTACTTTCTGCAATGACTTTGGTAACAAATCTTTCTACTAAGGTCACTAGAAAACCTCCTTCTTACTTTCTAAATAGTCTCTAACAGCATCCAAATCCTGAAAAACTTGTTCTGTTTTATTTAAGAAAGACTGTGCTGGTATTTTTAAATCTGGAATACAAATAACTGGAATCCCAGCTCTAGATGCCGCTTCAATCCCTGCTTCACTATCCTCTAGCACCAAGCAATTCTCTGGTAAAACGTTCAAATCACTGCAGGCTTTTAAAAAGATATCAGGGTAAGGTTTGCTTCGCTTTACATCTTTTGCAAAAACTAGATGGTCAAATAGGGATAGTATACCATTACTATCCAATATCATTCTAGCTCGAGATTCAACACTTGATGTTGCTAAAGCGATTGGAATTCCTTCTCTTTGCAAATAAGTAATCAAATTTTTAGCACCTTTTTTTAAATTTACACCTTTGGCTAAGATTTGAGCTTCCAGTTCATAAACTTTATCCAAGGTTTGGTCAAAGTTCCAGGGTAAATCATAGGTATCCAAAAATCGTTGAACATTCTCCTCTTCCCTATGTCCACTGTAGTCTCTAGAATAAGTTTCTTCTGTGAAAGGAATTCCAAAATCTCTAAGCAATTCTTGATAAACTTTTAGAGAAATGATTTCAGTATCGGCTAATAAGCCATCTAAATCAAATATTACAGCTTCCATATCCTTCTCTCCTAATCTAAGACGCGAGTTCCACCTGCAACTTCAGCGATATAGAAGCTTGGTGCATAGCCAACGATTTCTTCGTAGTGTTTGCCAACAGCTTCTTTAAAGTTCTCAACCGCATCTTTTTGAACCAAGGCAATGGCGCAACCACCAAAGCCTGCTCCTGTCATACGAGCACCGAGAACACCTTCTTGAGCCCAAGCAGTATGAACAAGGGTATCCAATTCCAAACCAGTCACTTCGTAGTCATGTTCCAAAGAAACGTGAGACGCATTCATCAAACGACCAAACTTGTCCAAATCTCCCGCTTGAAGAGCTGCTTGCGCTTTAAGGGTGCGTTGATTTTCTAGAACGGCATGGCGAGCACGTTTCAAACGATTTTCGTCTTTGATCAGGTAGCTGTATTCATCAAAAGCCCATTCATCTAACTCGCCTAAAGTCTGGATATCCAAGGCCACTTGAAGTTCTTCCACTGCTTTTTCACATTCAGCACGGCGTTCATTGTATTTAGAATCTGCAAGTTCACGGCGTTTGTTGGTATTCATGATAACAACAACATTGTCTTTCAAATCAAGAGGAACCAAGTCGTATTCTAACGTATTAGTATCTAGGTAAATAGCACGTTGGTCTGCACCCATACCGATAGCAAATTGGTCCATAATCCCAGAGTTAACGCCGATAAAGTTATTCTCTGTCAGTTTTCCGATTTTAACTAAGTCTAGACGGTCCAATTTTAGGTCAAAGAGGTATTCTGCTACGACACCTGTCAAAAGCTCCAAAGATGCTGAAGAAGACAAGCCCGCACCATTTGGGATATTCCCAAAAACATAGAAATCAAAACCTTTATCAATCACATGACCAGCTTCTTGCAAGAAATGAAGAACACCTTTTGGATAGTTGGTCCAGTTGTGCTCTTTCTCAAACTTAAGGTCAGCTAGAGGCACTTCGATGATGCCTTTATCCTCAAAGTTTGCTGAGTAGAAACGCAAGACTTGGTCATCACGCTTACGTGCAGCTCCATAAGTTCCTAGTGAGATAGCTGCCGGAAAAACATGGCCACCATTATAGTCAGTATGTTCCCCAATCAAGTTGATGCGGCCTGGTGAGAAGAAAGTTTGATCCGCTTCTTGACCAAAAACAGCAAGAAAATCCTTGCGAAGTGCATCAGCAGTAAGATGTTGTGTCATATGAATTCTCCTTTGACAATTTGTTAGGTAAAAAAGTTTACCTTGTAATCGTTTTCTTCTATTGTACCCAAGGGTTTTGCTTTGGTCAACAATTTTACCGATATTTTACTAAACTATGAGTAAAAAGTAAGAAAAATATGCTATAATAACCTAAAAAGGAGGGGAATTATGGCTACACTCAAAGATATCGCTCAGCTAGCCTCTGTCTCAATCGCAACTGTATCCCGTGTCCTCAATCGCGATCAGAGTCTATCTGTCACAGAAGAAACCCGACATCGTATTTTAACTGTCGCCGAAGAACTAGGCTACACCAAACATCTCAAAACTGGTGAATCTCATAAACTCAAACAAAAGATTGCCATCATCCAATGGGTCAGTGAACAAGGAGAGTTAGAAGACCTCTACTACTACCAGATTCGACTAGGGATAGAAAATAGAGCTCAAGAATTAGATTACGAGATTTTGCGCTATTTCAATGACCAACCTTTCACGCTTAGCGAAGAAGTCATTGGAATTCTTTGTATTGGAAAATTTAGCCAAGCACAGATTGCCTCATTTGAAGAATATCAAAAACCTCTAGTTTTTCTTGATAGTGACACCATCGCCTTGGGCCATACCTGTATCATTACAGATTTTAATAATGCTGTTAGACAGGTGGTTGATTACTTTACAGACCACGGGCTTAAGAAGATTGGTATCCTATCCGGTCTTGAAACTACTACTGACCAAGAAGAAGTTATCGCAGACAAGCGTTTAGATTACTTCAAATTTTATACACAAGAAAAAGGAATTTATAACGAGAAATTCATTTTTCAAGGTCTATTTACTGCCCAATCTGGATACGACTTAATGAAAGAGGCTATCGAGAAATTAGGAGATAAACTTCCACAAGCCTTTTTTTCAGCTAGTGATAGTTTGGCAATCGGTGCCCTTCGCGCCCTTCAAGAAGCCAGCATCAGCATTCCAGAGCGCGTCAGCATTATTTCCTTTAATGATACCATTCTAACCAAGCAAGTGTTCCCACCACTTTCCAGTATTACCGTCTACACCGAAGAAATGGGACGAACAGGAATGGATATTTTGAACAGAGAAGTCCTTCACGGCCGTAAAATTCCAAGCCTTACTATGCTGGGAACCAAACTAACTTTAAGAGAGAGTACCTAGCATTAAGTGCAATAGTTGAACATAAAAAAATCCTAATAGAGATTCTCAAATCTCTATTAGGTTTTTCTTTTTAATCCATCACAATCATAGACTTAATGATCTTGCGTTCATCCATAGCCTTATAAGCTTGGTCGATATCTTTCAGTTTGTAACTTGAAGTAAAGACACGACCTGGATTGATATCACCATCAAGGACAGCTTTGAGCAAGAATTGTTTATCGTATGTTGTCGCAGAAGCTGCTCCACCTGCAACAGATATATTTTGCATAAAGGTTGAACCAAGAGCACGATTCTTATAATGTGGAACTCCTACAAATCCCATACGACCGCCATTATGAAGGACACCCAGTGCTTGCTCAACAGCCGCCTCAGTACCAACACACTCAAGTGCTGCATCTGCTCCACCGCCAAGAATTTCACGCACCTTGGCAATGCCTTCTTCTCCTCGCTCAGCTACAACAGCTGTCGCTCCTGATTCCAAGGCCATTTGTTGTCGATCTTCGTGACGACTCATAAGGATAATTTGTGAAGCTCCACGCATCTTAGCTGCAATGACAGCACATTGCCCAACAGCCCCATCGCCAATTACGACAACCTTATCACCTGGTTTCACATCTGCCACACGCGCTGCATGATAGCCTGTTGGCATGACATCAGCCAGAGTCAAGAGAGACTTGAGCATACCTTCTGTATAGTCAGACGGTTGTCCAGGGATTTTAACAAGAGCCCAATTGGCATAGTGGAAACGGAGATATTCAGCCTGGAAATTCCCTCCTAGGTTATTTCCGATATGATTGTCACAGGAACCATCAAATCCAGCACGACAGGCATCACATTCCCCACAACCATGAGTAAATGGCACAATCACAAAATCACCGGGCTTGACCGTTGTAATGGCTTCTCCAGTTTCTTCAACGATACCAATCGCTTCGTGTCCACTATTTTTATGTCCCGCTTTAATATCTGGATTGCGATAACTCCAAAGGTCCGAACCACAAACGCAAGCACGAACTACACGGATAATGACATCATCCGATTCTTGAATGCTTGGACGCTTAACTTCTTCAATGCCGACCTGACCTGCCTTGGTATAAATTGCTGATTTCATTTAAAAATTTCCTCTCTCTATGTAACTACCTTTAGTATACACTTTTTATTTAGCTTTCGCTCACTTATACTACATCTCATTAATGATGATGTTCATGACTTTTATCTACTTCCAACTCCTCAATTTTACGCTTATGAACCTGGTGGCTTGCTAAGTCTGCATCTACCTCAATGGTAATATTTTGAAAACCACAATCTTTGAGTAGGGTTCGAATGGATTCTTTACAAACCTCCATCTGTCCGATCTCTTTTAGACAAACATGGATAATGGCATTTTTCTCCAAACCATCCATGGTCCATAGGTTAAGCTGATTGATACTAGCCACATACTCCAACCGTTCCAAATCACTCTTTACTTGCTTGATATCCACTCCTTCTGGCACGGCATCGAGGAAAATCTTGAGTGTAGACCAAAAACGTGGAATAGCCTTTAACAGAATGAAGAAGGAAATGACAAGAGATAAGAGCGGATCCAGAATATACCAGTCGGTAAATCGCAGAACAATAGCCATTAGGATAACAGCCAGCCAACCCAGAGTATCTTCCAGAAAATGCAGGCTAAGAATGGATTCGTTTTTTGTTTTTCCCTTGCGAACTACTAGACTCGCCAGCACATTAATGCTAACAGCAATGATTCCTAGCCAGAGGATACCCTCATCATTGACCGCTTGTGGATGAAAGAGTTTCGTTATATTCTCCAAAATGACTAAAGCAGATCCTGTCATGAGAATAACAGCCGTTACCAAGGCACCTAAGAGACTAAAACGTTTGTACCCCAAGGTGTAATGACTATCTTCTTCACGATTGGAGATTGTTTCTAGAAATGCTGATAGCCCAATTGCGATTGCATCTCCCAAGTCATGGACAGAGTCAGCAAGAACAGCACTAGAACCAAATACTCCACCAGCGATAAACTCGACAATGGCATAACTCAAATTTAAGAAAAAAGCTAGCCAAACCGCACCTTTCGTTGTCATTTTTCCGTCCTCCTTTGGTATAATAGTAGTATAAATATTCCCTTTACTAGTATTATCTCTTACTCCGAAAAGAAAGGATAGGGGCAAACTGTTCTCTTTGTAAGTTACTGAACGATTTGTTCAAAGTGTTCATATGACTAGTCAAGACCGTCGCATTACCAAGACACGAAAAGCTATCTATACTGCTTTTTTACAATTATTGAATCAAGAAGATTACGAATCCATCACAGTTCAGGAGATTATTGACCTAGCAGATGTCGGTCGCTCCACCTTTTACAGTCACTATGAAAGTAAGGAACTGCTTCTAGACGAGCTCTGCCGTTATCTCTTTCATCATCTTTTTGAACATGAGGAAAATATAACTACAAATGCTTACTTGACACATATCTTTTCACATTTTAAGAAAAATCAGGACCACGTCACCAGTCTTCTTTTCTTTAAAAACGACTACTTCCTCCGGCAATTGCAGAAAGAATTGGAACACCATGTTTATCCCATGGTTGCCAAGGTCTTGCAAGTTTCCTATCCTAATATTCCTGCCTCTTATCTCAAACACTATGTTGTAACTAACTTTATCGAAACATTGACCTGGTGGCTGAAAAAGGAGAAATCTTACACGGAGGATCAAGTAGTGAGATTTTACTTAGACGTCATGGGGATGAAGTAGCAAACACAACTATAGATTTCATATCCACTCAAAAGAAAAATACCTGTCAACATTCTATCATTCAAATATTCCATTCACCATGAATATTTTGCCTCTACTTTCTATTTAGTAATCTGATCAAACTATGATTTTTTAAGCAAGTACATTAACTAAAAAAATTCTAAGACAAGAAGCCTTAGAATTTTTTATCGTAACCAACTTTCGTCTAACTG
The DNA here is from genome assembly GCF_001579645.1 of Streptococcus infantis. Taxonomy (GTDB): domain Bacteria; phylum Bacillota; class Bacilli; order Lactobacillales; family Streptococcaceae; genus Streptococcus; species Streptococcus infantis_E. The sequence goes on from NZ_KQ970821.1 coordinate 164,463, forward strand.
GCCTTTACTTTTGCTAAAAACTTTCCCATGTTCATCAATAACGGCATGAATCTCTTGGCATTGTTTGAGAGTTAGTCCTTCCAATACGTTGCAATAAACAGCATGCATTTCATTATAGGTATCAAAATTTCCAAATCCTAAGCGTCGAAAAAGTCTTCTCGCATATTCATCCGAAATAAAAACGGGACGATCAAAAAGATAAAGTAAAAGTGCATCTGCAGTCTCTGGTCCAATCCCTTTTAACTCCAACAGTTGCTTCCGTAAATCTTCTGTTCCAATCTTGGACAGAACCTCAAAACCACCAACTTCTCTTAACCAGATCAGAAGTCCCCTAATCGTTTGAGACTTTTGCTTATAAAATCCGGCAGGCCGAATACGTTCCTGTAACTCTTCTAGCGGTAAAGCCAGTATACCTTCTACTGTCATGACATCCATCAAACCAGCTAAAGCCAACTTAGCATTCTTCTCTGTTGTTCGCTGGATCAGAATAGTCGAGACCAAATCTTCGAGTTTGTTATCCGATTGCCACCAATTTTGTTCTCCATAATGCTCACAGAGTCGCAAAAGAGTCTCTTGTATTTCTTCTTGCTGCATCATTTCTTCAATAATCCCTGTTTGACCAAAAAGTCACGCGCTACTTGGGCAGCCGGTTTTCCTTCTACTCCCACTTGGTAGTTCATTTGAGTCATTTGGGTTTCTGTGATTTTACCGGCCAACTTGTTCAGAATGCCTTCTAATTCCGGATGTTTTTCGAGTAATTCAGCTTTCATGAGTGGAGCCCCTTGATAAGGTGGGAATAGGTGCTGATCATCTTCTAAAATTTGAAGTTGGTAACGCTCGATTTCTGGGTCTGTCGAGTAGACTTCCATAATCTGAATATCACCAGCCTTGATCGCATCATAGCGAAGGGCCGGTTCCATGGTAGCCACATTAAGATTTAGTCCATAAACTGATTTCAGTCCCTTGTTTCCGTCCTCGCGGTCGTTAAACTCCAGAGTGAAACCAGCTTTGAGCTTGTCTTGAACCGTCTTGAGATCCGAAATCGACTTCAGATTATACTCTTTTGCAATACTTTTCGGAACAGCAATCGCAAAGGTGTTTTGATAAGCCATTGGTTTGAGCAAGACTAGATTATCTTGTTTCTTTATGCCATCACGCGCAGCTTCAAAAACTTCTTCAGAGTCATTGCTGACTTTAGGAGCTGGCTGCAAGAGAGAGCCTGTAATGGTCCCTGTAAATTCTGGATAGATATCGATATCACCCTTTTTAAGCGCTTGATAAAGGAAATCTGTCTTTCCAAAATTAGGCTTAACCGTCACTGTCATGTCACTATTTTCCTCAATAAGAAGTTTGTACATATTCATGAGAATTTCAGGCTCAGGCCCCAATTTCCCAGCTATGACTAGATTTTCTTTTTCTTTCTGAGGAATCATGCTTGGAGCATAACTCGCTCCCAAACCAAGGAGCATCACCGCAAAGGCTGCAACAATAGTACGCAACTTTGCCTTTTCCAACCATTTGAGAATAACATTAAATAGAATGGCTAAAATGGCTGATGAAATAGCCCCAATTAAAATGAGACTAGCATTCCGACGATCAATCCCCAAAAGGATAAAGGAACCCAATCCTCCAGCTCCAACAAGAGCGGCTAAAGTCGCTGTCCCAATGATCATAACGGTTGCTGTACGAACCCCCGATACAATGACAGGCATGGCCAGTGGAATTTCAAACTTCTTGAGTCGCTCCCACTTGGTCATTCCAAAAGCAACTCCTGCCTCCTCAAGGCTAGGATCAATGCCGTTCAAGGCTGTGATTGTATTTTCCAAAATCGGGAAAATAGCATAAATGACTAGAGCTGTAAGGGCCGGTAAGGTTCCAATCCCCATGAAAGGAATAAAGAGACCCAACAAAGCCATTGAGGGAATGGTCTGGAAGATACCCGCAACTTGTAGCACCCAGTTCGCCGCTTTTTTGTGGCTATTTAGATAAACCGCTAGCGGAATCGTTAGAAAAATAGCAACCAATAAGGTCAAAAGAGACAATTGTAAGTGTTGTCCAAGGGCTGTAAGCCAGTCTCCAAAACGTTCTTGAAAAGTTGAAATGAAATTAGACATGAAGGCTACCTCCAAACAAGTTTGCTACAAAGTCTGTCGCAGGCGCTTGTAAAATTGTTTCAGGGTCTGCCACCTGGCGAATTTCTCCATCCTGCAAAACTGCAATTCGATCCCCTAATTTTAAGGCCTCGTCCGTATCATGGGTTACGAAGATGGTCGTCATGCCGAATTCTTTATGTAAATCTTTTGTAAGAGCCTGCAACTGCTTGCGAGAGATGGCATCCAAGGCTGAAAAAGGTTCGTCCATCAATAGAATTTTTGGTTCTCCAATGATAGCGCGCACAATCCCAATCCGCTGTTGCTCCCCACCAGATAACTCGCTAGGCATGCGCTCTGCATACTCTGCAGCAGGCAGACCCACCTTGTTCAAGAGTTCTTCTGTTTTAGAGGCGATTTGTTCCTTGCTCCAGCCCTTCATTTCAGGAATCAATGCTATATTTTCAGCAACCGTGAGATTTGGAAAGAGAGCAATTTTCTGAAGAACATAGCCGGTACTGAGACGTAACTCCCGTTCATCATAGTCCTTGATCCGTTTTCCATCCATATAGATATTGCCATCAGTCGGCTCCAAGAGACGATTGATCATCTTGATCATGGTGGTCTTTCCAGATCCTGAAGGACCCACTAGCACCATGAATTCTCCATTTTCAATGCGGAGATTGACATCTTTTAAAATGTCTGTATCCGTATAGCGCAAGGCTACATGTTTGTATTCAATCATTTAGTCTTCCTCAATTTTCACAATAACTTTGCCAAAAGAATAGCTGCCTTCCAGATAAGCATGCGCATCCTGAATTTGGTCAATCTTATAAACTTTTTCAGGCCCTACATCCACATGATAACGCTCGACAAAGTCTACCAAAGCCTGAAGCTTGTCTTGAGACACATTGGCAGAGGCAAAGGTCGTCAAGTAGAGATTGCGAGAGAGCATCTCGATTGGATCAAAGTCTGGAACAGTCCACTGACCACCCAGTAGGCCACAAGAACAGATAATCCCACCTTCTGCTGTCCGCGCAAAAGAATCGAGAATGGCGCTTGGACCAACAAGATCCAAAACCTTATCGAACTGCTCTTGCGTTTGCAAGACACCATCCTTGTCCAAAATCACCTGATCAAATCCGACTGCCTTCAATTGCTGTTCCTTAGCTAAATTTCGGCTGCTTCCTGTCAGGTGAATCTTAGGAAATTTTCCTTTAAGCAGTTTAGCAAAGGCAATTCCTACACCACTGGTTGCTCCGCGAACTAACACGCTATCTTTCTCCTCAATCTTAAGATTGAGAAAAGAGCCAAATGCCGTGTAATAGGTTTCCGGAAGGGCGATCAAACTTTCCAAATCAAGTTCTGTCTTGATTGGATAAATTTGTTCATTTGGAAGAAGTGTATACTCTGCATAACCTCCATCAAAGGCTCGCCCCATCTCTCCCATAATGGAAATGATTTGTTGGCCAATCTTCAAATCCGGTCGTGTCGTTTCTTCCACAAGACCGACACACTCAATCCCTAATACACGAGGAAAATTCACAGATGGTGATTGTCCCTTACGGGTGAAAATTTCACTATGATTGATGCCAAATCCTTGGATTTTCACCAGGGTCCAACCTGCCTTCAGGACTGGTTTTGGTCGTTCGACAACTTTTAATACCTCCGGTCCACCTGGAGTGCTTACAACAACTGCTCTCATAATGTATTCCTTTTTAAAATTTCCCTCTATTGTTCAAGTCTTCTACCTTAGGCATAACTTCCTTATTATCCCAATGTTCAACAATTTTCCCATTTTCTAAACGGAAGATATCGTATTGAGCATAGGCAACGCCATCAATCAATACCTGACCATAACTCACTGCAAAATTTCCTTGAGTCAAGAGTTGGAAAACAAAGTCATAGGCCATATGGTGCTCGCGTACGTAATCCTTATAAGCTTGACTCCCTTGCCCAATCTCATGATTATGCTGAATCACATCCTCTGCCACAAAGTCTTCCCATTGATCGAGTTCCTTGTTTTGGAAAATTTCTGTCAAGAAACGACGGACCAGCTTTTTATTTTCCGCTGACTTGTCCAAGTCCTTGATTTCAAAATCTCCAAAGATCTGATCGAGTTGCTCATTTTCAGGTGTGCGATAGTAGTCAATAACGTCCCAATGTTCAACGATGCGTCCATTCTCATCTGCACGGAAAGTATCTGTCGTCACCCATTGGGTTTTCCCTCCATTAAGGTACTGGTGGACATGGACAAAGACAAGATTTCCATCTTCAATGGTACGAACAATCTTAATGTCACGTTCTGGATGACGTTCGAGAAAATCGACAAAGAAAGCAGCGAATCCTTCTTTCCCATCCGGCACTCCTGTCGAGTGTTGGATATAGGTATCCCCTACAGAGCTTGCTTGCGCTTCTGCTACACGGCCATCTTGAATAGCACGAATATATAGATTTTGTGCATTTTGTGCTTGAATGGACATGATTTATTCCTCGTTTTCTTTTTTCTTTAAATTAGTGATAATACGCTCTTGATAAGCTTCAAATTCCTGGATTTCTTGATCCGAAAATCCTTGGTAGAAAATTTCACCTAACTCTTTACTGACACGGTCTCCAATTTCTTTTTGCGCCCAACCGAGATCTGTCAAAGAGATATATTTTTTTCTTTTATCCTGTGTACAAGGCTTAATCGTAACCAAACCCTGTTCTTCTAATTTCTTAACCATACTGGTCAGCGTATTGTTTGCCAGACCTGTCGCAAGAGCAATATCAGTTGCGGTAGCACAACCCAACTCTTGCTTCCACAAGATTGTTAAAATTTTTCCCTGCTCACTTCTGTAATGGGCATCTGGTTCCTTGCCCAAGAGTTTTTGAAAGATACGCCCATTCAACAATCGAATCTGTAGAGCTTGGTAGCCCCCTAACATCTTGTCCATTTTGTCTCCTTTACTTCTATATCGAACTTTCTGAATTTATTGTAAGATTTTTCATTACATCTGTCAACTATTTCGATATAGAAATAATAAAAAACTTCCTACCCAAAAGTAGAAAGTCATCATTTTTATAAAATTAAACATGAATCACATCTGAAGCATTCCTCTTAAAGAAACTACTATGGACCAGATAAGGACCATACTTAGAATTTTGACTAGAAACCAAGCATAAAGGAATGATAAAAATTTTTATAAAGTAGAGTAAGCAAAAAAGTAAAAAATAACTAAAACTAAGAGTTTTCAAATCAAGAAAGTAAAGATAACAGACAATTGATGTATTCAATAGAATATTAAATCCCGTAGCAAAACTAGCTGATATGATATTCGTCTTGATCTGAGAATTAAAGAGTTTGACAAGAAATAAGGCTAATAAAGAAGTATTATAGATACAAATCGGTTTATAATTATTACGATAGAAAACTAAACATTTATTGTTATAAAAAACAAGCCCTCTGCTAAAATTACTCGCTTTGTTAATCCAAACATGGGAAACTCCACTGATATCACTCCAAGGAACAAATAAATCTAACCTTCTAATGTATATCCCATCCTGAGTAATATAAAATTTCCAAGGAAAAAGAAAATTAATACCAATGCCAACTAAAATTAATAAAACAAGGCAATACCCTAACTGTGTTTGATGAAAGTTGAAGGCGTATTCAAAGATAGTAACTGTTTGAATTCCTCGCCCAACAATTTGATGAACACCCAAAAAATATAAAATAACTATAAATAGAACAAATCTATAATAAATACTATGAAACTTTACACTTTTTGGCATAGAAATTATTCTCCTGGATTATAGAATCATCATCAAATGATGCTTTACGTTCTTATATAACACTAGTATACCATTAAATATTCAAAGAATATAAAAATGAAAGAAGAGATTTTAAAAAATAGAGCTTGGCCTTGACCAAACTCTTCATTTTTCTAGTCTTCCTCAACTAAGTGTTTAAACTCTGCTTGGATCTCTGTATTCTCTGTCGGTTTTAAGTACATAACCCCACCATTTGTTGTTGGAGAATGAAAAACAATCGCTTCCCCAGTATCAGTTATCGCAAAAAAGTAGCTATGCACGTCCGGGTATTTATCCCAGTTACTATAGCGTTCCACAATTCGATACTTAGCATTTCCTAAACCTGTATCCGTGTATTCGGCATTCATTTTTTCGCTTGGTCAATCTCCAAAGGTATAGAGATTATCTGCACCAACATCACCACCAGAAATTCCCTTTTTGTAATTCGGTTGACCAAGTCTTTCTCCCCATCCTTTAATGAAAGCTTCTAATTTCGCAGATTTGCTTGCATTCCAAGGAGCTTTTTGTTTCTCCTCGGAGATAGAAGAGCTAGTGGAAGTTTCAAATTTCTGCCAATCTAGTTGCTTGAAATTCATTAATTCTGCCTCTGTCTTACCAAAATCAGAATGCAAACTTTTGTTACCAGGAACACGAATGTCCTGTTCCTGAACTTTACTTGCTGCTTGTTGGCTCGAATTCAGATGATAAAGTACTCCCCTACCTTCACCTGTACCAGATGACCAGCTTAATTCTAAGATGTCTCCACCCTTATAGATAATCATAGAATTTCTAGCACCACCATGGCCGGCTACAAAACTTTCTGCTAAAAGGAGGGGTTTCTCATTCACAAGATAATAAAGACCCGAAATAAAATAATCACCATTAGATTGCTCAACTCCTATTAGCAATTCCTCTACACCATCTTTATTAAGATCCGCATAGGCATAGCTAATCTTATCTGATTGAAAAACCGCATTTTCAACTGACCAACTATTGATAGGGCGTTCAGTGCCTTGTAAACTCTTATAGAGATTAGCGATTACATTAAGATCTTTAGGTGTAGATAGGATTTTTTTGTAATCCTCAAAAACTGGCTTGTATAAATCTTTGTAATCTTTCTTAGACTCTCCAGACTTTATCTCGTTACTAGTAGTTGACTGACTAGTTGTAGCAGATAAACTAGTATCATCACTAGAAACATCAGAATTTTGATTACTACAACCAACTGTTAAGAAACTAAATATAAGAATAAACAGACTTCCTACTATACTTTTATTACCCATAAAAATCTCCTCTTGAAATGAATGGTGACATAGCTTTGCCTACATTATATCAAATATTTTAGAGTTTCGGTAAAATAAAAAAACTTATATATACAAATACTAAGTAAATAAGTTCTATAATTCTTATATTAGATACACCTTCGATAAATACCATAGATCTAAACATAATGTAGGAAAAGCCAATAGGAGCTATAACAAAAAGAGATTAAACCATTATTTAAAGGTAATTTCTAATATAATTATTTTATATTAGAAACTTACAGGAAATTAAAAAAAGAACATTAACACATCGAAAGACTAAAATAGAAATGCAGATAGAATCTAGGAAAAAGACTACAAAGTCACTAAAAAAAACTTAAATATTCGGTTAGTTTAATAACATTAAACCTAGAAACTTCCTAAGAGTGAAACAAAAAGAGTGAATCATTTTGTTTCACTCCAGATTGTAACAATTCATCGCCCTACCATAGTTATCAAAAAGCCTAAATTTTACAGTCAAAAACACAAAAAAAGAGCTAAAAAGCTCTAATTACGGAGAATAAGGGATTCGAACCCTTGCGCCAGTTACCCGACCTAACGATTTAGCAAACCGTCCTCTTCAGCCTCTTGAGTAATTCTCCTATTAATGGGCACGAGTGGACTCGAACCACCGACCTCACGCTTATCAGGCGTGCGCTCTAACCACCTGAGCTACGCGCCCAAGTTAAATAACTTGGTAAATGAACTATATGTTCAAAGCGGGTGACGAGAATCGAACTCGCGACAACAGCTTGGAAGGCTGTAGTTTTACCACTAAA
>NZ_KQ970822.1:0-106549 GCF_001579645.1 Streptococcus infantis
AAACAAAAAAATCTACAAGGAATTATTACAACTCATTCAAGCGAAATTGTTAAAAATGTAGATGTTAATGATATAAAAGTCATTCGTTCAGAAAATAATTTTATGAATCGTATAGTTGATTTGCATCAATTTATTGTTAATAATGGAGATAAAAAATTTTATGAAACATTCTTTAAATTGAATTTCGCAGATTTAATTTTTTCAGATGCTGTTATCTTTTATGAGGGTGATGCGGAGAGAATGTATTTTGAAAGTTTGATTAATAGGAAACATTCAAAATATATCAATTTAACTCGCCAATATATAAGTTATTGTCAATGTGGCGGAGATCACGCACATAAGTATTTTCCACTATTAAATGAATTGAGAATGACGGCCTGTGTCTTTACTGATATTGATTACGATAAAGATAGAGTAAATTTATTTAAAATAGATAAGGATAAGTCTTCTAATACAACTTTAAATTCGATATTTCCTGATAGAAATTGTAATGTTGGCAGTATATATCACCAACAGAAACAGGATAGGAAAAAGAATATTGAAATTTTTACTCAAACAGACATAGATGGGTATGCAAGAACCTTGGAAGAAGCAATTTTATATAAACTTTTATGTAATTTAGTTTACCATATTACTACTTATTCTAATGTAGATCAAAGAAAGTTCAAATCAAAAATGATTACAGCATTTGTGAATAAAAAAAGAGTCAAAAGAAATATAAAATCAAGAAAATACAATCAAGCAAATAAGAATAGGAATAAAGGTGTATTTATAAAATATGGGAGAGATTTTTGGAAAGATATAAAGATTGAATCAAAATTAGATTTTTCTATCCCGACTAAAAAGGGATTAGCAATCAGCATCAGAGATGTTGTAAATAGTATGGACAAAACCGACTTCATGTATTCAATTATCATGAATGGAAAAGAAGCTGAAATACTACCTAATTATATCGAGGAGGGATTATTATGGCTCAACAACAAAATAACTTCTACAAAATAAATGCTCCTGCTGGAAGTGGCAAGACTTACTTTATTAGTAAGACTATTAACGATATTCTTAATAATGAACCATTTGTTAAAATTTTGTGTATTACCTATACTAATAGAGCCTCCCAAGTAATGCAGGAAAGAATTGTTTCTCCAAACGTTGAAATATCAACTATTCATAGTTTCTTAAATAAGTTTTTAAAGCCATTCTTTAGAAATGAGAAAGTTATAGACTATTATCTTGAAATTTATAAAGAAGAAATTGAGACTACACTCAAAGAAGAAACAAAATTAAATAGATATAAAGAAAGATTTCAAGTAGAGGGTGAAGTTTCTGAGGAGACAATAAAATCAAATTTATATGAAATTTATTATAATGAACGACAATACTCATCCGTGTTAAATGGTGGTTTATCTCATGATGATTTATTGAACTTTTCATTTAAATTAATAGATAGATTTCCTAAAATTGGGTTTAAGTTACGTGAGATGTATGATTATATTTTCATTGATGAGGTTCAAGATACAAATGCAGTTATTTTGAGATTTTTTTATAATTCGGCTAAAGATAGTTCAACAAATGTTTATTTTCTTGGAGACAAGATGCAAGAAATTTATAATAAATATGATGGTTCGTTTGAAACTGAATTTAGAGAATTTGATGGTAATCTCTCAAAAACCTTTACCACCAATTACCGATCCTCTGAAGAAATAGTTGATTTATTAAATAATTTATACCAATCTTCTTCTAGAGTAAAACAAGTCGCCTACAAAGGCAAAAAAGGTCAATTCCCTCAATTAGTCTTCACAGATAACATTGAAAAATATTTATTTGATAATAGAGAGGCTTATGAAGAGTTTTATAAATTAAGAACAATTAATAAAAAAAGGTTTCAAAACATCAATAATAGTGGGAAGTCTGCTGAAGAAATCTATACAATATATCAGAAAATATACCCTAATAATGGTCGTGTTAGTGTAATGGATGTTTTGACAAACAGCAACTATGATGAAAATCCTGATGTGCTAATGTCTTTTTTAAGTTTGCTATTTCAGGTATTGAATGAATATAAAAATAAAAATTATGGTGAAGTGATTCGTATCTTAAAGAATAGCAAAAGAAACTTATCTTTTGGTAAATTTATTTCAGTTTTTAATAACCATCTTTTGAAAATTGAACTTCATGAGGATAAGTTAAAACTGAAAGAAAAAATGAATTTCTTTATCGAATTATTAGAATCTGATTCTTCGCTAGAAACCGTACTTCAGGAATTAGTTAATGAGAAAATTATCAGTAGTGATTTCTATAAATTTATATCCTCATATGAAAGAAATGGCTCTTTTCTCTATACTGATTTATTCTCTTCATCAATTGAATTATTTAAATTGATTGATGAATATAATAGAAACCCTATGGTGTCAACACAACATGGAGTTAAGGGAGAAGGGCATAAAAAGATACTACTTGTAGCTGAGGATTCAAGTAACCCAGGTATTAAGATATATGAGTTTCTAAACCTATTTACACGTTTTTATACTCAAAATATTTCATTTAATTTCGATAGGTTTCAACAGTTTTATTATGATTTTAATCGTGATATTTTATCACTAGAAGAAAAACTAGGAAAAAAAATTAAGGAAATTAAAGCAGCAGATAGAGAACGATACTTTAGTGATTTTCAAGAGATTTTTAATAAGTATCTAGATAATGATTATTTTAAATTTATTTGTTTAAAAGAAAATAAACTTAACTTTCAAAAGAAAACAGCAATAAAGAAGATACAAGAAAATATTTTTAATAATAATTTAGTTAGATCAGTCTTAACAGCTTACAAACTTTTTTATGTTGGGTGTTCTCGAGCTGAAGAAGAATTAGTTGTATTGATTAATGCAAATCAAATTGACAATATGGAGGAATTTAAGAATTATTTCAAACAAATTGGTTTTCAGATATAGATATATAAAGTCTGAAGACATCTGAAATATGAAATTTGTAATAAGTGCGTAGAAATAAATATTACGCTGATTCGGAAAATCTAGGACTATAGTACAGTTAGTAGACCTCCTCAATGTCGAAGAAGAACTCGCTCGTCTCGACAAGGAACTCGCTAAATGGCAAAAAGAACTGGATATGGTCGGCAAAAAGCTCTCTAACGAACGCTTCGTAGCCAATGCCAAACCAGAAGTCGTCCAAAAAGAACGCGACAAACAAGCCGACTACCAAGCCAAATACGACGCGACCGTAGCACGTATTGATGAGATGAAGAAGTTGGTGAAATAAACACAGAAACACGGCGGAATGCCGTGTTTTTTTGGTATAATAGAAACTGAGAATACTTTTAGAGAGATGATTTTTAATGACTACTCATCATAAAAATACAAATGCGACTTCCTCTGCGTTTGGTTGGGATTTTCAATATAATCTGGCGTTATACTTAGTTATGGATCAGGACCTAACCCAAGTTGAAAAATTTAAAGTTGAAGGTCCAACAGAAGATATTGAGATATACTTCCGTAATAAAGAACCAATTTATATACAGGCTAAAGCCCAGGAAAATCCGTATTCAAGTTCTACAACTAATCAACATTTGAATAATGCTATTAATTCTTTAATTAATACTGTGGATAAAGTGAATGAGAAATATAGCGAGGTCATTTATGGAAATAATATTGAAATTCCTATAAGAGCAAATAAATACCCAAATTTATTTCAGGGAGCTAGGGTGAATTTGAGTTATGTTGAACTTCCTGAGACTCATAAGAAAAAAATTGATTCAATATTTAATAAAACGACTGTTGTAATTGATTTTGAGAAACTTAAACAAAATATTCGTATCCTAAAAATAACTTTTCATGGAAGTGATGACGAAACACGTTATCGGCATATCAGGGAAAAAGTAATTGATCGTTTAGATGAGATTGGTTTCCCAAGGTTTAAAGCAAGTAAAATTTTTTCTAATTTGCAAAACGAGTTTAAAAATAATGCTTCTAGAAGAGTCGATTTAACCATAAAAGATTTAGGGTGGTTGATAATTCTGCATAGTATTAATATTGAAGAGAATATGGTATATGAATTATTTGATATTCCAAAAATTAATGAAACTAGTTTGAAGACAGATTTGTCAGAACTAATTTTAAATAAGTCACTAGATTTTGAATTTGTCACTTCTGTAACAACTGAATTTAATAAATTTTCGTTGAGCTATCCCACACGAAGGGATATGGTTGAGAACTTCATTAAAGAACATTACACTAGATTCCAAGATGATATTTTGAATCTACATGATAAAATATCTTCTCATCTTTTAGAAGACTTAACCAAAGTAATACTATTTCAAATTTTGTCTTCGAACTCAGATATAGACCGCATTAGAAGAGGATTAGATATATGAATTTTAAGTCGCTAGAAATTATCAGTGGATATGAAACAAAAAAATTTGAATTTGGTAAGAAAACAGAAATTTATAGTAATGTCAATAGTGTAGGTAAGTCGACTTTGTTAAGATTGCTATTTTATTCAATGGGATATTCTATACCGTCTACAAAGAAAATTAGATTTTCTAAACTACAAACAAAATTGATTATTGAGACAGATCAATTAATAATTTTGTGGCGTAATAATAATAATATAAAAATAGAGATGGGAGGGGAAACTGAGTCTTTAGAGTTGCCAAGAGATTTATATTATATTCTAGGGAAAATTTTTAAAACAAGTAATATCAACGTTTTAGAAAGTCTGTTAGGTTGTATATATTTGGATCAAGATAAAGGATGGACCCTGCTAAATAGAGGAACCGTTATAGGTGGTATAAAATTTAAAGTTGAAACTTTAATAGAAGGAATTTCTGAAAAAGATATATCACATTTAAGAGTTGAAGCAAATAAAATTGCTGTAGAGCTAAATAAATTAAGTGAATTGCAGAAAATTATTTTATTTCAGAGTGAAAATTTTGATTTAATGGATAAAAGTAATTTTCAGACCAATAAGGTATCGGATTTAGAAAATAGACTTTTAATAACTAGAAATAACAGAAATGAGTTATTAAGAAAACAATCTATTTTAAAAAATATTTTGACTAAAAATGAAGATTATCTTAAGTATGTTGAAAGTTTGGGATTAAGTGTTCGCTGTCCAGATGGAAGTATAGTAGAATTAACTCGGGATAATATCTCAGGTTTTAAGGAAACGCAAACGGTAATTGAACTGCGAGTATTTCATTTGGGACAAGAAATAGAAAAATTACAAAAAAAAGAACTCGAATTAGAGCAAGAGATCAATAATTCTCAGTACCTTGTAAAAGTTGAAAATCCTATTGAGCTTTTTGAACAACGATTACAACTTATCACAGCACCAGAAGAAATTATTGATTCTGAAATAAAAAGGCTTAAGGAATACAAAAAAGAAATTGATGATAGAATAAAGTTTTCGTTACGTGATGATACTAATCAACATATTTTTGATAATATTTTAAAATTTGCAAGGAAATTGAATGTTGTAGAATACTTAAATTCGGATAAAAATTTTGTATTCACATCAGATCTAAAGTCGTTGAGTGGTTCGGTATTACATAAAATTGTATTTTGCTATAAAATGGCGTATATAATTGAAATTCAAAAATATATTGGGCTAACACTTCCAATCGTTTTAGATTCTCCAAGTGGTAGAGAGGTTGATCAAAAAAATATTGAAGATATGTTCGATATCTTAAACGATGAATTTAGCGATAATCAAATTATTATTGCTTCAATTTTTAAATATAGTAGTTTTGATGTAGATACTCTAATAGAATTACAAAGAAATTTACTTGAATAATAATAAATCTTTTAGAAAGCAGGTTACTACATGACAAATTCTGTAAGTTCGAACCGACCTGAGAAGTACAATATTGCAGCTTTCTTCTCAGGTGTTGGGGGAATTGAGTTGGGATTTGAACAGACCAACGAGTTCAGAGTGGTGTATGCCAATGAATTTGATAAGTATGCGCGTCAGACTTATCAGTTAAACCATCCAGATACCTATTTGGATGGTCGTGATATTCACGATGTTCAGCCAGAGGATATTCCAGCTGAGCGCGTGGATGTGATTATGGGAGGTTTTCCTTGCCAGGCCTTTAGTATTGCGGGTTATCGCAAGGGCTTTGATGATGACCGTGGCGATCTTTTCTTCGAATTGCTTCGCATGATTGAGGGATGCAAACCTCGAGCTATTTTCATCGAAAATGTCAAAAACATGGTCGGTCATGACCATGGCAATACCTTCAAGGTCATTCGTGAAGCCTTGACCGAGAACAACTACTTTATCAAGTGGAAGGTTCTCAACGGAAAAGACTATGGGAATATCCCGCAAAACCGTGAGCGTATCTACATCGTTGGTTTTGATACCAAGGAAGCTTATGACTTGTTTGAATTCCCAGAGGAAATCAAGCTGACTACTACTCTTCAGGATGTGATTAACTTTGGTGATAAGCTAGATGAGATCTACTACTACCGTGAAGGCAAGCAAAATTTCTACGATCAGTTGAAATTTGAAGTCACCAACCAAGATACGGTCTACCAGTGGCGTCGTCAGTATGTCCGTGAAAACAAAAACGGCGTTGTCCCTACCTTGACAGCAAATATGGGAACTGGTGGACACAACGTTCCATTGATTTTGACGGACAGTGGCGAGATTCGGAAGTTGACTCCGAAAGAAACCTTTAATGTTCAAGGTTATCCAAAATCCTTTAAAATCCCAGAGGGCGTTTCCAATGGTCAGCTCTACAAACAAGCTGGAAATAGCGTAGTTGTTCCTGTGATTAAACGCATCGCAGAGAATATTGCCAAGGCTTTGAACGAAAGTCAAGGGCAGTCTCAACTGGAACGGTCAGGGAAATTCGCCATTATCTACACCAAGATGAATGGCCAGTTTGAAGGCCAATCCTATGTCAAGGACTTTGTAGATAGCTATGACCAAGCTCTTGAAAAAATCAAGTCTTATGATGATGGTTTAACCCTTCTGTCAGATGAAGAGTATTTGAGACTTGTCAAAAAACAAGGCAAACTTGAATTTTACAGTATCAATTAACGAATATATAAGAGGATTAGTGAAAAACTAATCTTCTTTTGATATACTGAAAATAGAAAAGAGGGTGCTTATGTGGGAACATCTAAAGTCTGAACAAAAAGATAAATACAAAACCTTAATTACCAACTTCGCTAGCTTGAGCCAAGCTTTTTCTCAAAAGGCAGAATCCGAAGACGAGGAACAAATAGAACATTCTGTCGCTCCTATCGTCAACTCCAAATTTCAGGAGACTGTTTTTCAAAAAGCCTTTAATGCCGTAGGGGAAGATATTGCCAACACCTCCTATGATGCCTCTGTCGTTGTAGATGAAAATCATAAATACTTAGTGGGTATTAAGTCTTTTGGGATTAATTCAGGAGACCAAAAAATTGCCCAGTTCAAGAAAGATTCTCAATCTTGGACAGACTTGTTGGGTGATATCAAGTTTCATGCAGATATTGCTACTGATAAAGAAGCTGCAGACAAGGAAAACTATCAACGCTATGAAGAGTTAGCACGAAAGATTGGGGCCTTGAGAAACCAGAGAATCGAATCTTCTAAGGCGCAAATCAAGGGATTCAACTCTGACTCGGTCAATGTTGAAGCTGTTTACCATGTCCTGATGCCAACACCAAAGGGAGAAAATCCTAGGATTTTTGTTGGAGAAACGACTTATTTGCCAGTCGATATTGATAATCTGGTCATTGAAGGATCAACTACCAAAATCAATCCAACCAATTTTCGTTTTACAGATGGGCAACACCACTACAAGTACACAGCAGCTGACAGTCAGCTCCACATGACTTTTAACAATAAAGACATTGTGGTAGACACTTGGAATGTCCATTATATCGAAGATCCTTTTTCTCTCTTTGAAAATCTTCATTTACTGATAACTGAAAAGGGACAATCCGATATTTTAGAAACTGTGTCTTGGGTTATCACAGACAAACATGGAAATGTGGAAGAAAACTCTGGTTTCAATGCCTTTAACGGCGGTTCAAAATTAGCCAAAAAAGATCGTCTGCCACGGATTTTAAAGATTCAGGATAAATTTAAGGACAGTCTGGCTCCAGAAGAACTAGCTTTTGTGACCTTCTCTCTGGAAGAAATCCTCTTGAAGAAATGGACCAACAAGGAAGAAAAAGCTCAGATGAAGGCTATTCGTGAAGACTTGATTAACTTTGTCCACAATACTGGCAATGAAAAACTCATTAAAGAAATTGAGCAGTTAGTGTATCGTCCAGTTAGTGAAGTTTACATTCCTCTGCCTGACTCAAAAAACTTTCACGACGAAAGACCTGATTTCTTTGGTCCAGGATTTGGGACTTTTGAACCTGGTACTAAAAAACTAGCTCTATCCAAAGAAGAAAGAACCTTTAAACTACGCTTCTTACCTTCTGGAGATGTCATCAATGCCTATATCAACCAAGAAGCTGGTAAGGCGATTCAGTCAACTGATAAGCAAGAAATCCTTGGAAATTGGATTTTGCGTGGTGTTTTCCAGTTGAAGGAACGAGAGGTCTTGACAGGCCAACGGCTCAATGAACTGGAAATCAATGGTATTCGTTTGACTAAGTTTAAAAACGGGGAAATTGGCATCGAATTCATCTGGATTGATACCGAAAACCCACCTAGCGATGCCATCGGCTGGGTAGCAAAATAGACTTGAATAATACAAAAAATCTCTTAGATTCATTTCTAAGAGATTTTTTTCTTTCTTCTCTCCCTCACAACCAGCCTTCTTCTTCGGCAGTTTTGGCTGCTTCGGTTCGGTTGCTGGCGCCTAGTTTAGAGAGGATATTGGTCATATAATTTCGGACGGTGCCGTTTGAGAGGTAGAGCTTGTCAGCAATTTCTTGGTTGGAGAGTCCCTGAGCCACTCCATGTAGAACAGCGACTTCTTGCTCGGTCAAGGGATTGGGATGAGTCATCATGACTTCCATCAGCTCTGGGGAATATTCCTTGCGTCCCTCTAACACCGTATGCAGGGTTTGCATGAGCTCAGCGATGCTTCGCTCTTTCAAGACATAGGCGTCTACTCCTGCTTTGACAGCTCGTTCAAAATAGCCTGGGCGTTTAAAGGTCGTGACGATAACCACCTTGGTTTCAGGCACTTCTTGTTTGATCCACTCGAGGGCTTCGAGTCCCGTCTTTACTGGCATTTCGACGTCAAGGATGGCAATATCTACTGCTTCTTTCCCCAAAATCTCAATAGCCTCGGCTCCATTTTTTGCCTGCAAGACAGTCTCCACATCTGGTTGAAAGCTTAAGAGCTGGCACATGGCATCTCTCAGCATACTTTGATCTTCTGCGACTAATACTTTCATCTACTTTCTCTCCTTATAAGGCAGATGCACGCGCACCTCTGTTGGATGTTTCAAGCTGACCAGCTCTACTTGACCTGAAAAGGCTGCTGCACGGTCACGGACTGTATGGAGTTCATTTCCTTTTACAGTTGCAAAGCCTTTCCCGTCATCTCTGACCGTCAGGACCAATTCCTGATCTGTACGTTCCAGTTTTAGATAGGCTTTTTTAGCGCTGGCATGCTTGATGATATTGGTCGCCAGTTCTAACAAAACCATAGCAGCCGTCGACTCTACATCCTGGGTCAAACTAGCCTTGTCCAAGTGATTGTCAACTTGAACCTCAATGCCAGCAATTTCCAGCATCTTCTTAACAGTCTCAAGCTCTGATGCTAGGGTCCGTGATTTCAGATTTTCCACAATGGTTCGCACTTCATTCATGGAATCCTTGCTGATCTGGTGGATTTCTTTTAATTCCTTTTCCACCTGTGGATAGGCCTGCATCTGAAATAACTGCAATGCCAGATCTGTCTTGACACTCAGCATAGCAAAAGTATGTCCCAGACTATCATGCAAATCCTGACCGATACGACTGCGTTCATTTTCAGCAAGCAATAGATTTATCTGGGCATTTTGCTTAGCTTGCGCTTCTTTCAAATCCTCCACAATCCGAATCCGAACCAAGCCAAAAGTCATTAAATCGACAAAAGCAAGAATTACAAGTAGATAGAATAGAAACTCAACTTCGATTCTCTGAAAAATCAAAAGTTGGCCCACAACAAGGACTTGAGCAAGAAGAAAAGTCCAGACATGTAAAGACTTTAAACCACTTACGCTGAAATGATAACTTAAGAGATTGGATAGGAAAAAGAAAAACCAGATATAATTAACAGCAACAAAGGCAGTATTCCCAACTACATAAGTCAGCATGAGGCCCCAATATAGCCAAGATAGGCGCTGATTCTTAGTTGTTAAAACACCCAAATACGCCACTACAAATAGAATATCAATCAATAAATGCCAGGCAGAAAGCCACCCAGTCACTACAGGCAGGATGGGGAAAATCATAAAAATTAAACTGACCCAGAACATATAATGTATGCTTTTCAGTCTTTCAAGCATTAAGCATTCTCCTTATGACCTTTAAGGTAAATGGTCAAACCAAACAAAACTGCTGAAAAAACAAGTAGATAAACTGTGGCTGATAAATTGATGCCACCCTCGTTTAAGAAGGTCTCGAGCAACTCCATCAACTGATAGCTTGGTAGGCGCTTCCCGATTGCTTGCATCCAGTCTGGAAATAAAGAGACAGGCATCCAGAGTCCGCCTAAAACAGCCAAGCCAAAGTAAAGAAGATTGCCCACGACAGACATCAGCTGACTGGACGGTAAGAGAGTCAGGGTTAAGCCAAGTGCTACAAAAGCAACACTTCCTACTATCAGCAAGAACGCAGCCCCAATCCAGTTTCCAAGAGACATATCCACACCTCTTACAAAATGCCCAACTGAGAAAACAACCAGAATTGAGACCAAATAATCAACCATCATACTTGTTATCTTTGATAGATAATATTCTACCATATTTACAGGGCTATGACGTAATATTTTCTGCCAGTTGTTGATCTTGTCGGTATGTAAAACAACTGGAAATGAAAAGATAGCTGTCGACATCATGGAAAAAGCCGTCATGGAGATGAGGTAATCACGCATAAAATTAGCTGGTCCACCGGGTGTGTCCTGGTACATACCTGAAAAGAATAAATAGAAGGCTGTCGGCATCCCTACAGATAACAGATAATAGACTAATTGTCGTTTGGTCAATAGAAATTCTATCTTGTTTAGTGCGATCCATCGTTTCATCTTAGTCATCTCCCTTTTGTGTTTCTTCAAAGATTGTATCCAGCAAACTACGGTTATTGACTTCAATTTCTTGAATCCTACATCCTGCTTGCACTAATAGTTGCCAAAAAGCATCCGCTTCACGTGTGACTACTTGCAAAGCATCTTGTTTTTGTGACCAGTTTTCAACCAAGTTAGACTGCTCAATGACTTCCTTGTATGATAGAGGAAGGATAAAGTGCTTTTCAATCTCCTCACTGCGCATGGCTAGAGGTGTTGTATCGCGAATCAACTCTCCCTTATTCAAGACCAAGATTCGGTCCGCTGTATGCTCTACCTCTTCGATATAATGGGATGAATAGAGAATGGTGACTCCCTGCGCTTTTAGATCCTGGACAATTTCCCAAAAACGTTGACGGGTTGAAGTATCCATGGCCGCAGTCGGCTCATCTAAAAAGACAAGCTTTGGTCGCCCAATCAAGGTCAAGACAAAAGAGAAGAGACGCTTTTGCCCACCTGATAATTTTTCTGCGAATTGTTCTTTTTGTTGTTTGTCAAACTGCAATAGTTGATCGATTTCCTGGTTGCTCAAGGGATTTGGGTAAATGCTTTGAAAGAAAGCAATCAACTCTTTGACCTTTAATTTCTGAACGATGACATTTTCTTGAGGCAGGTAGCCTCTAATATAGTCTAACTGAGAACTCGTCACTGGCAAGCCTTGGATGGATACTTGACCGCTGGTGACCAGTTTATCTCCAAGCAAACAGTCCAAGAGTGTGGTCTTCCCAGCACCATTGGGACCAATCAAGGCGACGCAGTCACCTTCAGCTACCTCAAAGGAAATATCCTTCAAAATAGCCTTGCCCTTGATGTTTTTATTTAGGCTTTCTACCTTAATCATGTTCATGATATTCTCCTTTCAGCCACTCCTTTCCCATCGGAAAGGCGATAAAAATCATAAATCCTAGACCCCAGGCACCGCGAATGGCTTGGTGAAGGAAGGCTTGATCAAACCAACCTGTAAACATTTCTACCAACCATACCACTAGTGATAGTCCAATAAAAAGATAGAGAATCGCTTTTTTCATTTTTCAAACTCCTTTTTCACATCTGAGACCAATTTCAAACCTTCTCGAATCACCCAAGACATGATTCCAAAACCTGCAAATAACTCCCAAGGGAAATGATAGAAGCCTTCATCTAATCCAGAAAACATGAGATAAGTCATGACTCCTGCTGCTACTAAGCTCATTACGACAATTACTTTATCTTTCATTTTTTCTTCCTCCATTTGATACATCTAGTATAATTCTTTGAAGGTTGTGTCACTAGAAGCTTCTGTCATGAGGAGATATGACAAATGTCACAAAAAGTCTACTCAACTATGAAAATAGAATTCTTTCCAAATCAAAAAAGGTCGGGAAATCCCGACCTCTTTCGTTTTCTATTTAATTCTTATTCCACACTGAAAAGATATGGGTAAACTGGTTGTTGACCTTGGTGGATTTCAACTTCTACATCTTCAAATTCTTCTGCGATTTCTTGGGCGATTTGGTTAGCCAATTCTTCACTTCCGTCTTCTCCAATATAGAAGGTTACGATTTCACTGTCTTCATCCAACATATGTTTCAAAGTTTCAGTCAGAGTTTGGTGCATATCAGGGTTTGATACGAGGATCTTACCATCTACCATACCAAGATTGTCATTTTCATGGATTTCCAAACCATCGATAGTCGTGTCACGAACGGCTGTTGTTACACTACCGCTGACCACATCACCAAGAGCTGCTGTCATGCGTTCTTTATTTTCTTCGATAGATTTGCTTGGATCGAAGGCAAGAAGACTAGTCAATCCTTGAGGAAGGGTACGAGCTTCTACCACTACTGCTGGTTGTTCCAATACTTCTGCTGCAGATTGAGCTGCCATGAAGATATTTTTGTTGTTTGGCAAGAAGATAATGTTGCGAGCATTGACTTGCTCAACAGCCTTGATAAAGTCTTCTGTCGAAGGGTTCATGGTTTGTCCACCTTCGATGACATAGTCCACACCTTGAGCACGGAAGATGTCTGCCAAGCCTTGTCCAGCTACTACTGCGATAAGAGCATATTCTTTTTCTTCAGCTGGTTTGCTAACTTTAGCTTCTTTTTCCACTTGTGCTTCGTGTTGGTTACGCATGTTATCGACTTTAACCTTAACCAAGCTACCATACTTGAGACCTTCTTGCATAACAAGACCTGGATCTTCTGTATGGACGTGAACTTTAACGATTTCATCGTCATTAACAACAAGCAATGAGTCCCCAAGTTCGTTCAAGTAGTTACGGAATTCTTCGTAGTCAAACTCTTTAGCATAAGTTGGACCTTGTTTAAGGGCAACCATGATCTCCGTACAGTAACCAAAAGTAATATCTTCTGTTGCCACATGTCCAGCTACAGACTTGTGGTGTTCTGCATTGATCATTTCACTCATGTTAGCTGGAGTAGCTACAAAGTCTTCAGAAGCGCTGTATTCACCAGTAAGAGCTGAAAGGAAACCTTCATAGATGAAGACCAAACCTTGACCACCTGAGTCTACAACTCCAACTTCCTTTAATACTGGAAGCATGTCTGGAGTCTTAGCAAGGGCTGTTTTAGCTCCTTCCAAGGCTGCACGCATCACCTCAATAGCATCGTCTGTCTGCTCTGCTTTTTTCTTAGCACCGATGGCAGCACCACGTGATACGGTCAAGATTGTTCCTTCAACTGGCTTCATAACGGCCTTATAGGCTACTTCAACACCTGATTGGAAGGCAAGAGCTAGATCTTTCCCTGTTAATTCATCTTTTTCCTTGATAGCTTGTGAAAATCCGCGGAAAAGCTGAGAAGTGATAACTCCTGAGTTCCCACGCGCACCCATCAAAAGACCTTTAGCCAAGATACTTGCGGCCTCACCAACTGTTGAAGCTGGTTTGTCTGCTACTTCTTTAGCACCATTTTCGATAGTCATTCCCATGTTTGTTCCTGTATCTCCATCTGGAACTGGGAAGACGTTCAATGAGTTGACATATTCGGCTTGCTTGTTCAAACGAGTAGATGCAGCCTGTACCATTTCTTGAAATAAGCTTGTAGTAATATTTGACACGATTATTCTCCTACAACTTTGATATTTTGAATGTAGACATTCACAGTTTGAGCAGTGATGCCAAGTTGGTTTTCCAAACTAAAGCGTACACGCTCTTGGATGTTTTTTGAGACTTCACTGATTTTTGTTCCGTAGCTCAACACGGTATATACATCAACTGCAATGCTACCATCTTCGGTCGCTTTTACAACGACACCTTTAGAATAATTTTCCTTCCTAAGGAGGGCTTGGAAATTATCTTTGAGGGCTTTCTTACTTGCCATACCGACCACACCAAAAATCTCAGTTGCTGCACCGCCTACAACGGTAGCAATCACTTCATCTGTTAGTTCGATTTGACCATCTTTTGTATTAATTTTTACAGTCATTTTTTCTACCTCAACTAGTTGATACTCTATTTTATCATATTTCAAGCCAAGTGTAAAAGCAGAATACTGTATCGGCGGATATTTGCTCCTTTGACGAGACTTTTTGAGCTTAGAGCAAAAGAAAAAGACCTGATGGCCTTTTACTCTTTATTAAACGCGTTCTACTTTACCTGATTTCAAAGCACGAGCTGAAGCCCAAACTTTTTTAGGTTTACCATCGATAAGTACAGTAACTTTTTGAAGGTTTGGTTTTACGGCACGTTTTGTTTGGTTCATCGCGTGTGAACGGTTGTTTCCTGATACAGTCTTACGACCTGTAAAGTAACATACTTTAGCCATTTGTGTTTTCCTCCTATTAGATCTAATATAGCGGATGTGCTAGCACCACATACTGTACTATGTTATCACACTTTCTCTTTTTTGGCAAGGGGATTGGAATATTTTTTTATTTAACGTAAACAACTCCTAGTTTCCCAAAAGCTACGTCTCCACGGATAATCAAAGTTTTGCTGGTTGGGGCTACAGGGGCATCTGCCTTGGCTGCACCACAAAAAGTTTCCACCTTCAAGTCCACTCTCCAGTGTTGAGGCACGTAGATAACTGCATTCCCAAATCCGACTTCGATATTCAGAGTAGCAAAATCACCTAACATCTCTGCATTGTCATAATAGATTTTGGCATTCCCAAATCCGACTTCAAACTCGTCTTCTACCAATTCTTGGTCTTGCTTGTAAAATGTACCCGCCCCAAAAGCGACTTCCTTGTCTGTCAGAATAGTCTTTTCACCGTCATACCACCATTTTTTCCCATTCCAAGTTCTGTTAGAATGAGTGAGTGCGCTGACACCCATTACGATTAAAATACTTGCCCAGAACAATGACTGATTGGGAATCGGTAAAATGTCATAAAAATGATTAGCAATCATGAGGGCCACTAGGGCTGTAAAAGAGGCTGATGTCAGATGACGACGAAGCAAAGCTTCAATTGATTGATAGGCAAAAAATCCAATACCAATCAAAGGCCAAATGTGCCCTCCCAGAGAAGGGATTCCAAAATTTCCCTGCAATAACACTAAAGCTGCCAATACTAGCAACACAATACCAAATGCTTTCTTTTTCATGTTCTTACCTCATGTTTCTTAGATTTTCTTTTAGGAGGGATTGGTAGTGTCGTGACACGTGAACCTCCTTGTGGGTCTGATAAAAGGAAATAGTACCTGTCCCTGAGAAGGACTTGTCCACCGAGTAGACCTGCCGAAGATTGGCTATGGTCGACTTGGATACCCGACTGAAATAGCGGGGTAGGATGGACTCTAACTCATAAAGCTTGAGTCGAACCTCGTAGGCTTCTTTCTGGGTGTGGGCGTAAATCTTGCTACCTTCTGTCTCAAAAAAGAGAATTTCTGCCAAGTCTAAGTAGTACTCACCCGTCCCCTTATAAAAGATCAACCTAGGAGCCTTGGTTTCTTGCAAGAGTCGTTGCAAGTCAGCTATTTCATCTGTCAGAGCTGCAGCCTTGATGACAATCTCTGTCTCAGTTAATTCACTATCAATCTCGATTCGTAACTTCATCCTATCTCCTTTCTGCATCTACTATACCAAAGCCCAGAAGACTTTACAAGGGCAAAAAAGCAAGTGGTCACTTTTGACCCGTAAGTGGTTACAAGGCCAAGCCCACTTGCTTTGCTTTTTAGAAAATAAAGAAAAGAATTCCCAAGAGGAGGCCACAGGCGTAGCCAACTAAAACATCCTTGGGATAATGAACGCCTCCTAAGACTCGCACAAGACCGAGAAGAGCTGATAAGACCAACAAAACCAACCCCACAGGAAGATTTGCATGCAAGCAAGCCGTGGAAATAATGGTTGCCGAAAAGACATGGCGACTAGGCATTGAATTCCCAGAGCTGTCCTTGTCTAGTAGCGGAATAATTTCCCAAGTCTCATAAGGACGCGGTTGATTGATCCACTTACGAACTAGCGTCAATAGGATAAAGCCCAATGCTGGCACCATGATATAAGTAGCAAATTCTTTCCCCAAGCCTTTGCTGATAAAGTTTGCTCCCAGTAAGGTCAAGTATGCCAAGGGCATCAGAACTGTCATCATGCGATTAAAGACTCGCATCAGTTGTAATCCTTGTGGATGTCGAAGAAGACTTGATTTCCTCTTGTCATACCACTCTTGATAGTTTTTCATATATTTTCTCGTTATTTTTAGATTTTACACAAGAAGCCTACTAGCTTCTCCTACTCTAGTATAGTTCAGAAAAAGAAGGCCGTCAAGCCTTCTTTTGATTTACTCTTCTGCTTGGTCTTCTGTAAATTGACTATTGTAGAGGTCTGCATAGAAACCACCCTGAGCCATAAGCTCATCATGATTCCCTTGCTCGATGATGTTTCCTTCTTTCATGACCAGAATCAAGTCAGCATTGCGGATTGTTGACAAGCGGTGGGCGATGACAAAGGATGTGCGTCCTTCCATCAAACGGTCCATAGCCTTTTGAATCAACTCCTCCGTACGAGTATCGACTGAGGATGTTGCTTCGTCCAGAATCAAGAGCGGAGCATCCTTGAGCAGAGCACGAGCGATAGTCAAGAGCTGCTTTTGACCTACTGACAAGGTCACTGTATCATCCAAAACAGTATCGTATCCATCAGGTAAGGTTGTGATGAAGTGGTGGATTCCGACTGCTTTGGCAGCTTCAATCACTTTTTCATCACTGATACCTGTTTGATTGTAGATGAGATTGTCACGAATGGTTCCTTCAAAGAGCCAGGTATCCTGCAAGACCATTGAAAAGGCATCGTGCACTTCTGAGCGCTTCATAGCCTTGGTATCTACACCATCAATGCGAATACTTCCCTTATCAATCTCATAAAATTTCATCAAGAGGTTAACAATGGTCGTCTTCCCAGCACCAGTTGGTCCGACAATCGCGACCTTTTGACCTGCATGAGCTGTCGCAGAAAAGTCATGAATGATCGTTCGCTCCGGTGTGTAGCCAAATAAAACTCTGTCGAAGACCACTTCACCCTTCATGTTGGTCAATTGTCTTTCCTTATGAGATTCATCTTCCATTTCCTCTTCACCTAGAAATTCGAAGACACGAGTCATGGCTGCACTAGCTTGTTGTAAGCTGGTAATTCCTTGGGCAATCTGTGACAAGGGTTGTGAGAATGTTCGAACATAAACCATGAAGGCTACAATAATCCCGATACTGATATACCCTTCAAGAGCCAAGGCAGCACCGACGATAATGACTAGAACATAACTAAAGTTGCCTACAAAGACCATGGCAGGCATCATAATTCCAGAGATAAACTGAGATTTCCAGATGCTATCATGTAGATTCTGATTCAATCCTGCAAATGTATCTTTTGTTGGTTCCACAGCATTATAGCTAGTCACCACATTGTGCCCAGAGTACATTTCTTCCACATAGCCATTTACAGCTGCTAGGTTGTTTTGTTGGGCTTTAAAGTAACCTTGTGACTTGGCCATAATCACTGAAACCGCTGCAAAACCTACAAGTGTTGAAACAACTGTTACCAATGCCAAAATCCAGTTCATCCCAAACATGGTAATCAAAACAGCAATCAGCAAGAAGCTAGCTGAGAGAACTGTTCCCAGACTTTGGTTGAGGGACTGAGCTGCCGTATCGACGTCATTGGTTACACGAGAGAGAGTATCTCCTTGAGAATGACGGTCAAAATAAGCAAGTGGCAGACGGTTAATTTTTTCAGCGATAGCTGTCCGCAAGCGTTTTGAAAAATGTTGGATACTCGTTGAAAAGATATAGGCTTGAGTATAGTTGAGAATGGCACCAAGTACATACAAAACAGCTAAAAAGCTGGCGATGCTTGACACAGCCTCTAGATCAATCTCTGTCATTAGCCCATCTGAAATCAAATTGGTAATTTCTTTGATCTTAGTTGGTCCATAAACCGTGATAATACTTGAACATATAGCCGCCACAACTGCGATTAGTAGGGGAAGTTGGAGACCTGCTAGAAAAGGTCTACACTGTTTCCATAAGGACATTTTCTTATTTTCCATGTTCCAATTCCTCCTTCGATAGTTGTGAATAGGCAATTTCTTGGTATACTTCATTGCTTGCAAGAAGTTCCTTGTGGGTGCCTTGTCCCACGACTTTTCCCTGATCCAAGACTAAGATCAGGTCTGCATCCATAATGGTTGAAATGCGTTGGGCAACGATTAACTTGGTCATGGATTGTGTTTTTTCAGCTAATACTTGACGCAAGATACGATCGGTCTTGTAGTCCAAGGCTGAGAATGAATCATCAAAAATGAGAATCTCTGGTTTACGAGCCAAGGCGCGTGCGATAGCCAGACGTTGTCTCTGTCCACCTGAGAAATTGGTCCCACCTTGAGCTACTTCTGAGTCAAGGCCAGCTTCCTTATCCTCGATAAAGTTTTTAGACTGGGCCAATTCCAGAGCTTGCCACATGGCCGTCTCACTTAGTAGCGTTTCTTGACTCTTACCAAAGTCGAGATTGCCCTTAACATCTCCAGAAAAGAGCACAGCTTTTTGAGGGATATAGCCAACTTTATTACGCAAATCTTCTAAGTCATAATTCTGAACATTGACGCCGTCTACTAAAATTTCTCCCTCTGACACATCATAAAAACGGGGTAAGAGGTTCACAAGCGTAGATTTACCAGAACCAGTTGAACCGATAAAGGCAATGGTTTGCCCTACTTCTGCCTTGAAGCTGACATGTTCCACAACTGCTTCTGAGTTTTTAGAGTAGCGGAAGGTTACGTCGCGGTATTCCACTTGACCTTGAATAGAAGAATCTGCCGTCTGTGGGTGACTAGGATTTTCAATAGAGGAATGAAGGTCTAGCACTTGATTGATACGTCCTGCAGAAACCAAGGTACGAGGCAAGACGATAAAAAGAGCACCCATGAGTAAGAAGCCCATTACCACTTGCATAGCATAGGACATGAAGACCACCATATCGCTAAAGAGGGGGAGACGCTCTGTCAAGCTAGCGTCGTTGATAATATAAGCGCCCATCCAGTAAATGGCAAGGACTAATCCGCTAGAAATCGCCATCATAATAGGATTCATAATGGCCATTAAGCGACTGACAAATAGATTGAGTCGTGTGACTTCATCATTGGCTTCTTCGAATTTCTTATCTTGATATTCCTCAGCATTGTATGCACGAACAACCCGAATCCCTGTCAAGCTTTCACGAGTAATACTATTCAGTTTATCTGTCAATTTTTGAATGACAGATTGTTTAGGAAAGGCCAAAGTCATCAAGACAGTTGTCATCAGAACATTGACAATGACTGCCACCACTACTGCCCAAATCCAGTATTCTGACTTGCCAAGAATTTTCCCAATAGCCCAGAATGCCATGATTGGTCCGCGAGTGACTACCTGAAGTCCCATGGTAAAGAGCATCTGAATCTGCGTGATATCATTAGTCGTCCGAGTCAATAGACTGGAAATTGAAAAACGTTTAATTTCTGTCTGGGAGTAATCTAAAACACGATTAAAAATATCGCTTCGTAGATGAGCCGTATAGGATGCTGCAACTCGAGCGGCAAAAAATCCAACTGTTACAGATGATAGGAAGGCTAAGAATGACAAACCCATCATCTTAGTTGCTGGCGACCAAAGGTCTCCCAACTCCGTACCTGGTGTTCCGAGTAATTCTGTTATTTTTGAAACGTAAGTCGGTACTTCTAACTCTAGATAGACCGAGCAACAGGTAAAGAGAACAGTTATTAGAATCATGCCCCACTCTTTTCCTGTGATACGCTTAGCGAGTTTCTTCATTCTTACCTCCTATTTTTTCTACATTTGCTTGTAGGCGGCCCATGACTTCTTCAAAAATAGCGAGATTCTCTTCGGAAATACCATCAAGTAAGCTGCGGTCAATTCGATCAAAGAAAGACTTAACTTGCTTCATTTGAGAGCGTGATTTTTCGGTCAAATGAACAAATTTCGCCCGTTTATCACTTGGGCTCGCCTCCAACTCTACCAAACCATTTTGTACCATACGCTTGACCAAATTACTAGCAACTGACTTGGTAATATTGAGTTCTTGTTCAATATCTTTGATGAGTGTTAATTCTTGTTCATGCTCACGACGTTCTAAAAAACGAATGACCTGCCCTTGCGGTCCTCCCATAAATTCAATACCACAACGCTTGGCTTCCTTTTGTACCATCAGATGTAACTGGTGACCAAAACGTTTAAAGATCAACATCGGTTTATCCATGCTTTCTCCCTTCTAAGCGAAAATAGTTCCCATAAGAACATTTAAGTTTCCATGAGAACCATTTTACCATTTTCAGAAAAGATGTCAAGAAAAAAGTTTCCCTGAGAACTATCTAAGCAGAAATTGACATCAGCTCTTATTTTATCTATAATAAACACTATCTCACACCTATAAGAATACACCCTGATTAGAAATGAGAAACTCACAAATGAAACATAAAGAAGAGAAAATTTTAGGAATCTTTGCCATCATCTTTGGAGCCCTGGCCCTTCTTGGTCCCTGGCTACCAATCATTAGCATTCTAGCGTTTTTCTTTGCCATTATCGCTATAGCCCTAGGAGTTTTTGGTATTAGCCTTAATCTCAAAAATCGTAAAATATTGGCTATCATCGGAACAAGCCTAGGTATTCTATCCATTTTTCTTGTCTTAATGACGCAAGTATTACCTTCTGGTGTCTTTACTGACTTGGCTAAAAACTTTCGTCACCCCTACAGAAGTCTGACCTCTTTAACAGAAAATGAGGAATTTGGAAACTTACCAGATTATAGACCAGATGAAGATCATGATGAAGACGAAGATACCGATACCTTCTCTTGGACCCAGGAGCAGTTCGATGCTTTGATAGAGGGAGACACTGCAAACAGAGGAAAAGGTGGCTCCAACTACAAAGATATCATCAGCAAGCATGGACTACCAGATTCTGAAATTGAGTCAACCTCAGGTGACTACGACATCAAGAGAATCACCTATCTATCCCTCGGTTCAAACACCAAGACAGTCGTACTCACTTTCGCAAAGCAGGAAAACGGCCAGTTTCTTCTCGTCCGTAAATTTGCCCTAGGCTTGGATAGAACAGAGCAAACTGATGATGGAGTGAAAGTTTAACATAACAAAAAAGCGAACAGCTATTAAGCCTGTTCGCTTTTCTATTAGAATCCATCTACGTTTGTGTAGATTTTTTGTACGTCTTCGTCGTCTTCAAGTACGCTGTATAGTTTTTCGAATGTTTCTAAATCTTCACCTGATAACTCAACTTCTGATTGAGGAATCATCTCAAGTTCTGTTACTTGGAATTCTTCGATACCAGACTCACGCAAAGCTACGATCGCTTTGTGAAGGTCAGTCGGAGCTGTGTAAACAGTGATTGTTCCTTCTTCTGCTTCTACATCGTCTACATCAACATCTGCTTCAAGCAAGAGTTCAAAGATAGCATCAGCATCATCACCTGCAAAGACGATAACACCTTTGTTGTCAAAGAGGTAAGATACAGAACCTGAAGCTCCCATGTTTCCACCGTTTTTACCAAAAGCAGCACGGACATTGGCAGCTGTACGGTTAACGTTTGAAGTCAAGGTATCAACGATGAGCATTGAACCATTTGGTCCGAAACCTTCGTAACGACCTTCTGTAAATGTTTCGTCTGTGTTTCCTTTTGCTTTATCGATAGCCTTATCAATAACGTGTTTTGGCACTTGCGCTTGTTTAGCACGGTCGATAACGAATTTCAAAGCTGAGTTTGATTCTGGATCTGGATCACCTTTTTTAGCTGCTACATAGATTTCTACACCAAATTTTGCATATACTTTAGAGTTAGCTCCATCTTTAGCCGTTTTCTTGGCTACGATATTGGCCCATTTACGTCCCATTAGGAATCTCCTTTTTTCACATTTTAATCTTTCTTATTATAACACAAGTCTAGTCGATTTTCACTAGAGGAAATGGATTTTTCTTTTATAAATGAAGCTAGGATTGTCCGCCGACAGCCAAGATTTTCTTGCCTTCTTTTATCCAAGGGTGCTGAGAGAGTGAGATATAAAGCTGTGCAGTCATAACAAGCCAAAGTAGCGGTTCACATAGAATCACACCTGTATAACCTGCCCATGGAATAATCCAAGCGACGAAAACAATTTTCCCGATAAACTCGATAAAACTAGAAATGAGGGGTAAGAGTTTTTGACCAAGTCCTTGCAAACTATTTCTATAAATCAATAAAAGACTCAAAAACGGATAGAAAACAGAACTAATACGTAGGTACAAGGTCCCATTTTCAATCAAGTAACCATCTGTTGAACTCGCTAAGAAAGAAACTAGGCTAGGACTTGCAAAAAATAGGAACACACAAGCAAAGGTTGCCCAAGCCATACTCAAATAGCTCCCTAGACGAAGACCTTGGACGATACGATCTGGACGTTTTGCCCCAAAGTTTTGAGAGATAAAAGTCGTCATAGAAGCCGAAATTGCCGTCATTGGCAATAGGGCAAAGGCCATGATTCTACGTGCTGCCGTTTGGGCACTGATAATAACTGCTCCAAAGCCATTAACAGAGGATTGTAAGATGACACTTCCGACAGAGACGATTGAACCCATCAGCCCCATGGCTAGCCCCTGCTCCAAGAGATCAACATAGAGAGCCTTATTCCATTTGAAATGCTTCAAGCTTGGAAGAAGCTCTGGAACACTCTTTCGGATATAAAAATAACAGAGAATAGCGGATAAACCTTGCGAGATGATAGTTGCAAGACCTGCAGACTGAACCCCCAACTGCAGTTGTGTAATAAAATATAAATCTAGAATGACATTAACAATGGCTGAAAAGATAAGAAAGGCAAGCGCCGCAAGGCTATCACCAATCGAGCGTAGTAATCCTGCAAAGAGATTATAGGCAAAACTAACTCCCACACAGCTGACAATCATAGAGATGTATTCATAAGATTGGGGGAGAATTTCTATAGGAGTTTCTAGGTACTGTAAGAGTGGATAAAGGCCGAAGAAACCCATCAGCATCACAAGACCACTCAGGATTGCACCTAAAATCCAAGTCGCTGCGACAGCCTCTTTAATCTTTGTAAAATTACGAGCACCGTAAAGACGGGCAATAACAACCCCCATCCCATTTCCGACTCCGAGGGCAAATCCAATAATCAAATCAAAAATGGCTGTCGTAGCTCCGACTGCCGCCAAGGAATTTTGTCCCAAAAAACGCCCAACAATCAAAATATCAGCTGTATTGTAGAGTTGCTGAAAGATATTGGACAGTAAAATCGGTAATGCAAAACTAATCAGTGAAGGAAGAATGGGACCATGAATCAAGTCCACCGTTGATTTCTTATTCATAAGGCTATTATATCAGCTTTCTAGTAGGGGAACAAGGGAGTTTGGATAAGAAAGCGTTGCCTAGATACAAACAATCTGGTATAATCGTGACAGAAAAGGAGGCTATGTATGAGCTTAACAAGTCGGTTAATTACAGATGTATTCCCAGACCTTGAGAAAGTGGAACAATTAAACAAGGAGGCCTTCCCTGAAGAAGAACGCGTCTCTTTGGAGGAATTTTTAAGTTACCAGAATAGAGATGACGCCCACTTTTTTGCCTTTTATAACGAAGAAGAATTTGTCGGCTTCGCTTTTGCCATTTCTAATCAAAAAGCTTTCTACATTAGCTTCTTTGCCATTATGCCCCATCTCCGTAGCCATGGATACGGGAGAGAAATCATTGAAAAACTCATTGATTTTTACCAGCGTACCATGATTCTTGAAGTGGAGCGATTAGACGAAGACTGTGACAATCTCGAACAAAGAAAAGCCCGCATGGACTTTTACTTACAAAATGGCTTTAAAACTGCCAACGCTCTATTAGAATACGAGGGTATGAGCTTTGAAATTCTCTATCGCGGTGACCATTTTGATGAAGAAGCCTATCGCAATATCTTTCAAAAATTGCAAGAAGAGAATTACTTTGACTTCCACATTGAGTACCGTCGCTTTAGTGAACACTAATCTAGATTGCAACTTTGAATCTCCATTAAAGATTTGTAATTTTCTTTATAACCGATATACAATCACCTATCGCAGGTGATTTTTTATTTTTCCCAAAGAAGATGAAAATTTGAAAAAAACTATCCCTAGCTCATCATAAATAAGGCTGAAACAATTTTGTCTCAGCCTTATCATGATTTATCTTATAAAGATGCACTAAGTTTACGCTTCTGTTCTAGCTTCTGGCATGATGAGCCAAAGAATGAGGTAAGCAAGAATTCCTGATCCACCTAGCAATGTGAAGAGAATCCAAATAGCACGAACCAATGTTTGGTCCATATCTAAGTAGTCAGCAAGACCTGCACAAACACCAGCAATCTTTTTATCTTGAACATTACGAACTAAACGTTTTTCCATAATAATCTCCTAATACTAATTTTTCTTTTTATTTTATCATCAAATCAAATCTTTTTCAATAGTCTTTCTACTTTTTATCTGTAGATGCTAGTTTTATACTCAATGAAAATCAAAGAGCAAACTAGGAAGCTAGCCACAGGCTGTACTTGAGTACGGCAAGGCGACGCTGACGTGGTTTGAATTTGATTTTCGAAGAGTATTAGCAATTCTTAAGCTCTCATTGTTTCGGTTCCTTAGTCCAAAGAACAGAAAAAGTGGGGATTCCTCCGCCACTTTTACTTTTTAATCTTCAATTTCGATTTCAAGATCATCGCCAAGGTCAAGAGTCACTTCTTGATTAGCTACTTCTGATTCCACAGGTGCAACTTTTTCATCAGCTACTGCATCATCTTCAATCAAGCCAAACTTGACACGAACTTGGTGATCAATCTCGTCAAAGACTTCTGGGTGATCTGCCAAGTATTTCTTAGCATTTTCAGAACCTTGACCGATCTTTTCGTCTTTGTAAGAATACCATGCTCCTGCTTTTTTGATGATGTCAAGATCACTTGCAATCTTCAAAAGCTCACCAGTTCTTGAAATTCCTTCACCATACATGATTTCAACAAAGGCTTCTTTAAATGGTGGAGCTACCTTGTTTTTAACAACCTTAATCTTGGTTTCCTTACCTACGCTCGTATCTTTTTGGTCACCAGTTCCCTTGATTTGTGTGCTTCCACGAACATCCAAACGGACAGAAGCGTAGAATTTAAGGGCACGTCCACCAGGAGTTGTCTCTGGATTACCAAACATAACCCCTACTTTTTCACGCAATTGGTTGATGAAGATAGCAATTGTCTTAGTCTTATTAATAGATGCCCCGAGTTTACGCATAGCCTGGCTCATCATACGAGCTTGAAGACCAACGTGGCTATCTCCGATATCTCCATCGATTTCTGCACGAGGTACAAGGGCAGCAACTGAGTCGATAACAACAAGATCAACTGCACCTGAATCAATCAATTTCCCAGCAATTTCAAGACCTTGCTCCCCTGAGTCTGGTTGTGACAAGAGCAATTCATCGATATTAACACCAAGTGCTGCTGCATAGGCTGGATCAAGAGCGTGCTCCGCATCGATAAAGGCAGCAATTCCGCCTTCTTTTTGCGCTTGCGCTACCGCATGAAGGGCAACCGTTGTCTTACCTGATGATTCTGGCCCGTAGATTTCGATGATACGTCCCTTTGGATAACCACCTGATCCGAGTGCGATATCAAGAGCCAAAGAACCTGAGCTCATCACTTGGACCTTTTGCTCTGCACGTTCACCCAAGCGCATGATTGATCCCTTACCGAAATCTTTTTCAATCAATTTAAGGGCATCGTTTAGGGCTTTTTCACGATCAGCACCAAATTTTTTGCCAATTTCGTCTAATTTTTTTGTTGGTTTTTTCGCCATTATATTCTCCTGTATTCTAATAGTCCTTAGACCTTCTTCTATTATAACAAATCTCCAGCACTTAATAAAGCTTTGCGAACTAGGTTAAAGGCATGTAAGACTGCAATTTCTCGCACATCTGCACGACTTCTACCTGCGATATTGGCCTGGATAACTTCTGTCCCCGAAGCTTGCGCCAAAGCGATAAAGACTGTACCTGCTGGATGTCCTTCTAGGCTATCTGGTCCAGCCACTCCTGTCAAACTAATTCCAAAATCTGACTGGGTCTTGATTCGCGCCTGTTCAGCCATTTTTTCAGCAGTAAAGGCTGAGACGACTCCGTGTTTTTCCAATTCAGCATGTGGAATATCAAGCATCTTAGCTTTTTCTTCAAGGCTATAGGTCACAAAACCACCTTTAAAGATAGCAGATACACCTGAGAAATCAGCCAAAGTAGCTTGAAAGAGACCTGCAGTCAAACTTTCTGCTGCAGTGATAGTTTTCTTTTTCTTTTTCAACTCTTCTACTACCAGGCTAGCCAAGCTGGTTTCTTCCCCATAGCCATAGCAAATTTCTCGAAGTGAAACACCTTCAAAGGTTTCTCTTTCAAGGATTTTTTGTTCTAAAGTATCTAGAACACGATCCGCTTCTTCTTGACTCTTAGCCTTGGTCGATAATCGAAGGGTCACTTCCCCAGTTTTAGCATAAGGTGCCAAGGTTGGATCCGTCTGCTGGTCAATCAAATCTGATAGAATGGTCACTAACTGGCTCTCACCAATCCCAAAGAAACGTAGCACACGTGAATAGAGCTTAGATCCCGTTGTCAATCTTGGAAGCAACTCATTTAAAACCATAGGTTTCAATTCACTTGGAGGTCCTGGTAGAACGACGTAGGTTACCCCAGCCACCTCGATCATGCCACCGACTGCCAGTCCTGTTTCGTTTGGTAATGAAGTTGAACCTTGAACGATTTGAGCCTGGCGTTCATTATTTGGAGTTCTAGCATAGTCTGGTCGATGAGCAAAAAAGTCATCTAGCTTAGCCTGAGCCTGAGAATCAAAAGTCAAGTCACGTCCCAAAAATTGGGCCAAAGTTTGCTTGGTCAAATCATCTTCCGTTGGCCCCAAGCCACCTGTTAAAATGACTAGACTACTGCGATTCTGAGCAATTTCCAACAAGGATAAGAGACGAGCCTCGTTATCTCCTACAGCTGTCTGAAAATAGACATCTACACCGATTTCAGCCAACTTTTCAGACAAGAATTGCGCATTGGTATTGAAAATTTGACCTGTCAAAATCTCTGTTCCAACAGCTATAATTTCTGCTTTCATTTTTTCCTCCTACTTACCTATTCGGATTTCTTTGAAAAAATCGCAGGATAATTCCTACGATTTGATGAATAGTTTCCTATTATTCTAACTCTTCTACTGCAACACTAGTAGATTGAGGCAACTGCCCCTGACCATAAAGATTCTCATACAAGACTACGTTGGTCTCCAAATTCGTAACTTCTGGTTGCCCGAGCGAACGGCGTAAAAGATTTTGCATCTCTAACATATGCTCAGATGTCACGATTTGGTAAGATGTCCCTTGAAGCATTGCATCCTCTCCACGCAATTGTTGAGACTCAATATTTTTAAATGAATCTTGATAACCCATCAACCGAGGAATCGTTGTCGTTGTAATCTCGATATTTGTCTGCATATTGTCACTAAGAGCCTTCAGAATCTCTTGATAGTGGCTCACACTGTTCAGACTAAGAATCTTCTCAACAACTTTTTGAATCACTTCACGCTGACGTTTTTGACGACCATAGTCTCCTTCTGGATCCTGATAACGCATACGTGAATAAACAAGGGCTTCTTCACCATTTAGCTTCTGTTCACCAACACCGATAGAAATTGTATTAAATGGTTCCTGATCTTGGATAGAGATTGGGAAACCTAGAGTGTTGTTCACTGTAATTCCACCTACTGCATCAACCATTCTTTGAAGTCCATGCATGTTGACCATAACATATCGGTCGATATGGATATTCATCATTTTTTGAATCGTTGAAATAGACAACTCTGCTCCACCATTGGCATAGGCAGCATTGAGTTTTGCCTCCATTACACTACCATCTGGTTGCTGGATTTGTGTGAGAATATCACGCTCCAAACTCATCATAACGGTCTTCTTGGTTTTAGGATTCACTGTCACCAAGATCATTGAATCACTATTACCAGCCCATGGGTCTGTACGTTCAACATTCCCTGTGTCCACTCCCATAAGCAAAATCGTCAGAGGTTCGGTCGCTTCAATGACCTTGGTTTCTTCTCCGATTTTTTTATAGGTTTTAGCTAGGGTCTGTGTACTCTGTTGGTAGATCGTATAGGCATAAGCTCCCACACCAAGTACTGTCACAAGAACAAAGCCTAAAAACATTCCGATTATCTTTTTTGCCATACTTTTATTCATCTATCAGTTGACCCATCAGGTATACATCTAGAAACTCTCCTCCTTCTATACAAGCACCACGTTCCTGTAATCCTTCTATGTTAAAGCCCATTTTTTCATACAGATGCACCGCAGCAAGATTTCTTTTTTGAACTGTCAATTGTAAACGTCGAATACTACCACTTGATTTGGCCCATTCAATAGTTTCTTCCATCAAGATACTACCGAGACCATTTCCCCAGTAAGCTTTTTTTATTCCTAAAAAGACATCTCCAATATGACGGACTCGCGGACGTTGATCAGCTGTTGTATTGATGATTCCTACTAACTCATCATTCAAAAAAGCGAGTAGGGTAATTTGATTATCCGACTGGGCCTGCTTATCCAAAAAATGTTGCATTTCAGACTCACTCATTGTAATCCCATTTTCATCCAGACTGGTAAAACTAGACTCTTGACCAATTTGATCTAAGAGAGCAATGACCGCTGAAGCATCCTGGGCTTCCGCTTCACGGATTAAAAGATCATACTCCATCCGTCAATCCTTTCAAAAGTTCTGTCGCTCTTTGGCCATGAGCATGAAAAACGATTTCTCGGCCCTCATCTCTTTTAAGGATTTCTAACTCCAGATAATCTGATGGAAGATTTTCCCCCAATAGATGTCCCCACTCAATAACCGTTACACCTGAACCAAAAAGGAATTCATCCAAGTCGATAGAATCTGCATCCCCTTCGATGCGATAAACATCTAAGTGATACAAGGGTAGACGTCCTTCATATTCTCTAACAATGGTATAAGTAGGACTCTTAATCATTTGATGAATGCCTAATCCCTTAGCCAGACCCTTTGTTAGCGTTGTTTTCCCAGCACCTAATTCACCAGTCAAAATCAACACATCATTTTTTTCTAACAAGTGCCCTAGCTTTTCCCCAAGTGCAACCAACTCATCTTCATTTTTTGTGTACATGTAATTATTATACCAAAAAGTTTTATTTTGTGATATTTCCATCAACAAAAAAAGAGGAGACTCCCCTCTTTTTTTAGTTTTTGTCATTAGTTAAGAGCCATACTGATGTAGTTCAAGATAAACAAGGCATCCAAAATCCAAATCATGACATGCACATCTTTCACTTGACCTTTGACAACCTTCGTCAAAGTATAAGTTAAGAAACCAACGGCAATCCCTTGTGTGATTGAGTAGCTGAATCCCATAAAGATAGATGTGAAGAAAGCTGGAACAGCTTCAGCCATATCATCCCAAGGGATATTTTTCAAGTTAGAAAGCATCATAATTCCGACGATGATCAAAATTGGTGCAGTTGCAGCTGTTGGAACAATTGCTAGAAGTGGGCTAAAGAAGCTTGATAGGGCAAAACAGATGGCAACAACCAAAGCTGTCAAACCAGTACGTCCACCAGCACCGATACCCGCTGCAGACTCAACATAAGTTGTAACGTTTGAAGTACCTGCAATAGCACCTACTGAAGTTGCCACCAAGTCAGAGTAAAGAGCCTTATCCAATTTAGCTGACTCATGGTTTTCACCACTTGTTGCAATGATACCAACTTTTTCACCAGTACCGATAAGAGTACCGATAGTATCAAAAATATCTGTCAATGAGAAGGCAAGAATGGCCATTAAGGTTTCTGGCAAACGAGAAGTGTTTGAAATCAGAGATCCCAATCCTTCTGAACCAAGAGCAGCACCAAACAAGGTTCCTAGGTCGTTAACTGCTGATGAAAGATTATTGCTTGCAAAGTCAATGCTAGACAAATTAACAAGACCAACAGCAATGGCAAGAACTGTCGTTGTCAAAATAGAAAGGATGATACCACCTTTGATCCCCTTAACAACGAAGAAGATAGTAATGGCAAGACCTGCAAGAGCTACCAAGACAGCTGGAGTGTTGAAGTCTACCAATCCTGGAACAGCTGCTGAGTTTGCAGTAAGTGCTGCTTGAGCCTTATCTGCTCCTTCACCTGCTACTGTATAGGTACCTGGGTCAATCGAGAATTTCAAGAGACCAGCATTCTTAATCCCAACATAAGCAAGGAAAACCCCAATACCAGCTGAAATCGCTGAACGAAGAGTTGTAGGAATAGATTCGATGATCATTTTACGAACATTGGTCAATGTAATAATCAGTGAAATAACTCCACAGATGAAGACCATCCCAAGAGCTTCTTTCCAAGTATAGCCCATCCCAAATACGACGGTAAATGTAAAGAAGGCGTTTAGTCCCATACCTGGGGCTTGTGCATATGGCAAGTTAGCATAGAAGGCCATCATCAAAGTTCCCACAACAGAACCGATGATTGTTGCCAAGAATACACCTTGAACAGGCATTCCTGTTTGTGAAAGCATTTGAGGGTTTACAAAGAGAATATAACTCATTGCAAAGAAAGTTGTTAAACCAGCAAGAACCTCTGTACGGACGTCTGTCCCGTGCTCTTTTAGTTTAAATAGTTTGTCCATTTTTAATCTCCTTTGTCATTTTACGAACAATACTACCATTATATCACCAATCATTCATCTTTTCAAGATGTTTTTTCTAATTTTAAAAATTCTTATGAGATATTATTGTCTCTATTTTCGCTTATTATCAGCTTTTCTAGTCACTTTCTGATATAATAGAAAACATCTTATCTGAAACTAGATTCGGGAGGATTTTATGACTAAAAAAATGATTGCCGTCGATTTGGACGGAACCTTGCTCAACTCTGAAAGCAAACTTTCTGATTTTACTATTGAAACGATTAAGAAAATCTCTAAAAAAGGCCACCAAGTTGTTATCGCAACTGGTCGCCCTTACCGTATGGCCAAAGATTTTTATGACCAACTTGAACTTGAAACCCCTATGATCAACTTCAACGGTTCACTTACTCATCTACCAGGTAAGACTTGGAAACATGAAAAGTGTCTGACTGTGGACAAAAAATACCTCTTGGATATCGTGAAACGAAAAGAGGATATTGAGGCAGACTTTATCGCAGGTGAATACCGTAAAAAGTTTTACATTACAGCCCCGAACAAAGAAATTGCCGACCCTAAATTATTTGGTGTTGAAAACTTTCGCCCAGAAAATCAATTCCAGTCTAACTTAGTGACCAAGGGTCCTAACTGTATTTTATTACAAACTAGGGCAGACGATAAATATGCACTGGCTGAAGAGATGAACAGCTTTTACAAGCACCAACTCAATATTAACACTTGGGGTGGCCCCTTAAATATCCTTGAATGCACTCCCAAAGGAGTTCACAAGGCCTTTGCCCTTGAATATCTTCTCAACGTCATGAATATCGACAAACAGAATTTGATTGCCTTTGGTGACGAACATAATGACCAAGAGATGCTTTCTTTTGCAGGTAAAGGCTATGCCATGAAAAATGCAAATCCTGCTCTGTTACCTTTCGCAGACGAGCAATTACCATTGACCAATGAAGAAGATGGCGTCGCTCACTTTTTACAGGAACGATTTCTTTAATTTCACTCATTCTATACTTTTGGGGTAGGCATTAGCTACCTTAAGAGTATGGAATTTTTTTGAGCTCAAAGTCAATAAAAAAAGGATTTGAATCCGTCTTTTACAGATCCAAATCCCAACAAATGATGTCTATTTCTTTAAAACGATACGATCTGAAGCC
This sequence comes from Streptococcus infantis, assembly GCF_001579645.1. Classification (GTDB taxonomy): domain Bacteria; phylum Bacillota; class Bacilli; order Lactobacillales; family Streptococcaceae; genus Streptococcus; species Streptococcus infantis_E. The sequence continues at coordinate 32,596 of NZ_KQ970822.1, forward strand.
TCACGGTCCATGTCATCGATAATAATCTGGTTCTCCTCTGCCACATAAATCTTGATATCGTCTCCAATAAAGACTCTCTGATTTTCTGGTTCGAAGGTCACCTTCTTCACCTCTTTATCTCCGTTCGCTTCAACTTCTGTCCACGTTCCGGTATTTCCAGTGACTACAAGAGTAATGCTATCACCCTCGTCTTGTCCCTTGTAGGTCCCATCTATATTAGTAGTTACGTCAGTCTTTGCACTAGTAGTAGAACTTGAAGCACTGGTTTCTGATACTTGACTAGTGCTCACTTCAGAGCTAGTGCTTGCTTGGGATGAAGGTGTCGACTTAGTTGTTGACGAACAAGCAACTAAAAGACTAAGACTTGCTACAGTAGCAAGAGAAAGTGTAAATTTTCTTAGTGACATAATGTCTCCTTCCTTTCAGGAGCTAAAGGCAGAAAAACTGCAGAACTATTCTACTTATACTATATCAAATAAAGGAAACAAGGTCAATCAAGCAACTATGTTTTTATAAGGTAGGCACGAACTTCAGATATAAAATAGAGGGAACCTGTAACAAACAGTAAGTCTTTCTCCCCTGCAGACTTTTCAAAATCATCTATAAAGTCTCGATAGGAAGCAACTCTATGATAGTCGCTCAAATCCTGCTCCTCCAAAGATCCCTGATAGTCAAAACTCGTCACATAGAGAGCTGTATCAGGTAAATGATCTGTCAGATAACCAAGCATGCCACTGTAATCTTTACGCTTTAAAGCACCAAAAAGGATTTGAGGTTGATAACCTTGCTGAATCTTTTCCTGGATAAATTCAACCAACCGCTCCAGAGCTGGTAAATTATGGGCACCATCTAGATAAATATGCTCCGTAACAGCTTCTAGACGCCCAGCCCAGCTGGTTGTTTCCAGAGCACGCCGGATAGCTTCCTCATTGACTTTTTCACCTCTCTCTGTCATAAACAACAGAAATGCCTGCAAAGCCAAAGCAGCATTCTCCTCTTGATAAGTTCCTTCCAAACCTAGTTTTAGTCGGGACAAGTTCGCAATAGAAGAAGAAAAAACTCCTGATTTGAAAGAAAAATCTCGGTCAGCTTGGTAGAGAGTAACATCTAAATCTTCTGATATCTTTTGACAAACGAGCTGGGCTTCAGGAGCTAAGTTTGCAATCACTGCTGCTCTTCCTTGCTTAAAAATTCCTGCTTTCTGTTCAGCGATTTCTTCCAGACTATTGCCCAAGGTCTCCTGGTGATCTAGGCCGATTGATGTAATAACTGCGATCTCTCCAGTCACCACATTAGTCGTGTCAAGCAAGCCACCAATTCCAACTTCTAATAGAACTAGATCCACCCCTTGTTCTTTAAAATAAAGCAAAGCAATCACGGTTAACAACTCAAAAAAAGATAGCTGATCGTGGGTTTCTAGAAGTCTTTGCTCCATTTCCTTAACTTGATTTGCTAAACGGATAAAGTCTGCATCCGATATGGGTTGACCATTGATACAAATCCGATCATGGATGCTAACAATGTGAGGCGAAGTAAAGGTCCCCACCTTCTTACCATGAGAAATAAAGAGCTCTCTCATAAATGCAATGGTTGAACCCTTTCCATTTGTCCCTGTCACATGGATAATAGGATAGGCTTGCTCAGGGTTCCCCAGCAAGTCTACCGCTCTCTGCATCCGCCCCAAACCTGATCTGAAATTCAATCCGATTCGACTATGAAGCCATTTTTCTACTTCAAACACGCTTAATCTCCTTAATCCTTAACAAAAAAGCGAAGATTCTCTTCGCTTTTTTACTTCATTAGCTAGTATTTAATTCTAGTATGGGAGAAAAATGTCCCCCGGACTCGCCAACTCTCTCTTGTTTCAAGGAGCTGGGCTAAAAACGTTCCCCGAACGTTCCTGCTTTTTCTTATTTCTAGAAGCAGGAGTAAAAACATCCCCCGGATGTTCCAACTCTCTCCAGTTTCTGGGAGTTGGGCTGATACAGTCTCCCAGACTTACTTACGGTCTTTATTTTTAGCGTAAGGGTAAAAATGTTCACTGAACATTTTTACTCCTCCATAAAGCTGTTGAAGACTTCTTCAATCATGTTCCACTCATCTTCTGAATCTTCAGGGATTGGTTGCAATTCACCTTCTGTTCCATCTTCATTTTCGATGAATGAGTATGCTTGGATTTCAACTTCACCGTTTTCATCCTCTTCTGCATTAACTGGTACAAGAAGGACATAGTTTTTACCAAATTCTTCTTTTCCGTCAATAGTCAAAAGGATTTCAAATAAAGTTTCGTTTCCTTGCTCATCTACAAGTGTAATAAGTTCACGTTCTTCGTGATCGTGGTTGTGATCGTGTGACATAGTTTCTCCTCTGTCTTAAAATTTTCTATCTAAATAATTTTGCAAAATCAATTGAGCGGCTAATTTATCAATAACTTTTTTACGCTTATTGCGACTAATATCTGCTTGCTCAATCAACATACGCTCTGCAGCGACCGTAGTTAGGCGTTCATCTTGATACTCTACCGGTAGACCAAAGAGTTCTTCTAGTTTGGCCCCATAGGCTTGACTGGCTTCCACGCGCGGTCCGCTGGTATTGTTCATGTTTTTAGGCAAACCAACAACAAAACGGTCTACCTTATAGGTTTCAACGAGTTCCTTGAGGCGTTCAAAACCAAACTGACCTTGATCTTCATTGATTTGGATGATTTCAAGCCCTTGTGCCGTAAAACCTAACGGATCGCTAATCGCTACTCCTACCGTTTTGGAACCAACGTCCAATCCCATAATTCTCATAGATTATAGATCGACTCCTTGTCCTTTAAGGTAGTAGCGAACCAGTTCTTCAACGATTTCATCTCGCTCATACTTACGGATTTGATTTCGTGCATTGTTATAACGAGGAACGTAAGCTGGGTCTCCACTGAGAACATAGCCCACGATCTGATTAATAGGGTTATAGCCCTTTTCATTCAAAGAAGCATAGACATCTGTCAATGTTTCACTGATTTCTTTTTTATTGGAATCGTCCAATTTAAAACGTACGGTTTCTTCAGTAAATCCCATTCTAACACCCTCTTTCCTTAGAATAGTACTATTATAGCACATTCGCGGTCGTTCTACAAATCACACAGTCTGATTCTGCTGATTTTCTCTGACTTTTTACTGGACTGTTGCCCCATTTGCAACACGATTTGCGATATAGTCCTCTGGTTCGTTTTTCAATAGATTTTCCAGTCCAACATTCTTCAAGTATTCGTTTTCACTGGCTTTTTTAATATCCATCGTTTGGAAATCATAGCTAGTCTTGGTTTCCATTTCTTTCTCATTTAAAAGAGTCGTTTCAATGGTAAAGCCTGAAATTTTTCGAGCTGCTTGAACAGACTCATCCTTGTCCTCAGCTTCTTTAAGAGCTTTTTTAGCTTCGTCTAATCCACGTTCAGAAATATAATTTTTTAAATCTTCTGATACAGGACGTTTCTGCTGAATGGTCAAGCTTAAAAATTGATTGCCTTTGTAAGTAATGATTTGAGTTTGCTGTGCTCCACTCTCATCAGCTGGCAAAACCAAGGTCTTGGTAACAACTGTATTCTTGGTTGCATTTTCTAATACGGGCAAGGTAGACTGTAGAGCTTCCTGTGAACTCTCAGTAGTTGAAGCTACTGTTTCTTTTTTCTGACCACATCCAACGAGCAAAAATAGTGCTGCGAATGTTCCAATGACTAACTTTTTCATAAATCCTCACATGTTATCCAATTTAAATATTAGAGAAGGCCAGGAGTCACTCCCAGCCTTGATGTTTTATAGAGCCGCACGTAAACGCGCTTCTGCATTTTCCACATTACGGACAGAGCGTGGCAAAAAGGCACGGATATCGTCTTCTTTATAGCCGACTTGTAGGCGTTTCTCATCTACAAGAATCGGACTTTTCAAGATACGTGGTGTTTCCATAATCAGGTTGAGTACTTCATTCACACTCAAATCTTCGATATCAACACCAAGGGCCTTTGCATAACGATTTTTCGATGATACGATACTTGCAATTCCATTGTCTGTTTTTGTCAAAATATCAAGTAGTTCTTCTCTCGAAATTCCTTCCTTACCGAGGTTTTGTTCTTTATAACTTAACTGGTGGGCATTGAGCCAGGTCTTCGCTTTTTTACAGCTAGTACAACTTGAGACTGTATAAATTTTGATCATGTACCTACCCCTTTCGCTACATGTTACTATCAGTTTAGACTATTATACCATAAAAAACATCGGACTTGCGACCTATTTTTAAAAAATTTTAACTTTTTTGGCAATTTTTGAACTTTTTTCTTGACAAAATACGAACTATAACCATTCTTTATACTTCTTAATGTAAAATTTCTTTATAACTGTGACGCTAAACATATACAAGAAAATAATACAGATTAAGAATAAGAAGTAAGGAAGCCCTAAGGGTGCTAGACGAAGGATATTTACTAGCGGTCCATAAGGTAGACTGGTTACGAAAAAGGCTGCAACCAGTGTCATCAAAATCACAAGCCAAGCTGGTCTGCTTTGTACAAAAGGAACTTTTGCTGTACGAAGCATATGGATGACCATGGTTTGAGACCACATAGATTCGATGAACCATCCTGTTTGGAACAAGATAATGAACTGAAGGGCAGATTCTGACCCATGAACATAATGATGGCCAGTCACCAAAGGAACAATGATAAAGTAGAGGAAGATAAATGTCAAAATATCAAAGACAGATGAGATTGGTCCCATCCAAACCATAAATCGTGTAATGGATTTTGCTTCCCATGTATGGGGTTGTTTAAGGAAATCTTGATCCACATTATCAAATGGCAATGCCACACAAGATAAATCGTAGACTAGGTTTAGGACAATGAGATGAACAGGAGCCATTGGTAAAAATGGTAAGAAAATACTTGCAACCAATAGTGAGAAGATATTCCCAAAGTTTGAACTAACTGTCATCTTGATGTACTTGGTCATGTTGGCGTAGACCTTGCGGCCCTCAACGATACCAGTTTCAAGGACCATGAGATCCTTGTCTAGCAAAATAACATCCGCAGTTTCCTTGGCGATATCAACTGCTGTATCCACAGAAATACCAACATCCGCTACCTTCATGGATGGGGCGTCATTAATACCGTCACCCATATAACCAACACCGTGACCATTTCTCTTTAACTGTAAAATGATACGCGCTTTTTGATCCGGAGACAATTTAGCAAATACTGTTACACTTTCAACCGCTTCTGCCAATTCTTGATCTGTCATTTGGTCAATGTCAGCCCCTAAGATCATATGCTCAACGTCCAAACCAACCTTTTCACAAATGGCTTGGGTTACTTTTTCGTTATCCCCAGTTAAAATTTTTGTTTTGACACCATGCTCAAGTAGAGCTTGAATAGCTGGTGCTGCAGATGGTTTTGGCGGATCCAAAAAGGCAAGGTAACCTGTAAGGATCATGTCACTTTCATCAGTCACAGCATAGGCATAATCTTCACGTAGACCTGACTTGTAACCAACACCTAAAACACGCAAACCTTGACGGTTTAATTGACCAACTTCTGCTAATACTTCTTGGCGAATGTCTTCGGTTAGGGGAATGATTTCTCCGCGATATTCCACATAAGTCGAAATGGTCAACATTTCTTCTAAAGCGCCTTTGGTAACCATACTAACGACATTGCTATCGTCTTTGACGATGACACTCATGCGTCTGCGTTCAAAGTCAAAAGGCAGTTCATCAATCTTTTGGAAGATTTTATCCAAATCTTGTAGAATAACGTGTTCTTTAGCTTCTTTTTCAGTTCTACTGATAATGGCACGGTCCATCAAGTTTTTCAAACCTGTTTGGAAATGTGAATTTAGATAAGCTCTTCTTAAGACTGCCATATCCAAATCACCATGGATATCCAAAGGGTATTCTAAGACAATCTCATCTTGCGTTAGAGTTCCAGTTTTATCTGTACATAGGATATCAATTGCTCCTAAGTCCTGAATGGCATTAAGTTTTTTGATAACCACCTTTTCCTTGGCCATAATAATGGAACCTTTGGCCAAGCTGGCTGTGATAATCATTGGAAGCATTTCTGGTGTAAGTCCGACACCGACGCTCAAGGCAAATACTCCAGCCTCTAGCCAGTCTCCATCAGTCAATCCATTTGCGAAAAACACGATCGGAACCATGACAAGCATCAAGCGGATCAAGAGCCAAGAAATGCTGTTCATTTCACGTTCAAAAGAAGTTGGTTCATCATAGGTGTTGAGAGTTTGCTCAATAGCTCCCATCATGGTGTCATCACCAACAGCGAGAACCATAGCTGTAGCACTTCCTGAGATAACGTTTGTCCCCATGAATGCCAAGGATTCTGCTTCTAAAAGACTCTCTACATTTTGATTAGTAGCTTTATTTAAAGCAAGCTTTTCGACTGCATCGCTTTCTCCAGTCAAACCTGACTGTTGAACGAAAAAGTCGCGGGATTCAAACAAGATAACATCTGCAGGAATCATATCTCCAGCACTCAATTTCACGAGGTCTCCCACAACCAACTCATCGATAGGTAACTCTTGTTCAAGACCATCACGAATAACAGTTGCAGTGTTGACAATCATTTTTGAAAGGTTGGTTGTTGCCTTGTCGCTCCGCAACTCTTGGACAAAACGGATGCCTCCTGAAATCAAAACCAAGACAACGATAATGATAGAAGTCGTTGGATCCTCTTGACCAGGTTTGGCAAGCCAGACGTTTGTAACGAGAGAGATAAAGGCAATCACAAGCAAAATGATTGTGAAAGGATTGATAATAGACTCATAAATCTTTTTAAAGATGGAATCCTCTTGACCTTTTGTGATGGTGTTTTCACCATATAGGTCACGGTTTTCTTCGACTTGTTCTTGGTCTAAGCCTTTTAGACTTGTATGGTAAAAAGCTAGACTGTCTGCGAATGGAGCTTGAATAGCTGCTGCTAATCTTTCTTTTGTAGTTTTCATTGGTTTCTCCTATCTGTATGAATAGTGATTTCATACTCAATGAAAATCAAAGAGCAAACTAGGAAACTAGCCACAGGCTGTACTTGAGTACGGCAAGGCGACGTTGACGTGATTTGAATTTGATTTTCGAAGAGTATCATACACAGAGACCAATCACTTTATAGGGACAGAACGACACAAATCAGCGATTGGCTGTGTATGTGCGGTTCTGGATGATCGTCAATTTGCATCGTTTGTCTCCTTTCTTTGTTTCAAAACAGCAGAAAGTCCTGCCATAAAATGGCAGGACTAAAAAACTTATTGTCTGTTTTCGTTCAAGCTTTAACTCCATAGGGCGATGTAATGAGCTTAGTCTTGACCTTCGCGACCAGGACTGTTGACCAACGAGTAGTGTCTCCACTGCTTTGCGGTAGTCATCCGTATCCCTATGGTAGCCTCACCTACCGTTTTCGCCTTTCAGTATAAACCTTTAACTAGTAAAAGTCAACGATTTATCTCATTTTTCTTAGATTACGATTAATTCTTTTGGAGCAAGGGTTAATAACTCACAACCTGTATCTGTAATCAGGATATCATCTTCGATACGAACCCCGTATTTACCTTCAATATAAATACCAGGCTCATCCGTCAAGACCATACCCGATTTGATGACTTCTTTGGAAGTTTGGCTAAAGTATGGCTCTTCGTGGATATCAAGTCCGATACCGTGTCCGATACCGTGTGTAAAGTATTGTCCATAGCCTGCTTCCACAATGATATCACGAGGGATCTTGTCAAAGTCACGGAAACCTAAGCCAGCCTTAGCTTGGTCAATCAATGCTTGGTTAGCCTTTAAAACAGTGTTGTAGATTTCTGCTTGTTCGTCGCTAACATGGCCTAGGTAGATGGTACGAGTCATATCACTCACATAATGCTCGTAAAGGCACCCAAAGTCCATAGTAATAGCTTCACCTAGTTCTACTGGCTTGTGCATTGGATGAGCATGGGGTTTAGAAGAGTTGATGCCGCTCGCTAGAATGGTATCAAAAGACAAGCCTGCCGCTCCCAGCTCACGCATACGGAAATCAAGGAAATTGGCAATTTCAATTTCAGTCTTCCCTGGCTTGATAAAGTCAAGGGCATCGTGGAAAGCTTGGTCTGATATTGAACAAGCCTTGCGAATCGTCGCAATCTCTGTTTCATCCTTAATCATGCGAAGCGCTTCAACAAACTGTGTCTGAGGAATTAATTCCAAACCTTCAAAAGCGGCTTGCATGCGGTGGTAATAAGAAACCGAGATTTCGTCTTCAAACCCGATACGAGAAAGTCCCATGTCTTTCGCAATTTTTGCGATAGTAGCCAACTCGTCACGTTCCGCAAAAATCTCAAAACCAGTAACTTCCTGCTTAGCAGCGATGATATAGCGGGCATCCGTCACCAAAATTTGACGGTCACGACTGATAAAGACTGTTCCATTTGAACCCCAAAATCCTGTCAAATAGTAGACATTTTTAAGGTTATTGATAATGATTCCATCTAGTTCTTTTTCTTGCATTTTATCGAGAAATGCTTGCACACGTTTATTCATGATGTAACTTTCCTTTCAAATACTGTCCTGTATAGCTTGCTTCATTGCCAGCTACTTCCTCTGGAGTTCCTGTTGCAATGATGGTACCACCACCAACACCGCCTTCTGGACCTAAATCGATGATATGGTCTGCTGTTTTGATGACATCTAGATTGTGCTCAATCACGAGAACTGTATTACCATCATCTACAAAGCGAGACAAGACCTTCAGTAGACGCGCGATATCCTCGGTATGAAGACCAGTTGTCGGTTCATCAAGAATGTAGAAGGATTTACCGGTCGAGCGCTTATGGAGTTCACTGGCCAGCTTCATACGTTGAGCCTCTCCGCCAGAAAGTGTCGTAGCTGGTTGGCCCAAGGTCACATAGCCTAGACCAACATCTTTGATAGTCTGGAGTTTGCGTTGAATTTTCGGAATGTGTTTGAAGAATTCTACCGCATCGTTGACGGTCATATCTAAAACTTGCGAGATATTCTTTTCCTTATAATGAACTTCCAGCGTTTCACTGTTATAGCGAGTTCCATGGCAGACTTCACAAGCTACGTATACGTCTGGCAAGAAGTGCATCTCAATCTTGATAATCCCGTCACCTGAGCAGGCCTCACAGCGACCACCCTTAACATTGAAGCTGAAACGCCCCTTCTTGTAGCCTCGAATCTTGGCTTCATTGGTTTGGGCAAAAAGGTCTCGAATGTCATCGAAAACACCTGTATAGGTTGCAGGATTGGATCTTGGTGTTCTTCCAATAGGACTCTGGTCAATGTCAATCAGACGATCGATATGCTCAATCCCTGAGATAGTCTTAAACTTTCCAGGTTTATCTGAATTGCGATTGAGTTTTTGAGCAATGGCTTTTTTGAGAATACTGTTAATGAGTGTCGACTTCCCTGAACCAGAGACCCCTGTCACCGCAATGAATTTCCCGAGTGGGAAGCGAGCGGTGATATTTTGTAGGTTGTTTTCACGCGCTCCAGTCACCTCAATAAAGCGACCATTTCCTACACGGCGTTCTGACGGCACTGGAATCGCACGTTTTCCTGATAGATACTGTCCTGTAATGGATTTACTGTTGCGAGCCACCTGCTTAGGCGTTCCTGCTGCTACAATTTCTCCACCAAAGACTCCCGCACCAGGGCCGACATCTATCAGATAATCAGCCTCTCGCATGGTATCTTCATCGTGTTCTACTACGATAAGAGTATTCCCCAAATCACGCATCTTTTTCAGACTGGCAATCAGGCGATCATTGTCCCTCTGGTGAAGACCGATTGACGGCTCATCCAAGATATAAAGGACTCCAGAGAGATTGGAACCAATTTGAGTTGCCAAGCGAATACGCTGACTCTCCCCTCCTGATAGGGTTCCTGCTGAACGAGAAAGCGTCAAATAGTTAAGACCGACATTATTGAGGAAGGTCAAGCGGTCCTTGATTTCTTTAAGAATTGGACGAGCAATAATGGCTTCGTTTTTTGAGAGGGTCAACTGATCAATAGCTTCCAAATGGTCTGCGATGGAGAGGTCTGAAATTTCTCCGATATGGAGTCCTTTTTCTCCCCCTACTCGAACAGATAAGGCCTGGTCATTGAGGCGATAACCGTGACAGGTGCCACAAGTTAGCTCATTCATATAAAGGCGCATTTGTGTGCGGGTGTAGTCGCTATTGGTTTCATGGTAACGACGCTTGATATTCCTTATAACACCTTCAAAAGGAATGTCGATATCTCGAACTCCACCGAATTCATTTTCATAATGGAAATGGAATTCCTTACCATCTGAACCATAGAAAATGAGATGCTTGTCCTCCTCCGACAAGGCCTCAAAAGGAGTATCCATGTCCACCCCAAAGGCTGTCATAGCTTGTTCCAGCATATTTGGATAATAGTTAGAAGAGATAGGATTCCAAGGTGCTAAGGCTCCCTCACGAAGGGTCTTGCTAGCATCTGGTACGACTAAGTCCGTATCAACCTCTAGCTTGATCCCCAAACCATCACACTCACTACAAGAACCAAACGGAGCATTGAAGGAGAAGAGACGAGGTTCTAGCTCTGGAACTGTAAATCCACAAACTGGACAAGCATAGTGTTCTGAAAAGAGCATCTCTGAATCATCCATGGTATCGATAACTACATAACCTTCCGCAATACGAAGGGCTGCTTCAATCGAATCAAAGAGACGACTACGGATACCTTCCTTGATGATAATACGGTCTACCACCACATCGATGTTGTGTTGTTTATTCTTTTCAAGTTCAGGAACTTCGGTCACATCATAGACAACCCCATCAACACGGACACGAACGTAGCCATCCTTTTGAATCTTTTCAATCAGCGTCTTATGCTGCCCTTTTTTCTTACGAATGACAGGCGCTAAAATCTGCAAGCGCTGGCGTTCTGGCAATTCCAAAACCTTGTCTACAATCTGCTCTACAGACGAAGCCTTGATAGCCCCATGTCCGTTGATACAGTATGGTGTTCCTACACGAGCATAGAGGAGACGGAGATAGTCGTTGATTTCCGTCGTTGTCCCAACCGTTGAGCGTGGATTTTTACTAGTCGTTTTCTGGTCAATGGAAATGGCAGGGCTAAGACCATCGATAGAGTCCACATCTGGTTTCTCCATATTCCCTAAGAACTGACGAGCGTAGGCTGATAGACTCTCTACATAGCGACGTTGCCCTTCTGCATAAAGGGTATCAAAGGCAAGACTGGACTTGCCCGAACCCGACAGCCCCGTCACCACAACTAGCTTGTCACGTGGAATTTCCACATCTATATTTTTTAAATTATGGGCGCGTGCCCCATGGATGACAATCTTATCTTGCATGTTACTTCTTTCTAGTCCATTGTTGCTTTCCATTATACCAAAAAAAGTGAAATTCTATTACCAAAAAAGCCGATTTTGTAGTATAATAGTACGGTGTCAAAAATCACTTTATACTCAATGAAAATCAAAGAGCAAACTAGGAAACTAGCTGCAGGCTGTACTTGAGTACGGCAAGGCGACGTTGACGCGGTTTGAATTTGATTTTCGAAGAGTATTAACACAGAATAGATTAGGAAAGGATCGGAGATATGAAACAAGTCTTTCTCTCAACGACAACTGAATTTAAAGAGATCGATACGCTCCAGCCGGGCACTTGGATCAATCTCGTCAATCCTACTCAAAGCGAATCGATGGAAATCGCCTCGGCCTTTGATATTGATATCGCCGATCTCCGTGCACCGCTCGATGCGGAAGAGATGTCACGTATCACCATCGAAGATGAGTACACCTTGATTATCGTAGACGTCCCAATCACAGAGGAAAGAAACAACCAGACCTACTACGTGACCATTCCCTTGGGGATTATCCTCACAGAAGAGGCTATTATTACCACTTGTTTGGAGCCTCTACCACTTCTTGATGTCTTTATCAATCGTAGGCTTCGAAATTTCTATACCTTCATGCGTTCGCGCTTCATCTTCCAAATCCTATACCGCAATGCGGAGATTTACCTAACCGCCCTCCGTTCAATCGAACGTAAGAGTGAGCAGATTGAGAGTCAACTTCACAAATCTACTCGAAACGAAGAATTGATCGAACTCATGGAGTTGGAAAAGACCATCGTCTACTTCAAAGCTTCTCTGAAAACAAATGAGCGCGTGATTAAAAAATTGACCAGTGCGACTAGCAATATCAAGAAATACCTCGAAGATGAAGACTTACTGGAAGATACCTTGATTGAAACGCAACAGGCCATCGAGATGGCGGATATCTATGGAAACGTCCTTCATTCTATGACAGAGACCTTTGCCTCTATCATTTCAAACAACCAGAACAATATCATGAAAACCTTGGCCCTCGTGACCATCGTTATGTCTGTGCCGACCATGATTTTCTCAGCCTACGGAATGAACTTTAAGGATAATGAAATTCCTTTAAACGGAGAACCGCACGCTTTCTGGCTCATCGTCTTTATCGCCTTTGCTATGAGTGTTTCCCTCACTCTTTACCTCATCCATAAAAAATGGTTCTAAACAGGAGTTATTATGTCACAGATTGATTTAAAAGAATTAACAAAGAAAAACCAGGAATTTATCCATATTGCAACCCAGCAATTTCTCAAGGACGGCAAAACAGATGCTGAAATCAAGGCTATCCTTGAAGAAGTCATTCCTCATATCCTTGAAGAGCAACCAAAGGGAGTGACAGCACGTTCTATCTACGGAGCACCAACTCACTGGGCTCATAGCTTCAGCGAAAAAGAGCAATACGAAAAAGAACATCCAAAAGAAAACGACGATCCAAAATTGATGATGTTGGATTCAGCCCTTTTCATCACAGGATTATTTGCAGTAGTTAGCGCCTTGATGAGCTTCTTCTCAAACCAACCTGTGGCCTACGGATTGGTAACACTTATCAGTGTAGGGGCCTTTGGTGGAGTTGCCTTTTACCTGCTCTACCACTTCATCTACCGCTACTACGGACCAGATACTGACCGTAGCCAACGCCCACCATTCTGGAAATCACTTTTGGTTATGTTAGCAACCATGTTTGCCTGGGTCTTCATCCTCTTCTTGAGTAATTTCCTTCCACAAGCCATCAACATCAGCCTCCCACCACTTGTTTTATTGGTGATTGGAGGAGCTCTCCTTGCCCTACGTTTCTACCTCAAGAAACGTTTCAACATCAAGAGCGCAAGTGCAGGACCAGCTAGATATTAAGATAAATTCAAAAGCCCACATCGAGCGGTTGCTTTTTGCTTACTTTCTTGATCTAAAAGCCTTTTTCTGATTCTAATTCTTGTTGTTTCCCCTCATCTTTTGTGATAAAATAGGCTCAATCTATTTCTCGGAGGATAAGATATGGTTTCTACTATTGGTATTGTGAGCTTGTCTAGTGGCATTATCGGAGAGGACTTTGTGAAACACGAAGTGGACTTGGGTGTCCAACGTCTCAAGGACTTGGGACTCAAGCCTATCTTTTTACCTCATTCACTAAAAGGCTTAGACTTTGTAAAAGAACATCCTGAAGCTCGTGCAGAGGATTTGATTCAGGCCTTTTCTGATGATAGTATCGACATGATCCTATGCGCCATTGGTGGAGACGATACCTACCGCTTACTACCTTATCTTTTTGAAAATGACCAACTACAAAAGGTTATCAAACAAAAAATTTTTCTTGGCTTCTCGGATACGACCATGAACCATCTCATGTTGCATAAACTAGGAATCAAGACTTTTTACGGTCAATCATTTCTAGCAGACATTTGTGAATTAGACAAAGAAATGTTGCCATATAGCCTCCACTACTTTAAAGAATTGATTGAGACTGGAAAAATCTCAGAAATTCGCCCTAGTAACGTTTGGTATGAGGAACGGACTGATTTTAGTCCCAAGGCTCTGGGAACACCTCGTGTCAGTCATGTAAATAATGGTTTTGAGTTGTTACAAGGAACTGCCCAGTTCGAGGGGAAAATTCTCGGTGGTTGCCTCGAATCCCTCTACGATATCTTCGATAGCTCTCGGTACGCAGATAGCACAGACCTCTGCCAAAAATACAAACTTTTCCCTAACTTGTCAGACTGGGAAGGAAAAATCCTCTTGCTAGAAACAAGCGAAGAAAAGCCTGAGCCTGAAGAATTCAAAAAGATGTTGCGGACTTTAAAGAACACTGGTATATTCGAGATCATCAGTGGACTCCTGGTCGGAAAACCTATGGATGAAACCTTCTATGACGACTATAAGGAAGCACTATTGGATATCATTGACAACAATATCCCGATTATCTATAATCTGAATGTTGGCCATGCCACACCAAGAGCCATTGTTCCCTTTGGAGTCCACGCGTATGTAGATGCAACGGAGCAAGTCATTCACTTTGACTATAACAAAGAAAGAGAGTGGGACAGAAATCGGTAATTCGTTAGAATTCGATTTCGTCGTCCCACCTCCGCACAGTTGAGTAGGGCTGTAAAAGCTGATGAAATCCGCGTAGTAGAGCCCACTCAACCACTGCGTCTTGCTCGACAATCCATAGACAATTGAGAGGCTAGGACTTTTGTCCCAGCCTCTTTTTCTCATTATTATTACTGGCATTTTCATCACATACTACTGATAGCTAAAATGATCAAGGAGAGGCTATTCCCTAACATGTGAACAAATAGGGGATAGTAAATATTCTCCTTTTCTTTCACATAAATAATAGAAAAGGTAAGCCCACCACCTAGGTATCCGACTGCACCAATCCACTCTGATAAACTTACATTATGCATATGAGTTAGAGCAAAGACAAGTCCTACCAGAAAAATGCTTAGCCAAGTTGACAGTTTTTTCTGCAGGTGATGCAATAACAGTTGACGGAAAAAGAGCTCTTCCACCAAAGGTCCAATGATACAGGCGAAAACCGCTATCAGTATTGGTTGCTCTTGAAAGCTGCTTTGAATATTCGACTGATTTAGACCTTGTCCATCCAGTCCCAAAAACCGTCTCAACATCTCTGATACAAAGCCAAAGACAACAGTCATCAGAATGAGAAAGAGCCAGCCTTTTAAAACGCCAAAGAAGAATTTTCTCTTAGTTTTTCTAATCTCATTCCATTGTTGGATTAATTTATCCTTGAACAAGAAAGAGCCATATAGAGCTAATACTACATAGACTAGATATTCTAGATAATTCGCAATGGCAGATGGCATCACAGAAGCCAGCAATTTATCACCATCAAACACAAAAAGAACTGTATAGAGAATCGAAAAAATCAGAATTCCCTTATATTTGTTAGACATCATTTAAGACCCTTCCATTCACAATCATTCTCATGGTCATCAACCAACCCTGCAGCCTGTAGAAAGGACAAAACAGCGACTGGTCCAGTAAACTTAAAGCCTCGTTTTTTGAGTTCCTTGGATAATGTCTCAGATAAGGCCGTCTTGGCAGGGGCTTGGGCATAGTCAGGAACATCATTGGTGATGGTTTTACCATCTACAAAAGACCAGAGATAGGCATCAAAAGTTCCGAATTCTGCCTGAACTTGTAGAAAGGCCTGGGCGTTGGCACGTGTCGCAAATATCTTGGCACGGTTGCGAATGATGGCCGGATTATCCATCAAAGCTTCCAATTCTTCATCAGTCATGTCCGCAACATCTTGAACTTGATAGTCATGAAAAGCTTCCCGAAAGGCTTGTCGTTTATTGAGCACCGTTTCCCAAGATAGTCCAGCCTGATAGGTTTCCATGCAAAGCAACTCAAAAAGAGCTTGGTCATCATGGAGAGGTTGCCCCCACTCTTCATCGTGGTAGGCTACATACAGAGGGTTGTTCATTTTAACCCAGCCACAGCGTTTTGGCATAGAAATCTCCTATTTCACCAACATCTTAAGGGCCGACTTGATATAATTCTCTGCTGTATCTGTCGTTCCTTCAAAGAATTTCTTAATTTTCTTGAGCTCTGTTGCCTTGTAGCCCAGTGCCAACATGGCTTCCATAGCCTCTTCCAGTTCTTGGTTGTCACTGCTAGATGGAGCTGTAGTCTTAGCAGGGAGATCATCTCCTGCCACAACCACCTTACCTTCTAGGTCCAGAACCATCTGTTGGGCTGTTTTTTTGCCAATCTTCGGAAACTTGGTCAAGTAGGTAATGTTCTTGGTCTCGATAGCTTGGACGAGGCCAGCATTGTCATCAGCTGCAATGATAGCCAGAGCAGAAACAGGGCCAATGCCAGAGACCGAAATCAAGCTGAGAAAGAGCTTTTTCTCGTCTTCTGAACGAAAGCCGTAAAGCAGATGAGCATCTTCGCGGACAACTTGATGCACATAGATTTGCGCTTCTTGATTGACTTGTCCTGAGTAAGCATAAGGGTTAGCTACATGCAGAATGTAGCCGATACCGTTAACTTCTAGAACGATGTATTTAGCAGTAATTTTGGTAATAATACCCTTTAGATATTCGTACATAATTTTCCCTTCAATTTATACTCAATGAAAATCAAATCTAAACTAGGAAGTTAACCGTAGGCATAACTTTAGTTAGGCAAGGTAAAGCTGACGAGGTTTAGAGAGATTTTCGAAGAGTATTAGTATTTACCTAGTTCTCGTAGGCTAGTGTGATTTTCCTGAATGCGACGGAACATCTTTTCCATGTCTGACTTGGTAAAGTGGACCAAAACAGGACGTCCGTGCGGACAGTTGTATGGGTTGTCACATTGAGAGAGCTGATAGAGGAGTTGTCTAGCTGAGTGGTCATCGATACGATGATTGGCCTTGATGGAACGCTTGCAGGACATCATAATCGCCAGCTCTGCTCGGTATTTCTTGATCGAAACTTCCTTAGTCAAAAGGAGCATATCACACATCTCATAGATACCAGACTCGATTTCCTCTTCTGCCATCCAAATCGGATGTTCCCGTAGGATAAATTGATTCTCTCCGTACTCTGATAGAAAGACACCAACTTCCTCTAAGAGATACATTCTTTCCTTGAGACGAAGGGCATCATCTGCAGGAAATTCAAAGATATAAGGCACTAGGAGTTGCTGCTGGCTCTGGTCAACATTGCCAATGCTCTCACGGTACTCCTCATACTTAACCCGTTCCTGAGCTGCGTGTTGATCTATGATGTAAAGTCCATCTCGACCTTGGGCAAAGAGATAAGTTCCGTGCATTTGCCCGAAAAATTCCAACTCTGGGAAACTCGAAGATTCTTCTCGTTCTAGCTTATCATAGGCCTTATCCAGACTAGCTAGATCTAACTCTGGATGGTCCAGTTGGTCGTAGCTGACAGGCTTTCTCTCTGCAAAATGCAGTTTGGCTGGTTTGGTTATCTGGTCTAAGGCTTCCTTAGCAAAGAGGTTCAAATCCTGCTTCTCTTCTGTTAAGTTTACCTGATGGTCTGCTACCTCAGCTTGAGTCGGTCTTGTCGGTTCACTTTTTTCATAGTAGAGCGTATTTTCTCTCAGTGGCAAAGTCGTTTGCTCTACTTTTTCACGATTGCGTACGGTAGATTTGGCAAGATTTTCCAAGGCGTCTGGAATCAAAGTCTGTTCCTTGAGACTCTTTGCGATAGCTTCTGAAACCAGCGCCATCAGCTCTCTTTCCTTGGAAATCCGCACTTCTTGCTTGGTTGGATGCACATTGACATCTGCTAGATAAGGATCGATATGAATGTGAATAACGGCTAGTGGAAAACGCCCCACCATGAGCTTACTACCATAGCCATCTAAAATAGCTCGATTGAGTAGGAAGTTTTTGATATAACGGCCATTGATAAAAAGGCTGATGTAGTTGCGATTAGCACGTGTTAATTCAGGCAATGAGACAAAGCCTGAAATTTCAAAATCTAGGTCCGAATTTTCAATCTCAACCATCTTTTTGGCACTGGCTAAACCATAGATTCCAGCAATGGCTTGGCGCAGTTGACCCGTACCAGCTGTTCGTGTCATTTCCTTGCCATCACTAATCAGGCTAAAGGAAATCTCAGGGTGGGCCAAGCCTAGACGGTTAACGATATCGATGATATGAGACAACTCCGCCTGCTGGCTCTTCATATACTTGAGACGAGCTGGTGTGTTGAAAAAGAGATCCTCCACACAAATCTTGGTCCCAACAGGACTGGTCGCAGGGATGATTTCTTCAACTTCTCCCCCACGAGCCACTAGCTTGGTCCCGTGACTTGCTCCATCCACTGCTGTCAAAAGAGTCAGTACACTAACAGATGCGATAGAAGGCAGAGCTTCACCACGAAAACCAAGTGTTCGAATCCGAAAAAGATCCGCTTGATTCTTAATCTTACTAGTAGCATGACGGCGGAGAGCCAACTCGACTTCATCGTGGGCAATCCCGTGACCATTATCGGTAATTTGGATTTTCTTAAGGCCAGCTTCTTCAATTTCAACGATAATCTGGCTTGAGCCAGCATCGATAGCATTTTCAACCAACTCTTTAACAACGCTAGCAGGACGCTCGATAACTTCTCCTGCTGCGATCTGGTTGGCCAATACTTCTGGCAATTCAATAATATGAGACATCTTTCAGCCCCTTTCTTAACGATTTTTATTCTATTTCTTTGAAAATATGCTAGTGCTATTATACCATATTTCACTCGTTTCCAAAAAAGTCCGAGTAGCAACTTTCTTCCCGATTTTACTAGGTTATTTACCAAGTTTGTGGTACAATAGGTAGAAACAATATTTTATAAAGGAGAAAAGACACATGCACATTTTTGATGAGCTAAAAGAGCGTGGTTTGATTTTTCAAACGACTGATGAAGAAGCTTTGCGTAAAGCCCTAGAAGAAGGTCAAGTTTCTTATTATACTGGCTACGATCCAACTGCTGACAGCCTTCACCTAGGCCACCTTGTCGCTATCTTGACAAGTCGTCGTTTGCAGTTAGCAGGTCACAAACCTTATGCGCTCGTTGGCGGTGCTACTGGTCTCATCGGAGATCCGTCCTTCAAAGATGCTGAGCGTAGTCTCCAAACAAAAGACACAGTAGATGGCTGGGTCAAGTCTATCCAAGGACAACTTTCTCGCTTTCTTGATTTTGAAAATGGTGAAAATAAAGCTGTCATGGTCAACAACTACGACTGGTTTGGCAGCATCAGCTTCATTGACTTCCTCCGCGATATCGGAAAATACTTCACTGTCAACTACATGATGAGCAAGGAGTCTGTTAAAAAACGGATTGAAACAGGGATTTCTTACACAGAATTTGCCTACCAAATCATGCAAGGTTACGACTTCTTTGTCCTTAACCAAGAGCACAATGTAACCCTGCAAATCGGTGGTTCTGACCAATGGGGAAATATGACAGCTGGTACAGAATTGCTTCGTCGTAAGGCTGACAAAACTGGTCACGTAATCACTGTTCCACTCATCACAGACGCAACTGGTAAGAAATTTGGTAAATCTGAAGGGAACGCTGTTTGGCTCAACCCTGAAAAGACTTCTCCATACGAAATGTATCAATTCTGGATGAATGTTATGGACGCTGACGCTGTTCGCTTTTTGAAAATCTTTACTTTCTTGTCACTTGATGAGATTGAAGACATCCGCAAACAATTTGAAGCAGCTCCACACGAACGTTTGGCTCAAAAAGTCCTCGCTCGTGAAGTAGTAACACTTGTACATGGAGAAGAAGCTTACAAAGAAGCCCTTAACATCACTGAGCAACTCTTTGCTGGAAACATCAAAAACCTTTCTGTCAAAGAACTCAAACAAGGACTTCGTGGCGTGCCAAACTACCAAGTACAAGCAGACGAAAATCACAACATCGTTGAACTTCTTGTGTCTTCTGGCGTGGTTAACTCAAAACGCCAAGCCCGTGAAGACGTACAAAATGGAGCTATTTACGTCAACGGTGACCGTATCCAAGACCTTGACTATGTCTTAGGAGATGCAGATAAGTTAGAGAGCGAACTCACTGTTATCCGACGTGGGAAGAAAAAATATTTTGTATTGACTTACTAAACTGTTCAACATTTACCTATAAAAAAAGGAGTTAACCTCGAGAAAGGTAACTCCTTTTTGTTGTTGATAACCATATCTATCTAGCCTTAATAGACAGGCTACGCAGTACAATACGTAAGGTTGTTAGATTATGTAAGATAGAGAGATTTGAAGGACTGAGCCAATTAAACAAGCCAAAGCCAATCAAACTACTATTTACGATAACGGTATCTTGAATATTCTTCTTGATGAGTGTTTGCAAAGATGATGATAGCCAATCCAACTCTTGGAAGAAATCCAAGCGATTATCTAACAATAAGATATCGCTCATCTGCTTAGAAATGTCTGCACTCTCATTCATCACCACACCGATATCTGATAGGGTTAGAGCTGCTGAGTCATTCAATCCATCTCCAACCATCAAAATAGTGTGACCTGCTTTCTGCAGTTCCTCTACTAGCTCAAATTTCCCATCAGGTTTCAAGTCTGTATAGACCTGATCAAAGGGCAAATCTTTGACTAATTCCTCTGTTCTAACCAAGGTGTCCCCTGTTGCCAGAATCAATTTTTTCCCTTGTGCCTTAAGTTTCTCCAAGGCTGCTTTTGCTTCTTTTCTCAAAGGAGTATGAATGCAGAACATTCCAATCAATTCATTCTGGTAGGCTAAGAATAAGAGATTGTAGTGACTCTTGTACTCTTCAATTAAAGCATTTTGTTCTGAACTGATATGAATCTGTTCATCCTGCATCAAGACATAATTCCCAATAAGAACTGGTTGACCATCTATATGAGATTTGATCCCCTTACTTGCGATATATTGGAGTTTCCCATGCATTTCCTCATGTTCAATTCCCTCTATCTCGGCTTGCTTGACGATGGCATTAGCAATAGGATGATAAATGTGTTCCTCAAGACAGGCACTGATTCTGAGAATATCTTCCTCACTATTGTCTCCAAAAGGTAACACCTTTTCAACTATCGGATAGCTAGTTGTGATCGTTCCCGTCTTATCAAACAAGAAAGTATCAACTTCCAGGTATTTCTCCAGAACATCTCCATCCTTAATCACCATTTCACGGTTCAACCCCTCCTTGATAGCTGTCAAATAAGCTACAGGAGTAGAGATTTTCAAAGCGCAGGAGAAATCGACCAATAGGAAAGAGATAGCCTTAGAAAAAGAACCCGTTAATAGGTAAGTCAGCCCAGCCCCCAAGAAATTATATTTGACGACCTTGTCCGCCATCTTGATGAAATAGCGTTGTTTCGTTTTCTTGTTTTCTTCAGATTTTTTCATCAACTCAATCAGTTGTAAAATCCGGCTGTTCATCTGATTATCGGTTACACGAATGCGTAACTCTCCAGTTTCTAATACTGTATTTGCACAAACCAAATCAGACTCTCTTTTTTCAACTGGAAAACTCTCTCCCGTCAAGGAACTTTCGTTGACCATACCTAAACCTGAAACTACTTGTCCATCAAATAGAATTTCATTTCCTTGAGATAAGACCAAGACATCTCCTATTTGAACATCGGAACTCTTGATACTAACAACCGTATCGCCCTGTACTAAGAATACATCGCTCTCTTTTGCAAGAAGGCTTTGTTCTAAATCTGTTGCAGTTTTTTTCAAAGACCACTGATCTAAATGATTCCCCAAATCAAGCATAAACATGATATTACTTGCCGTCTTGGATTGGTTCATAAATAAGGACAATAAAATCGCTGAACAGTCCAAGACCTCCATCGTTAGTTCCTTACGCGCTAGAGTCTGATAGGCTTCTCTAACATAACCCAAAGCCTGATAACAAGTCCATATATAGCGAATAGGAAACGGTACAAGACTACGAAAAAGCACACGCTTAATCGCTGCACCTGAAACAATAGAATAAGCACTCTCTTCTCTACGAATGGGAAGAGTCATCAACTCAGAAACTTTCCCTTTATCAATTCTTTTTAAAAAGGCTTCTGCATTATCTAATACAGAAAAGCCTTCTTTTATACGTAGAGTAAAGTGCTGTTGATCCATGTAAAACTGGATAGACTCAATCCCCTTTTCATCTCTCGCCAAGGAACGAAGATAGTCTTGAATATCCAAGGTGAGTGAAAAAGAAGATGATAGTCGGATATGTTGGTATCCTCTATGTAGCACTTTAAAAGACATATTATTCACCTATAAGGCTATCTAATTGCTCTTCTTTTTTCTCTTGCTCGTACAAATATTTGGCATCTTGCAAGACATCGTCTCCATGTTGCTTCACAACAGAAACAGATGCATCTAGCTCGTCTTTCAACTTGTAAGCCTTAGCCAAAGCTTTAGAATAACCTTTTTTAGCTTCCTTACTTGCCAAGATTTTCAAACCAAGGGTACCAAATGCGACACCACCCAAAAAGAGTGATGATTTTTTCGCAACTTTTGCGACGCTTAATACTTCTTTTAACATACTTATTTCCTCCTTATCATTATTATATAGCAATTTAGATATAAAAGCAATTTCATTCTATAAATTGGAGAATTAGTTTTATTTCTACTGAATCTCCCATCTACTTATTCCTAAAGTTGCTTTCATTTGCCTCTTTTGATACACTTAAACTATGAATACAAACCTCAAACCCAAACTCCAGCGTTTTGCTTCTGCTAGTGCCTTTGCCTGTCCTATCTGCCAAGAAAATCTGACCTTGGTAGAATCTAGTCTCAAGTGCACCAATCGCCATTCTTTTGACCTAGCAAAATTCGGCTATGTCAATCTAGCCCCTCAAATCAAACAATCCGCCAACTACGACAAGGAAAACTTTCAAAACCGCCAACAAATCCTAGAAGCTGGCTTTTACCAAGCTATTCTAGATGCCATCTCTGATTTAATTGCAAGTTCAAAAACTGCCAAAACAATTTTAGATATCGGCTGTGGTGAGGGCTACTACTCTCGCAAACTCCAAGAAGTGCACCCTGACAAGACCTTTTACGCCTTTGACATTTCAAAAGACTCGGTCCAAATCGCTGCTAAAAGTGAAACCAACTGGGCAGTCAACTGGTTCGTTGGTGACCTGGCTCGCCTTCCTATAAAAGACGCTAGCATGGATATCCTGCTTGATGTCTTTTCCCCTGCTAACTATGGTGAATTTAGCCGCGTTTTATCCAAAGACGGTGTCTTAATTAAGGTCATCCCAACTGAAAACCACCTCAAGGAAATCCGTCAAATGGTACAGAACCAGCTAACAAAGAAGGACTATTCTAACCAAGATATCAAGGAACACTTCCAGGAACATTTCAGCATCCAATCTAGTCAAATCGCTTCCCTGACCAAGTCTATCACCGTAGAGCAACGCCAAGCCTTGCTCAGCATGACGCCCCTGCTTTTTCATGTCGACCAGAGCAAGATTGATTGGAGCCAGTTAACTGAGATTACTATCGAAGCAGAGATTCTAGTCGGAAAAGCCCTGTAAACTAGTTTATGAGATAAAACCAAGCCCGCACCTCTTCTCGAGATGCGGGTTTAAAAAACAATTTTTAACTGTCTTTCCGAAAAGTCTTAAAAATTTTGACCTCTCCATTTATTTTCGATTCGAAATGAAAAATTTATCAATAAATAGCAAGTGATATAAGGCAAGCGAGGCCCCATAACAACATCCATGAAAAGAGATTTCTTGATGAGTCAATGGAAACGAAAAACTATTACCCATATAAAGGCATGACCAAATTACAAGAAGAATCCAAAATAAATCAGTCCATTTATATTTTGAAAAATATTTTTTCCACATAAAAACACCCTCTTTCTTTACTACAATACTATTATAATACTGTTTGTAAACGAATACAAGAAATTTGAGGTAATAGCTAATAAGAACCTGAGGTTTAAAGGTAGTACAACCAGCCTTCTTAGTGTCCTCTAGGTCTGATTTTTAAGTCTAGAAATTATTGACAAATTATTTTTTCTTTTGAGACCAGTCAACCTCAAATCCATAACATTCAAAAAAGCGAATTTCAATTGAAACTCGCTTTTTTGCTAGATATGTAATAACTATTAAATTTCATATCTTAGTTCAAGTGCCAGATATCTTCATTATACTGAGCGATTGTACGGTCAGATGAGAAGAATCCTGCTTTAGAAATGTTAACGATGACTTTATCCAACCATGCGTCACGATCTTCGTAGTCAGCAAGCATTTGCTCTTTCACTTTGATGTAGTCTTCCAAGTCAAGAAGAGTCATGAACCAGTCTTTGTTGATCAATTCGTTATAAAGACGTTCCAAGCGTTCAATCTTACCAACCGCAAGAACCGCATCGCTCACGATAAAGTCAACCAATGGTTTGATAGCTTCACGAGCGTAGAATTCGCTTGATTTGTAAGCTGACTTAGCGTAAAGGTCGATAACTGTTTCTGAATCTTCACCGAAGATGTAGATGTTTTCGTCGCCAACCAACTCAGCGATTTCCACGTTAGCACCGTCCATAGTACCAAGAGTCAAAGCTCCGTTCAACATGAATTTCATGTTACCAGTACCTGAAGCTTCTTTAGAAGCAAGTGAGATTTGTTCTGAGATGTCACATGCTGGGATCAAGAAGCTTGCTGCAGTAACGTTGTAGTTTTCAACCATAACCACTTGTAAGTGTGGTGCTACTTCTGGATCGTTAGCAATTACTTCTGACAAGCAAAGAATCAAGTGGATGATGTCTTGAGCGATTGTGTAGGCAGGAGCTGCTTTACCACCAAAGAATACTGTGATTGGACGAGCAGGGATGTTACCAGCCTTGATGTCAAGATATTTGTGGATCACATACAAAGCGTTCATTTGTTGACGTTTGTACTCGTGAAGACGTTTGATTTGGATATCAAAAATAGAGTTTGTATTGATTTCCACACCTTGGTGTTCTTTCAAGTGACGAGCCAATTTACGTTTGTTGTGAGCTTTGATGCTTTCCAATTTTTCTTTGACAGCAGCCTTGTCTTCGTATGAAAGAAGGTCTTCCAATTTAGAAGCTTCGTGGTGCCACTCGCGTCCAAGAATCTCATCCAAGTAGTGAGACAAGCTTGGGTTAGCATGCATGAGCCAACGACGGAATGTGATACCGTTTGTTTTGTTGTTGAATTTTTCTGGGTAGATATCGTAGAAAGCTTTCAACTCTGAGTTTTTCAAGATTTCAGTGTGAAGAGCCGCAACCCCGTTTACACTGTATCCGTAGTGGATATCCATGTGAGCCATGTGAACACGTCCGCTCTCATCGATGATTTGAACAGCTGGGTCTTTGTATTCTGCTTTAACACGACGGTCCAATTCTTTGATGATTGGTACCAAGTGAGGAACCACTTCTTCCAAGAATTCAAGAGGCCATTTTTCAAGGGCTTCCGCAAGGATTGTGTGGTTTGTGTAAGCAGTCATGCTACGAACGATAGAGATTGCTTCATCAAGTTCGATACCACGTTCAGTCAAAAGACGGATCAATTCAGGGATAACCATTGATGGGTGAGTATCGTTGATTTGTACAACTGCGTAGTCAGCAAGGTCGTGCAAGTTGCTTCCTTTTTCGATTGCTTCATCGATGATCAATTGCGCACCGTTTGAAACCATGAAGTATTGTTGGAAGATACGGAGCAATTCACCTTGTTTATCGCTATCGTCTGGGTAAAGGAAAAGAGTCAAGTTGCGAGCGATGTCTGTCTTGTCAAAGTTGATACCATCTTTGATGATTGAAGAATCAACTGAATCCAAGTCGAACAAACGCAAACGGTTTTTAGTAGCTGTTTTGTAACCAGGTACATCGATATCGTAAAGAGTAGATGTCAATGTAAAGTGTGCAAATGGCACTTGGTAGCTACGGCTTGAGCGTACCAACCAGTTTTGGTCAGTCAACCAAGCGTTAGGAATAGTTTCTTGTTGGTTGTTTTTAAGAACTTGTTGGAAAAGACCGAAGTGGTAGTTCAAACCAACACCGTCACCATTCAAACCAAGTGTAGCGATTGAGTCGATAAAGCAGGCTGCCAAACGTCCCAAACCACCATTACCAAGTGATGGTTCCAATTCTACTTCTTCAATTTCGATCAACTCTTTACCTGCATCAGCAAGTTCTTTTTTAACTTCGTCATAAAGACCAAGGTTAATCAAGTTATTTGACAAGAGTTTACCAATCAAGAACTCAGCTGAGATGTAGTAAACTTTTTTCTTACCAGTGTTGACTGGTTTTTGGCTGCTAGCAA
Organism: Streptococcus infantis; assembly: GCF_001579645.1. Lineage (GTDB taxonomy): Bacteria > Bacillota > Bacilli > Lactobacillales > Streptococcaceae > Streptococcus > Streptococcus infantis_E. The sequence goes on from NZ_KQ970822.1 coordinate 58,766, forward strand.
GTTTGCTGTAGTTAAGAAGAGCAAGATAAAGCTCTTCGTTGCTACATTCTGCGATAGATTTATTGTAACGGTTTTGTACAAATTCTTTTAATGGTAACATTTTTTGTGTCTCCTGATAATGTCTTATTTCTTTAATTCTACCAAATTTTCATTGATTCGGCGATAAATTGTAGTCAAGTCAAGCAAAGTTTCTTCGACAGCAGGAGTCAATTGATCCTCTGTCATACGCCATGACCAGTTTCCACCAAGAGTAGATGGGAAGTTCATACGAGCTGAACCATCCAACTCTAGCAGGTCTTGCATGGTAGCGATAGCCATAAAGCTTACTGATGAGAAGGCTGTACGAAGCATTGCATGTACAACTGTTTCGTATTCCTTGCGGTTTGTATAGCGTGCCATGTACTCACGAGTTGGGTCGTCAATTTCATTGCGATACCAACCAAGAACAGTGTTGTTATCGTGTGTTCCTGTATACATAACTGAGTTGGCTGGTGCCAAGTGTGGGCTGTCGATACTTTCGTGCTCTGGGTTGAAGGCAAATTGAAGGACTTTCATTCCTGGGAATCCAGTGCGTTCACGTAGTTCAATAACTTCGTCAGTCATGAATCCAAGGTCTTCTGCGATGATGTTCAAGTCACCAAGTTCCTCTTTAACCGCTGCAAAGAGTTTGTAGTCAGGTCCTTTCACCCATTTACCAGGTGCTGCTGTTTCAGAACCAGCAGGAATTTCCCAGTAAGACTCAAATCCACGGAAGTGGTCGATACGAACGATGTCGTAGATTTTGAAGCTTTCACGCAAGCGTTCAATCCACCATTTGTAGCCGTCTTTGTCCATTGCTTCCCAGTCATAGATTGGGTTACCCCAAAGCTGACCAGTTGCAGAAAATTCATCTGGTGGGCATCCTGCGATGCAAGTCGCCTTACCGTTGACATCTGTCTTGAAGAGATGTGGATTTGCCCACATGTCGCTTGAATCTTCCGCTACATAGATAGGCATATCACCCACAATCTCGATGTGGTTTTCGTTAGCGTATGCTTTCAACTTCAACCATTGTTGGAAGAAAAGGTATTGGGTTACGCGGTGGTAAACAAGCTTGTCAGCTAATCTCTCACGGTAGCTTTCAAGAGTTGAAGCTTTACGAGCACGAGCATCTGCATCTGGCCATTCTGTCCAAGCAAGATTATCAAAATGCTCCTTGATTGCCATATACTCTGCAAATAGTTCAAGCCATGATTGATTTTCTTGAGCAAATTTTTCGAAGTCTTTGACATCTCCGATTTCAAAGAAACGTTTAACTGCTTTTTCAAGAAGAGGACGACGCGCATAATAAATCTTCGCGTAGTCTACTTCTTCTGGGTTGCTACCAAAGTCAATCCCTTCAAGATCACTAGCATCTAGTAAACCTTGCTCAACCAAGATATCAAGATCGATAAAGTGAGTATTCCCTGCAAAAGCTGAGAATGATTGGTAAGGAGAATCACCGTAACTAGTTGTTCCTAATGGAAGGATTTGCCAGTAACGTTGTTTGGTACGAACTAAGAAATCAACAAAGTCGTACGCACTTTTACCAAACGATCCAATCCCGTATGCTCCAGGAAGAGATGAGATGTGCATCAACACACCACTTTGACGTTTTTTCATAATAGCACCTCGCGTGTTTTGTAGTTAAGAGTTTCATATTTATATGCGCAAACGTTTGCGTCAACTCAAGTATAACCCATTTCTAAAATAATTGCAAGCGTTTGTAAAAAAACTTTTTCCAACTTTTTTCTGATTAAATTTTGAAATTCCCTATATTTTAATTTTTAAAATGATTTTCATTCGGCTTATTTTGATGCAATCGTTTGTCTATTCTTTGCTTTTTAGAATAAAGTTTATAAATCGTGAACTTTCTACTATATATAGCAATTGCAACTTGTTGGTAATTTTTAAGTTTTCTTTAATTTTTTTTAAAAAAAGACTTGCAACCGTTTTCTGTTTGTGCTATACTAGTCTCACAAGGGAAAACGTTTGCGTTCCCTAGATTATAAAATTTGTTATTCTTTAGGAGGAATACACTATGTCAACTAAATTCATGAAGAGCGCTGCTGTACTTGGTACTGCTACTCTTGCTAGCTTGCTTTTGGTAGCTTGCGGAAGCAAAACTTCTGATAAAGCTGCTGATTCTTCTGCATCAGGAAGCCAAGAAATCACTTTCTATGTTGAAGACCAGTATAAAGCCTACGCTGAAAAAGTTGCTGCAGCTTATGAAAAAGAATCAGGTACAAAAGTTAACATCAAATCTGGTGACCAACTTGGCGGACTTGACAAACTTTCACTTGACAACCAATCAGGTCAAGCTGCTGACGTTATGATGGCACCATACGACCGTGTAGGTAGCCTTGGTACTGATGGACAACTTTCAGAAGTTAAACTAAGCGACGGTGCTAAAACAGATGATACTACTAAATCTCTTGTAACAGCTGCTGACGGTAAAGTTTACGGCGCTCCAGCTGTTATCGAGTCACTTGTTATGTACTACAACAAAGACTTAGTGAAAGAAGCTCCTAAGACATTTGCTGACCTAGAAGAACTTGCTAAAGATAGCAAATATGCCTTCGCTGGTGAAGACGGAAAAACAACTGCTTTCCTAGCTGACTGGACTAACTTCTACTACGCATACGGACTCCTTGCTGGTAACGGTGGTTATGTATTCGGTCAAAATGGTAAAGATCCTAAAGATATCGGTCTTGCTAACGATGGTGCTATCGCAGGAATCGAATACGCTAAAACTTGGTACGAAAAATGGCCTAAAGGTATGCAAGATACTGAAGGTGCTGGAAACTTGATCCAAACTCAATTCCAAGAGGGTAAAACAGCTGCTATCATCGATGGTCCTTGGAAAGCTCAAGCATTCAAAGATGCTAAAGTAAACTACGGTGTTGCAACTATCCCAACTCTTCCAAACGGCAAAAACTACGCAGCCTTTGGTGGTGGTAAAGCTTGGATCATCCCATCAAGCACTAAGAACCTTGAAGGCGCTCAAAAATTTGTAGACTTCCTTGTTTCAACTGACCAACAAAAAGCATTCTACGATGCAACTAACGAAATCCCAGCTAACACTGAAGCTCGTGCTTACGCTGAAGGTAAAAAAGATGAGTTGACTACAGCTGTTATCGAGCAGTTCAAGAACGCACAACCAATGCCAAACATCTCTCAAATGTCAACAGTTTGGGACCCAGCTAAAACAATGCTCTTTGACGCCGTAAGCGGTAAGAAAGATGCTAAAACAGCTGCTAATGATGCTGTAACATTGATCAAAGAAACAATCCAACAAAAATTTGGTAACTAATTGATTGCTTCAAGGGAGATAATTTAAACATCTCCCTTGATTTTTAGATATACTGACAATGTTTTCAGTAACTTTGCTGATTAGCATCGAGCTCAACGCTCGTATCTTAGGAAAGGAGCACTCATGGAACAACAACCAAAAAAAGCAGCCTTGCTTTCATTGATTCCTGGGTTGGGGCAAATCTATAACAAACAAAAAGCTAAAGGTTTTATCTTCCTTGCTTTAACAGTAGTTTTTGTCCTCTATTTTATTGCACTTGCAGCACCTGAATTGAGCAACTTGATCACTCTTGGTGAAAAACCTGGTCGTGATAACTCTCTCTTCATGTTGATTCGTGGTGCATTTCACTCTATCTTTGTAATTGTTTATCTAGCATTCTATCTTTTCAATATTAAAGACGCTCATACGATTGCAAAACGTATCAATAATGGCATCCCTGTCCCATTGACACTTAAGGATATGATTAAAGGTATCTATGAAAATGGATTCCCATACTTGCTCATTATCCCATCTTACGTTGCCATGACATTTGCCATCATCTTCCCAGTTATTGTAACCTTGATGATCGCCTTTACTAACTATGATTTCCAACATTTACCACCTAATAAATTGTTGGACTGGGTTGGATTGACTAACTTCACAAATATCTGGAGCTTGAGTACCTTCCGTTCAGCCTTCGGTTCTGTTCTTTCTTGGACTATTATCTGGGCTTTGTCTGCATCTACTTTGCAAATTGTACTCGGTATCTTTACAGCTATTATTGCTAACCAACCATTCATCAAAGGAAAACGTATCTTTGGTGTTATCTTCCTTCTACCTTGGGCTGTCCCAGCCTTCATCACTATCTTGACATTCTCAAACATGTTCAACGATAGTGTCGGAGCTATCAACACTCAAGTTTTGCCACTTTTTGCTAAGGTTCTTCCTTTCTTAGATGGCGTTCTCATCCCTTGGAAGACAAATCCAACTTGGACTAAAATTGCCTTGATTATGATGCAAGGTTGGCTTGGATTCCCTTATATCTATGTCCTTACTCTCGGTATCCTACAGTCTATTCCAAACGACTTGTATGAAGCAGCTTATATCGATGGTGCAAACGCTTGGCAAAAATTCCGCAGCATCACTTTCCCAATGATTTTGGCAGTTGCGGCACCTACTTTGATTAGCCAATACACCTTCAACTTCAACAACTTCTCTATCATGTACCTCTTCAATGGTGGTGGTCCTGGTAGTGTCGGTGGTGGAGCTGGTTCAACCGATATCTTGATCTCATGGATCTACCGTTTGACAACCGGTACAGCTCCTCAATACTCTATGGCAGCTGCCGTTACCTTGATTATTTCAATCATTGTCATCTCTATTTCTATGATTGCCTTCAAGAAACTACACGCATTTGATATGGAGGACGTCTAAGATGAATAACTCAATCAAACTAAAACGTAGACTGACTCAAACCCTCACTTACCTCTACTTGATCGGACTTTCAATCGTCATTATCTATCCTCTTTTAATCACGATTATGTCTGCCTTCAAGGCTGGTAACGTTGTGGCCTTTAAACTCGACAGCAATGTCAACTTTAGTCTTGATAACTTCAAAGGACTCTTTACAGAAACCTTATACGGTACATGGTACCTTAATACTTTGATCATTGCTTTAATCACAATGGTCGTTCAGACAAGTATTATCGTGCTTGCTGGTTATGCTTACAGCCGTTACAACTTCTTGGCTCGTAAACAAAGTTTGGTCTTCTTCTTGATTATCCAAATGGTGCCAACAATGGCCGCTTTGACTGCCTTCTTCGTTATGGCCCTCATGTTAAATGCCCTTAACCATAGCTGGTTCCTCATCTTCCTATATGTCGGTGGTGGTATCCCTATGAACGCTTGGTTGATGAAAGGTTACTTTGACACCGTGCCAATGTCTCTCGATGAATCTGCAAAACTGGATGGTGCAGGACACTTCCGCCGCTTCTGGCAAATCGTTCTCCCTCTCGTTCGCCCAATGGTTGCGGTTCAAGCACTCTGGGCCTTCATGGGACCTTTCGGAGACTACATCCTCTCTAGTTTCTTGCTTCGTGAGAAAGAATACTTTACCGTTGCCGTAGGTCTCCAAACCTTCGTTAGCAATGTGAAAAACATGAAGATCGCCTACTTCTCAGCAGGTGCTATCCTCATCGCCCTTCCAATCTGTATTCTCTTCTTCTTCCTACAAAAGAACTTCGTTTCAGGACTTACAAGCGGTGGCGACAAGGGGTAATATACCCCCGCCACCCTTTTTCTTTTTTGAACTTATGCTGATATAGTCTGATGAAAAACAAGAATTTATTGAAAATCCCCTCATGGCTAGTTGATAATTTTTATTAAAAGCCTACTTTCAACCAGCATTGTAGCTGCCCCACTTGAAATTAAACACATTTCTCTATATAATACTCATATAGAAAAATGCCTATAGAAAGAGATTTATGTTACCATATCCATTTTCTTATTTTAATAGTATTTGGGGATTTCGTAAGCCCCTATCTCAACGTTTTGGTCTCAACTGGTTTCAACTGATTTTTACCAGTATTTTCCTGATTAGTTTATCTATGGTCCCTATTGCCATCCAGAACAGTTCTCAGGAAACTTATCCTTTAGAAACTTTCATCGATGATGTCTACACTCCTTTGACGGATAGTGTGGTTCAGGATTTGGCTGCCAATGCAAAGATTGTAGATGGTAAGTTGAGCTATACAGGTTCATCTCCTCATCAAGCTTCTATCCAAATCGGAGAACCTTCTAGTTCAAACTTCCCTGAGGAATTACTTCTGAACTTTGAACCTGAGAAACTCATCATCAGCAAGCAAGGAAAAGAATTGACCAGCATTCGCTATCACGCGATAACGACTGAGAGCTTCCAAAGCAAGGAAAGCTTAACACAAGCCATTTCTAAAGACTGGTATCAACAGAATCGTATCTATGTTAGCCTCTTTCTTGTGTTAGGTTCTAGCTTCCTCTTTGGGCTTAATTTTTTCATTGTCGCTCTAGGTTCTAGCCTCTTGCTCTACTTTACGAAAAAATCACGTCTCTTTTCATTTAAAACCTATAAAGAGTGCTATCATTTCATTTTGAACTGTTTAGGATTACCAACCTTACTTGCCATGATTCTAGGTCTCCTAGGCCAAAATATGGCAACTTTGATTACTGTTCAAAACATTTTATTTGTTCTATACCTGGTCACTATCTTTTACAAAACGCATTTCCGTGATCCAGACTACCATAAGTAGGAGATTATTATGCCTGTTACGATTAAAGACGTGGCCAAGGCTGCAGGGGTCTCACCCTCAACCGTAACCCGTGTTATTCAAAACAAATCAACCATTAGCGATGAAACAAAAAAACGAGTTCGAAAGGCAATGAAGGAACTCAACTACCATCCTAACCTTAATGCCCGAAGCCTGGTTAGCAGTTATACGCAAGTTATCGGCTTGGTTCTTCCAGATGATTCAGACGTTTTCTATCAAAATCCTTTCTTTCCTTCTGTCCTTAGAGGAATTGCACAAGTTGCTTCAGAAAATCACTATGCCATCCAGATTGCAACTGGAAAAGACGAAAAAGAGCGTTTAAATGCAATTTCACAGATGGTCTATGGAAAGCGTGTAGACGGTCTTATCTTCTTGTATGCTCAAGAAAATGACCCCTTGGTTAAACTCGTTACTGAAGAACAATTTCCCTTCCTCATCCTTGGGAAATCACTATCACCTTTTATTCCACTTGTTGATAACGATAACATCCAAGCCGGATTTGATGCAGCCGAATACTTCATCAAAAAAGGATGCGGCCACATTGCTTTCATCGGTGGTACCAAGAAACTCTACGTTACCCAGGATCGTCTAAGAGGTTACGAGCAAGCCCTTCAAGAACACAAACTAGATCTTGATAGCCATCGTACCTTTTTCGCTGATGAATTCCTTGAAGAAAAGGGATATAATTTTAGCAAACAACTTTTTGAATACGATCCAAAAACCGATGCTGTTATCACAACAGATAGCCTCTTAGCTGAAGGTGTTTGTAACTACCTCAACGAACATCAGCTTAATGTCCCTGTTCTCAGCTTTGACTCTGTTAATCCAAGATTAAACCTAGCGGCCTATGTCAATATTAATAGTCTTGCTCTTGGTCGCACTTCGTTTGAGACGATTCTTCAAATCATCAATGATGTCAAAGAAAATCGTCAAATCTGCTATCGTCAAGTGATTGCACACGAAATCGTTGAAAAATAAAAACCAACTCTGAATATTTAAATGTCATCCTATAAGTTAGGTGAAGAAATTCTAACTTATAGGGTGATATTTAATACTCAATTATTTTCAAAAAGAAGCCTCATCCATTGTCTGCTGACAGTGGACTTTAAAACGCTTTTTTCCAGTCCTTGAATAACTTCTTGAAGCTTATCAACGACGGCTTCCAATGTTTGAGAAGCTTTATTTTTAAAACATCTTTTTAGAATTTCTTTCCAGACTTGTTCAATAGGAGTCATTTTTGGTCTATAAGGTAGGATGCCAATTCAATATTACTTGGAATCTCTAAGGTACTTGATTTATGCCATATAGCATTAACCATGACAAGTAAATTATAGTCATCTGGATAAGTTTGTGATATTTGGCGTACGATGAATCTCTTAGGAGTTGTTCAATTTTTTGTATTTCTTCGTTTGTAAGTTTCATAACTAACTATTATAAGATGTTTTTTTGATTTTAGTCTAGTATGAATATTGAAAGACATATACAAAATTTTACCGCTAAAAATTATTCCCCAAGGTAATAATTGATATCAACCCTCTAATTGTGAACATTATTTTTAACGGGCATTTTAAAATTATGCTATAATTAATTATATCAATTTTTGAGAGGTAAATTATGACAAACGATGTGATTCAAAAGGTTCGAATTGATAGTCTTGATGTTGATAATCCTTTTTTTAATTCTTTAAGGGCTGACTATCCCGGATTCAATTCATGGCTTAGTAGAAAAGGCGAAGAAGACGCCTATGTTTTAGTAGATAACAATCAATTATTGGGATTTTTGTATCTTAAAGATGAAGAGGAGGCTGATGATAGTATTACTCCTTCTTTTGATATGCAACGCCGTTTGAAAATTGGAACCTTTAAAATTAATCCTCATGGCACTGTTCTTGGACAACGTTTCTTAAGTATTATCTTAAGAAGAATGTTGAATGATAAGCACGATTTTACTTATGTTACTTTATTTCCTAAACAGACAGCTTTAATTAATCTTTTTGAGAAATTTGGTTTTCGGAAATGGGGGACAAAGAATAATGGAGAATTAGTTTATTATAAAAATTTGGAAGTCTTTAATGACATCTACAGAGATTTCCCTCGTTTATCACTTCAATACCCTACGAAAAAATATTTACTTTCTATTTTTCCTCGGTATCATACAAAGATGTTCCCGGAATCTCAATTACGTACTGAGATACATCACTATGTCGAGGATTTGTCCGTAACAAATTCTAGTGAAAAGATTTATATTAGTGCTGCTAGACAGGTGCCTGAAATGCGACCTGGAGACCATATTGTTATATACAGAACTGCAGAAGAAGGCATACCTGCAGAATTTAGCTCAGTTGCTTCAACAATCTGTACTGTTAGCGAGGTTAAGCAGATAACAGATTTTGAAAATTTTGATAATTTCCGAGAATATTGTGGTAGGGGGACAATTTTCAGTCAAGAAGAATTGCAAAAATTTTGGCATAATCAGTATCCTAAATATATTATAAAAATGCTCTATAATGTCTCTTTGAACAAAAGAATTATTCGGAGAGACTTAAGAGATATTGTTGGGATTAATGCTCAACGATGGACTTGTGTAGAGTTATCGGATAATCAATTTAGAGATATCTTAGAAATGGGTGAGATAAATGAAAGCTTTATTATCAATTAAACCAGAGTTCGTAGAAGAAATTATAGAGGGGAGGAAAAAATTTGAATATCGAAAGAAAGTTTTTAAGCGTTCGGACATTTCCTCTATTGTCGTTTACGCAACGAAGCCATATGGTAAAGTAGTTGGAGAATTCGAAATTGAAACTATTTTAGAAGAAAATATTGATAAATTATGGAGTGATACTAAGCACCTATCTGGTATTTCAGAAGAATTTTTCTATGAGTATTTTAAAGATAGAGATAGTGGTTTTGCTATTCAGATTAAAAAATTTAAAGAATATAATAAACATCTCGAACTATCAGAATTTGATTCTACGATAAAAGCGCCACCTCAATCTTTTTGTTATATAAGGAGGTACTAGTTTGGAATATATTTTATTAGTAGGTGTCCATGGTGTTGGTAAAACAACTTTGTTAGAAAATCTAAAAAAAGATATGCAATTTGTTGCCTTATCAATCAGCGACCTAATTCGTCAAGCAGGAAATAAAATACAGTCATCCGATAAATTTACAAAAAATATTACTAACAATCAAGAACTGTGGAAACAAGAATTAGCGACCTATCCATTTAAGGATAATGATGTTGTAATATTGGATGGACATTTTACACTTTTAAATCATTCGAAGGAAATCGTCAAATTACCTTTTTCTACTTTTGATGGTTTGGAAATCCGTAAAATTATATTGAAGAAAGAGCATCCTGTCGTTATTCGAGAGAGATTAGAGCAAAGGGATAATCAGTACTGGAAACAAGAATTAATTGAGTCTTTTCAAGACAGTGAGGAAAATCAAGCTTTGGAATTCTCTCGTTTAAAAAATATTCCCATTTTTATTTATGATAATGATTCGAAATTAGACGAACTCAAAAATCTATTAATTGTCTAGAGATGAATTTTAAAATATGAATAGCACCCCATAAGTTGAACAAAAATCTAACTTATGGGGTGCTATTCTCTATTGGCGTTTTTTTATGACTAGTTTTCGACTTCAACAAATCGGCCTAGGATATGAACGTTTTCTGAAACAGAAACAAAGGCTGTTGGATCAACTTGCTTCATGATCAGTTTAAAATCATTGAACTCTGCACGAGTGATAACCGTAATCAAAACAGCCTTACGTTCGTGGTTATAAGTTCCTTCAGCATCATGGATCATGGTTGCTCCACGATGCAATTTATTATGGATCTTCTCAATGACGGCATCTGGATTACTAGTGACAATCATAGCCTGCATGCGTTTTTGCTTGGTGAAAACTGCATCTGTCACACGACTTGAGACAAAGATGGTAATCATGGAATAAAGGGCATATTTCCAACCAAAGGTCACTCCAGCAATCAGCATAATTGTACCGTTCACCAAGAAAGAGATGCTTCCGACGTTACGACCAGTCTTCTTACGAATGGTTAAGCTGACAATGTCTGTTCCACCACTGGAGATGTTATGACGTAAAGCAAAGCCGATCCCCAGTCCCATAACGACACCCCCAAAAAGGGCATTGATGATTGGGTCCTCTGTCAAGACGACCACTGGCACAAACTGGATAAAGAGCGAGCTCATGGATACCGTGATAAAGGTAAAAATCGTGAACTTATGTCCAATTTGGTACCAAGCCAAAATCATGAGAGGAATATTGATGGCATAAAAGGCTACCGATATCGGGAAATGAAAACCAAACCAGTGGTTACTAAGGGCAGATATAATCTGGGCCAAACCTGTCGCACCACTTGAATAAACGTGCCCTGGTTGGAAAAAGAAATTGACGGCTACTGCTGATAGAAAACCATATACCAGAGAAGCTGAGATTTTTTCATCGTATTTTTCTCGAGAGATACTTTGTAAAACACGCAAAATCTTTACTCGATAAGCAAAGCGGCGAAGATAATGGTACCACTTTTTAGTTAGTTTCGTTTGTTTCATCTTGTTCTACTTGTAGATTAAGTTCCTCTAGTTGTTTAAGAGCTACTGTTGATGGTGCTTGCGTCATTGGGTCAGTTGCCTTATTGTTCTTAGGAAAGGCGATGACTTCGCGAATATTTTCTTCTCCAGCAAGCAACATGACAAAACGGTCAAGACCGATAGCCAAACCACCGTGTGGTGGGAAACCATAGTCCATAGCTTCCAAAAGGAAACCAAACTGGTCATTTGCTTCTTCAGCTGAGAAGCCAAGAGCTTTGAACATACGTTCTTGAAGTTCTTTTTGGTTGATACGAAGACTACCACCACCAAGTTCATAACCATTCAATACGATATCATAGGCAATGGCACGAACCTTGGCCAAATCACCTTCAAGCTCATGAGCAGTTTCTGCTTGAGGAAGGGTAAATGGATGGTGGGCACTCATATAACGGCCTTCTTCTTCAGACCATTCAAACATTGGCCAGTCAACAACCCAAAGGAAGTTGAATTTGTCGTTATCAATCAAGCCTAGTTCTTTCGCAATACGTCCACGAAGGGCACCAAGTGTTGCATTGGCTACTTCAAGCGTATCAGCAACAAAGAGAACCAAGTCCTTATCTTCAAGATCAAGTGCTGCTGTCAAATCAGACTGGATACCAGTCAAGAATTTCGCAACTGGTCCATTTAATTCTCCATCAACTACCTTGACCCAAGCAAGACCTTTAGCCCCATACTGCTTGGCTACTTCAGTCATCTTGTCGATGTCTTTACGTGAGTAGTTGTCTGCTACTCCTTTGACAACAATGGCTTTAACCGCAGGAGCTTCTGAGAAGACTTTGAAATCTACACCCTTGACAAGATCTGTCAAGTCTTGAAGCAACATCTCAAAACGAGTATCAGGCTTGTCAGAACCATAAAGAGCCATGGCATCATCATACTTCATACGAGGGAATGGCAGTGTCACTTCGATGCCTTTTGTTTCCTTCATCACGCGCGCAATCAAGCCTTCTGTAATGTCTTGAATTTCTTGCTCAGTCAAGAATGAAGTTTCCAAGTCGACCTGTGTGAACTCAGGCTGACGGTCACCACGCAAGTCTTCGTCACGGAAACATTTGACGATTTGGTAGTAACGATCAAACCCAGCATTCATCAACAACTGTTTTGTAATCTGCGGACTTTGAGGAAGAGCGTAAAAATGCCCTTTATTAACACGAGATGGCACCAAATAGTCACGCGCCCCTTCTGGCGTTGATTTAGAAAGGAACGGTGTTTCCACGTCGATAAATTCCAACTCATCCAAGTAGTTACGGATAGAATGTGTTACCTTGGCACGAAGTTTAAGGTTTTCTAACATTTCTGGACGACGAAGGTCAAGGTAACGGTAACGTAGACGTGTATCATCGTTCGCTTCAATGCCATCCTTGATTTCAAATGGTGTTGTTTTAGCTGTGTTAAGTACAGTAAGAGCTGTTACATCCAATTCAACTGAGCCAGTCGCCAACTTGTCATTGGCCTGCTCACGTGCAGCAACTTGTCCAGTCACCTCGATGACAAATTCACTACGAAGGCTTTCAGCTGTTGCCATCACCTCTGCAGATACTTTTTCTGGGTTGATAACCAACTGCATGATTCCTTCACGATCACGAAGGTCGATAAAGATTAACCCACCAAGGTCACGACGACGGGCAACCCAGCCTTTCAAGGTAATTTCTTGTCCGATGTGCTCCTCACGAACACGACCAGCATACATACTACGTTTCATGTTTTCTCTCCTCTTTTATTCTGTTACTATTTTACCATAAAAGCGCAGGCTCTTCATGAAAATCATCAGAAAAGTTGAGAAGAATCCTGCTATAAATGAAAAAATCCAGCAAAGTCATTCGCTGGATCTTATTTTACTTGGTATTTCTTTATTTTTTACGCTTTTCAGCAATCTCTGCAGCCTTTTTAGGGAGAACAATCTCCGTTGCATAGGCTGTCGCAAATCGCATAATACCTGCAATTGGTGCAAAGATAACTGCTAGATTGTTATAAAAGAAATCCCCTTTAAAAGCATAGGCAAGCGCTCCAATGATAAAGAAGAGAACAACTGCCTGAATCACTGCTAATAATATCACTCGTTTCATGACTTCCTCCTGAGTCTATTATAGCATGAGAATCATTAAAAATCCGATTAAATTATTTAAAGCATGTAAAGCAATGCTGTAAGCCAGTCCACCCTTGCTGATATAAGCCAACCCCAAGCTCAAACCGAGGGAACCATACACTAGGAATTGTTGTGGAGTTCCAGGGAAATGAACGAGGGCAAAGATGATGCTTGTTACTAGTAGAAAGAGAGCTGTCTGCTTGATGTTATCCTGTTGAGGGAAGACATAACGAGCTAGCATACCTCTAAAGGTTAACTCTTCTGTCAGGGGCGCAAAGACAACTATCATGAAGAAAGCGAAGAGAGGTTGATTATGAGTCAATTGTTCTGCCGTCTGTTGATTGACTGATGGATCATTTGGCAAAAAGAATTGAGCAACAATGACAAGGGCCCACACCAAGGCAGGCAACCAGATGTATTTGTTGAGGGCTGTTTTTTCAATCGTAACGGTTCCTGTCTTATACCACTTGTAGGTAACGAAGGTGAAAATTCCTGCTAATAAGACATAAATTGGGACAGCAACATATTCAGGCGCACCCATTTTCATGGCTTCTAAGCCTACGCCCTGAATAAAACTATAGACCATAATAAATGATAAGAAAGTAAGACTATACCAGCCAATATTTTTAAGTGTTTTCATAAGATTCTCCTATTTAAAATAACGTTTTGTTTTTCGTAAATGTGCAACATTGATATAGATATGGATGACAACTAAAAGAACTAAGGCAACCACTTGTATTTCTCGTAAAACAACTGATAATACTATCAATAAAAAATAGAGTGATGGCAGTAAAATTTGATCCAGCCTAAACAGAGTTAAAAAGGCACTCTCCATCTCTGCCTGCTTTTCTCCCTCATCATAACTGTTAAGATAATCTAAAATATCTTTTGGAGTGTAATAAGCAGACAGTTTATAGTGTCGAACGATAAAAATAGTTCGCAACAAGTAATTGGCAACAATAATGTATAAGCATAATAGAATAAGAGCTGGAAGAATTAGCAAGGTATTCTTAAATATCGGAGAAATCAGTATAATCCCACTGGTCATCATTGCTATCATCAAAACATTGGAAGAAACCGAACCATAATCCAAGTAACGATAGGCTCTTACATAAGTCTGATCACTATCTTCTTCCTCTGTCCCCCTTTGATAAAGAGTATAAACTTCTCGACTCTTACCAAGATAATACATGGCTAAGATGAAGGAAAGTCCTCCAATAACGAGAGCAAGTCCATAAATAGTAGGTAAGACTTGTGACATTTGAATCTGTTCAACTATACCTCTAAGAGTGTAAGCAAAGACTCCTACAAAAGCACTTAACATACACATTACTACTCTCAACCATCTACGATTATTATTCATTTTCTGACCTCTATCTAAACTAGCCAATAACCTTTAGTAGTTTCAGTGATCTTTCCTATTTGAAATAACGTTTTACCATAGGTATTTGCATTACATTGATATAAATATGGACTACCGCTACGGCCAAAAGAGCTAATAACTGAATTTCTCTTGTAAGCACAGAAACGATAGTAATAAAAATATACAAACCTTGTAAAATATATTGGTTTAATTGGAATAAAATCCGAAAACTCTGTTCCAAATTAGCTTGTCGCTCTCCTTCATCGTAAGAATTGACATAATCTAACACATCCTTTGGCATGGAGAAAAATGCCAAATCAAACTGACGAACAATAGAAATTGTCTTCAAAAGATGTTTTTGAACAACAAATAGCAACATCAACCCTAGAAAAGAGAGTGCTAAAGTTAGATAACTATTACCAAGTATAAGCACTTCAGTCGCCGATATAAAAAATGCTAACAAAGTCGTAACTGAAACTATGTTAGAAGCAATTGTTCCAAACTCAAGATTTCGATACATTTGCACATAATAGGTTTCATTCAGATTATCATCCATTTCCTCTTGATACAAGGAGTGAAATTCCCTACTTTTCTTTAGGAAATTGAAAGCCAAAAGGATACTAATCAATGCCAATAATAAACTAGAGCCAGAAAACCAAGGAATCAAATCTGTTAGATTGAAACTGACTCCCATTGCCAAAGCACGTCCCATAAACATACCTGTAATAAATGCTGATATAAACAATAATAAGAAATATAGCACTCGTTTCTTTTTCATTTTCATCCCCCTCTAAACCAAGCCAGCCAACCACTGACCAAAGGCTTTACCTGATTCAAAAATAGCTGTCAAACCTTCTGCTCCAAGCGACACCAAAAGCAAACAAACAACAAATAAGAGAATAGCTTGGTTTCTTGCTTTTTTCGCTCCATCTCCTAATGGCTCTTTACCTAGCCAACCTGCTAGATAAGCATAGAGAGCCACTGTTATAATCCCAATCTCCGTCGAAGAGAGAAACAAGAAGAGCGTCACCAAACGAACGATGTTGGTTTGGATGTTAAAATAGTTTCCTAAACCTGCACAGACCCCTGCAAGTACTTTGTCTCCAGTATCTACTTGAAAACCTGCTAAAAATTCTTTCATAATTCTTCTCCTCTTACAACTTCTAAACCTTTTGATTTCTTTTCAATCCATTCAACTACCGGGATGAGGCCAAAGTAAATCCAAAAGAATTGCTCACTTTGATACAGATTAAACCAGCCTAAGTCTGTCCCAATAATTAGAAACACGCTCACCAATAAAGCTACAAGTGCTACATAATAGAGCAGTTTATATCTCAACATCATTTCTCTCCTTTTACGAGCTCTTTGAATTTTATCTTTCTCTCTACCCATCTAAAGACTAATAGTAGCACTAAATTTATCCAGAAGAGATATTTACTTTCAACGATCGTAAACCAACCAAATAGGGTTCCAATCATAGCCAAAAGATTCACGATAAACACAACGATACATAGATAATAAATCACTTTATACTTGTTCATCACTCATCCTCCTCTAAGCGAAAAACTGACTCGACTGGCTCATTAAAGATCTGAGCAATCTTCAGAGCAATGACGATGGAGGGCGTGTACTCATCCCGCTCCAATAGACTGATGGTTTGCCTGGATACGCCTGCTAGCTTGGCCAGTTCAGTTTGATTCAGGCCATCGCGAGCCCGAAGCTCTTTTAGACGATTTTTTAGTTGCATGTTACACACCTACTCTCCGTCAAATTGAATCGTTTGAATATCCTCAATACGTTGTAGTTTGAATTTTTCTTTTCCCTTTTTATCTACACGTCGTAGCTTGATCCATTCCTCATCAACATCCACAACTTCCCAGTTATCTGTTCCAAATAATTGTCCAACGATGACCGGCGTTCTCCCAATCATTTCTTTTAATAATCTTGACATTTCTGTATTTCCTTTCTCTTTTCGCTCAAACTTTTTGATTTTATTCCCTAGTTTCTTGACCTTTTGAGAATGGTAGATACAAAACATAATCACAAGAGGTACAAATCCCAATGCCCACATAATCGTTCCTTTCTGCTGTACTTTTCTTTAACTTGATTTCATTGTAACACATCTTTTTATTTTTGACAAGTATCTTTGTCAAAAAGTTTAGGATTTTTGTCATTTTGCAAAAGAAAAAGGTCAGGAGTAAGATCCTGACCAGTTTATCTGTTATTAAAATCCTAATTTTGCAAAGATTTCTGAGAAGTTTTGGCTGATTGTTTCAAGTGAAACTTGAACTTCTTCTCGAGTTTGGTTGTTCTTGACTGTCACTTGTCCGCTTTCGACTTCGCTCTCTCCAAGAGTGATAAGAGTCTTAGCAGCAAAAACATCGGCTGACTTGAATTGCGCTTTGAGTTTACGGTTGAGGTAATCACGCTCTGCTTTGAAACCTTGTAGGCGAAGAGCTTGTACCAACTCCAAGGCTTTAAGATTTGCTCCTTCACCGAGAACGGCGATATAGACATCTAGGGCGTTTTCGATAGGGAGAGACACACCTTGCTTTTCAAGGATGAGAAGCAGACGCTCTACACCAAGTCCAAAACCAAATCCAGCAGTCTCAGGACCACCAAAATAGGCAACCAAGCCATCGTAGCGACCACCTGCACAGACTGTCAAGGCATTGCCCTCAATCTCAGTGATGAATTCAAAAATCGTGTGGTTGTAGTAGTCCAAACCACGAACCATATTGGTATCGATGATGTAATCTACTCCAAGATTTTCCAGCATCTGACGGACAGCAGCAAAGTGGGCTTGGCTTTCTTCATCAAGGTAATCCAAGATAGACGGCGCATTCTCTACTGCCACCTTGTCTTCTTTTTCCTTAGAGTCCAAAACACGGAGAGGATTTTCCTCCAAGCGACGTTGGCTATCCTTAGACAAGGTCTCCTTAAGTGGTGTCAAATAGTCAATCAAGGCTTGACGGTAGGCCGCACGACTTTCGGGATTTCCAAGAGTGTTGAGGTGGAGTTTGACACCTTGAACACCGATTGCTTTCAAAAAGTGGGCTGCCATAGCGATCGTTTCCACATCTGTGGCTGGATTACTTGATCCAAAGCACTCCACACCAATCTGGTGGAACTGGCGCAAGCGACCTGCTTGTGGACGCTCATAGCGGAACATTGGCCCCATGTAGTAGAACTTGCTTGGTTTTTGAACTTCTGGTGCGAAGAGTTTATTTTCCACATAAGAACGAACAACTGGTGCTGTTCCCTCTGGACGGAGAGTGATATGGCGGTCACCCTTGTCGTAAAAGTCATACATTTCCTTGGTTACGATATCAGTTGTGTCTCCAACCGAACGACTGATGACTTCGTAGTGCTCAAAAATAGGCGTGCGTACTTCTGCATAGTTGTAGCGTTTGAAGATTTCACGCGCAAATCCTTCAACGTACTGCCATTTGGCAGACTCAGCAGGTAAAATATCCTGCGTTCCTTTTGGCTTTTGTAATTTCATAGGGAATCCTCTTTATAACTTAATAGTCCTATTTTACCATAAATGAAGGGATTGGGACAGTCTGAAAAGAAGACGAACACCTAAATTTCATTTTTGAGATTGAGACTTGTCAGAAGAATAGCTATCAGAGAAAGACCTACGAAAAGTATCCAAGTCAACTGTATATCCCATACCGCCACCAGTGAAAAACAGGCCGTCCCCACTGGTATGGATAGAGTAAACAACAAACCTAAAAAATTACTAGTGCGAGAGAGAACCTCTGGAGCAAGATTTTTCAGCAGCATGGAACTAATTTTAGGGGAAATTTTACCAGAGATATACATGGTAAAAAAGACGAAAAGCATCCCGAGCAAGACTTGGTTTAACAAATTAGATAGACCAACTAGACTGGCTCCTAATGTGACCCACATCATCAATTTAGGCAAAGATTGCTTCCCAAAATAATCATTTCCCGTAAGACTACTGATGATAACTGCTAATAAGGTAATCAATTGTAAGATAAACAATGCATCCTTGTAGGAAAAATTCAGTAAGGAATGATTTAAAAGGAAGATGTTATAGATACCACCTAAGGCACCACCCAAAGCATTGATAAGCAAGATAGCAAAGAGCATAAAACCAAAGTTTTTCTGTCCACTTTTAAGAAAAACGAGACGTAAGTTTCGATAAATCGTTAAAAATTGATCTTTGATAGAAAGTTTCTCATTTTTCAGTGATTTACTATCAACAAGTGGAGTTGATAAGCTTAATTCAGCCCTTCCTAAAAAGAGAATGAGAGCTGATACTAGGAAAAATATGGCATTGATTCCCGCTACGAGCGAAAAGTTCTGTGTTGACACCCCTAATAGCCAAACTCCAAAAGCTTGGCCGCCAATAGCAGAAATATAGGTAATAAACTGGGAAAATGAGTAAGCCTCCATCAAATCTTGCTCTGCTACCTTTTCTTTAACGAGAGGCATTCGCAAGCCACCCGCAAAATCACTAGCTACATCACTAATGACATTGATGAGACAAAGGGTCGAAAAGGCAAAGAAACTAGCTTGCTGAACAACTAGGGCTGCTAGAAAAAATAAAACCGCCTGAAATAAACCGACATAGGTCATCCATTTGACCTTGTCCTTGGTATAATCTGCCCGAATTCCCACAAAAACTGTAAAAAGAGTTGGAAGCATCATCACAACATTCGCCATTGCAACGGCAACAGAAGCCTCTGGCAAAGTCGAGGCATAGACCACAAACACTAAATTAAAAATGGAAGCTCCAAAAGCATTGAAAAATCGTGATAAACTCAAAACTCTGTAAGCTTGATTTCTTAGTAATAGTTTCATATAAATTCCTCTCTTTCTCACATACTACTTTTATGGTAGCTCTAGTATAGCATCAAGAATCTTACAAGAAGACGTTTTTGAATATATGCAACAGACTAAACTGATAACGAAAACGATAGAATTTGTCTAATGCTAATAAGTATCTTCACAGTCCTATCGTTTCAAGTTATTTTATCTAGTTGCAGATATTCAACACTTCATGGCGCTTCTATAATAGTCAGCAGATCTGCTACAACCAATCATCTCAAAAATACGAACAGCGTCCTCCATTTTTCTCTGTCCTTCCTCCGCTCTTCCTTGCTTACTATCAAGCAAACCTTCTGCCCATAGGTAGACTATTCGAAAATAGGTTTCATTTTCTTCAAAGAAGTTCTTTTCAATTTGTTTTTTGAAATAGAGGGCATTGGTAAAATCATCAACTTCAATACAGGCCATAAAACCATTGAGGAGCAAGGTGTGCATCATATTTCGATTTTTCCCAACTCCTTGCAAGAAATCTGACTTCCGCAACATTTCTCGAGTGTACTTTGTAAAAAGCTGGACCGATAAAAGAGGAGAGCAGGAAGAAAAGAACAACAATTCATAGTGTCCCCAAATTTCGACAGAAAATAGATAATCATGTAGGACTCTTTCTTCCTCAGCGGTCAATGTAACCGTCTCATCAATGGCTTTCATATAAGATTTTATTAAAATCGCATTGAGAATGTGTTGCTGTCTATCTTTTGAAAAAGGAAGTTGTTGATACTCTCTCTGGTAGAGAGTGCGCAAGGATGTCAAATCTTGAGGGTCAATAGCCTCAACTATTCTGTTTCTAAATTCAGAATAGGCATCCTGATGAAAACCTCTCGCCAAAAATAACAATTCTTCCATACTCGCATGAATATTCTCCAAAGCTGTGATTAACTTTGGAGCAGATATTTCACTCTGACCATTTTCAAAACGCGACAATAAGGATGCTGAAAAGCGTCCACCTGTTGCTTTTCTCAAGGAAATTTTTCTTGATTCTCGTAACTCTTTAAAAACTTTTCCTAAATTCTTCATCCTCTTACCACTCGTCTTTTATTTTTTCCTATTTTACCACATTTCCTAATAAATACTAGTTCCAAACCAGCATTTACAATCTGAGCCAAGCATGGTACAATGAAAAACATCAGATATACGAAGGAGAATTTATGAAAAAGAATATCTTGACGACCCTTGTAGCTGCCCTTGTCTACTTTCTCTGCATCGGAGTAGGAGTTCTACTAGGAAACCTTGTCGACCACACTGGAAATATGTTTTACGCCCCTGCCTTTTCTGCTCTTGTGGGTGGTAGCGTCTATATGATACTTTTAGCAAAGGTTCCTCGTTTTGGAGCTATTACTACGATTGGGCTCGTTATCTCTCTCTTTTTCCTCGGAAGCAAGCATGGTGCTGGTGCCTTTCTTCCAGGAATCATCTGCGGTCTTGCAGCAGATGGCATTGCTCATCTTGGACACTACAAAGATAAGGTCAAGAACCTTCTTTCCTTCCTAGTTTTTGCTTTTGGTACTACTGGTCCCATCCTACTCATGTGGTTGACACCTCAAGCTTACATAGCAACCCTAGTTGCTCGTGGAAAATCTCAGAACTATATTGATCGCATCATGGTTGCGCCAAATCTCATTACCATTCTTCTCTTTGTAGCAAGCGTCCTTATCGGTGCTCTACTCGGTGCCTTGATCGGACAAAAACTTAGTAAGAAGTTTGCAGACAAAATGTGATAGAAAAAGAGCCACACAGCTCTCAGTAGATTGACAAACCCTTTCGGTAATTAAAGGAGCTTAGTTACTACATCTTGAAAACTCTTAGAAATGCTGAAACATGCTATTTTTAAGAGTTTTTTTATTTTCTCTAATAAAAGAAAAAGATTGAAGAAAATTGTCCACAACGGACTTTTTCTTCAATCTGAGAGCCAGCTGGCTCTTTTTTTATTTATGACTTAATTTCTTGGTCAAAAAGTCTCCCAAGAACTGAATTGTAAAGATAATCAGGATAATGATGAGAGTCGCAAGGACTGTCACATCATGATTGAAACGATTAAATCCATAGGCGATAGCTACGTTACCGATACCACCTGCTCCGACCGCTCCCGCCATAGCTGTTTCACCAACTAGTGAAATCAAGGTCACAGTTGTCACACGGATCAAGTCTGGTAGACCTTCTGAAAGGTAAACACCTACGATGTCCCAGAAAGTAGCTCCGCTAGCTTGAGCTGCCTCGATAACCCCTCCGTCAAGCTCTGCCAAGACTACTTGCACCTGACGAGCAAAGAAGGCAAAGACTGCAAAAGATAGGGGTACAATAGCCGCATTTGGTCCGATACTTGTCCCTACGATTAGATGAGAGAAGGGTGACAAGACAGCCAAGAGAATGATGAATGGCACCGCACGGAAGATAGAGGTAATCTTGTCCAAAATCCAGAAAACAACTTTATTTTCCAAGACACCACCTGGAGCTGTCAAGACAAGGAAAAGCCCTGCAACCAGCCCTAGGAAACCTCCGATGATGAAGGAAAGAACCGTCATATAAAGGGTCAAGTAAATTGCTGTTCCCCAGCCAGCCTGACCAGACCAACCCATCTTATAGACGTTTGGTAAGTATGCTTTAATCAATTCTGCCATCTTACTGTCCTCCCTTCAATACTTTTAGTTGCACACCAGCCTGACGAATGGCATCTTGAGCGCTTATCAAGGCTTCTTTTTCTCCTGACAAGACAACCACAAGTTCACCTACAGGAGTACCATCCAAAATTTCAATGTTTCCATAGAGAATATTGGCTGTTACTTGGTAGTGCTTGTACAATTCATTCAGAAGTGGTTCATCTGTAGAAGCGCCTGCATACTTGAGTTGTACCAAAATGCTGTTTTCAGATAAGTGCTCTACGATTTCTTGTTTCTCAATCTTGACCATAGCTTCATCGATACCTGTCGCAGTTGAGATAAAGTCCTGAGTTAATGGTTGCTTAGGATCTGAGAAGATTTCAAGAACGCTACCTTCTTCAATCAAGCGACCATCCTGCATCACTGCTACACGGTTAGCAATATCTTTGACAATCTGCATCTCGTGTGTAATCAAGACAATGGTCAAACCTAGTTTACGGTTCAATTCTTGCAAGAGTGACAAGATTTGTTTCGTTGTCTTTGGATCAAGAGCTGAAGTTGACTCGTCTGAAATCAGGATTTTTGGATCATTAGCCAAGGCACGCGCAATAGCCACACGTTGTTTTTGACCTCCAGATAGTTGTGAAGGATAGTTTTCGGCACGGTCAGCCAAGCCCACCAAGTCCAACAACTTAGCTACTTTAGCCTTCTTTTCTTCCTTGCTGAGTCCAGAGTGTTTAAGGGCAAAGGCTACATTTTCCTCTGCTGTTTTCTGGCTCATCAGGTTAAAGTGTTGGAAAATCATCCCGATATCTTGACGTTTATGTCGTAATTGCTCAGCAGTTAAGGTAACCTTGCCATCAAAAATTACATCATTATCTACAGTAATTCGACCTGCAGATGGTTTTTGCAAGAGGTTAATCACACGAACTAGGGTTGATTTCCCTGCTCCAGAATATCCAACGATTCCGTAGATATCCCCTTCTTGGATGTGAATAGTCACATCCTTGACCGCTGTGATGGTTCTTTTCTTTTGGTGAAAAGTCACATCGATCTGATCTAACTTGATAATATCTCTACTCATAGCTTCTAATCAGCTCCTCTACTAATTCAATATGGGTGTAATAATCGGCGATTCGTACATTCTCGTCTCCACCATGGTCTCGGCTATTAGCATTTCCTAGACCAAAGGCAACCATAGGTACTTCTAAGGCATCAAAGACCGTATGCATAGGTCCTGTCCCAGCAGTTGTTGGTAAGACTGAAACGCCCTGTGGATAGAATTTCTTGGCCAACTCAATAACATTGAGAATAGATGGTGCACTCATATCGCTTCGATAACTCATCTCACCCAAGGTATAGTATAATTCTACCTTATCAAAGCCGTTTTTGTCTAGTTGTTTCCGGATTTTATCCAAAACATCATGTGGGTCCAAGCCAGGAACCAAACGAACTTCTAGCTTGGCACTAGCCTCTGCTGGTAGAATCGTTTTAACTCCTTGCCCCTGATAACCAGACTGAATTCCTTCGATATTGAGTGCTGGTTCAAAGAAGAAACGCTTTAGAAAGGCTGTACGTTCCTCTTGTAAAAGTGGCAATTCCAAGCCATAAATCTGGCTGATTTCCTCTGGATTGCGTTGGGCATAGGTTTCAACCAAGGCTAACTCTCGTTCGTTAGGCTCTTGAACCTCATCGTACAAGCCCTCAACTAAAATACGCCCATCTGCAGCTCGCAAACTGGTCAAGGCTTGAATCAGATACCAAGGCGCTGACTCTACAATACCGCCATAGCTAGAGTGGATATCCACATCGGCACTCTTGACCTTGGCATCAAAGGTTACAATTCCTTTGTTCCCACCAGAGATTTCTAGCTGTTCCAAGGCATTTTTGGTTCCTTGTTCCCAGACCAATAAATCTGCACCACGAAGCTTGTCCGCATGTTTTTCTAGATATTTATCCAAGTCCATAGAGGCAGACTCTTCAGCTCCTTCCATGATGAAACTGATATTGACTGGTAGATCATCATGATGCTGCATGTATTTTCTAAGAGCACTCAAGCGGGCAGTGATATGTCCCTTGTCATCATCAACCCCGCGTCCATACATGATGCCATCACGCACAGAAAGCGTAAATGGATCCTCTATCCAGACTTGGTCGCTATCCGCAGGTACTGTGTCATAGTGGTTGTAGAAAATGATAGTCTTGGCATTTGGGCGTGAACTTTTAAAATGCGCCATGACAAAGGGTGCCGTATAACTCTCATCAATCTCGACCTCTGCACCTACACGCTTGAAGATCTCGCCTAGATAACGAGCCACCTCTTTAAGGCCGACTTGTTGGGCAAAGACTGATTTTTTAGAAATCAAGGTCCGCAAAACTTCAAAGTAATGTTGCGCTACATGATCCTTTTCAAACTTTTCAATTTGTTCTTCTTGGCTAGGGAAAACCATTTTCTCTCTACCTTTCTACTAGGACTTGTACCTTTGGAATCAATACAAGTGGATGTTCCTTTTCTTTAGTCTCTATATAAAAGCAAGAGGTGGAAAAAATCTCTCCCACCTCCCTGTGTTTATTACCAAACTGGTTGATCCAAGCCGTCTGAAGTTTCTTCGATGACTTTTTTCACTTCATCAGTATGGTAAGCTGCGATAATTTTCTTGATTGCATCAGCTTTAGGTGATGATTCCCAATCTTTTTTCGCAACGATGATGTTGTACCATTGTTTTGAGTTTTCGTCAGCTTGCTCTTTAAAGAGTGCTTTCTTGTAGTCCAATTTTGCTTCTGTAACAAAAGTGTTGTTTACAACTGCTGCATCAACTGAAGTCAATGAACGAGCTGTTTGGCTAGCGTCCAACTCAGTGATTTTCAAGTTCTTTGGATTTTCTTTGATGTTTGCGATTGTAGCAAGTTCAGTTCCTGAAACATCCAATTTAATCAAACCTGCTGATTGAAGAAGGTAAAGGGCACGGCTTTCATTAGTAGCATCGTTTGGAATAGCAATTTCACCGTTGTTTGGGATTTCTTCCACTTTAGTGTACTTGTTTTCTTCACCGTTTTTACCTGAGTAAAGGCGGATTGGTGAGATATAAGTATCTGCAATCGCTACAAGGTCTTTACCGTTTTCTTTGTTCCAGTTGTTCAAGAAGTTGTAGTGTTGGAAAGCGTTCAAATCTACTTCACCATCAGCAGTTGCTTTATTTGGTTGTGAGTAGTCTGTAAACTCTGTGAATTCCAATTTAATTCCGTCTTTTTCAACCAATTCTTGAACTTTGTCCCAGCGTGCTTCTTCTGAACCGCTACGGTTAACAGTCGCGATTTTAACTGTAGTTGCATTGTCTGCTTTCTTGTCTGAATTTCCGCAAGCTGCAAGTGCAAGGCCTGCTACTGTAGCGATAGCTGCTACGCCTAACCATTTTTTAATTTTCATGATTCGTTCTCCTTTAAAAATAATACTGTAATAGTATCTCACACTTTATTTGATTTCGCAAATTGTTATTAGATAGGCAGACATATAGTTTGAAACTATATGCCTAAAAGTTACAAAATCATCCACCTACGAGAGAATGGATGATTTACAAACTTATTTGATGTCAGCTTCTGCTGGGAGGTAAGAACCACCAAAGAACTGTTGAGATAATTTTTCAAGAGTTCCGTCTTTGTAGAGTTCTTGGATGCGTTTGTCAACAAATGATTTCAATTCATCTTGACCTTTTGCAAGAAGTGGGTAAACGTAAGGTTGTTGGTCACTTGGAAGTTCGATAACTTTCAAGTTATCCAAACCTTGGTTTTTGATAACTGTTTCTACACCGATTTTATCAAAAATCTTGTAGTCAAATTGTCCATCGCTCAAACGTCCCATGATTTGTTGGAAGTCAGCTTTTGTATAGTTAAGGACAGTTGGGTTATCTGCGTGTTGTTTGTTGTATTCTTCCAATTGTTTAGCTGACGTTGTTCCTTGAACGACTTCAGTAGATTTTCCACCGATATCATCAAGAGATTTGATGCTGTTGTCATCTTTCTTAACTACGAGAACGTTAGGGTTCTTAGCAGTTGGTGCTGCATAAAGATATTTTTCTGCACGTTCTTTTGTATAGCTGATGTTGTTAACCGCCATTTGGTAACGATCTGCGTCAAGGCCTGCAAAGATTCCTGACCATTCTGTCTTTTCAAACTTGACATCGTATTTGTCAGAGTCTTTAAAGATCGCACGAACAACCTCAATCTCAAAACCAGTCAACTCACCGTTTTCTTCATAGTTAAATGGTTTTGGTGACGCGTTAGTTGCTACAACGATTTCTTTTTTACCAGATGTTGCTTCACCAGATGCAGCATCTTTCTTTTCACCACCTGAGCAAGCTGCCAATACACCTGCGGCTACAAGCCCTAGGGCAGCAAGTGATGAATATTTAACGATTTTTTTCATGATATTTCCTCCAAAATAGAATACAATCTTATCTTAACAGAAAAAAAGGAATTATGCTATTATATGATTTCTATATTTGTGATAGGTTTTCTTTATGGCTGATTAAAAGACCAAACGTAGGACTGCTATCAAGACTACTCCAAAGAGAACAGTCCCAACCAGATTACGGTAACGAAAGGCTACAAAGGCCGTTGGAAAGACTGCTAAAAAGTCTAACCACTTTATCTGCGGGAGACTTCCAACTTTTCCTGTCACCACACTTGAAAGAATCAAGGAAAAGATAATAGAAACTGGTAAAAATTTCAAAAAGCGCTCTACGATAGGCGGCAAACCCTTGTACTTGGCTAGAATAAAAGGAATCATTCTTGGAATCCAAGTCACCAAGCCAGAAAAGACAATTGCTAATAAAATATACTTACTGACCATCCAAGACCACCCCCATGGTACAACCTAGCAAGGTCGCAAACAGAACAGCTAGCGACTGAGACACTACTGTCAAGAGTACAAAAAAGGAAACAGCAACAACTCCCAGAATGATGAAGAGATTGCGCAAAGGAATCCGTTTTTGCATAATCTGAAACTGGGAAGTAAAAATCCCAATAAACATCCCCACTAGGGCAAAATCTAAGCCAAAAATTTCTGGATTTGGTAGAAGTCCACCTAGAGCAGTTCCGACAACAGTTCCGAAAAACCAAGCTACATAGCTGTTAAGGTTGTTCCCGTGCATCCACATAGGATTGACCTTATCCGTATGCACCAACTCGCCCATCAAAACGCCATAGGTCTCATCGGTCAAGAGGCTGGACATGCCGATATTGTGCCAAAGACTGGTATGACGAAAATAGGTCGATGCATGCAAACTGAGCAAGAAGAGACGCAGATTAATCAAAAAGACCGTCATCGCAATAGCAGCTACTGGAGCTTGAACTGCAATCAAAGCTATCATGGCAAACTGAGCGCTCCCAGCATAAACAAAGAGACTCATCAGACCCATTTCTACTGGTGTCACATAGGGCGAACCGATAATGCCACAGGCAAGGCCGATGCTAACATAGCCCAGAGCCGTCGGCACCGCAGCCTGCACACCCTCCCAAAATCCTTTTTCTTTCATTGACTTCCTCACTAATCATTCCTTCAGCGACTGCTTTTCAAACAGTCACAGCAAACATTATTATAACATATTCGTAAAATAGAAAAAAGTCTGCTGATTGACAAGAACAGAAAAAGACTGGGAGGCCAGTCTCATGATACAACTTATAAACTATTTTAGATTTAATACCCAAATACCAATAAACTAACAACGATTAAAAATGTATTCCACAAGATATGAAGGGCCATTGGCCAATAAACTGAACGAGTATAACGAAATAGCATACAAAACAAGAGACCTGCTCCTGCATAAACGATGAAGTCTGTTAACATCCATCCATATTGTAAAACATGGATAAGACTAAAGAGTGTGGAGGAAACGACGACATCAACATAATACTTTTTAAATTTGGACAATGCCGTCATCAGAAGCCCACGAAAAACTAACTCTTCAACGATAGGAGCAATGAGACTGCCATAGAGAATGCGCATAATAAAGTAACTAATTCCTGTCAAATTAGCAGCTTCTTTCATCATTTCGCTCCCATTTTGCGTGCTAGGAAAAATCAGAGTCGTTATATTTACCCACACAAACATCAGTATAAAGAAAAGAAAGAAGACACCCAGATAAGCCCAACGGAACTGGAAGCGACCGCATTCTTTCCAACCTTGACTCTTTACAAGAACCACTGTAGCAGCAATCCCCTCAAGAGCTATCAATAAAATTTGTAAGCCATAAAATCCAAAATCTGATAATTGGTTAACAAATTCTAACCTTGCTACAAAATTAAAAATCAAGTAATAGGTGACTATTATCAAAACAGTTGACAAGTAGAATTTCTTATCTTTCTTTTTCATCGTTGATCCTTTTAAGTTTTAGTTACACCATCTTCCAGCTAAACTTACCCAAATCCCTTTTATCCAATCAGAAACACCACGATTAGGACTCATCCCTTTATTTACAATTCTCAAAATCCACTAAAATAACAAGGGCAGAATTTGACCAATGGCATTATCAACTATATGCAGTCCAATAGACCAATAAATAGACTTTGTCACTCTAAAAAAGACTGCCATTATTAGACCACCACCCATATATACGAAAAAGTCTGTCAAGACCCAACCATGACTACTGATATGCAGAATTCCAAATAAAGTAGCCGAACCGAGCACATCCAGTCCCCATTTTTTCCCTTTTTCCAAAGCGGTCATCACCAATCCACGATAGATCATCTCTTCAAAAATGGGACCTGCAATCACTGGATAGAAAAAATACATCAAAAATGCAGTAGGACCTGTAAAAGTAGGAACATCCAGTTGATAAGAAATTTCATTTTGGGTGGACGGGAAAATAAAAAATGTAACGAAATTCCAAACAAAAAAAGCTAGAAGAGCTAAAAAGGAATAGAAAAGATAGGACACTTTAAATTTTCTGCTATTGATTTGTTGCCATTTTCCTGACCAAATCATGGCAACAAGAGCAAGCAAAACCACAAGAAAATTCAACATCATATCCGAAAAATAATAGCCAAAATCAGATAGACCAGCAGTCAAGTCGCTGTGTAAAACCAGACGGATGAAGAACTGGTCCGCAATGATAAGTAGAATAGCTACAAACAAGTAGTAACGTGAGATTATCTTTTTCATATATCACCCTTCTAAAATCCAAACACCAATAAACTAACAATAAGCAAGAAGGTATTCCATGAAGCATGTAAAGCTATGGTCCAATAAATAGAGCGTGTACAGCGAAACATCATGCAAAATATCAAGCCCATTACAAAGTAGAGTATGAAATCTGTCGTTATCCAACCATGCTGTAAAACATGCATAGCGCCAAATATGGCAGCAGAAACAAGAACATCAATATAGTAGTTTTTAAATTTAGACAAGCTTGTCATCAAAAAACCACGACACACGATTTCTTCTGCTACAGGTGCGATAAGGCTACCGTAAAGTACACGCGTAATAAAATAGCTAATTCCTGTCAAACTGGTGGCTACTTCCACTACCGTACTTCCATTTTGCGTACGAGGAAAGATACGAGTTGCTAGATTTGCCCACACAAATAATAAGAAAAAAGAAAGAAAGAAAACACCTAGGTAAGACCAACGAAACTGGAAACGACCATACTCTTTCCAATGTTCACTTTTGAAAAAAATAATTGTAGCTACAGTTCCCAGGATAAGTACTAATAAAACCTGGAACACATAGTAGATCTCATCAGACAAAGCTACAGTAAAATCTAAGTCTGGTATAACATTAAAAATGAGGTAATAGGTCAAAAGCAACAAGCCAGTTGCTAGGTGAAATTTCATTTCTTTCATTTTCTTCATTGAATCAACTCCTATAGTATCCTATCTTCTACGACAGCTAAACAATCCACCTACTATTTCTCCAGCCTAAGCAAAAGCACCACGACGAGGACTCTTCACTTGATTTATGATTCTCAAAATCCTCTAAAATAACAAAGGAAGTATATGCCCGATACCGTTATAGACTATATGTAGTCCAATAGGCCAATAAATAGACTTTGTTACTCTAAACAAGACCGCAAATATGATACCGCCACCCATATATACGAAAAAGTCTGTCAAGACCCAACCATAATCACTAATATGCAGAATTCCAAATAAAGTAGCCGAACCAAGCACATCCAGTCCCCATTTTTTCCCTTTTTCCAAAGCGGTCATCACCAATCCACGATAAATCATCTCTTCAAAAATGGGACCTGCAATCACAGGATAGAAAAAATACATCAAAAATGCTGTAGCGCCTGTAAAAGTCGGAACAGCGAGTTGGTAAGCAAGTCCATTTTGGGTAGGTGGGAATAGGAAAAATGTAACAAAATTCCAAATAAATAAAGCAAGAAAAGCTAAAAAAGAATAGAAAAGATAGGACCATTTAAATTCTCTACTGTTGATTTGTTGCCATTTTCCTGCCCCTACCATAAAAATAAAAACAAGCAGAACCACAAGAAAGTTCAACATCATATCCGAAAAATAATAGCCGAATTTAGATAGACCAGCAGTAAAATCATTGTTTAAAACCAGACCACTGAAGTACTGGTAAACAATAACAAGTAGCATGGCTATAAAAAAGTAGTAGTGTGAGATTATCTTTTTCATTCTTTTTTCTCCTATACTATGGAATGAAGAAAGCCCCGGCCCAGACAAAGGCAAGAGCTTTGAATATCAATAACGGCGATTAACAGTCGGAGAATCATAGACAAAAATCGGTCTCCAGAAATTAGTAATTGGCCAAGATTTTCCTATGCTGCTCCCTGGTGTATTGCCAGTATACACAAGATCTCCTCCACTAACTACTTGTAATTCTTCCTCTGTTAACTTCATTGTTTCTGCAAATTGTAAACTCAACATATTTACACTCCTTCAATTATTTTATTTGTAAATCACTTCTGCAACCCAGAACTTGTTCAATAACAAACAAATAAAGCTCCAAGCTCTCAATGCTACAAACTTACTATATTAGAACTGACTCAGGAATTTTTAATTTCACAACTAGTATTCTCTTTTGTTATTTACAATGCTTCAAAATCCTCTAAAACAACAAAGGAAGTAGATGCCCAATACCGTTATAGACTATATGCAGTCCAATAGGCCAATAAATAGACTTTGTCACTCTAAACAAGACCGCAAATATAATACCGCCGCCCATATATACGAAAAAGTCTGTCAAGACCCAACCATAATTACTGATATGTAAGATTGAAAATAATGCAGCCGAACCAAGTACATCTAGTCCCCATTTTTTCCCTTTTTCCAAGGCCGTCATCACCAATCCACGATAAATCATCTCTTCAAAAATGGGACCTGCAATCACAGGATAGAAAAAATACATCAAAAATGCCGTAGCGCCTGTAAAAGTCGGAGCAGCGAGTTGGTAAGCAAGTCCATTTTGAGTAGGTGGGAATAGGAAAAATTTAATGAAATTCCAAATAAATAAAGCAAGAAAAGCTAAAAAAGAATAGAAAAGATAGGACCCTTTAAATTTTCTACTGTTGATTTGTTGCCATCTTCCTGACCAAATCATAGCAAGAAGAGCAAATAAAACCACAAGAAAATGCAGCATCATATCCGACAGATAAAATGCAAACCCAGATAGACTAGCAGCAAAGTCACTGTATAAAATTAGACTACTGAACTCCTGGTAAACAATGACAAGTAGAATGGCTACAAAAAAGTAGTAGTGTGAGATGATCTTTTTCATTCTTTTTTCTCCTATACTATGAAATAAAGAAAGCCCGTAGCCTAGAAAAGGCAAGGGCATTATATATTAATAATAACGACGGCGGTCAGGATCAGAACCTTTTATAAAGTAAAAAAAGTGATCAGCAAAGTTAGAATTTCTCCAAAACGATCCTATACCTCCCCAATTTCCACCACCTGGGATATTGGCATTGTACACAAGATCTCCTCCGCTAACCTCTTGCAATTCTGCCTCTGTCAATTCCATTGTTTCTGCAAATTGTAAATTCAACATCATTTACACTCCTTCAATTATTTTATTTGTAAACCACTTCTGCGACCTAGGATTTGCTTCAAATACTTTACAAGAATAGTATAGCACGGAAATCAGTCTATTTTAAAAAATCGCATATTTGATATTTTTTCTTATGGAAATTTCACATTTGCGATTTTTATGGATTTGACTTTTTCACTGATATAATAAAGATGCTATTAACAAGGAGGGAAACGATATGAAGAAAAGAAAAATTCAACTAATGCTTCTACTCATTTCAGAGTGGGTTATTATCATTCCATTTCTAGCCCATCGATAAGTATTTTATACTGCTGGAAACGTAATTCAAAAAGTGCTGATAATTGTGGGTTTTCTAATATTTGCAGAGATTGGATAAAGTGTTCAATCTCTTTTTGATTGCTTCCCTTGGTTTGAATGAAAACACTCAATTTCTTTAAAAATTGCCATGATACTTTCTCAAAAACATCATACGGACGGAGCATACTCTCCAACTCGGACTCAAAGATTGGGATGTAAGAGAAAAGTTTACGCTCCATAAGCTCTGAGATGATATTTAGAAAGCCACTTTTCATATATAGTCTATTGTGTGCCAATTCTTTAAATTCCTTTGATTTTTCGAGTAAGGAGGTTGATAAAAATATCAAGTCTTGATTGCTCAAAAAAGGCATGGTATTGCAAAAGATATAGAGTTCAAACCAGGTCCAAGACTCGATAGCATAGAGATAGGCGGTCAAAAACTCGCTATCCTCCTCTGCTAGCGGATAGCTTTTATCTAGTGAATGGATAGCATCTTTAATCACAATAGAGTTCAAACGACGATAGGTCTGCGCCATCTGTTCTTGTTCGACTTCCTCCAACAGTTGCTCTAAACCAGCTATATCCTGATGGGCAAAGCGATCCACAATCCTTCTACCAAATCGCATATGTGGAGATTCTTGGTAGTTGTTGAGCTTGTGACCAAACTCATCAAAGGTCACATTGATCCCTTGGATCGCTAGGATCAACTTATCCGCAGATAGCATAGACTGCCCTAGTTCAAATTTGGATAGCTGAGAGGCTGTTAGTCCAGCACAAGCCACATCTGACTGCTTGAGCTTTCTCGCCAGGCGCAATTCCTTGTAAAATTCTCCTAATTCCTGTTTTTCAATCATGGACAAACTCCCTTTTAAATACTCCCTTTACTATTCTATTCGTAAAAACTTTTACTTTTTTAACATATTATAAAATATTTTAGCAAAAAAGCCAGCTTCAAGCTGACTTTTTATTCCATAGTTTCAAAAGCGAGACTTGGTTTGGCGTTTAGCTCCAAGTCTGCAAAGTTTTCTTTGTTCCACTCACTAACGCTGGCATAGGCAATCATACCCGCATTGTCTCCACAGAGGCGCAGAGGTGGAATGATGACCTTAACATCAGTGATTTCAGCTGCCAAGCGTTCTCTTAATCCTCTATTAGCTGCCACACCACCAGCCACAACTAAAGTTTTAACAGGATATTTCTCCAAGGCCTTCTTGGTTTTTGCCATGAGAATATCCATAACTGCTGCTTGGAAGGAAGCACACAAGTCCTCTGTGGACAAGTTTTCTCCCTTTTGCTCGGCATTGTGGTGAAGATTGATAAAGGCAGACTTCAATCCAGAGAATGAAAACTCCAGATTGTCCTCCTTGATCATGGCACGTGGAAAATCATACACATCCTGACCTTGATGAGCCAACTCATCAATCTCACGACCTGCTGGATAGGTCAAGCCCATGACACGGCCGACCTTATCATAGGCCTCACCAACTGCATCATCACGTGTTTCCCCAACGATCTTGTAATCACCAGCCTCAGACACATAGACCAACTCTGTGTGTCCACCACTGACTAAAAGGGCTAACAAGGGGAACTCCAAGGGCTCGACACTTTGAGCTGCCATAAGGTGGCCAGCCATGTGGTTAACGGGAATTAGAGGTAGTCCATGTGCCCAGGCAAAAGCCTTGGCAGCTGACAAACCAACTAGCAAGGCTCCGACCAAGCCCGGTCCGTAAGTAACAGCAACAGCTGTCACATCCTCTTCGGTAATACCTGCTTCTGCCAATGCCTCCTCGATACAGGCTGTAATGACCTCGACATGGTGACGACTGGCTACTTCTGGTACTACGCCCCCAAAGCGTTTGTGACTCTCAATTTGACTAGCAACGACATTGGACAAGAGCTCATCATCGTTTTTTAAGACAGCGACACTGGTCTCATCACAGGATGTCTCGAATGCTAAAATATATCTATCCTTCATCTATTTCTCTCTTCATGATAATGGCGTCCTCGACTGGATTATGGTAGTAGGCCTTTCTCTCAGCGATGACTGCCATCTTTTCTTTCTTGTAAAATGCTTGCGCTCGTTGATTAGACTTCCTGACTTCGAGAAAAATCTCCTTGTCTGCTGGCAATTGAGCAAACAAAGCTGAAGCTATCTCCTGACCTTGATAAGCTTGCTTAACGGCGATTTGCAGGACTTCTGCTTCAAAGATATTTTCCTGAACAGCTAAAAAACCAATCACTTCTGCCCCATCGTAGGCTAAAGCATACCAGGTTTGGTCTTGGGACAGGTCTGCTTGGATTTGTTCCAGCGTCCAAGGACTGACTGGATAAACAGCTACCATGATAGCATAGATGGATTGAGCCAAGTCAGGTTGCTGTTGGATTCGTTTAATCTCTATCATAGGCGTTTAATGTAGGACTCGCCAGACTCGGTGTGATTCTTGAGCCAATTTTCCTCAGCTTCGACACGTTTAAGGTAATTCGGCACAAAGTCGTGCAAGGAGTCTGCTTCCTTGTCCCAAGCCCAAAGAGCAAGATTAGCTGCATTTGGCAAGGTTTCTTGGTAGTTAGCCTGTGGCAGTTGTTCTTGGATTTGATCCACAAAGGCTCCAACTTCACCGACAAAGGTTACCTGCTCAGCATCATTGACTTTTTCTAACACCTCTTCAAAAGATAGGTGCGCTTCTGGAAAGACTGGCTGGGCATTTTCATAAAATCCTGCATAAACATTGTTACGACGCGCATCCATCAAGGAAACGAAGAATTCTTCTTGCTGATATGGCACCAGTGCCAAGAGGCTAGACATACCAACTAACTCAATGTTTAGGGTATGAGCCAAGGTCTTGGCAGTTGCTACTGCGATTCGCAAACCTGTGTAACTACCTGGCCCTTCTGCCACGACGATTCGATCCAAATCCTTGGGTGTCAAATCCAAACTTGCCATCAAAAAATCGATGGCAGGCATAAGGGTAATACTGTGATTTTTCTTGATATTGATTGTCGTCTTGGCAAGAAGCTGCTTGTCCTCTAAAATAGCTAGAGAAAGAGCCTTGCTGGACGTATCAAAAGCTAATACTTTCATAACACATTCCTATCTTTTTGTCTGCTTACTATTATACTACAAAAGAAGGCACATGGGAATTTTCTTTGTCTTGAAACAAAAATCACAGTGAAAAGAAATCTTCAAAAAAATCGCAACTTTTCCTTTTCGTTTCCGAATATAAAAGTGAACAAGAAAAAAGGAGGAAAGTTCAATGACAAATTTCGAAAATATTGACAATCAATTTGTATCGCTATCTGAAAATGAATTATCAGATATTGATGGTGGTCTCGCTCCCTTGGTTATCTTTGGTGTAGCAGTTTCTTGGAAAGCTGTTGCTGGCGGAACAGCACTTGTAGGCTCTGGCTTGGCAGCTGGTTATTTTTTAGGAGGTTAGTATGATTAAAGATTTAGACAAATATCATGAAATTTCTAATAAAGAATTGCAAGAAATCAAGGGTGGTTTTGGTGTAGGTGTGGGTATAGCTTTATTTATGGCAGCTTACACCATTGGAAAAGATCTCCGTAAAAAGTTTGGATAAGTCATGCTAGATAAAAGACACATTTTTAGAAGGATGAATTTTATTTTCTTCATCTCTTACAGTTTGATCAGTATTCTCAACGATTTAAGCATTACGACTATACCATTGCCAATTGATTTATCTGTTTGTATTGTTTTATTTTTATGCTTCAACTCTTTTTTTGAACAAAACAATCATAACTGTAAAAATAAGGATAGGGCCTGAAAATATAACCTCTGTTTGAGGGAAAATTGGACTCCGAATTTGAGAAAAAGTTGAAAAATCCACCCTATCTTAATAGTTGGGGTGGATTTTTTTGTAACTAAATTCGCTATCTTTTTATACCAGATATTCGTTCAATCAGCAGATATAAATAAACAACTGAAGTTAAGTATTCAAACCAAAGTAAAATACAAACCAGACCACATAGGTTACAAGAAGAAGAAAAATGGAATACAGTGTTACAAAGAGAATTTTCCAGTGTACAGCTGTTTTTCTATGTTCCAGCCGAACAAACAGTAGATTGCCACCATAAACACAGGCAACAAAAATCATAAAAGCTACCAAACGAATACCGATAGCAAAAGTAAATAAGTCATTCATCTTTCAACCTCCTTGATATAGAAACGTCTCTTATAACTTTATTATAGCACTTGCATCTTAAGGTTTCAAATGCTTATACAGGGCAAAATGAAACCCATTTCAAGCTCCTTACTTTCATGTTTCCTGCTTTTACTAATTCCCCTTTTTATGTTATAATTGAGATAATTGTAACGAATCAAGGTCAATAAAGACAAAAAATGAACTGGAATCAAACCAGCTTCAAACTGAGCATTTTTGAATATAGCTGACCTGAAAGCAGAAAGGAAACATATGATTTACAAAGTTTTTTATCAAGAAACAAAAGACCGCAGCCCACGTCGTGAAACAACACGCTCACTATACTTAGACATCGATGCTAGTTCAGAACTTGAAGGACGTATCGCTGCTCGCCAACTTGTCGAAGAAAATCGTCCAGAATATAATATCGAGTATATCGAACTCTTGTCTGACAAATTGCTAGACTACGAAAAAGAAACTGGCGCATTCGAAATTACGGAGTTCTAATATGGCCTACACTCTTAAACCAGAAGAAGTTGGCGTTTTTGCTATTGGTGGTCTAGGAGAAATCGGTAAAAATACATACGGAATCGAATATCAAGACGAAATTATCATCGTTGATGCAGGAATTAAATTCCCTGAGGATGACCTGCTTGGTATCGACTACGTTATCCCTGATTACTCTTATATTGTAGAAAATATCGACCGCGTCAAGGCTCTCTTGATTACACACGGACACGAGGACCATATCGGAGGGATTCCTTTCTTGCTCAAGCAAGCAAATATCCCTATCTATGCTGGTCCACTGGCCCTTGCCTTAATCCGTGGAAAACTCGAAGAGCATGGACTTTTGCGCAATGCTACACTTCACGAAATCAACCACAACACGGAATTGATCTTTAAAAACCTTAAAGCAACTTTCTTTAGAACAACCCACTCGATTCCAGAGCCATTGGGAATTGTCATCCACACACCTCAAGGGAAAATCGTCTGTACGGGAGACTTCAAGTTTGACTTTACACCAGTTGGTGAACCTGCAGACTTGCACCGCATGGCAGCTCTAGGTGAAGATGGAGTACTTTGTTTGCTCTCTGACTCGACCAATGCTGAAGTGCCAACCTTTACAAACTCTGAAAAGGTTGTCGGCCAGTCGATCATGAAGATTATCCAAGGTATCGAAGGACGTATCATCTTTGCATCCTTTGCCTCAAATATCTTCCGTCTCCAACAAGCAACGGAAGCTGCTGTTAAGACTGGTCGTAAAATCGCTGTCTTTGGGCGCTCTATGGAGAAAGCCATTGTCAATGGAATTGAGCTTGGCTACATCAAGGCACCTAAGGGAACCTTCATCGAACCAAATGAAATCAAAGACTATCCTGCGGGTGAGATTCTGATCCTCTGTACAGGTAGCCAGGGTGAACCTATGGCAGCCCTCTCTCGTATCGCTAACGGAACTCACCGTCAAGTGCAACTCCAACCTGGTGATACCGTTATCTTCTCATCTAGCCCAATTCCAGGAAACACCACTAGCGTCAACAAATTAATTAACATCATTTCAGAAGCTGGTGTTGAAGTTATCCATGGTAAGATTAACAACATCCATACATCTGGACACGGTGGCCAGCAAGAGCAAAAACTCATGCTCCGCCTCATCAAGCCAAAATACTTCATGCCTGTTCACGGTGAATACCGCATGCAGAAAGTTCACGCTGGGCTAGCGGTGGATACTGGCGTAGAGAAGGACAATATCTTTATCATGAGTAATGGTGATGTGCTTGCCCTCACTGCAAACTCTGCCCGTATCGCAGGCCATTTCAATGCTCAGGATATCTACGTCGATGGAAATCGTATCGGCGAAATCGGTGCAGCTGTGCTTAAAGATCGTCGCGATCTATCTGAAGATGGTGTTGTACTTGCTGTCGCAACCGTTGACTTCAAGTCTCAGATGATCCTATCTGGACCAGATATTCTCAGCCGTGGATTTGTCTACATGCGCGAATCTGGTGACTTGATCCGTCAAAGCCAACGCATCCTTTTCAATGCTATTCGTATTGCTTTGAAAAACAAAGATGCCAGCGTCCAGTCTGTCAATGGCGCTATCGTAAACGCCATTCGACCATTCCTTTACGAAAATACTGAACGTGAACCAATCATCATTCCGATGATTCTCACACCAGATGAAGAATAAGAAAAAATTCTCTGAAATCGAATGACTTCAGAGAATTTTTGTTATTTCACGACAAGCTCGTAACGAGTTTTGCTGGTGAAAGTTTCACCTGCTTTGAGAATGACTTGATCTTTAAGATCGCTATGAATAGCATCTGGTAAAGCTTGCGCTTCTAGAGCAATTCCATTGTGCTGAATCATTGGCTGACCAGCGATGATGACACTCTCGTCCACAAAGTTTGCTGTGTAAACCACAAAGCAAGGAGCCTCTGTCTTGAAGAGCAAGAAGCGACCTGAACCTTGGTCATAGAGGAATCCAGCATTGTCATGTCCTGCAGGAAGAGCAAATGGATGGTCCAAACCAGATACGAGTTGGATTTGCTCATCTTCTTCTGCAAAGATATCCTTCAACAAGGCACCATTATAGATATGTTTGACCACATCACGGTTAGCATCTGGAGTTTTAGCTGGGACACCGTCAGAAGCAATTGGATAAATCCCCTCTGTATTCAATTGGAAGACATGACGGTCAATCGTCTGAGTGAAATCACCAGACAAGTTAAAGTAGCTATGGTTGGTTGGATTAACCAAGGTATCCTGGTCTGTTGTCACCTTATAGCTAACTTCGTAGGCACCACTTTCTTCCAAATTGTAGCTAATCCAGATCTTAAGATTTCCAGGGAAACCTCCTGTCCCGTCTGCTCTTTCTGTGTAAAGAGTCAAACCATTATCATTCACTTCGACTAGCTCAAACAAGCTAGAATCCCAACCAGTTGAGCCACTGTGGTTACAGTTGCTAGCATTGTTGACTTCAAGATCATAGGTCTTCCCATTGAGTTCAAATGTTGCTCCTGCAATACGACCTGCAACTGGACCTACACTTGCTCCATGTTTAGGGCTATTGCCCACATAGCTTTCAAAATCGTCAAAACCTAGGATAACATTGGCAAAATTGCCAGCCTTATCTGGAGTTACATAGCGTAAAATTGTTGCTCCATAAGTCATGATTTCCAGTTGGTATCCTGCCTCCGTTTCAAAACGGTAAGCGAGGACATCCTTGCCATCAACTTTCCCAAATACACGTTCTGTGTATGCTTTCATCCTTCTCTCCTTTTTCTAATTCAATTAAGCAAACAAACCATAGAAAGCGCATTCGCTCTCTATGGTTTTATTGTATGATTTACAAACACCTTTGTCAAGAAACCATAGATATTTTATTAACAAAAGTCGTTTCTTCTATTTCTGATCTATGCTTCTACACGTTCAGTCCATGAAGTAGCTGTTGTTTGAAGTACTTTATTGAGTTCATCAATGTTTTCAAATCCAGTTGTACGAAGCCATTCGCGAGCTGCTGCTTCTCCATCTTTGATGTAAGCTTCAACAGATCCAGCCCATGTTGCACGTCCACAAAGAACACCATTGAAGTTTGCACCTGATTCGTGGGCAAAGACAAGTGTCTCTTGGAAGAGTTTAGCGGATACACCTGCACTCAAGTAGATGTATGGAAGGTTAGTCGCTTCATCTTGTGCTTTGAAGAAAGCAGCTGCTTCTTCACGTGTATGAACGATTTCGCCATCACCAAAACCTTCAACATATTTAACGTTAACTGGAACTTCAACTTTCAAGACATCGATGTTGAAACGTGGATCTGAGAAGACTTTCATAGCGCCGATAACCTTGTGTGGTTTTACTTTAGCGTATTCAGCAGAACCTGCGTCAGCAATTTTTTCATCATAGGCAAGAATTTCAAGGAAGAATGGAATATCTTCAGCTACACACTCAGAACCAATACGTTCAATGTAGGCTTGTTTTTGTTGGTTAAGTTCGTCAGAGCTATCTACGTCATAGTAAAGCAAGAACTTAACAGCATCTGCACCTTGTTCTTTGATACGTTTTGCAGACCAAACATCCAAGCAGTCTGGCAAACGTTTTGTACTTGTTGTGTCGTAACCTGTTTTTTCATAAGCAAGGAGAAGACCTGCTTTTTCATCAAGAGCTTTAGTCGCTGGAAGTCCATACTCAGGGTCAAGAAGCATAGATGAAGCGTATTTTGTCAATTCATCCGCTACCAAGACTTTAAGTTCTTCCATTTGAGCTACTGTTGGCTCTTCTGTTTGGTATTGAGCCATGAGGCGTTTCAAAGCACCACGTTGGTCAAAAGCAAGAGCTGAGATGATACCATTCTCATCAGAGAGTTTTTGCATGCAAGCAAGTTTATTTGGGCTTAATGTTAATTTACTCATAACTTTATCCTCTTTATTTAAACTCATGGATGATAACACCTTGAACTACACGGTTTACAGTACCAGTAGGTGATGGCGTATCTGGTCTATTACCAACTTTAAGCGAAGTTAAGAGGGCAAATAATTGGGCGTAAATGATGTAAGGGAAGACACGATAAACATCATTCAAAACACCACCGCATCCAAGTGCTACTTCTTTGACATTTTCAAGTCCAAAGGCTTGATCACTCAAGAGAACAACACGTCGAGCAATTTGGTCACCTGCAACTTCACGAACCAAGTCTAGGTCGTACTTACGAGTATAGTCTGTTGTAGTACCGAAGACCAAAACTACAGTATCTTCATTGATAAGAGATTTTGGACCGTGACGGAAGCCAACTGGACTTTCATACATAGTCGCTACTTGACCTGCAGTCAATTCCAAAATTTTAAGCTGTGCTTCATGAGACAGACCAAAGAATGGACCTGCACCTAGATAAATCACTCGGTTAAAGTCTAGGTCAACCAACTCTTTGACATCTGCCACATTGTCAAGAACTTTGCGAGCTAAACTAGATAGCACGTCGAAACGTTCAGCTTTAACAGCAAAGTCTGTCGGATCAAAAACCAACAGTGCAGTCAACATCATTGAAGTGAAGCTTGAAGTCATCGCAAATCCAGCATCGTTAGAAGCAGCTGGTTGCAAGAGCAAAAGGTTGCGGTCATCACCATGAGCTTGGAGAGCCAATTTTCCTTCAGCCGCACATGTGATAGTTACTTGATAAAGTTCATCAACCAAGGCCTTAGCCAAGTCAACTGTTGCCACACTTTCAGGTGAGTTCCCGCTACGCGCGAATGATACCAAAACAGTCGCCACATCTTTTTTCAAATAAGTTTGTGGGTTTGCTACGATATCAGTTGTCGCAATAGCATTAAAATTCCATTTACGTTCATCATAAACTTCCTTGAAGTAAGGAACGAGCGTATCACCTACATAAGCAGAAGTTCCAGCACCAGTCAGGATAACCTTGATGTAGTCATGTTTGTCAGCAATTCCTTGCAAGAAGGCTGCAATTTCATCACGTCGTGCTTGATAAGCTTCAAAAGCTTCTTTCCAAACGTCTGGTTGTTGGTAAATTTCGCGAGTTGTGATTTCTGCCCCCAACTCAAGCAATTCTTCTTTTGTATAATCTAGCATTGAGTCCCTCTAATCTATTATTATATTGTTTTTTATTTAAAATATGGGAATGGGAGTAAGCCCCATTCCCATTTATATTCTATGAAATATGTTCTAACAGTATTTCTGTTATTACACCTTATTCATCTTCATCGTCATCGTCATCGTCGAAGCCAGCCAATAAATCATTAACTTTGACAATGCTTTCTGAAGCACGACTCTTATAATCTGCATCAGCGCCAGTTAGACTCGCATTGATAAATTCGATAACCATTGGAAGATTCATTCCTGCATAAAGTTCAATGTCACGACCTTCCATAATCAGACGGCTCACCACATTACATGGTGTTCCACCAAGGAGGTCAGCAAAGACTAGGAAATCATCCAAACCTTCGACAGCGGCTTCAAATTTCGCAGTGAAATCTTCTGGTCCATCTTCTGGAAGAAGAGCAACTGCATGAATATTTTCCTGTGGACCCATAATCATTTCTGTGCTACCTTTAAGTTCTTCACAAAAACGTCCATGACTCACTAAAATTAATGATTTAGTCATAAATTATGCGCCCATTCCAAGTGCAAATTTACCAAAGGCAGAAAGAGCCAAGGCAAGCACGATAATGATACCGATAGCTTTTGTAGAGTTCATACCTTTCTTACCAAGCAACCAGAAGATAAAGGCAGTGAAGATTGCTGGAAGCAAGCGTGGGAAGATTGAGTTCAAGATGTCTTGGAAGTCAATCATCTTTTCACCGATTGGCAATTTGTATGAAATTTCAAAGTTGATCATTGTTGCTACAAGAGCACCCATCATGAACACACCAAGTACAGATGCAGCTTCAATCAAAGCTGTCAAAGTGCTTTGCATGTTGTTGATAAGGTTAACCCCTTCTTTGTAGGCAAATTCCAACTGTTTCCAACGGAAGATGTCATACGCTACTGCAACTGCGATCCAAAGGAAGATACCCCAAGGTTGACCAGCGATAGCCATTGTTGCAGCGATAGATCCCATGATAGCAGGTACAAGTGAACCAAAGATAGTATCTCCAAGAGGAGCGAATGGTCCCATCAAACCTGTCTTGATACCGTTAACCGCATCTTTTGAAACAATCCCATCTTTTTCTTCCATGGCAAGGTCAAAACCAGCGATGATTGTGTGGAAGAATGGTGAAGTGTTGAAGAATTGAGTATGAACTTTCATCATTTCTTTCAACTCAGGAGTTCCATCTCCATACATTTTACGCAATTGTGGCAAGATCA
This sequence comes from Streptococcus infantis, assembly GCF_001579645.1. Lineage (GTDB taxonomy): Bacteria > Bacillota > Bacilli > Lactobacillales > Streptococcaceae > Streptococcus > Streptococcus infantis_E. Next base: position 102,188 of record NZ_KQ970822.1, read on the forward strand.
TGTAAAGGTAACCTGATGCTTGCATACGTTCGTAGTTCCATCCCAATTGGAAAGTGAACAAGCTACGTTTGTTAATTTGATTAAAATCTTCTTTTGTTAATTTGTAATTAGAATTCGTCATCTTCAATTTCCCCACTTTCTGATGGTGTAGAAGGTGCTGCTACAGCAACTTTTTGGCTGTTCTTGAAGTGAACAACTGCAAGGAAGATACCTACGATAGAGATACCGATCATAGACAATCCTTTGAAGTTGTTAGCAAAGCCAATTTTTTCAGCAACGTCAGCAGGAAGAGTGCCAATGATACCAGCAACTGCTCCACCAAGACCTGTTACGTATGAGTAAAGTACAGTCAACATAGCTGTCAAACCGAATCCCATAGCAAGGTAGTGAAGGTTACGTTTAACTGGAAGGTAACGAAGCAAGATAGCGAATCCAAGACCTGGAAGCATACGACCTGCAAGAGTCAAACCGTCTGCAACCCATTGGTATTTTATAACAAGGTTTACAACACCTTGTACGAATTCTCCACCGAAAGCAAGGGCGAAGAATACTGGAAGGGCACGAGAAAGAGCCCAAGGAAGCGCACCAAGAAGGTAGTTACGTTCGATTCCTTTGTAGTCAAAGCGTTCGATCGCAGCATCAATACGGTGTGCGAAGAATGTAGTAGTCATACGACCAAGTACGTCGAAGTAAGTCAAAAGTGCCGCTACTGGTACAGCGATTGTAGTGATCGCAAGATCTGTTTCGATACCTTGTGAAACTGAGAAAGCTGTCGCAAGAACCGCACCAGAAGTTGCGTCGATACGAGAAGCACCACCGAAGGTACCTACCCCAAGGACAAACAACTGCAAGCTACCACCGATAAACAAACCAGTTGTCAAATCTCCCATGATCAAACCAGTAATGAAACCAGCGAATACAGGGGAACCTGCAGAAGAAACGATCGTCAACTCATCACAGATTTGATAAGCTGAGTACAGAGTGAGAAGTAAAATTTGCCACCATTGTATCATAACAATGACCTCCTAAAAATTTTTTCCTATTTTAATAAGCTCAAAAAGTCTGAAACTGGATCATTTGGAACCATTTGAGCAGTAAGTTTAACACCTTTTTCCGCCAATTTGTGGAAATCTTCTACGTCTTTATCTACAACGTTGATTGAACGTGTAATAGAACGTGTTTCTGGTGTTTGAGACATATTACCAACATTGACTGCTTCAAGCGGTACCCCTGCTTCCACTAATCCAAGGAAGCGGTCTGGTTTACGAGCAACGATAAACAAACGTTGGCTATCATATTTTCCAGCAAGGATATTGGCTGCAGCTTTTTCAACTGGCAAAATACTAAGTTTTACACCTGGTGGTGTTGCAAGTTTCAATCCGCTCTTTTCAACATCGTTGTTAACAACTTCATTGTCAACGACCATGATACGTGAAACATTCAGTTTAGCAGACCAAAGGTTTGCTACTTGTCCGTGGATCAAACGTCCATCAATACGGCATCCTACAATTGTCATAAATTTTCCCCCTTTATATGTTTTAGTGTAGGTTTACGAGTTAAGTGTATGTGATCTTTATATTCCCCTTCAGTTTCAAAGATAATGATGCGGTTAGCACCTTCCTTGAGATAGCTGTGCGGAATATAAAGCGATAAGGTTGGACCAACATTCCAGAAACGTCCGAGATGATGGCCATTGACATAGGCAATCCCTTTACCAAACTCAGATAGTTCTAAGTAGGTGTCCTTCGGAGCCTCAACTTCAAAGTCATAGGCGTAAAAGGCAGGTTGTCCTTCTGTCCATCCTTTTGAGAAATCAATCTTTTCAGGATTATCTAGTGGAAGCGGATAGTGTTCCCAGTTCAGCATGAAGTGTAGGTCTTTGCAGACACCTGTACGAATCCCTTTTCGTTGTGTATCTGCTAGGAACTTATGCCCGTAATTGACACGCCCCATATTTTCTACCAAGACATCAAATCGAGAGAGCGCTTTCTTTTCTCCTTGATAGAAGATGTCCTCACCAATCTCAGTCTGATATTGGGTCGCAGTCCATTTGCCATCAATAAAGAGTTGAGCTCTATCACGGCCGTCAATAATGCGAAGTTTTTCTTCTTCTGCATCCCAACTAGCTTCTGTACGATAGAGTAGGTAACCATAACTTTGTCCTAATTCCTCCATTTTCTTAGGATAGAGGCTTTCAGTTGGACTTGCAAGACTATCCAAGGTTGCAAATAGGGAAACCTTTTCGACTAGTGGAATGGATTCCATTTCCATGCTTTCCTTGTAGAGTGGCTCCAACTGTGGATACTCTGGATAGTAGGTTGCCATCATTTTCTTCACTGCATGATATTTGGCAGTAGGATTTCCCGCCTCATCTAGCAGAGCGTCATAATCATAAGATGTTACTTGTGGTAAATCAATGGTTCCTCGAGCTGAGCAACCATTCATAAAACCGAAGTTTGTTCCACCATGGAACATGTAAAGGTTGATAGAGCCTTGCTCCAAAACCTCATGAACGGCTTCTGCCAATTCTTCTGCATCGCGTTTGATAACTGGCTCTTTCCAACGATTGAACCATCCATCCCAGAATTCCATACACATGAGTGGCCATTTTTTGCCATGTTCATCAAAGAATTCTTGCATCTGCGAGAAATTGAAATCGGCTTTCGAGCCAAAGTTCCCTGTCACCAAGAGGTCATCCTCAATTAAGGTTCCAGCCTTCAAGGTTGCTCTCCATGGGCCGTCAGATGTAAAGAGCGGACAGCTGACTGCGCGTTCTTCCATTAAACGTCGAATCTCACGCAAGTAGGTTTTGTCTTCACCATAGGATCCATACTCATTTTCAACTTGCATCATGAGGATGTTTCCACCATTTTCCAACAATCTTGGAACAAGACGCGGAAGCAAGTGATCATAGTATCGACCAACCATCTCAAGGTAAGCTGGATCAGAAGAACGGATTCTCATCTCCTTTGTTAGGAGCCATGCAGGTAAACCACCAAATTCCCATTCTGCACAGATAAATGGAGAAGGGCGTACAATAGCATATAAGCCTAAGTCCTGTGCAGTTTGAAGAAATCTTTCTAAGTCAAGATCCCCTTCAAAGTTAAATTCTCCTTCAGCAGGTTCATGCATGTTCCAAGGTACGTAAGTTTCAACTGTATTGAAACCTAATGCCTTAAGATTGTACAATGAGTGATACCAATCTTCCGCAGGAACTCTAAAATAATGAATCGCACCTGACAAAATCTTAAATGGTTTCCCATCTAGATAGAAATGATCTTCAATTTCAAATCTTGTCATTCTTCCTCCTGTAAGAGCAAAAGTTTGCGCTTTCATTTATTGTTATATCAACTATAACCTAATAGGGAGATATTGTCAATACTTTTTGAAATTTTCTTCAATTTTTTTCTATTTTTTTACTGAATATTTTCCAAAAATCTTCTCAAAACCTTTAAAATTGGGGATTTCTTGAGCATACAAATTTACTTTGTCAAACTACAAATTACTTTGATATAACTTAATATCTTAGCCTATTATTTTATTTTTAATAATAATTTCTACTAATCTTTCTACTTTTATGTTAAAATTATTATGGAGAAGGAAAAAATGAGGTGAAAATATGGCAATTCCAAAGTATCAATACATTAAAGATGAATTGAAAAATAAGATCATTTCTGGTCAATTTGCTAGTGGAGATAAATTCTACACTGAAGCAGAATTGATTTCCATGTATGATGTTAGTTCAATCACAGTGGTTCGTGCCTTGAATGACCTTGCTAAAGACGGATACATTGTTCGTCAACAAGGTAAAGGAACATTCGTAGCTCGTGCTCGCAAGCATAAACTCGTTGAATTTTCTGATGTAGAAAGCTTCGAGACCAAAGACGATAAGGTAACTGTTCTTTCTATCGAACGCGGGAACGATCTTAAATACTTAGAAAAACTCGGCCTACGCGGCGATCAATTCTATTATAAGATTGAACGTGTTCGTGAAACAAACGGCGTTACCTATATCTATCACAGTTCATACATTCCTGAACAATACATCAATGCTAACTATCCAAATCTTGAATACTATAGTTCTATCTATACTCGTTTCAAATTGGACTACCACATTCACATGAATGACGAGCATTTTGAAGAAATTAACGAAATTGTATTTCCGACTCCAAAACATGCCGCTTCTATTTTAGGAATCGACACTCAATTTCCAACTGTTTTCCAAACTAAGACAACTCAGCTTGAAGCAACTGGTCAAGTTTTGGAATACATCGAAACTTACAAACGTTCTGATTTCTACAAAATCAAATTTATCTCTTGTGATCGTGACCACTAATTATTAAAAGTCTGAGATACTTGTGG
>NZ_KQ970822.1:107551-140726 GCF_001579645.1 Streptococcus infantis
CCTGTCTCAGGCTTTTTTACATGTCCATTGTAACATCAAGTTTCTTTCTTGAAAACAGTTAGTTAAATATAACTATAATTAGTAACTTTTTTACTAAAAATTGATAAGAAACTAAAAAATATATCATAATTTATAAGTTATTCTATTTTTTATAGTTATTTCTCTAAAAGTCTTGACTTTTAGAGAAACAGAACTTACAATGGAAATAGTTTTTGTAAACGCTACCAAACTAAACGACTTAAGGAGGTCTCACATGAAACCAGACAAACAACAGCGTTTCTCTATTCGTAAATATGCCATCGGTGCTGCCTCGGTACTGATAGGTTTAAGTTTCCAAGCCCAAGTAGTGGCAGCAGACGGACTAACTCCTGTGGCGGAAAACCAAGCTAGCACTAGCCAAACCGTTCCAGAAACTCCTCCAGCAGCGGAAGAGCCAAAGCTTGTCTCTTCAGTTGAAGAACAAGTTACCGCTACTTCTACGTCGGAAACTTCTTCTCCACAGGAAGATCTTGGCACACCTGCACCTGCCCTAGCAGAGCCTGTCACAGCTGAAGTAGCTGAAGAAGCTAAGAAAACAGAATCTGAAAATGAAGAAAACAAAGAAGTTGCTAAAGTTGAAGCTCCTGTAGTCGCTACAGAGAAAGCAGCTCAAGTCAATGAAAAACTAGCTAAAAAGAAAATCGTTTCAATCGATGCAGGGCGTAAATACTTCTCTCCTGAACAACTGAAAGAAATCATCGACAAAGCCAAACACTATGGCTATACTGATCTTCATCTCCTAGTCGGAAATGACGGCTTGCGCTTTATGCTAGATGATATGTCCCTAACTGTAGGAGACAAGACTTATGCGAGCGACGATGTCAAACGCGCTGTTGAAAATGGAACAAATGCTTACTACAACGATCCAAACGGCAATCATCTAACTGAAAGCCAAATGACCGACTTGATTAACTATGCTAAGGATAAAGGTATTGGTCTTATCCCATCTGTTAACAGTCCTGGTCACATGGACGCTATCCTCAATGCCATGAAAGAACTGGGTATTGAAAAGCCTAACTTTAACTATTTTGGTAAAGAATCAGCACGTACTGTCGACCTTGACAATGAAAAAGCAGTTGCCTTCACAAAAGCTTTGATTGATAAGTATGCGGGCTACTTTGCTGGTAAATCTGAAATCTTCAACATCGGTTTGGATGAGTACGCTAACGATGCTACGGATGCCAAAGGTTGGAGCGTTCTTCAAGCCTATAAATGGTATCCAGAAGATGGATTCCCAGACAAGGGCTATGACAAATTCATCGCTTATGCTAATGACCTAGCTCGTATCGTCAAATCTCACGGTCTAAAACCAATGGCCTTCAACGACGGTATCTACTATAATAGCGATACAAGTTTTGGTACCTTTGACAAGGACATCATCGTCTCTATGTGGACTGGTGGCTGGGGCGGTTACGATGTCGCTTCTTCTAAATTACTAGCTGAAAAAGGACACGAAATCCTCAATACTAACGATGCTTGGTACTACGTTCTTGGCCGTAATGCTGACGGGCAAGGTTGGTACAACCTTGATCAAGGATTGAACGGTATTAAGAGTACACCGATTACTTCTGTTCCAAAAACTGAAGGAGCTGACGTTCCTATTATCGGTGGTATGGTAGCTGCTTGGGCTGATACTCCATCTGCTCGCTACTCTCCATCTCGTCTCTTCAAACTCATGCGTCAATTCGCAAACTCAAATGCTGAATACTTCGCTGCTGATTACGAGTCTGCTGAACAAGCTCTGAAAGAAGTTCCGACAGACCTTACTCGCTACACAGAAGAAAGTATTGCAGCCGTTAAAGAAGCTGAAAAAGCCATTCGTGCTCTCGATAGCAATCTCAGCCGTGCTCAACAAGATACTATTGATCAAGCGATCGCAAAACTCCAAGAAGCTGTTAGCAACTTGACCTTCACTCCAGAAGCTCAAAAAGAAGAAGATGCTAAACGCGAAGTTGAAAAACTAGCTAAAAACAAGGTCATCTCTATCGATGCTGGACGTAAATACTTCACGCTAGACCAACTTAAACGCATCGTAGATAAAGCCAGCGAGCTCGGTTACTCTGACCTTCACTTGCTCCTTGGAAATGATGGACTTCGCTTCCTACTTGATGATATGAGTATCTCAGCAAATGGCAAGACTTATGCAAGCGACGATGTGAAAAAGGCCATCATCGAAGGAACAAAATCTTACTACGATGATCCTAATGGAACTACTTTGAACCAAGCTGAAATCACTGAGCTTATCCAGTATGCTAAGGATAAAGGACTTGGACTCATCCCAGCTATCAATAGCCCAGGTCACATGGATGCTATGCTTGTCGCTATGGAAAAATTAGGCATCGCAAACCCTCAAGCCAACTTTGACAAGGTTTCAAAAACAACTATGGACCTTGAAAACGAAGAAGCAATGAACTTTACAAAAGCCCTTATCGGTAAGTACATGGACTTCTTTGCAGGCAAGACTAAGATCTTTAACTATGGTACAGATGAGTATGCTAATGACGCTACCAATGCTCAAGGTTGGTACTACCTCAAGTGGTATGGTCTCTACGGTAAATTTGCTGAATACTCTAATAGCCTAGCTGCCATGGCTAAAGAAAAAGGCTTGCAACCAATGGCCTTTAACGATGGCTTCTACTACGAAGACAAGGATGATGTTGAGTTTGATAAAGACGTTATCATTTCTTACTGGTCTAAAGGATGGTGGGGTTACAACCTTGCGTCTCCTCAATATCTAGCAAGCAAAGGTTATAAATTCCTTAACACAAATGGAGATTGGTACTACATTCTCGGTCAAAAACCAGAAGATGGCGGTGGCTTCCTCAAGAAAGCTATTGAAAATACTGAAAAAACTCCATTTAACCAGTTAGCATCAACTAAATATCCTGAAGTTGATCTACCTACTGTTGGTAGTATGTTAGCTATCTGGGCTGATAGACCAAGCGCAGAATACAAGGAAGAAGAAATCTTTGAACTCATGACTGCCTTTGCAGACCACAACAAGGACTACTTCCGTGCTGACTACAAAGCGCTACGCGAAGAACTTGCTCAAATCCCTGAAAACTTAGAAGGATACAGTACAGAAAGTCTCGACGCTCTCAAGGCTGCTAAAGACGCTCTGAACTACAACCTCAATCGTAATAAACAAGCTGAATTGGACACACTTGTAGCTAATCTCAAAGCTGCTAGACTTGGTCTTAAACCAGCTGCCACTCACTCAGGAAGCCTCGATGAGAGTGAAACTGCTGCTACAGTTGAAAATCGACCAGAGCTTCTAGTTAAGACAGAAGAAATTCCGTTTGAGATTGTTAAGAAAGAAAATCCTAACCTTCCAGCAGGACAAGAGAAAGTCATCACTGAAGGTGTCAAAGGTGAACGGACTATCTATCTTTCAGTTGTAACTGAAAATGGCAAGAAAACAGAAACCGTTCTTGAAAGACAAGTAACGAAAGAAGCTGTCAATCAAGTTGTCGAAGTTGGAACATTAACAACACATGTAGGAGACGAAAAAGGTCAAGCTCCTGTTGTAAATAAACCTCGAGTAGTCATCGAAGATGAAGAAATTCCATTTACAACCATCACTCGCGAGACTCCTTCACTACCTAAAGGACAAACTCGTCTAGTAACTGCAGGTGTCAACGGTCGTCGTAGCCATTTTTACTCTGTGACTACTGCTGCTGATGGATCTGAAGTTAAAACATTGGTTACTAGTGTTGTCGCTCAAGAACCAGTCGCTCAAGTGATCGAAGTTGGCAACCCTGTCACTCATGTCGGTGATGAACATGGTCAAGCAGCTATCGCTGAAGAAAAACCAAAACTAGAAATTCCAAATGAACCAGCTCCAGCATCTGTTCCTGCTGAGGAAAACAAAGCTCTTCCTCAAGGTCCAGCTCCTGTAGCAAAAGAAAATAAACTTCCTGAAACAGGAAGCCAAGGTTCAGAATGGTTGATTGCTACTGGTCTTATGACTGCTCTCACAGCTTATGGACTTAGCAAGAAAAAAGATTAAGCACAAATAAAAAGCGAGATACAATCTCGCTTTTTTGTTTTATTGTTAGTCACCCAAACCGATGCGTTCGAAGATGTCATCCACTCGTTTGGTGTAGTAAGTTGGGTTGAAGATTTCGTCGATTTCTTCTTGAGTGAGACGTGAAGTTACTTCTGGATCTGCTTCAAGAAGTGGTTTGAAGTCAACTTGGTTATCCCATGATTGAGCAGTCTTTGGTTGTACAAGGTCGTAAGCTTGCTCACGCGTCATCCCTTTTTCAATCAAAGCAAGCATGGCACGTTGGCTGAAAATCAAACCAAATGTAGAGTTCATGTTGCGGATCATGTTTTCTGGGAAGACTGTCAAGTTCTTAACGATGTTTCCGAAACGGTTGAGCATGTAGTCAATCAAAATGGTTGTATCTGGTGCGATGATGCGCTCTGCTGATGAGTGAGAGATATCACGTTCGTGCCAGAGAGCGACGTTTTCATAAGCTGTTACCATGTGACCACGGATCACACGTGCAAGACCTGTCATGTTTTCAGAACCGATAGGGTTACGTTTGTGAGGCATAGCAGATGAACCTTTTTGACCTTTAGCAAAGAACTCTTCCACTTCACGTTGTTCTGATTTTTGAAGACCACGAATTTCAGTCGCCATACGCTCGATAGAAGTTGCGATGCTCGCAAGAACTGCAAAGTACTCAGCGTGAAGGTCACGAGGAAGGACCTGTGTAGAGATTTCTTGAGCACGGATACCCAATTTGTCACAGACGTATTTCTCAACGAATGGTGGGATGTTGGCAAAGTTCCCAACCGCACCAGAAATCTTACCAGCTTCCACACCAGCAGCTGCATGCTCGAAACGTTCGATGTTACGTTTCATTTCGCTGTACCAAGTAGCCAATTTAAGACCAAAAGTTGTAGGCTCAGCGTGCACACCATGGGTACGCCCCATCATGATGGTGAACTTGTGTTCTTTGGCTTTGTCAGCGATGATATTGAGGAAATTTTCAAGATCCTTGCGGATGATGTCGTTGGCTTGTTTGTAGAGGTAACCATATGCCGTATCCACTACGTCAGTAGAAGTCAAACCATAGTGAACCCACTTACGCTCTTCACCAAGAGTCTCAGAAACCGCACGCGTGAAAGCCACCACATCGTGACGCGTTTGCTGCTCGATTTCCAAGATACGGTCAATGTCAAAGTCCGCTTTTTCACGAATCAAAGCTACATCTTCCTTAGGGATCTCTCCCAATTCAGCCCATGCTTCGTCAGCCAAGATTTCCACCTCAAGCCAAGCACGGTATTTATTTTCTTCAGTCCAAATGTTCGCCATTTCAGGGCGAGAGTAACGGTTGATCATAGTTGTTTCTCCTTTTGATATTTAAATATAGTGTTGTTTAAAACAAGTTCATTTTTACTTTCTTCGAAAGGTAGTGACCAATTTTCAAATCGTCCCATTATGTTAACTTCAATATTGTAACCATTAGGTGGGATAAAGTTATAGTTAGGACTGATATAATATCCATACTGTGCTATCTCACTAGCTTGAATAGAACGTATAGTTTCAATTCCAGATGTCCTATAAGATATATAATCAAATATCTTCTCTATTCCACTATGCCAGATTATCTTTTGGAAATCAAAATAATTTACAATCCATGTGTCAATCAAATCATTTCTATTCCTATCTTTAAAATAATCTATTGCCATTTCAGATAATTTATAGTAATCATCTAATGTTACGACTACCTTATATATTTTTTTAGATTTTATATTTTCAATCCTAAGTCGCTCAGTACTTCCCTTTTTATCAGTAAATATTGCAATTTCATTATCAAGGATATATTGTTTAGCTCTCTCAGCTTGTTCAGAAGCTGCCAATACCACTTTCTTAAACAGCTGCTGGCGACGCTCCTCTGACATTTTTTGATTAAACGGAATCTCTTTAAAATCCCTAGCCTTGCATTCTATTAATAGGATATTGTTACCTGAAATAACAATGAAATCTTGTTCTTCTTTTTTACTAGTTTTTAAATATAAAGATTGATAAACATTATCAACATCAAAATCATTTTCCAAAATAGTTTTTAATTCCTTCTCTAATATGTCTCCTTTATTTTTTGAACAAGAAATTAGTTTTTGTTCAATACTAGATAGAATATGTTCTGATGCAGGTAAAAAATATGTCAAATTCCTTTTAATTCCAATAGAACCCCCTAATATTTGTATAGAAGAGGTCAAATATCTTACTTCCATATTTTTTGAAGCAGTCATAAATAATTTACTATAATCAATATCCCCAAAGATTTCATCCAACTCTCTATCTGAAAATTGGCTACAACTACACACTAATCCATCTAGGCGAGATTTAACATTACAGATTATATATAATAACTTGTCAAAATTTTCGTAAATTGAAAATCCATATTGTTTTCTTGCTTCATTATCAAACATCCTACATATTTCATAATACTCCCAAAGTTCTTTTCGAAAATCAAAATGGTAACTTAGATAACTTTGTAAACTATCGCTCCTTCTATCTTGTATTGACTGTTCCACTTGGTTATTAGATATATTATTTTGAAGGACATTTATGAATAAAAAGAAAATTTCAATTTCATCTGAAGTAACTACATCCTTCTTTGACTCTCCGTTATACTTCAATAATATGTATACATATAACTGAACCATAAGTTTCAGTGAAAATTGTGAATTTGATTCTCGCTTTCTTTGAATAATAGCTAAATTCATCACAGTATTTAATTTATTTATTGAATAATAAATATTATAGTATTTTAAAATATAATTCAGAATATCATCAATATTACTAAGTTGGTATATCTCTTTCTCTATATCCTCTAGACTTTTAGGATACCTTTCTTGTCTCCTAATCCTTCTTTTAAAGTTTCCAAATATCTTTACAATGCTTCTATAAAAAATTTTCACTAACTCATAACACTTACTGTATTTCACTTAAAACATCCACTTCTATAGCTAATAATAAATAATACAATATACTTTTGAAAACGATATTCAATAACAAGTGCAAATTCTCCTATAACAATACAAATACTGAACAATGAGCCTCTTATACTTAACTATAAAATTCTATTTCTCCAGTACTTACAACTCTCTTTTTGTGCAAGTTTATTGATATTTATTTGAATTGCAACCATACACTATTAATAAATACTTACTTCATTGTAGTAAGTTTGTTATTAAAAAGCTAAAAGTCTAAAGCAGTTTTCCTCGTCTCTTTAAATCTATGATAATCAGCGTCAAGCAAAAACCGCCCCAACTCAAAAATGACCCCTGAATAGAAAATTACTTTTTTATTATAATCTAAGCTAATAATTAAATGACCTTCTTTATTTCTATAATCTTTTCCATCAAAGTAAACATGTTCATATAGAACAGAATAATCCCTCACTTCTTTAATAACAGTATTTCCTTTATTAATCATTCTTGCTGCAAATTGCGAATGATTAGCTCCATTACAAATCACAATATCCATTGGATATACATAGTGATTCTCTATATTGTAACTATAGCGATCCCCATCAAAAGGATTTTGATTATTTATTGTATCGAGATTAGTTATTATTCTGTTCGAATTCCATGGATTTAACAAAATAGGTAACTCCTTCACCATTATTTCAATTGGTCCTTGCTCTCGAATTGTTTTGTTTTTATAATATTTCGCATCATCCGGATGTATGCTTCGGCAGATGATCTCATCAATAGTTAAATCTATTTCGTATACAATTTTGTTATAAATTTCTTCAATCAAAGAATTATCTTGTGCTTCATGATTAGTTTCAACTGCTTGAATAGCCTCATCAAAATTTAGATACTCAACCACAACCATCAACAGATTTTGAGCTGTTTTCACTCTGTCTTCATTTTTACTACAGCCTTCAACCATATTCATATAGTTTGTAAATTTATTTTTATAACCTTTATAATCAATCACACTTTTTGATCCTTGTATACTGCCAAATAATTTTCTTAAGAAATTTAACATTATTTCCTCCTAGATACTATAAATCTCCGTTTACTTCTCATTATCTAGTTTGTAGTGCTTTTCCCAAATCAAGGAAATACTGTTTTTTTAAACAGAACCAAGCAAATGATGTCAGTAGGATATTTTTAACAGTAACATCTTCTGTAAAATCCAGAATCGTTTGTCCATCCTTATAATCAAATCGTCCTAGCCAAGTTCCTTGGAGTTTTTTATTTTCAAACTCAAGTTCCCAACGCTTATGTAAGTCAACCTTTTTTACCTTAAAATTTGTCTGGATATCATTTTGAATGTATTCAATAAAGTGACTGTCATCTATTTTTTCAAACCGACCAAGATCACTTCTCCAAGTTTGATTTGATAAATCAGTCACACATTCCCAAACTTTATCAATAGACCAGAAAATCTCGCTTTCCTATTAGATTTTACCACTATTCCTACTCTTAATTATCAACACTATTCTTACGAATAGTTTGATACTAAATCAATATAAAGGTGGTACATACGCCAGTTGCCACATGAATGGAAGCCTGATATCTTTTTTCATTGATATATCCCACATTCCATAAGCAATTGCAAATATAAACACTATAACCATCATTGTGGAAGCAATATCCAGCACTTTAATAAATATGAGATCATCTACTAAAGCAAAGTACAGTGACTGGATGAGGTCAACCAAAGAAATTATCAGTTTTGTATGGAATAAGTACCTCAAGCCCTAAAATTGCTATTTTCACCTAAAAATCAATCCCTTTTCCAAACTCTTCAACCTTATCTGGTTCATCACTAAACAAAGTCACATGTCCCATCTTGCGGTTGTGCTTCGCTTCTATTTTACCATATAAGTGGAGGTGGGCGCTTGGATTTTCTGTCACATATGTTTCAGCAGCCTCGACATGCTGGCCGAGAACATTGAGCATGACTGCTGGTGCATGTAGTTTGATGTCTGGCAATGGTGCTCCCAGAACGCCCAAGATATGAGTGTCAAACTGAGAAAAGTCGCAAGCCTCAATCGAATAATGCCCTGAGTTGTGTGGGCGTGGCGCAATTTCGTTGACAATGATGTCATCGGCCGTCGCAAACATTTCCACGCAGAGAGTTCCAGACAAGTTCAGCTGTTCAGCAATTCGCACTGCCATAGCTTTGGCTTTGTCTGCTAGACTTTCAGAAATGCGAGCTGGCACAATGGTCTTAGATAGAATATTGTTGCGGTGGATATTTTCCTGAATAGGGAAGACTGTCACGTCCTTACCATTACCTGACACGATGACAGAAATTTCAAGGTCGAAGTTGACAAATTCTTCCAGGACACAGTCTGCTGAATCAGCTAGTGCATAGGCTTCTTCCAAGTCTGCTTCTGAGCGAATAACCTTTTGTCCATGCCCATCATAGCCACCAGTCGCCGTCTTGAGGACATAGTTTTTAGATAGGTCGATATCTGCCAAATCTTGGCTTGAAGTCACGACCTTGTAAGGAGCTACCGTTACTTGAGCCTTATTGGAAAGGAAGTCCTTCTCAAAAATCCGATTTTGGGAGATGCGAAGCAAATCTGTTCCTTGAGGAAGCTGACCATCTTTAATAACGGCATCCAAACCGTCAGCATCGACATTTTCAAACTCATAAGTAAGAACATCACAGCGGTCCGCCAACTGACGAAGGGCGTCCACATCATTATAAGGAGCCACGATGATTTCCGCCACACGAGAGGCCGGGCAATCTGCCGCAGGGTCCAGCGCGATAACCTTGTGTCCCATGTAGATAGCAGAAATAGCCATCATCTGACCTAGCTGACCACCACCGATGATACCAATAGTTTTAGTTGAGCTCATTTGTAGACTCCTCTGCGATTTTTCCTTGTTCTTCGGCAAAGTTAGCAAGTGCGTCCGCAATGGACTTATCTTCTACAGAGAGGAGACGGAGGGCAAAGAGGGCAGCGTTAGTCGCACCTGCTTCACCGATAGCCATGGTTGCTACAGGAACCCCACCTGGCATCTGAACAATCGAATAGAGCGAATCCACACCACTAAGAGCACGTGATTTGACTGGCACACCAATGACTGGAAGTGTTGTCTTGGCTGCTACCATCCCTGGCAAATGGGCTGCGCCACCAGCACCTGCGATGATGATCTTGATGCCACGGCTACGAGCTTCTTCAGCATGGCGGAACATAAGATCAGGTGTGCGGTGGGCAGAGACAACTTTCTTTTCGTAGGCTACACCGAAGCGGTCTAGGACTTCAGCGGTTTTTTGCATGGTTGCCCAGTCGGATTTTGAGCCCATGATGATGGAAATTAGTGGTTTAGTCATAATTTTTCCTTTTTTCTTTTTAATAATCGTCTATTGTAGTGCGGACGTAAGCGACCGCTTATGGCGTTCCATTACTAAAACTGGAGCCTGGGTCTCCAGTTTTCCGCTCCTAGTAGCTTTGCTACTAGGAGTTCCACTACTGCGACGATTATCCTATTTTGGCTCGCTTTCGCTCGCCATTGACAAATTTAGTATCTGTTAATCTTTTATAGCCTTGCTTCCGATATCTGTTCGGTAAAAGAGGCCTTCTGTATTTTGTTTGTTGAGTTCCTTGTAGATAATGTTTTGGCCGTCTTTGACGGTGTCTGCTGTTGTGACTAGCATGTAGACACGTCCTCCGTTTGAAAGGAGGTCTTGACTATTTTCAGCGAATTTAGCACCAGCATAGTAAGTGATGATGTCGCCTTCTGTCTTGGCTGGAAGTTTGACACCCTTCTCATAAGCGAGTGGGTAGCCGTTTGAGGCCACAACCACACCCAGAGTCACCCCCTTGTCCGTCCACGTGATGGCCGGCTCTTTGCCATCCAAAATATCAGTGATATTTTGTGCAAAATCAGATGTCAAACGAGGCAAGATAATTTGTGTTTCAGGATCTCCGAAACGAGCGTTAAACTCGATGACTTTGGGTCCATCAGCTGTTAAAATAAGCCCAGCGTAAAGGACACCAAGATAGGGGCGCCCTTCTTTAATCATGCCTTCGAGGACTGGCTTGACAATGGTGTCAACCGCTGTATCAATCACGCTCTGTGGCAAGTGAGGAACTGGCGCATAGGCACCCATCCCACCAGTGTTAGGTCCCTTGTCCCCATCATAGGCACGTTTGTGATCCTGAGCCGTTGGCATAATGTAGAACTTGTCACCATTGACAAAGGCAAAGAGTGAAAATTCCTCTCCATCCAGGAATTCCTCGATGACCACACGGGCACCTGAGTCACCAAATTTATTGTCCAAAAGCATCTCGTGAGCAGCTTCAACTGCTTGCTCAACTGTCTCCGCAACGACGACACCTTTCCCAAGGGCCAAACCATCTGCTTTGACTACGATTGGAGCGCCTTTCTCTTCGATATAGGCTTTGGCTTCCTCAAAGTCAGAAAATGTGCCATAGGCTGCTGTCGGAACACCGTATTTGACCATGACTTCCTTAGCAAAATCCTTAGACCACTCAAGCTCAGCCGCAGCTTTAGTCGGACCAAAAGCCTTGAGACCAGCTTTATTAAAATCATCCACGATTCCAGCAGCAAGGGCGTCATCTGGACCAATGAAGGACCAAGCAATATCATTGGCTTTTGCAAAGTCAATCAATTTAGAATGTTCGGAAATAGAGATATTCACCAATTCCAGACCATCCAGAGTCATCCCGTCATTCCCAGGAGCTACAAAGACTTTTTCAACGTCTTTTGACTCAAGCAACTTCTTAGCAATGGCATGTTCACGACCACCCGAGCCGACAACTAACAGCTTCATTTTTCAACCTCTTTTGCGAATTATTTACTAACATTATACCATAAACGTTCGTTTTAATCTTGTTTCGTTTCGCTTTTAAAGCAAAAAAAGGAAAGAAACTGTTTTCTTCCCTTTTATTTTCTTAATGTCTAAAATGTCTCACGCCTGTAAAGACCATGGTCAAGCCGTATTTATCCGCGGCTTCGATGGACTCTTGGTCACGGACTGACCCCCCTGGCTGGATGATGGCCTTAATACCTGCTTTAGCGATTTCTTCCACGTTATCCGCAAATGGGAAGAAGGCATCCGAAGCAAGGACAGCACCGTCAAGGCGATCTTTAGCTTGGTCAATGGCAATACGGACGGAAGCCACGCGGTTGGTTTGACCAGGGCCAACGCCAAGTGTCATGTGATCATTAGTCACGATGATTCCGTTTGATTTGACATACTTGATGGCTTTCCATGCAAACTCAAGGGCAGTCGCTTCTGTCTCAGTTGGTTGGCGTTTGGTTACCACTTGCCAGTCAGCTGGGCTTTCCTTGACCACGTCTTGATTTTGAACGAGGAGTCCACCGACAACACCTGTGTATTCTGCTTCCACTTCGCTAGCATCTTGGGCATCAAATGGCAAGGCAAGAATGCGCAAGTTTTTCTTTTTGTTGGTCAAAATGGCTAGCGCTTCATCCGTATAGCTTGGTGCAATGATGATTTCAAGGAAAACACCGTGCATCTTCTCAGCTGTCGCAGCATCTACCTCACGGTTAAGAACGACGATTCCACCAAAGATAGACACTGGGTCAGACTCATATGCGTAGTCCCAAGCAATCTCGATGTCATCAGCTTGACCAATCCCACACGGGTTCATGTGTTTGAGAGCCACAACCGTTGGGCGTTCTTTGAAATCGCGAATAATACGGATAGCAGCGTCCGCATCGCGAATGTTGTTAAAGGACAATTCCTTACCGTTGAGCTGTTTCGCTGATGCAATGGAGTAATCCGTTGGCAAGGCTTTTTGGTAGAAGTCCGCATCCTGTTGAGGATTTTCACCGTAACGCATTGGTTGTTTAAGGTCATAAGTCAGAGTGAGTTTTTCAGGTTTGCTTTCACCCACTTGAGCTGTGAAGTATTCTGCAATCAAGGCATCGTAAGCCGCTGTGTGACGGAAAACCTTGGCTGCCAAACGTTGGCGAGTTTCATAACTTGTTTCGCCGTTTGCTACCAATTCGTCAAGAACAACAGCATAGTCAGCAGGATCTACCACAACTGTGACGCTAGCGTGGTTCTTCGCTGCAGAACGAAGCATGGATGGACCACCGATATCGATGTTTTCAACAGCATCAGCATAAGTCACATCTGGTTTAAGGATAGTTTCCTTAAATGGGTAAAGGTTGACCACCACAAGGTCAATGAGCTCAATCTTGTTGTCTTTAGCTGCTTCCAAGTGGCTATCTAAGTCACGACGAGCGAGGAGACCGCCATGGATATTTGGATGGAGAGTCTTGACACGACCGTCCATCATTTCTGGGAAACCAGTCACATCGTCAATGGCAATGGTATCAACACCGGCATTATCAAGGGCAACTTTAGTACCACCAGTTGAGATGATGTCCCAACCAAGTTTCTTGAGTTCTTGGGCAAATTCAACAATGCCTGCTTTATCTGAGACTGAAATAAGTGCTCGTTTAGTCATGTTCTTTCATTTCCTTTTTTAAAAAAGTTCTTCATCTGCTACAGTCGAAAATTTTCTTTCAGCTCGAGAGCTTCCTTATTTTCGTGCAGCCCCCAAACTATCCAAAACTTCTGGATAGAGTTTGTACTCTGTTTCGTGGATGCGAGTCTCGAAAGTATCAAGGGTATCCCCTTCAAGGCGTGGCACACGGACTTGTTTGATGACCTTACCGGTATCAACACCAGAGTCCACCCAGTGAATAGTCACGCCAGACTGGTCCACACCTGCATTCCAAGCATCCTCAATACCATGAGCACCTGGAAATTCAGGGAGAAAAGCTGGGTGAATATTGATGATACGGCCTTCATAAGCTGCTAGTAAAGTCGGGCCAACGATTTTCATATAGCCTGCGAGACAAACCAAGTCAATCTGGTGCTCATCTAAGAGTTCGACGATGGCTCCTTCATAGTCTGCCTTATTCTCAAACTCTTTAAGTTCGAAGGCATAAGATAAAACCCCTAGCTTTTCTGCACGTTCTAAGACATAGGCATCCCGGTGATCTGAAAAGACAAATTCTACTGGAAATTGTTCCGCAATCACCTGAAAGTTTGAGCCGTTGCCAGAGGCAAAAACAGCAATCTTTTTAGCCATTATTTAATCACCACACTTGTGCCATCTTTCTTCACAATACGACCGATTTCATAAACAGGTTCGTCGAGAAGTTCTTTGACACGTTCCACATTTTCTGGTTTCACCGCAAGCATGAGACCAATCCCCATGTTGAAGATTTCAAACATTTCTTCGTGTTTGATTTGGCCATATTTTTCAAGAGCTTTGAAAATTGGAAGGACTGGTACTTTACTTTCGTCAATTTCAGCAGCCAAATCATCTGAGAACATCCGTGGGACATTTTCGATGAAACCACCACCTGTGATGTGGGCAATCCCATTCACCAATTCCTCTTTAATGAGTGGCAAGACAGCCTTGACATAGATACGAGTTGGCTCCAAAAGAACGTCCTTGAGTTTCTTGTCTTCCAATTCTGGGAGGACTTCCTCACCTGTATAATCGGCAAAGACACGACGCACAAGTGAATAACCATTTGAGTGGATACCACTTGAAGCAAGCCCCAAAATCACATCCCCTGCTGCTACTTTTGAACCGTCGATGATTTGAGATTTTTCTGCAACACCGACTGCAAAACCAGCCAAGTCATAGTCGTCTTCGCCGTACATGCCAGGCATTTCAGCCGTTTCACCACCAATGAGGGCTGCACCAGCTTGTACACAACCTTCAGCCACACCTGCAACAACTTGTTCTAGTTTGGCTGGTTCATTTTTACCAGTTGCGATATAGTCTAGGAAGTAAAGGGGCTCCGCACCTGCAGCGATGATATCGTTAACACACATAGCAACACAGTCTTGACCGATCGTATCGTGTTTGTCATACTTGATAGCTAGCATGAGCTTGGTTCCAACACCATCTGTTCCTGAGATCAAAACAGGTTCTTTAACACCTGTTTTTGAAAGGTCGAACATGCCACCAAAACCACCAAGAGCTCCCATGACACCCGCACGCTCTGTACGGGCAACATGTTTTTTGATACGTTCAACAACTTCATAACCTGCTTCAACGTCCACACCCGATTGGGCATACGCATTCTTATTTGTCATTTGTTTTTTCCTTTTCCTTTCCTTCAATGGGAAATTTTATTTGTAAAAACTCGTTTTTTCTTCCAAACTTCTACGATATTCTTCTTCATAGTCATAGAGAGGAGTTGGATATTTCCCATCAAAGTAAGCCACACAGAGGCCACCATTTGGCGCATCTGTTTCGATGCCGATAGAATCAATCAAGCCATCAATAGAAAGATAAGTCAGACTATCCGCACCAATGATTTGGCAAGTCTCCTCAATGGTATGATTGGCCGCAATCAGCTCCTGACGTGTCTGAATATCAATCCCGTAGAAACAAGGATAGGCAAGAGCAGGACTCCCAATGGCAACGTGTACTTCTGATGCCCCCGCTTCTTTCAAAAGTTGGACAATGCGACGAGATGTTGTTCCTCGTACAATCGAGTCATCAATCATGACAACGCGTTTGCCTTTAACGACACCAGAAACCGCAGATAACTTCATCCGAACCCCTTGCTCGCGTAATTCTTGAGTAGGCTGGATAAAGGTCCGTTGCGTATATTGGTTCT
Source organism: Streptococcus infantis (assembly GCF_001579645.1). Classification (GTDB taxonomy): domain Bacteria; phylum Bacillota; class Bacilli; order Lactobacillales; family Streptococcaceae; genus Streptococcus; species Streptococcus infantis_E. Next base: position 123,230 of record NZ_KQ970822.1, read on the forward strand.
TGATGAGCCCCATTTCATTTGGTAGACCTGATTCTTCCACAAATCCCATAGCTGCGCTAAGAGAGGAGTTTGGCACCCCGACTACGATATCAGCTTCATACTTGAACTCACGTGCCAGTTGAGCTCCCATTCTCTTACGAGCTGTATGAACATTGACTCCATGGATGTTAGAGTCGGGACGGGCGAAGTAGATATACTCCATGGAACAGATAGCCAACTGAGTGTCGTTTGTGTAGCTATCATACTGGATACCACTATCATCAATAATAACAATTTCGCCTGGTTTTACGTCGCGAATCCACTCAGCACCGATTACTTCAAAGGCACAGGTTTCAGATGAAACCACTACTGCTCCATTAGCCATTTTCCCGATTGACAGAGGACGGAAGCCATTTGGGTCAAGCGCTGCAATTAACTTATCTTCAAACATCAAGAGATAAGCAAAACCACCTTTAACAAGACTGAGCGCTTCCTTGATTTTACCCATCAGGTTTGGATTGTGACTACGGCGAATAAGGTGAGCCAAGATTTCAGAGTCAGAGGTTGAGCTGAAAATCGCTCCTCTTTGTTCCAATTCTTGCTTGAGCGATTCTGCATTGGTCAGATTCCCATTATGAGCCAAACCAAACTGCATATCGTGAAAGCGGAAAAGGAAAGGTTGGATATTGTCTACAGAAGCTTCTCCCGCAGTCGCATAACGCACGTGTCCAATCGCTCCAGTTCCTGTCAATTTATCCAAATTCGCAGGATTCTTGAAGACTTCTGATAAAAGCCCCATATCACGATGACGCTTCAATTTCCCTTGGTCATTGGAGAGAATCCCTGCCCCCTCCTGACCACGGTGCTGAAGACTATGGAGTCCAAAATAGGTCAATTTGGCAGCGTCTGGGTGACCCCAGATACCAAAAACACCACATTCTTCATTAAGAGATTTTACTTCGTATGTCATTTTATATACCTAATTTTTATTTGTGTATCATTCCTTAACGATACTAGAGCAGAATGATACGGCAGAAGCTCGTTTCACTCGCAACAATAAATCATTTGCATTTGTCGTAAGTTTCATCTACTTGATTTTACATTTACTGATGCTTATCTATTAGAAAATCTGCAAAGCCTATTTTCCAGTAAAGTATTTAACCGCTGATGCAAAGAGATATTGGTCTTTATTTCCTGGAATATTTTGGAAGAGACCGTCTTCGAAACGTTCTGAGTGTCCCATCTTCCCAATGATTTGACCGTTCTTGCTTGTGATACCTTCAATCGCATTAACAGAACCATTTGGATTGTACTTAGAGTCCATGCTTGGTTTGCCTTCGAAGTCAACATATTGGGTAAAGATTTGACCATTGTCACGAAGTTCTACAAATTCCTCAGCTGTCACGACAAATTTACCTTCACCATGTGATACTGGGATGGCATGGATGTCACCAACTTTCACGCCAGCAAGCCATGGTGAGTTGGTGTTAGCAATCCGTGTTTCAACCATCTTAGCCACGTGTTGGTTGGCATCATTGTAGAAGAGGGTTGGACTAGTACTGCTTGCATCTTCAAAGTTACCGTATGGAAGAAGACCTGATTTGACAAGAGCTTGGAATCCGTTACAGATACCGATAATCAAACCACCACCTTCGATGAAGCTATCGATAGCTGCACGCACTTTTTCATTGAGCAAGATGTTCACGATAAATTTAGCTGATCCATCAGGTTCATCGGCAGCTGAGAAGCCACCGGCAAAGAAGATAATGTTTGCTTTTTCAATGTTGTCAACCATGGTGTCAACAGACTTGACAATCGCTTCTTCATTCAGTGTGACAAATGGTACCAAGTTGACTTTGGCCCCTTCTTTTTCAAAGGCCTTAGCGGAGTCATACTCCGAGTTGGTACCTGGGAACACCGGAATGTAAACCACAGGTTTCTCAACTATTTCTTTAGATTTGATAACAGCATCTGATGCCACAGCAGGTACTTCTTCCAACTCAGTTGCTTGTGCAAATTCCGTTGGGTAGACCTCTTCTAATTTACCTTGGAAGGCACTGTCAAGTTTTTGTCCATCAAGCATTACACCATTGACAGTAAGTGTAAAGTCAGCTGCTGTTTGTCCAATCTTGGCAACCCCTGAAATCTCTTCCGGAGATGTAAAGATGAATCCCCCCAATTGAGCTGTCAAAGCAGTCTCAAGATTTTCAAGGGTTACAGTGGCACCGATATGGTTACCAAATGTTGCAAGGGCAAGAGCTTCAAGGATACCACCATATTTGACCGCTGATGCTGCTGTCACTTTGTGATCAGCTTGGATAGCTTCAAATTGAGCAAAGTTAGACTTAATAAGATCAAAGTCAATTTCTTGTGCCAAAGCTTGACCTGGGATGTAATAGATATTTTCACCAGCAGCTTTAAATTCTGGAGAAAGGACCTTACGGCTATCTGCAGTTGTGACACCAAAAGCAACTAAGGTTGGTGGTACTGTCAATTCTTCAAAGGTACCAGACATAGAGTCCTTCCCACCGATAGATGGCAAACCAAGTTGAATCTGAGCTTCAATTGATCCAAGAAGAGCTGCTACTGGTTGACCAAAACGCTCTGCTTGTTTATCCATCCGCTCGAAGTATTCTTGATAAGAGAAACGAGCCTTAGACCAGTTTGCACCAGTAGCAACCAAACGAGCTATTGCTTCGATGACTGCATAAGCAGCGCCATGATATGGAGACCATTCTGCTACATAAGGGTTGAATCCTTGCGCCATAACAGAAGCAGTTGTTGTCACGCCATGTTGGACTGGCAATTTCTGTACGGAAGCTTCAGTTGGTGTGATTTGGTAACGACCACCAAGTGGGTGATTGACTGTTGAACGACCAACTGAGCTATCAAAGATAGTTTGCAACCCTTTTTGACTGGCATGGTTAAGGTCAGCCAAGACTTTAAGCGTATCTGCTTCAAGGGTCTCAACAGATGTTTGACGTTCTTCTGGAAGCTTGACATCCTTGTCAACCACCTTAGCATCCACAACTACACGTACACCGTTTGTATCAAGGAAACGACGTTCCAAATCAACGATGGTTTCACCATTCCAGTGCATAACAAGATTTGGTTTTTCAGTCACTGTCGCAACGACAACCGCGTCAATATTTTCTTTATTACATTCAGCAACGAAGGCATCTACATCATCTGGACGAACCACTACAGCCATACGTTCCTGAGATTCAGAAATGGCAATTTCTGTACCGTTCAAACCTTGGTATTTCAATGGCACTTTGTCTAGATCAATTTCAAGACCATCTGCCAATTCACCGATAGCTACACAGACACCGCCAGCACCAAAGTCATTTGATTTCTTGATCAGACGTGTCACTTCCCCATTACGGAAAAGACGTTGGATCTTACGTTCTTCGATGGCATTCCCTTTTTGAACCTCAGCACCAGCTGTTTCAACAGATTCAACTGTTTGAACTTTAGAAGAACCTGTCGCACCACCGACACCGTCACGTCCAGTCTTACCACCGAGCAAGATAATCACATCACCTGCTTCAGGTTTTTCACGAACAACATTTTCCTTAGGAGCTGCACCGACAACTGCACCTAGCTCCATACGTTTAGCAACGAAACCTGGGTGGAAGTATTCACGAACATAGGTCGTCGCAAGACCAATTTGGTTCCCATATGAAGAATAACCGTGAGCCGCTGTTTTAGAAATCACTTGTTGTGGTAATTTCCCAGCGCGAGTTTCAGCAATTGGGGCTGTAATATCGCCAGCACCTGAAATACGCATGGCTTGGTAAACGTAGGAGCGACCTGACAATGGGTCACGAATGGCACCACCGATACAAGTTGCCGCTCCACCAAATGGTTCGATCTCCGTTGGGTGGTTGTGAGTTTCGTTTTTGAACATGAGAAGCCATGGTTCTTTCACACCATTGACATCCACTTCAATTTCAACGGAGCAGGCATTGATTTCATCAGACACTTCCATGTCGTCCAAACGACCATTGGCACGCTCATAACGACCAAAAATAGTCGCCATATCCATCAAGGTTTGAGGTTTTTCTGTACGTCCCAACTCATCACGCATGGCAATATACTTGTCATAAGTCGCTTGCAATTGTTTTTGGAATTTAGAAGCTGAGAAGTCGATGTTTTTCAACTCAGTCTCGAAAGTTGTGTGACGACAGTGGTCAGACCAGTAAGTATCCAACACCTTCAACTCAGTCTCAGTTGGCACACGACCAATAGACTTGAAGTAATCTTGAATGAAGAGAAGGTCATCCACTTCCATGGCCAATCCTTGCTCAGCCTTATACTGTGCAAAATCTTCTGCCGTATAGCTTTCAAAGAAATCCAAGTTTGGAATGGTCTTGTCAGACTCAGAGAAATCCTGTTTCGCAATGCCAACAGTGATATCTTTGAAACGAGAATCCACTGGGTTCAAGAGGTAGTTTTTGACAGCTTCCAACTCATTCGCATCAATATCCTTGTTAACCAAGTAAAGTTGCGCTGTGTTCACTGTTACATCATTTGAACTACCAAGCAACAGCAAAGCTTCTTGTGAAGATGCCGCACGTTGGTCAAATTGACCAGGCAAACTTTCGATAGCAAAGAAAGCATACTTCTCAAGATCAGCCTGAACCGTAGCCTCGTCCAAAACAGTATCAGTCACTTGCTCAGAGAAGATATGTTTTTCCGCACGCGCAAACAAGTCCTCTGCCAAACCAAAAACATCGTAAACTTGAACAATCCGAAGATCCTTCAAGGTTTTCAACTGAAGATTATGCTGTAATTCTTTTACTAAAGAGTCCGATTTCACACGAAAATCAGCTTTTTTCTCAACGAAAATACGTTTATCCATTTTATTTCCTTTATTTCTATTCAAATAGGTTATCGAAGACGAAGGGTTTCCGTTTCAAAAAGATTACTTCAAGCTCTGTAATTTTTCTAAAACGACCTTGTAAACATCCGTTAAACTGCCCAAATCTCTACGGAAAACATCCTTATCCATATGGTGCCCTTCAGCATCCCAAAGACGACAATTATCTGGTGAAAATTCGTCTGCCAAGATAATCTTGCCATCCTTATCAAAACCAAATTCCAATTTGAAGTCAATCAAGCGAAGACCAATTTGTGCAAACCAATCTTTCAGCAATTCATTGATACGACGCGTTTCTTCCTTGATATAAGCAATTTGCTCATCATTGGCAATATCCAAGAACTTGACATGCTCATCATTGATAAATGGATCATCCAACTCATCGTTCTTGTAGTAGAATTCAACGATTGGAGTTTTCAAGTCCAAACCTTCTTCCACACCAAAACGTTTTGAGAAAGAACCTGCAGTTACGTTACGAAGCACAACCTCCAAAGGAATGATTGTCACTTTTTTATTCAATTGTTCTGTGTCAGAAATACGTTCGATAAAGTGTGTCGCCACACCAGCAGCATTCAATTTTTCAAAAATAAGAGACGAAATCTGATTATTCAGCACACCTTTACCCTCAATGGTCTCTTTACGAGCTCCATTCAGCATGGTTGCCTGGTCCTTGTAGACCGACTTAATCACATTTTCGTCTTCTGTAGTATAGATATCTTTAGCTTTTCCCGTATAAATAAGTTTACTGGACATTTTCTTGTTCGCCTTTCGTATTACTTTACATCATTCTAACACAACATACACTAAAAATCAAATATTTCACGAACTATATTTGATATCATATCTGAAAAAGTACAGAAAAATCGCAAACGAATTTTCATTTGCGATTTTCTAAGATTGATTTGAATTAGAATGCGAACCTTATTCTCGTTTCAAAAAGCGGTCAAGATAGTAGCGTAAAAAACTCTTCCTACCTGTAATCATAGTCAAACGACCTTCAAGTCCATAACGAAGTTTTTCTGCTTGTTCAGCATTCAAATCCGTCTCTGCCTCTAATTTAAAGAAATTGCCCTTTTCTGTCTGAGTCGCACTGGTATCGATATTCGTAATCTTGGAGGTCAATACTAGCTGCTTATTGGCATCCGTTACCGTTGTAAATCGTACCTCATTTCCATGCTTGAGACCAGCCACTTCCTTAGAACTGATATAAGCTGTTAGTTTTGCCTTTCTCTCTCTAGCCAACTGCGGAAAAAGGTGAGCGAGAATAGTTCCTTCTGGAATGATGGTAGATCGACTATGCTCAGGATTCAAATGTAGAACACCATCTTCTGTTGCTGTAATTTTCCCCTTGTCTAAAAGATTTCCTTGAATCTTTTTACCCGACTCCGCTTCAAGAATTTTCTGATCCAAGAGCGTTAATTCCTGGCCTACCTTGGCTAGTTGCTGAGATTTTAATGACTCCAACTGACTTCCCAATCCAGATGCATAAGCTTGCTGGGCTCCTGAACCTGCATACTGTACTCGATAACCTGCAAGAGTTGACTCCAACTGAGTGATTTGAGCATCTAGCTGAGATAAGGCCTGCTGTTTGGCTTCTGATCCCTGCTCTTTTGTTGACTGATAAGACTGATAAATAGCATAAGCTGGATGATCACTCTCTAAGTGTCCATCACCCTGAATAGCAGACTTGGCTTGCTGATATTCTTTAATTTTAGACTGGGTTTCTCCGATGAGATTGCCTAATTCTGTCTGACTACCACTGGCTGCTGCATTTTGAGATGATATACTAGCATTTTGTTGCTCAACCTGACTTCGCAGACTAGCAGCTTGATTTAGATAATCTAAAAAACTATGCTGATAACCAAATTTATCTGCTTCAGGAAATTGATCACTTCCTGCTTGAAGGCTTGCTTTTAAATACTCCAGTTGAACCTTCTGATCCTTGAGCATTTCCAACTGACTAGCATAATTCTCAGCCTGAACTGCTTCTGCTCCCTCTTGGTATTGAACGAGAAGATCCCCTTGCTTGACAAACTTATTTTCAGCCAAATGGTTGGCAACAATCTTACTATTACTACTAGACTGAATGGTGGCAATGATACGAGCAGGTTCTACCGTAGCTCCAGCTGTCAAGCTTATCTCCTTTTGTGCAAAAATTGAAAAAACGATCAGGAACAAAAACAAGATAAAACTTGGAAAAATCACATAACTAGAAAAATTATGGTAACGACGATTGTAAAACTCAGCACTTTCTAAAAATTCTGATTGCATCTTTTCTCCTCTCTAACTATTCACCAAGTGGGCATAAAAACCACCCTGAACCAGTAAATCCATATGTGTACCCTCTTCGACAATCTTGCCTTGATCCAAAACAACAACCTTCTCTGTCCGCTCAGCAATGGTCAAGCGGTGAGCGATGAAAATCAAGGTCTTATCCAAAGCCATAAGATTATCGACAATTCGCTTCTCGGTCAAAATATCTAGACTGCTGGTCGCCTCATCCAAGATCAAGACAGGCGCATCGGTCAAGAGAGCACGCGCCAAAGCAATTCTCTGACGTTGCCCACCTGAAATGCCCGCTCCATCCGAAGTCAATTCTGTCTGGTAATTCAGTGGCATCCGCTCGATATCCTCCCGAATCTCAGCCAACTCCACTGCTCTCAAGATATCCTCCTGGGTCGTCCCCTCCTTAGCTCCAAGGAGAAGATTCTCCAAAATCGTCCCATTGAAAACATAGGGTTGCTGAGGCAGGTAGTTAATATACTGGCGCAGAGCCTTTTTATCAATTTGATTAAGATTGACGCCACCCAGACTAATCTCCCCCTGACTAGGATCATAAAAATTAACCATCATCTTAGCTAACGTCGTCTTACCCGATCCTGAAATCCCTACAAAAGCCACCTTAGAGCCTTGCGGAATGGTTAGATTGATATCCGACAAGACATCTCGACCATAGCCATATTTGTAGTGAACCTGCTTGAAATCCATATCTCCTTCTAGCAAGCTCAAATCTGAGACTGTTTTCTTTTCCTCAAACTCAGATGCAACCAGATAAACTTCATTGAGACGGTTATTGGCAACCTGCGCTGTCTGAAGTTTGGTTTGCAGATTGATGATATTTTCCAATGGATTTGTAAAGTAAATAAGCAAGGTATTATAGGTAATCAACTGGCCCAAACTCATCTTATTATCCATGACTAGGAGAGCCCCCATCCAGAGAATGGCAACATTGAGCAAGAGTTGGGCAAGCTTTTTCAGAGCCTTTTGCTGACTTTCTGCCCGACTGTAAGTAAATGATTTTTTCAGATAATCTACAAATTCCTTGTCAATCTTTTGGTAGCGTGAACTTTCACTAGTTAAGGACTTGATGGTCTCAATGCCATTGATGTCCTCAATGATAGAAGAAGACAGAACCGCATTGGCTTCCATAGTTTCCCGATTCATCTTTTCAAAGGGCTTCATAAAAGCAAAGATAATCACTGTGTAGATAGGAAGGGCTAGTAAACTCATGAAAAAGAGATTGCTATTCTGCGAAAATAGAACTACTGAAATAATCAAGACAGTAGATACATCCAAAAAGATTGACAGAATAGTCGAAGCCAGCGCATCGATGATACTATTTGCATCCGTGAAACGAGACACGATTTCCCCTGTCCTGCGTGTCGCAAAAAAGGACATGGGCAAATGGAAAACGTGCTTGATATAGGATAAAATCACATCAATGGACAAGCGTTGCCCCAAAACAAGTAAAAGATACTCCTGGGCATAAGATAAGATTTGCTGAAGGACATAAACGATGACTAGCCCTATCGAAATAATTCCCAGTGTCGAGCGCATCTGATCTGGTACATAAGTATCAATGATAGACTGCAGATAATAAGAACCCACAATGTTAATCAAGGTCACCAAGAGGGTCGCCGAAACGATATTAACAATCAAACCTCGCTGTTTCACTAGTATAGGGATAAAGGAAAGCAGACCATTTTTTTGTTCCTTATGAGGCTGATAACTCGGAGATGGTGCCATAAAAATAGTGATTCCTGTCCACTCCTTGGCAAAGCGCTCACGAGAAATCTTGGTCAGCTTAACACTAGGATCTGGATCAGCAATATAAATGTTGTTCTTGTTTTGCCCAGTCACCACATAATAATGGAGCAATTTCCCTTCCTTAAGCACATGAGCCACAAAAGGAAAAGTTACATCCGGCAAATCAAACAAGGTCATATCCGCCTTTATTGCTCGCGTCTCAAAACCAATTTCCTCAGCAACCTTTACTAAGCCTAAAGCCGTCGTCCCATCCATGGTCGTCTTGGCCAACTCTCGCAAGTGAGCTAAAGAATAATAACTACCATAATAACCAAAGATCATGGCTAATGAAGCCACACCACAGTCCATCTGGTCTACCTGAGGACGATAATACCGTTTACTAAATTTCATATCCTACTCCTTTTCCTAACAATCTCCAAAGAAAACTTTGTAAGATTATTTTATCCAAATAAAAAAGCAAATAGAATATTATTTCTAAAAAAACAATAACTGCACCTGAACAGCACTTTTTCCTAAATAAAAATAGGTAGAACAAACGTCCTACCTAGAAAATATAATGATTAATATTTCTTACCTTTTCCAATTTTTTTACGATTTACCACAAATTTTTAAATTAACGTCTACTTCCTAGATAACGTCCAAACATATAAGAAGTTCCTCCTAAAACTCCCCAAGCTACTGCTGTAGAAGCACTAGCAATGAAACCTCCCTTAGTTACAGCCAAGTCTTCCTCTGTCATAATAGCAAATTTTTTATTCAGTTTTTTCATCTTTTATCTACTCCTTTTTAAATAATACTAGCTAATCCAATAGCTACTCCAACCAAAAGTCCTACTATTCCTGAGGCTGATATAATTATAGCCGCAAATTCTTCTGAGATATTCATTTATTTCTCCATTTTTTTAGTTCTTATTTCATTGATAGTAACTAAATGATGATTATTCAATAGCATTTGCCACATACTAATAATAGTTCTATTTAAACCTTGTCTTTACCTGAATCTAAATAACTCATCATCAAAATAAGCATCGGAACAAATAACTCTGTTTGGAAATATTTTTCAACATTAAAGGTAATTACATTTAAATCTCCTAATATGCAAAGCACTCCAAAAATAATTAAAAAGGCTCCCATTACATTTTTTAGATTTTTCATACAAGTTCACTTTTATTCCTTTTTAGTTCAATTTAATGATTAGTTTTCTAATAGATCATTTTTTATTTTCTGAACTACACTTATATCCTACATAAAATAACCCAAGCAGAATTGAATAGATTTCTGGATAAAACAAGGTATTGATCGGTTTTTTCAAAATCAAATACGTTACAATATAGATAATGACTGACACGATAAAATATCCTTCAGCAAATCCCAATAAAAATTTTTTATGACAATCCTATTTAATTTTTAATAGTATGTATCTGATTTCTACAAAGTATTATATCTTAGCTAAAATAACCCCATACAGCTAGTCCTACAGCAGATATTCCTCCGACAACATACCCCGCAACCTTAATTCCCACCGGAACAGCAACAACTGCTGCAGGAACTACTCCTCCAGCAACTGTTGCTAATTCATTTTCTGTCATTGCTGTAAAACGACTATCATTTACTAAAATCTCCATTTTTGAATCTCCTTACTCTAATTCACTTTCACTTTAAATATTTCTTTTCTATTAATATAGTATGTCAATACCACTAACAGAATGCAGTTCTCCACTGATACCTTTTCTAAATTAAGTAGAGAATAAATTAATAATATACTGTAAGATATTAAAACAAATCCTACATATATATTTTTCAACATTATATTCATAAAACTCACCTAAAGTTTTATTTCAGATTTTTTCCAACGTGATAAAGTCCTGCTCCTAGCATAATAGCGCCCCCTGTTACAGAAAAACCTTTAAACGCAGCTACTCCAAATGCTACTACTAGCGGTGCAACTCCCCCATCCACTTCCATCAGCTCTTCTTCCGTAAGAGCTGCAAAGTTCTGTTCCATTTTGTCAAAGTTTGTCATTTTTTTCTCCTTTATTTTTATAGTTTTTTTGTTTGTGATTGTTAACCTTTAAACCATTTTAAAAGCCAAATTGGATAAATAACTGAAATCATTTTTTCTCTCCTTCCTTATCTTCTCACTTGTCTATTCGAGAAATCATTTTAAAATTAATGAATAAATTTATTTTATTTAAAATACAATTTGATAAACCATGGAAGTAAAATTGGTAAATACATTGATCAGACTCCTTTCCTTTTCTTCTTACTTATCTATTCGATAAAATAATTTTAAAATAAACAACTAAGTCAAATTTATTTTAAAAACCACTTGATCAACCACGGATAAAGACCTGTCACATACATCAGTAATCCTCCTTTTTTGTTCTCATCTTTTTATTCGTAAACTCGACTATAAAACTTCAAAATCTTATCTTTTTTCGAGAAATAAAAAAACAACATGACTTGCATGTTGCTTTATGTTAGATTTTATCTTTAATGGCTTTTAATACATCTGCCACACTTTGGAGGTGGTCGATTTCTTCATCACTGATTTCGATTCCGAATTCATCCTCAATGGTTAGTACGAATTCCATCAAATCTACCGAATCAGCATCCAAATCATCCTTCAAGCTCAAGGCCTCTGTTACTACGAAGTCTTCCCCTTGACGTTCTTGGATAATGGTCACGACACGGTCAAAAATTTCTTTATCTGTCATATATATTATTCTCCTGAAAATTCACGCGCAGTTTGAGCAACTACGTCTGTTTCTAGCATGGTACGAATCTGACGAATCGTACTATACACAGCCTTGGCATCACTTGAGCCATGAGTCTTGACAACAGGCGCCTTAACGCCAAACAAGACCGCACCCCCAACATCTGAATAGTTGAGTTGCTTTTTCAATCCTCTAAGACTATCCTTAAGAAGAAGAGCACCTAATTTAGCTCGCAAACCGCCACCTGTGATAGCATTTTTAAGCAAGCCCATGATTCCCATGGCTGTTCCTTCGATGGATTTGAGCACAGCGTTTCCCGTGAAACCGTCTGCCACGACAACATCTGCAACACCCTCCATCAAATCACGCGCTTCCACATTACCAATAAAATTCAAACTCTCATCAGCTGCTAGCAAGTCATAAGTTTCCTTGCGGAGTGGATCCCCTTTACTACTCTCTGTCCCGTTATTAAGCAAACCAACTCGTGGTTTTGCAATTCCACGAACATTTTTGGCATAGAAAGAACCTAAGATGGCGTATTGATGTAAGTGATGGGCTGTGTTTTCTGCATTGGCACCGAGGTCCAGCATGTCAAAACCTTTCCCATCAACTGTTGGTAAGGTTGACATAAGCCCTGGACGATCGATATTTTTGATGCGACCAACAATGAAAAATCCTGCCGCTAACAAAGCACCTGTATTTCCTGCAGAGAGCACAGCATCAGCCTCACCGTCCTTGACAGCCTTAGCAGCCAATACCATACTGGCATTTTTCTTCTTACGGATGGCTTTTGTTGGTTCATCATCCGAATCAATTTTTTCATCTGTATGGATAATACTGACGCGTTCTGTAGCTGTTAGATATTGCTTGATTTTGCTTTCGTCTCCGTAAAGTTGAATCTCAATATCTGAAAAGTCAGCAAGGGCTTGATTGACACCCTCAACAATGGCTTGAGGTGCGTAATCGCCACCCATTGCATCTACTGCGATTTTTTTCATTTGTCTTCCTCTTTTAGTAATTGTCCCCAATCGGCTAGGGAATCAATAAATTTCTTTGATTTTAAGTGAATTCCGACGTACTCTTCATAAATTTGATCCATGAACTGACGCAATTCTTGCTTGATTTCAGACTTGAGAGAAATAGTCTCTAAAGTCTCAAAGTTGATAGCTTGAAATTGATTGAGCAGATAGGGTATGTTTGGATTCAGATGACAACGTTTCTCGTCCTCATGGTAATGATCAGGACATAAGCAAGCACCATATTTGAAAGAAAAATCAAAGGCCTGACCCACCCGATGGCAAAAAACACACTCATTAAAGTTTAGACTAATCCCAAACCGGGTCAAGATCTGAATTTCAAAAATATTGGTCAAAACTTGATAATCCAGCCCCTCTTCCATCAACTCTAAAGTCTTTTGTAAAAAAGCAAACAAGGGAGCATCCTGGTGATTGTCCTGCAAACTAGCATCTGCCAAAGCTGCCACATAGGTCGCATAGGCCATGACAAAGAGATCACTATTGATTTTTGGAAAGGTCATCACCTCATGATAGTCTTCAATATAACTAAGCCCATCATCATTGATTCGCAAAAGAAAACGAGCCAGCACCAAAGGTTGAATAACTGGAGCCAGTTTGGACTGACCGGCATGTTTGACAAAAAACATCCGCTTACCAACCTGCTCTGTAAAAATTTTGACTAGCTTGTCACCCTCACGAAAATTACGATTGTAGAGCACCAACCCCTGACTCGTAATAGACTGAATCATGCTTCTCTCATGTACTCCTCAAGACGTTTCATAGCTTCTCTTATGGTTTCCATGCTAGCTGCATAAGACAAGCGCACATAACCTTCTCCATATTGACCAAAAGCTGCACCAGGGATAAAGGCAACAGCCTTCTTGTGAGCAAAATCTTTTAGAAAAGCAAACGAATCTTGATTGTAGCCTGTTGGAATCTTAGCAAAGATATAAAAGGCACCGTCAGGTTTGATAATCTCAAAACCAAGATTAGTCATTTTCTCGATAATGTAATCCCGACGCTGGATGTATTCCTTCTTCATCGGCTCTGCATCATCTTTACCAGCTGTTAAGGCTTCTACTGCAGCATGTTGCGCCATAGTATTCGCAGCAGTTACCAAGTACTGGTGACTCTTGATTAACTGAGCTGTGAAGTTTGCTGGTGCGAAGATAAAGCCTAAACGCCAACCTGTCATAGCATGTGATTTGGATAGACCATTGATGATAATGGCCTGATCTCTCAGCATTGTTCCCAAAGATACATGATTTTCCCCTGTATAAGTTAATTCTGAGTAGACCTCATCACAGACAACGAAAACCTCATACTTACGTAAAACGTCTGCCAAGGCTTCCAACTGTTCGCGACTATAAGTAATTCCTGTAGGATTAGCTGGATAGTTGAGAATGACTGCCTTGAGCTTGTCACCCTGCTCCAGAATTGCCTTCTCCAGCATTTCAGGAGTCAAGACAAAACCATTTTCAGTCGTATCAATCTCGACAATCTCTGCGCCAACTAGATTAACAATTGGTTCATAACCAGGATAGGCAGGAGCTGGCAAGAGAACCTTGTCTCCCTCTTCTAAAATAGCTGTCAAAGTAGCTGATAGAGCCTCTGTCGCACCAATTGTGACCAAAATTTCATTTTCAGGATTATAGTCTAGCTGGTATTTTTCTCTTACAAAATCACTAGCTGCCTGGCGTAAAGTCATCAAACCACTCATCCCTGTATAGTAGGATTGGTTTTGGTCAATGGCTCGCTTAGCTGCCTCCTTGACATGGTCTGGAGTTGTAAAGTCAGGCTCTCCCAATGTCAGACGTAGAACCCCAGGAATCTCAGAAATAGCCTGGTCAAACTGACGAATCAAGGAAACTTGAATCTTATCTAATTGTTTATTAAATCGCTTGGTTAAGTCCATAGATACCCTCCTTGCTTAAAGAACATATGTCTATTATACTACAAAAGCTCTCTGACCGCAAAATCACACTAGCATAAGCAACTGATGTATGTTCATTTAAATTCATTACAACACTATGTTTTTATAATACTCAATGAAAATCTCATGAAACTAAGAATCGAGGTGAAAACATAACTAAGGTTAGGTAAGCCGAAGATGACAACGTATTAGGAGATTTTCGACGAGTATTGAGAAGTTACGTAAGGAAATAAATCGGATAGGGGTCAATATAAATCAGATCACAAAAAAAGTAAACGAAGATAATCAGGCTAGTCTAAATGAATTTAGTCAGATTCTTGAATTGCAGAAACATTTGAAAGATACAGTCAGACAATTTATTCAAAAACAAGAAAATCAAACACAGGTACAGGACAGATGGTTGTAATAAGAATTATTGTTGATATTCTCTCTTATCTATCCTAAACTTATAACTAAGGATAAGATGATGTCGAGTGACTAGTAACAGTTTGCTCAAATGTTGCTGATGATTCAGGTTCAGGTTCGGCACTACCTTCAGCTTTAGGTTGTAAAGAACCCGCTCCACCACTGGTCCTATTCGTTTCACTCTTGGAGTATATTCAAGAGTTTTTTTTTCTTGCAAAAAAAGTTCAAAAAATATATACTGGATATACACGATATAGAACGGAGATATACCATGACTACATCACTTGTTAAGCAATACAATTTTAAAATCAATGAGTTAGCAATGGAACAAGCTAGAGCCATTATTAAGGAAAAAGGAATGACCATGACGGATGCTATCACTCTTTTTATAGAGCAGATTGTCCTCGAACAGGACTTGCCAATCAAGACTGCAGAAGATTTACACCGTGAACAGTTGATTGAGGAATTACAAGCTCAATCCGAACGAGCCTTAAGAGAATATGAAGCAGGAAAAGGGACTTCCCTAGACAGTATGAGGGCACGCTATGGCTTATAAAGTAATTATTTCTGATGAAGTGAGACAAGCTATTGACAGTATTCATGATTACATCACTACTGTTCTTTTATCACCTCAGTCTGCTAAAAATACTGTGGGTAAAATTTTAGATGGCTTAAAAAGTTTAGAAGTCTTTCCTGAGGCTGGTTTTGACGCCGATGAAAAAATTGGTGTAAAGATTAACAGTAAGTTCCCTACACGAGGAAAAATTATTGGTCAGTATGTTTTACTCTACTTCATCGACCAAAAACGAAACACTGTTTTTTTATCTCACCTATTCCACACAAAAAGCGACTATGTCACTTTGCTACAAAATGGTAATAAAAAAAGCTCAACTGATTGAGACATCTTTCTTTATTTTATAAGCTCCGAAACCTTAATTTTTGGTACCGTCTTGGTTTAACAATACGCTGTATATATAATATTTTACAGCTACTTTTTCTTTAGAAACGTTGATTTAATAAGGATTTAAATATTACAGAGTATACCTTTGTAAAATACGGTTTTGCTAATCTTCGTTACAACTATTCTAGCACCATTATTGATTACTAGATCGGTAATGTCATTTCTGAGTGGATAGTCAGAAAGTGGTTAGATAAGTGCGACAAAAAAAATATAACCTGAGTTTAGTTTTAATATGACTAGACAAACAGAAATACCAGAGGTGGAGCTCTGGTATTTCTGTTTTTACCAAGACTTCGTTACAGTTCTAATCACATAATGAGAGAAACTTGTCAAATAATTATTAAACTTTACTTTTCTTCGAGATAAGACTATAATAAGAAGTACTTATTTTAGGAGGTTTTTATGTCATTTCTATCAAAAAATGGGGCAGGACTGTTAGCCTGTCTGATCATTTCTATCATCTCTTGGGTTCTAGGAGGCTTTCTGCCTGTTGTGGGAGCACCTGTTTTTGCCATCTTTATTGGCATGATTCTCCACCCCTTTCTCACTTCCTACAAACAACTAGATGCTGGTTTGACTTACAGCTCCAAGAAATTACTTCAGTATGCTGTTATCTTGCTTGGGTTTGGACTCAATATCTCTCAAGTTTTTGCAGTAGGAAAATCTTCGCTCCCTGTCATTCTATCCACCATTTCTATAGCCTTGATTGTTGCCTATCTTTTCCAGCGCTTTTTTGACCTAGATACAAAGCTAGCTACCTTGATCGGTGTTGGTTCCTCTATCTGTGGCGGTTCTGCCATTGCAGCGACTGCTCCTGTCATCCATGCCAAGGAAAAAGAAGTCGCACAAGCCATTTCTGTTATCTTTTTCTTCAATGTCTTGGCCGCACTTATCTTTCCAACCCTAGGAACCTGGCTTCATCTATCAAACGAAGGTTTCTCCCTCTTTGCAGGAACTGCGGTCAACGATACTTCCTCTGTAACAGCCACTGCTAGTGCCTGGGATAGTCTATACAATACAAACACTCTTGAGTCTGCCACCATTGTCAAATTGACCCGTACCCTAGCTATTATCCCCATCACTCTCTTTCTCTCCTACTGGCAAAGTCGTCAACAAGGAAACAACCAAGGGGTAAAACTTAAAAAAATCTTCCCTGTTTTCATTCTCTACTTCATCCTAGCTTCTCTGCTAACCACCGTCCTTACTTCCTTCGGTGTCAGCAATAACTTCTTTGCACCTCTCAAACAACTGTCTAAATTCCTCATCATCATGGCCATGAGCGCTATCGGCCTCAAAACCAATCTCATTGCTATGATTAAGTCCAGTGGTAAATCCATTCTTCTTGGTGCCCTCTGCTGGATTGCCATCATCCTGACTAGCCTCGGTATGCAAACGCTCATCGGTATTTTCTAATACTCTTCGAAAATCAAATTCAAACCACGTCAACGTCGCCTTGCCGTACTCAAGTACAGCCTGCGGCTAGTTTCCTAGTTTGCTCTTTGATTTTCATTGAGTATAACACAAAAGGTAGCCTGCAAGCTACCTTTTTAGGCTCTTTG
>NZ_KQ970822.1:141682-153969 GCF_001579645.1 Streptococcus infantis
CCCCTTTTTATTGTTCAAGAATTAAGCGTGTATGTTCTCTCTTAATACAACGATTCATCACGATATCATCGCAACCTCCAGCACGCAAGATTTCTTCCGCTTCTAGACTCTCAAGTCCTAGTTGCGCCCAGAAAATCTTAGCATCTGCCTTGAGAAAATCACGCGCCACATCAGGCAGAAACTCACTACGACGATAGACATTGACGATATCTACAGGGAAAGGAATCTCAGCTAGACTGGCATAAGCCTTTTCTCCCAAGATTTCCCCACCTGCAGCCTTAGGGTTTACTGGTATGATTTTATAGCCACGAGCCTGCATTTCCTTGGTCACTCGATTGCTCGTTGTTTCTTCACGATCAGACAAGCCTACTACTGCTAGAGTCTTACTGTTTGCCAGATACTGACGAATCACGCCATCACTTGGATTGATAAATTCTTGAGTCATAAAAATCCTCCTTTTTCATCAGTATAGCATATTTTGAAAGGGTTTGCAGAATTTTACTATAAAAACAAAAATCAAAAAATCCTCCCAAAATTAAACTATTTCATTTAATTTGAGGAGGATTCATAAAAATTTTATTTAAAGATTATTCTCTTGTTGGTTTATACTTAAGGCTTTCTCCATGTTGTTTGACAAAGTCACTCATCTCTGAGTCAGGAATTTGTCGAAGGTAGAGATTGGCACGAATCGTATCATCTTCTTCACGACAAGTAGAAAGAACAAGATATTTATCCTTAGCTGATACCTTAACATTTGGTTTCTTAACCTCTGCAGTATCATAAATAATATTTAGCTGTTTCTCAAAATCCGCATCATCATCAAAAGAAGTACGGTAAAAAGCTGTTTCTTCTGGAACAATAATCATAGCAACAGCTTCATAATAATACTTTCTCTCTGGAGTTTCAATGACAACATAAGGGTGTTCATCAAAATATTCCTGGCGACTGAAGTAATTCACATCTTTAAACATGCGGTGGTCAGGCACTTTACTACCACGAGCGTGACCAAATAACCAAGTCAATCGATCGCTAAAGTCCTTCTTGTTATCGGCGTCCATGAAGACTGCCCCCATTAAAGGCTCATTAACACCATCAAAGCGTTTATCCAAATAAGTCGCATTATCCGTTGTTTGAACAACTGGTTCATCCAACTGGGTTCCAGGAATATAGACATAGCCAACGGTTTCAGAGTTTGTTGCAAGCAAGCCTTTAAACTTATTAGCGAGGTATTCCTTTTCTTCTGCGCTAGCAGTATAGGCTTGTTTTGGAGCTTCCTGAGTAACCTTTGCATCATTTTGTTTATTCTCTGTCGGAGCCAGGAAGCTTTTATAGATAAAGAAGCCTCCCAAAGCAACGATAGCTACTGCAACGATTGAAGCAATTATTTTAGTAATTGGTGATTTCTTTGTCGTAGAACGTCTACTCATCTTTTCCTCCTCATTTTTTACCAAAAAAATCACTGAAACCAAGTTTCAGTGATTGGCTACTTTTTAAATAAAATTATTTAGCAGCGTGTGTTTTTGGAAGAGCTTTTTGACCTGCTTTAGCGTCTACACCAGCTTTTTTAGCTGCAGCGTCTGCTTTTTTAGCTTGGTCTGTAGCACCTGGTTTACCAGGTTCTGGTTTAGTTGCATCTTGATCAGCTGGTTTAGTTGCATCTTGATTAGATAGACCATGTTCTTTCAAGTAACGAGCATTTTTTTGCTCTGGAGTTTCATTCAAGATGTAGTAGTTGCCTTCTTCTTTCTTAGCTGTATTCCATTTCTTTTGTAGGCTTTGAATAGCTTCATTACGAACACGTGCAACTTCTGCATCATATTTAGATTGAGCTGTTGCTACTGCATCACGGTAAGGTTTCAACAACTCCTCACGGTTATGTGCAAAGTTTTCTGGTGCATTTTCTGCTGTTGCCAATGCTGCTTTAGCTGCATCCAATTCAGCTTTATTAGCATTGATATCTTCTGAGTGAGCTGCGATATATTCGTTAACTCGTTGTGCAGTTACAAATTCAGTTTGTGAATTGTAAGCATCACCTACTCCACCACCTGTTACTGGTTGGTCATATGCACCTGGAGTGTTAGCTCCACCGTTAATATCTGCAAAAACTGGAGCTACTGCAGAAAATACTGCAAGAGCTGCTACTGATGATAATAAAACTTTCTTCATGTTTTATCTCCTCTTTAATTTTAAAATTTAATTATAAGGATAATCCTTACTAACTCAAATTATATCACATATATTAGAGTTGTCAAGCTTTTTTTAAAATAAATTTATATTTTCTGGTAAAAAACAAGTAAAATTCATTCGAATTACAAAAATCAAATAAAATTCTTGAAATAATTGGTATAAAAACGTTTAAAATCCGAACAATATAGAGTTTTACGAGTGTTAGGTTCTGTATTTCTAAGAGTATATTTTATTTTTTCAGCTGTAATTTTAAATAGTCTTCTCGATACTAAACAATGGGGAAAGAGGACGTTTTTCGTGGATACGGATGATTGCATCGCCTAAAAGATGAGCGATAGAGATTTGCTCAATCTTATCAATCAAACGTTCCTCTGGTAGGTAGATAGTATCCAAAACAACCAATTTTTTAATGGCTGATTTCTGGATATTCTCCATTGCTGGACCAGAAAGAACTGGGTGCGTACAACTTGCGTAAACTTCAACAGCTCCTGCTTCTGCTAGAGCATCAGCCGCATGACAAATGGTTCCAGCTGTATCAATCATATCGTCAATCAAGATACAAGTCTTACCTTCTACCTTACCAATGATGTTCATCACTTCACTAGTATTCATCTTGTCTACACTACGACGCTTGTCGATAATGGCAATTGGAGTTTTCAAAAATTCTGCTAATTTACGAGCACGAGTCACCCCACCGTGGTCCGGGCTGACAACAACGTAGTCGGAACCAACCATGCCACGACGCTCAAAGTAATCCGCAATCAATGGAGCGCCCATCAAGTGATCCACCGGAATATCAAAGAAACCTTGAATCTGTGCAGCGTGCAAATCAATCGTCAACAAACGATCCACTCCAGCCACTTCTAGCATATTTGCCACAAGTTTTGAAGTGATTGGCTCACGCGCTCTCGCCTTTCTATCCTGACGTGCATAGCCATAGTAAGGCATAACAACGTTGACAGATTCTGCACTGGCGCGTTTCAAAGCATCTACCATAATCAAAATTTCTAGCAGATTGTCATTTACAGGTGAGCTAGTTGATTGTAGGATAAAGACGTGTTTCCCACGGATCGATTCTTCGATATTAACTTGAATTTCTCCATCTGAAAATTGACGTACAGTCGATTTTCCCAACTCTATCCCAATCTCTTGCGCCACACGCTCTGCCAATTCTCTATTTGAAGAAAGGGCAAACAGCTTTAAATCAGAAAAAGACATGATTTCCTCCAGTATTTATGTATCACTTGTGTTTTTTCACAACATTTTTCCAACTACCATTGTAGCGCTTTTTTCTTGATTTTTCAATAAAAAATAAGACAAGAATGGACATTTATCCCCTTGTCTTGTGCTCATTTATATTCCTTATATTCAAGCTGAAATGTGACAACTTAGACATTCTATCTCATAGGAAGATAGGAACTCACAAAGGAAAAGTTAGTATACCTCTCTCATACTGCCTGTATCCACATCATAAACAGCCCCTGAAATAACGACATCATCTGGAATCAATGGGCATTCTCGAAGTAACTGCATATCCTCACGAACACTATCCTCAACATCTTGAAAAGGGAGAAAATCTTGACCCGAGACATCAACCCCTAATTCAGTTTTTAAATGTTCTTGAAACTCTTCGTTTTGAAATGTCTGAGCACCACAGTCTGTATGATGAAGAACCACAATCTCTCTTGTTCCCATTTGTTGCTGAGAAATCACGAGTGAGCGAATCATATCGT
The DNA here is from genome assembly GCF_001579645.1 of Streptococcus infantis. Taxonomy (GTDB): domain Bacteria; phylum Bacillota; class Bacilli; order Lactobacillales; family Streptococcaceae; genus Streptococcus; species Streptococcus infantis_E. Next base: position 145,603 of record NZ_KQ970822.1, read on the forward strand.
CTGTCACTCGACCGCCCGCATTCCGTAAAATGTGAGCATCTCCAAGTGCTAACCCCAAAGCTTGTGCAACGTGCAGACGTGAGTCCATACAAGTCACAATGGCTACTCTTGTTTTCGGCTTGATTGGCAGATTTAACTGCCCATGCAGGGCAACATAAGCCTGGTTGGCTTGCATAAACTGTTCAAAATACGACACGATTTCCCCCTTCAAAAATTTGATAATCAAATATTTCTCCTATCTTATCATTTTTAAGAGTATTTGTCAGCTGTCAACCTTCATGTAAAAAAAAACTGGGACAGAGACATCCAGCATCTAGCTTGAGTTTCTGTCCTAGTCTTTATAGTTATGAACCTTTTTGAATATATTTGTCAAGGGAGCCTGCAAAGCTCTGAAGATTTAGACTTTGTACATAGACCTCACCGGTACCTCGGAAGGTGTTCACCACTCCTTCACCTGTACCGATAGACTGCCAGAAGCCATTTTCTAAGTGGATATTATAGTCTAAAGATTGACTCCAAGCTACCACATGGGCATTGTCGATCGTTATTTCTTGGTTTTGCAGCTCAATTTTCTTAATAGAACCAAAAGCATTGGCCAAAAGAGTTCCCTGACCTTGGGTAGTCATTACGAAAAGACCACCTTGACCTCCGAACAGAGCTTTTCCAATAGATTGACGTTCCATTGTATAGAAGGCTGTACCATCAAGAGCTAGAAAGGCCCCATCATTCAATCGATACTGCTTTTCACCTAGTTCAAGAGCAATCACTTGACCAGGAGTATCTGGTGCTAGAGCAAGGTTGGCGTTGTCAGACTCTGCAACTGCTTGAGTAATGAAGGTACTTTCTCCAGAGACCATCGAACGCCCTACGGCTTTGACAAAACGCCCCAAACCAGAACCGCTAGCATTGAGCTGGGTGTTTAGACTTACATTAGGTGTATGGTAGACCATGCTGCCACGCTGGATATAGACGGTTTCTCCTTGATTGAGTGACAACTCTACCAAAGGAAATTGCATTTGACTGTCCATAGAAAATTTCATCAGAAATTCCTCCTTGTTTTTAATAAATATTGGCTATAAAGTGTTTTGCAATCTAAAACTGAGTAAGACTATTAGGCAAATACTTTTTTCAAGACTTCTCCGATAGTCGTCACTCCAATCACCTGAATTTCCTTAGGTGGCTTAATACCTGTCAAGGAATTCTTAGGTACATAGATTTTTGTAAATCCAAGTTTAGCAGCTTCATTGATCCGTTGCTCAATACGATTCACGCGCCGAATTTCTCCAGTCAAACCTAATTCTCCTACAAAACATTCCTGAGGATTGGTTGGCTTGTCCTTATAGCTCGAAGCTATAGCAACCGCAACTGCCAAATCAATAGCAGGCTCATCCAATTTGACACCACCAGCAGATTTGAGATAGGCATCCTGATTTTGCAAGAGAAGCCCTGCACGTTTCTCCAAAACAGCCATAATCAGACTTGCACGATTGAAATCAAGGCCTGTTGTAGTCCGCTTGGCATTTCCAAACATAGTCGGTGTTACCAAGGCTTGAACCTCCGCAAGAATAGGACGCGTCCCTTCCATAGTCACCACGATGGACGAACCAGTTGCTCCATCTAAACGTTCTTCTAGGAAAACTTGACTCGGATTGAGAACCTCAACCAAGCCACCTGATTGCATCTCAAAGATTCCAATCTCGTTGGTCGAGCCAAAACGGTTTTTGACCGCCCTCAAGATACGGAAGGTATGGTGGCGTTCCCCTTCAAAGTAAAGCACCGTATCCACCATATGCTCCAACATCCGAGGCCCAGCCAAGGTTCCTTCCTTGGTCACATGCCCGACAATAAAGATAGCGATGTTATTGGTCTTGGCCAGCTGCATGAGCTCGGCCGTCACCTCACGTACCTGGGAAACAGAACCCTGAACTCCAGAAATCTCAGGAGACATGATGGTCTGGATAGAGTCAATAATGAGGAAGTCTGGCTGGATGCGCTCCACCTCTGTGCGAACACTCTGCATATTAGTCTCTGCGTAGAGATAAAACTCACTATCAATATCACCCAAGCGCTCTGCACGGAGTTTGATTTGCTGAGCAGACTCCTCCCCACTGACGTAGAGAACCGTCCCCACTTGAGACAACTGGGTTGAAACTTGTAAGAGCAGAGTTGATTTCCCAATCCCAGGATCTCCACCGATAAGGACAAGACTTCCTGGTACCACACCTCCACCAAGAACTCGGTTAAACTCCTCCATCTCTGTCTTGGTTCGATTGACATTGATGGAGGTCACTTCAGCCAGTTTCATGGGCTTGGTTTTCTCACCTGTCAAGGACACACGCGCATTCTTGACTTCTGCAACCTCGACCTCTTCTACAAAAGAAGACCAAGACCCACAGTTTGGACAACGTCCTAGATATTTAGGGGAATTATACCCACAATTTTGACATATAAATGTCGCTTTTTTCTTTGCGATGATTCTAATCCTTTCATTTCAAAATCTCTTATTAATTTTCCAAATCAGTAACTATTTCTTTTCAGAACAATCAGTCCACCATCATCCGCATGGACATAATACTTCCCGTCCGAACTAAATCCAAAAATATAGGGCAAATAACCTTTATAAATTTGAGTCCTAGTTTCTTTATTCTCTTCCCAATAAATGGTTAAAATCGGATATTCTTCAGATTGATCTTTAGCCATTGTCACTCGGATGTCTTTACCATTATACAAAGGAAGGCTTCCACCATATTGTCCAGCGATAGGGATAGGAGAGTCGTAACCATCACACATAGCTACTAACTCTATCTCATCGTAATCCCCATCTATTGGAGTGACTTGACCTTTTTCACTATCGATGATGGACATATATTCTGAAGAAATGCAAAGGATTTTTTGATAGTCTACTGGAAGAAAAGCCAAGTAAAGAAAACCTCCAATACTAATCTCAGACACCTTCTTATACCCTTGACAATTCTCTGCGGTAAAAGCTTGAAAATCCTTATAGCTCATTTCATTGTGCTTCTTTCTATATCTCTATCTCACACTCAATCACTTGGCAAAAATCAATCTTCTCGTCTGGTACAAATTGGCGCATGAGCATTCGATGGGTGACAACAACGACTGTCTGATAGTCTCGATACTTGCCCATAGATTCTAGAAACCGAGACCTCATTTCCTCAGCTGTCTCATATTGAATAGGACTATTAGGAGGTAAGGATCCATTATTTCCTAAAAACAGAGTACGAGCTTTTTCAAAATTCTCTACGCCACTTTCATAGACTTGCCATTCATGCAATAATGGCTCCACTCTCTCAAAGGAAGTCCAGTAGCACAAGCCACATAGATAGCAGTCTCTAAAGCTCTTGTGACTGCAGAAGAAACTAGTAGATCAGCTGAATGTAGCAAAAAGTTTTTGCTCAGTTCCTGAGCTTGCTGCCATCCCTTCTCAGATAAGGGCGCCAAATCCATCCCGAATCCAGTATAGGAACGCTCCTCTAACTCACGGTAATCTGGCTCTCCATGACGCACAAAAATAATCTTCATCTTAGTGCCCAGTTGATCCAAATCCACCAGTCCGCACGCCGTCTGCCTCGTCTCCATCTGCAATCAAGAAAGGAGCAAAGACAGCCTGAACCACACGTTCCCCAACTTCAAGAACAACTTCTTGATCTGTGATATTCTTCATCTGCGCAAAGATATGTCCCTCATTCCCTGGATTGCCATAATAGTCTCCGTCAATGACACCCACAGAGTTAATCAAGACCAAACCTTTTTTACGAGGATTTGATGAACGGTCATAAAGATAGAGCACTTCAGTCGGCTGCATATAAGCCTTAACACCCGTTGGAACGAGAACAATCTCTCCTGGAGCGATAACCGTACGAACCGCAACCTTTAAGTCGTATCCAGCTGCATGCGCTGTCTCACGTTTAGGTAACAAAGTTTCATCTGTAAAGCTAGAAACTAATTCAAAACCACGAATTTTCATATTATTCCTCTTTTTAATCTTTTATTCTAGGCTATTTTATCTTATTTATTCGAAAAAAGCACGAAAAATCTTCTATATAAAATAAAGAAAAGTGTCCTATCAAAAAGCAAACAATAAAATCATACAAAAAAATTTAAAGATGTTTCAAATGTCCCTTATTTTCCCTCTTATTAACAAACTCATTCCTATTTCGCCATACTTAAATTATTTTCTTTAAAGTACAAAAAAAGAGCACACAATTCACATCGCTTAGGGCTGCTGGATTCCTCCCCTGACCCGCTTCACGCAGAACTGTTGCTCCATTAGTTATTATACCACATTCCTCAAGATTTTAAAAGAGAAATTATTTTTTCCGTCGATTTCTGAAAAATTCCTGCATAATGCCTGCACATTCACTCTCTAAAATCCCTGTTTCAACCTCTACACGATGATTTAGGCGCTCATCTGTTAAGATATCGTAGAGGCTGCCAGCGGCGCCAAATTTCTGGTTTTTAGCTCCATAGACCACCTTTGGGATGCGAGCTAGCCCAATCGCCCCACTACACATAACGCAGGGCTCTATAGTCACAAAAAGTGTGCAATCCAACAAACGCCAGCTCTCTTCCCTTACATTAGCATTCTCTATGGCCATAATCTCCGCATGCATAACCGCACGTTGCAACTTCTCACGCGCATTATGCCCCCGACCAATGATTTCTCCATCCTTTACAATTACACAACCAATTGGAATTTCATCATGCTCTAAAGCAATCTCCGCCTCCTTTAAGGCCTCTCTCATAAAAACTTCTTTTTCTTCAACTGTATAATTCATAGCTTCTCTCTTTTCTCACCTATCAATTCTATCATTATAGCATGTTTTCCTAGACAAAAAAAGAGCTCTATAATATTTGCAGTAACTAACTTCAGATATTATTCAATCTCTGTTTGGTAGAAATAATGTTTTAAAAAGAGTATAATAGTAGCAAAATTGAGAGAAACATTAGAAATCATGAACTGAAAGTAATGGAGACAACTGATACGAAATGTCCAAATCTGTTGAAACATTTTTAACTATAAGTCTCCAAGAGATGATTATCCTGAGATTTAAATTACAAACAAGATGAAAGAGTAACTAATGCAATTAGAGTTTTTACAGGATGAACCAAAACTTATCTTGATGTCCCCTTACAAAGATACATTTAATAGAGTAGGAGGGCCATCCATAATATCTTTATCTGTTATGGTTCTCTGGATTCTAAAGCACCTGATGGCTTATAATACTGATTTTTCAGACAAGATTGTTATGGCGATAGTGCTAATTTATGCTCCCCTCCTTATATGGTTTATGGGGTATTATCTCTTCATAAATGGAGTAAAATTAGAAATTTATAAAAACAATATTGTTCAGTATTATACCTATAGCAGTAGAGGCCACAGCCTATTACATTATCAATTTGGACTTCAAGATATCGAACAAATAACCATTAAAAAGCGTCCTTTTAATTGCGTAAAGTTAAGCATAAAAATTAGAAATCCTATTTTTTTAGAAGGACATGAAAAAAAACTAAATAAGCTAGTCAGAGTCAGTATCATCACAGACAAACTAAAAGCAGATGCTTTTATGCACGAAATAAAGCAATTTCAAAGTGATAAATCAGATAATCAAGTAAGCTGATTCAGAAAAAATTCAAGTTTGTCTAACTTACAAATTCTCAAGAAAATAGTTCACTGAAGAGGCTGGGATCAGAAATCCCAACCTCATTTTTTCTTAGTTATGCACCTTTGATGTGATGGCAAATTGAACGATTTGTTGGTATTTGAGAATTCAAAAAGCTTCTTTTACCAAAACTTCTTTTCTCAATTCACAACTTTAACCAATTTACCCAAATGTTGAAAACTCGTAGATTTGGGGCTACCAAATCAAGACTTAATCTAGAGACTTAATGCCCACTGTTTTTTTCTTCATATGATACTTTCAAGAAGACACCCAGATAGGACTTAAAAAATGACAAAAAAAGCCACCGAATGCGGTGACTTTATAGGGAGATTATTATGAAAAAGAAAAGTTTAGGATATTTGTTACAACAAGTTAGGAGGTCTTCTTGTAACTATTTATAGTATAGCTGAACTATCTTAAACAAATCTTAAAAAATCTCTTATGACCAAACACTTTCTAAAATATTTGTTTGTTCACGACCAGGACCTACTGAGAAAGTAGAGATACGAACACCAACCAATTCGCTAACACGGCGAACATAGTTACGTGCATTTTCAGGAAGATCTTCCAAAGTACGTACTCCAGTGATATCTTCTGACCAACCTGGTAATTCTTCATAAATAGGTTTACAACGTTTCAATTGTTCAAGACTAGCTGGATAGTAGTCAATGCGCTGACCGTCAAGATCATAAGCAACACAGATTTTAACTGTATCCAAACCACTCAAAACATCGATAGAGTTCAAAGATAAATTTGTAATGCCAGAAACACGGCGACTATGACGCATAACTACTGAATCAAACCAACCTACACGACGTGGACGACCTGTTGTAGTACCATACTCATGACCTACTTCACGAATGCGTTCTCCCACTTCATCAAACAATTCAGTTGGGAATGGACCATCACCAACACGACTTGTATAAGCTTTACATACACCTACAACCTTGTCAATCTTGCTTGGACCAACACCAGAACCAATTGTCACACCACCAGCAACAGGGTTTGAAGAAGTAACAAACGGATAAGTTCCTTGGTCAATATCTAACATGACCCCTTGTGCACCTTCAAAAAGAACACGTTTGCCATTATCAAGTGCATCATTCAAGATAACAGAAGTATCTGTTACATATTGCTTGATTTGTTGGCCATACTCATAATATTCTTCAAAAATATCATCAAATGAAATAGGTTCGCTATCATACAATTTTACAAATTGACGATTTTTCTCAGCAAGATTGCGTTCTAAACGTTCACGGAAAATCTCTTTATCCAAAAGATCTGCAATACGGATTCCAACACGAGCAGCCTTATCCATATAAGCTGGTCCGATACCCTTGATAGTAGTACCAATTTTATTTTCACCCTTAGCTTCTTCTTGCAAACGGTCTAACTCGATGTGGTACGGCAAAATAACATGCGCACGATCAGAAATACGTAGATTATCTGTTGTAACACCTTCATCATGAAGATAGCTCAACTCTTTCACAAGTGACTTAGGATTTACAACCATCCCATTCCCAATGACAGAAATTTTTTCAGGGAAGAAAATTCCAGAAGGAATCAAGTGCAACTTAAATTTCTTTCCATCGATCACAATTGTGTGACCAGCATTATCGCCACCTTGGTAACGTGCAATCACTTCTGCATTAGCTGAAAGGAAGTCTGTAATCTTCCCTTTACCTTCATCACCCCACTGGGTACCTACAACAACAACTGAAGTCATAATCTTGTCTGAGCCCTTAGGCTCTTCCTTTCTCACATACATGGCAGGAATCTCACCTGCAATTATATCTTACAATTTATTATAATAAAGATTCTCAATTTTTTCAAGACCAAAGACCAGAAACATTAGGGAATTAGAGAAAATTAGAAAATTAATATAAAAAAAATATTGTAAATTTATATTATGAAAAGAAAAAACTATAAAATCGTTCGGAAATATGAAAATTATAAATTATACCCCAACACAGTCATTTGAAATCAATAGCTGTTCAATGTACAAACGGTAGCAAGCTCTATAGTGGTAAGAAAATAAAGGATGCATAATATCAAACTTGTACCGAACTAAATAATAGAGTAAAAATCGAAGATGAAAAACTTCCCATTCTAAATCATTATCTACTAAATAACTATATTCTTTTTCAATAACATCATAAAAATCAAGATATTGTTCATAAATCTGTTCAATCATTTTATTTGACTCCATTTCTATTGATAAAATGAGTATAACAAAAAAATAGAAGAACCTGGGAAGATACTTCTATCATGTACTATAATGAATATCTAAATAAATAACAGATAAAAAAATTAACAGTTCAGCACAACAATCCTACATTTCAAAACAAAATCTATAATTTCTGTAATGAAAGGAATGCATTGTAGGAATATGGTAGTCTACTTTATAATATCTGAACAATGATTACAACACCGCAAAATCTATTAAAGAATTACTTATAAGACCTATTAAAAAGACTTAAAATAAAACACTCAAATCTAACAAACTTATAAAAAATATTAAATATTAATAAAGAGCTAAATAAAAAAGGATCAAGATGACCCCTGAAAGATAAATAAAAAAACGTTCCTTAGAACGTCTACATACTCCGCCAGTAGGACTCGAACCTACGACATCATGATTAACAGTCATGCGCTACTACCAACTGAGCTATGGCGGATTAAA
>NZ_KQ970823.1:0-3753 GCF_001579645.1 Streptococcus infantis
TTTAAATATTTTGGAAGGGTAGCGAAGAGGCTAAACGCGGCGGACTGTAAATCCGCTCCTTCGGGTTCGGGGGTTCGAATCCCTCCCCTTCCATAACCTTAACTACGGGCATAGTTTAAAGGTAGAACTAAGGTCTCCAAAACCTTCAGTGTGGGTTCAATTCCTACTGCCCGTGTTTTAAAATTATGGCGGGTGTGGTGAAGTGGTTAACACACCAGATTGTGGCTCTGGCATGCGTGGGTTCGATCCCCATCACTCGCCTATTTTATATTATTGGGGTATAGCCAAGCGGTAAGGCAAGGGACTTTGACTCCCTCATGCGTTGGTTCGAATCCAGCTACCCCAGTTACTATTTGCCGGCGTGGCGGAATTGGCAGACGCGCTGGACTCAAAATCCAGTGTCCGCAAGGACGTGCCGGTTCGACCCCGGCCGCCGGTATAGTATAGAGCTAAGGAACGTTGATAAATCAGCGTTCCTTTTCGATTTGGTCAACTTTTGGTCAATAATTCTATTTTTTAACTAAACTCGTCAGAACAGCACGAACTTTGTTATTTTCAATATCCGCTTTTTCCTTTATCAGATGGCCGTAAGTTTCAGTTATTTGCTTAATATCTCGATGCCCCATTAATTTTGAGACTGCCCAAATATCAACACCCATTCCTAACATTGTTGAACAATACGTGTGTCTCAGACCTGTGCTTGTCATAGTTTGAGGATAAATTTTCAAATCTTTTAAAATTTGTTTTAGATGCTTATTGATCCCTGCATTTGTTACAATCTTATAATTCAAATCTACTAAAACCATATTTTCGTGATTTGTAATTGTACCGTTTTCAATGAATACAGTCTGTTCTTGTTTTAATTTTTTTAGAATAGTTAAAGTATCGTTATCAACAGGAATTGTACGAATTGATTCTTCTGTTTTAGGATTTGCCCACCGTTTCCTAGCTGTATCATATCGTCTATAAGTTTTGATTTCTGAACTTTCCCACAATATACAATCCCATGTGAGACCTGCAACTTCTCCTGCACGCATTCCTGTTTTTAATTGAATTAACAATAGATAGGGAACTATAGAAGTAGCTAAATCAAGATTGTTTTCTAAATATGTTACTAACTTTTGATAATCTTGAAAACTATGAATATATTTTTCATCTTTTCTTTTTTTAGGGGGACGACCTGAAATAATGACACCTTCAGTAAAATCTTCGATATTGAGCTTATCTCGTTTCGCAAATACAATTACATTTCTAATTTCCGCATTCATTCTACTAACATTGTCACGACAGTTTGTTTCAGCGTACTTGTTTATAAAACCTTGATATTCGCTTGCTTTAATTTTCAAAGCTGGTTTGTCCTTGAAATATTCTTTGATAAACTTACCACGCAATAAATGTTTATTGAATGTAGAATCCGCTTTTCCTTGTGGTTTAACTGTTAATTCTAACCACTTTTCCCAAAGGGCATAGAATGTAATATTTTTATCAATGATTGCACCGTTTATCAATTTGAGTTCAAGAGCTAGTGCTTCAATTTCAGCTTCTCTTTTTGTCTTGAATCCTGAATTTGAAGCCACTACCTTTTTATTTTTATCAAATATTCTATAGTCCCATAAATTCTTTTTACCTCTTTTTCTGTATGAAACTGACATGATTACCTCTTTCTAAAAAGACAATAATCAAGATATTATCTTGATTATCGTATCATAAATTAAAGATTTCTGCAAAGTTTTCTTCAAAAAATTGTTTTGTTTTGCTAGCTAAGAAGTAGTACCGTCCACCCTGATTCTCTGGATATTTCACAAAACCATCTTTATTCTTTTCAATATCGATTTTTGAGCGAATATCTGGCTGATAAAGAACATGTTTTAATAACCAAGGTCGAGATACTGATAACATGTTTAAAACCTCATCTAAGCTAATATATTTCCCTTTTGAGGCTTGCTTTTTTAAATCAAGATATTCATCTTTTTCAACGATAATATGAGAAGCAGGCAACTGTACTTCTAAATTGTCTATTTTGATTAAAAACTTATCTGTCATATGAATTTTTCTCTTTCTGTGATAAAATAATGTATAGAAATAGTATTTACTGTTTCCATTAACTTTAGTTATCGCTGCACTCGCTTTGGTCGGTTGAGTCTGTAGTGATAACTTTTCTTTTACTGTCAATATTTTTTTCTTTCTTAATTCTTTCTAATATTTCTGAAGCAATTTTTCGAAATTCTTCTTCATTTTCTACACTTTTTAGTGAATACGTCTGTAATTTTTCAAATGCTTGTTTCGCTTTTTCTTTTAAATCACGTGTAGCTGTGTAATTCCATAATTCAATTTTGATAACTTTATTCTTTTCATCATGAACCATTTTGATTACAAATCTAATTCTTCTCATTAGCTGATGATATTCTTTATTTTTCTTACCAAACCACGAATCACACCAATCCCAATAAGTGTCTGAATTTGTGATAATTGTTAAATCATTAATGATATACGCATCTTTAAACCGTGAACTTAACTGTGTAGCTGAATCTGGTTCTAATACTTGAAACAGTTCTCTAAAAGTCATACCACAACTTGCATCTAATTCATTTATTATAATTGTTTTTTCCCCTTTATAACCTGAACCCAAATCAAAACGCTTTTTATTTATTGATGGGGTATGCGCGCCTAATCTATCATGTTCTTCTGCCAGTAAGCGAGCTAAATAGGATTTTCCTGTTCCCCCTTCAGCTTGAATATAAATACCTGAATGATTTCGTTCGCCCTTACTCATACGAATAAACTCTTTCTGAATATATTCTTGTCTGTTTTCCTCAAATTGTCTTTTATTTGAGTTCCACGCTTTTTGTGCTATTCGTTGAGTAAATTGCTCAAATAATTGTTGTTTTACTTCCGTTATAAGTAACCCTTCCTCTGAAATTTGATAACTTAACTCTAAACAATATTCATCGATTTCTAAACCACTATCAGACTTTTCTTTGCTATGATTTTTGATTTTTCCCATGATATCATCGATATAATTTGCATTTTCTGATGAAATAACGTCTTTGACCTCATAGGGAAATTTGTGTTCTTCCATGTTACGTTCATTCCTATGTGTAAGATATCTGCATGTTTTAATTGAACTACGAACAAATTCTAAATTTTGTTCCCTTGAAATTGATAGAGCTTTAAATACTGATGAGTAAGTATGAGCATGCTTAAAATCAATATAAAAATGTGCATGCAATGGTTTTGAACTTCCGTCATCTTTTAAATCTTTATCGTGAAAAATAATATGATACCTATCTTCTTCATTTTTACAATAGTCTTTAATTCGTTGAATAACTGATTCACGAAAATCTTTTTCAGTTAATTCTGAATTTGCATTATGTTCATATTCAAATGAAATTTGACCAAAAAATTTTCGTTTTCTATCATTTTGATTAATTTTCATAAAAATCCTTTCTGTTTTTGACACAAAATAAAGAGTATGTGTTGATTTTGAGTTGTTGTGATATGGTTTGGATGTGGATGCACAGACGGAGAAAACTGTGCATCCACATTCAAACAAGCATCATATTTACTTGACACATCACAACATAAAATTCTTATTCATTAGACGTGAATTGTTTAAAATTTATGGTGCTGGTGTACTTGCTTACCTTCAGTAGCAGTACACCGCACCTTTATTTTTTTCTAAATGCTGTTGAGATGAATGTTCTACTATTTTCTAATCTAATAAAATCATTAAATAAGTAAGGCTCTTTGTCA
>NZ_KQ970823.1:4800-7840 GCF_001579645.1 Streptococcus infantis
ACGATATTATTATTTTGGCTAACACATCCACAGGCAGTACAAAATTCTGGCTTATGCGTATATGTAGCTGAATAAAATAACGATTTTCTCTTTTTAAATATCTTCTCTTGAACTTTATTATCCCAAATAATGTTTTTATCTTTGATTTGTAGCGTAGCTTCTAGTATATTGTTCATATGGTCATCATCCTTTTGTATTAGGTTTGGCGATTTTAATATAATGGATGTTGGCCTTTTTGTATACACTAAAATAGGGTTGGTGGAAAATTTCCATCAACCCTAAAAATTATAGAACCATAAGTAATTACTGTCTAGCTGGTTTAATTCTCTTTTTGCTTGTGCCAATAATTCTTCCATAATATTATAACTTTCACAATTTGCTGGGAAAGTCCATTTTGCAACAGCCCTGTCTTTATAGTAAATGACAGTTAATGTCAGTAGAGAACGATTCGCTTTTCTGATAATTTCTTGTTTTGAATTACTGTAGCGAGAAGATTCTTCTAGACTTGGTTCTACATTTATCTGTCTACAAAATCGTCTCATTTGCCATGTCGCGACGTATGATTTGATGCTATTCCTGAAATAATCAAACTCAGCATTCCGAAATGCAAAATCTATATTAATTATGAATAGTAATAATAAAAATGATAAACTTGCAATTAAACGTAATACTGAAATAAAAACAATAAAATTAAAAAATGTTTCTAAATGTGTTTGAAAAATGAAAAATGTAGCTAAACGTTCAAAAATGAAGAATATTAATGAAATAAAAATTGTAAAATTAATTACATTATATTTATTGAAATAATTACTCATGTACCTTTTTCCTTTCTAATATCATATGTTGGGGTTAACAAGGGCATAATGTGAGTTCTGTGTTCGCTATCTGTAAACTTGATAATACCTGTACCAATTCCAGTAGGAACTACAATATTATCGACATTAGTGTTGGGTAGCAAAAATTGGCAAGTATTCGCATTTATCTCACCTAAGATACAAATACAGTTAATTTGTTCACGTACTGCTGTATTACCTCCAAAAGCAGTTGCATCAAATCGTTGACTTAATAAAATTAGACTAATATTTGTTTGCCTACCAAGTAAAGCAATTGTTCCTAGTAACTGAGAAAATGCTTCACGTGCTTGTTTTGAACTACCTTGTACCAATGCTAACAGCTCATCAATAACAATATAAATACGTTCAAACTGAGTTTCTGGTTTTGTTAGTAATGTTTCTTGACGTTCGTATATCTTATGAATGATACGAGCTAATAATTCGTTGACTTCGGTAATAAAACTATTCAAGTTTGAACCCTTGATTGGAGAGAACACTTCTAAATTTAGCTCCTTAGCTAATAAAAAGATATCTGACAATTTAGGGTCAATACAGATGATTTGATTTGTGATTGATTTTAAACAGTGGATGAGATATTGAACAAAATGAGTTTTCCCTGAACCACTGGAACCGCTTATTGCAAGATGGACTACTTTTGTCATATCAATTGATACAGTATTTGACATTATCGGAATATGTTTCTCTGATACCTTTTCTTTAATAAAAGTTTGTAAATTACCTATCTTTAAACGTTTGGGTATCCCGTCAATCCAAGGAAAGAAAAATGCACGTGCTTGATTTTCGTTAGTTGTATCATATGAGATAAAGTATGCATTATTTTGAGTTAATAGCGTTTTAAAAGGATATAGAATACCAGAACAAATTGCATATAAATCAAAATACAATTTCGTATCAATCGGATACGATACAGGTAAATTTGGAATGAATAAAAATCCAGTATCATTACTCAGAACTTTTATATCAAATGAGTTTAAATAAGATGATTCATCATTAATATTGAGAGCATTATTCAAATTTCGAAGAATAAATTGTTCTAACTCGTATTTATTTTTACCAAATTCAGTAGTGTCAGAAATAACCGCTTCTGACACTTTCTGAGTTTGGCTTTTATTAATTAAAAAAGCCATGCATTATTTTCCTTTCTTCTTAATATCTTTTGCCCTGAAATATAGCTGTCCAAATTTATTCTCAAATGCTTCTAAGTCTTCAAATTCAACAATATCTCCGATATCAATCTTAGACAGAACTGGTTTATTCTCAGGTAAAAACTTGACTTTGAAAGGATTGTGATTGTCAGTTGCAACGTAAATTTGATAACCTAAAATTTTATCAGTACGTTTCATTTTTTCTTTACCCTTAACAATTTCACCAGTTTTTTCGAATTCATATTGAGTCTCAATTTGTTTACCTACCAACTTAACAACTTCATCTGAAAGAGCCTCTTCTGCTAGACTAGAACTATAACCATTTACTTTTTTGAAAAATACCATCACTGGTACCTCCTTTGTTAATTTTTTTTGATAGCTATCAACTATCATAAGTCCATTATAGCTAAAATATTGGGTTTGGATTGCGTTAAAAAAATTGGATTAAAAACTAGAAACCACCCAAGTTTTATGTTATACTAGTAGTATCAATTAAAGAAAAGAGGTACTACATGAAATTAGATGAAGAAATTTATAGAATGATTAGTCAACGCGTGAAATATAGAAAAAAAGATAAAAAATTGCAAAATATTGATATTTTGTTAAATGACCCTAATGTTGTTAGTAATATTGTAAATAATAAAAGATATAAAAAAAATCCGTATCTTTTGACACCAACCTATGCTTTTGAAATTGTTAAAAATTTAAGGTTTACAGATTCATATACTTTAATTTGGGGAAATAAAATAGAACGTGAATCTTATTTCGGAATGTTGTTTTTTGCAGGTATGAATTATCTTTTAAAGAAAAAAACAGAGTTAATTGAAAAATCTTTGAGTTACTATGTCCCTCATGCTTATGACTTAGCTATTAGAGAATGGGAAAATAAATATGGTGATGGAATTAGCTTATTATTTCCAAATCTCAAGATTGATAAGGATAATGAGAATAGTTTATTAGCTATGCAACTTTTATACAATCATTACAAGGAAGAGTTTTTTGAAAGACATGCTAATTATTTTAGTAATTTGTATACTACAA
>NZ_KQ970823.1:7992-12684 GCF_001579645.1 Streptococcus infantis
AATTAGATAAAAAAATTACTAATTTTTTTGAAACTGAACTATTAGATATGATTTCAAACGGTACACTATTTAATAGAGGAAAAGAATTTATTGATTTAATTTTACAAACTTTATCATTGACTGCTGAAATGACAATTGATTCATTACCTGGCGATGATTCTAAATTTCATCCGCAACTTGATTTTTCTAAATCAGTAGATACATTTATAAAATCTATGATTCATTATCAAGAACAATTGGAAGGAGAAATAGTTTTAACCGATAGTTTAAATAGGTGGACTGTTGATTTGATGAATATAAAATAAAAACGCATAGCTCTAGCATGTTCGTCTAGAGTTATGCGTTTTTTTAAACTAAGCTATAGTTTAATTAGAAGTAAATAAAATCATTAAATTATCATTTTAAATTATTAAGTATGATATGGAATGCGGAGAGTATTTCTTTTTGTTTATTATCAGGTAAATTTTTTATATTCGTAATTAATTCAACAATTTCAGGATTTTCATCTTTTTTTGTAATATCAAAGAAAGATGAAATATCACATTCAAGAGCATTCATAACTTTTTCAAGGGTATTAATTGTTATATTTGTTTCGAGATGTTCAAGTTTGTAAACATAATTTGTTCCAAGGTCAGCTCGTTCTTCAATTTGTTCTTGTGTAAATCCTTTTTTCAACCTTAAAAGGCGGATTCGTTTTCCTACATACTTTCTTAATGATTGTTTCATACAATACCTCTCAAACTAAATATTACAGTATTTTTTTTACATATTTTAGTTCTTAAAAGATTGATTATGACTTTACAAGGTTGGTTGGATGTGCTATAATAAAATAAAAAAACAACTATATATAGTTGTTAATAGGGATTTTTGGAGATTTTATGTCAAACAAAACTATTAAAACTCTAACAACTTCAACAGCTATTGCTCTTGCATCTGTTGGTGGAACTGCATTTGCTCAAGAAGCTCAAGCGACGCCAGTACCTTCTAACAATGCTGTCAATGAACCTGCTCTTGTTACTAAACCGCAAGTGAAACCACTTGAAAAGAGTGAAGTTCCTGCGCCATCAACAGTGAAACCTGCTCTTGACGCTCAAAAAGCTGTTGTGAAAGATGCTGAAGCTAAGATTGATACAGCTAAAGCTGATGTAAAAACAAAAAAAGCTACTGTTGCTTCAACTGAAAAAGAAGTAGATACAGCTACTCAAGCTGTCAAAGATGCAGAAGCAACCGCTTCTCAAGCAACACCTAAAAAAGTTGCGGAAGTTAAAGACGCTCAAACTAAGAATCTTGAAGCTCAGACTGCTAACCAAAAAGCAACTGAAACTGTAAATGAACAAATCAAAGCTGAAACAAAAGCTCTTGCGGATGAACAAGCTAAAGTGGCAACTGCTCAAGCTAATCTTGACCAAGCTACAAAGGATGTCCAAACAGCTGAACAAGCCGTTGCAAGCGCACAATCTGCTCTTGACGGAACTGGACTTGCTTCTGCTAAAAAAGATTTGACACAAGCTCAAACTGACGTCAAAGACGCAACTAAAGCAGTTGAAGACGCAAAAATCGCAAAAGAAAACGCATCTAAAGCAGATGCGAACCGTGCACAAGCGATTAAATCAGCTGAAACAGATGTCAATACTAAAAATGACGCTGTTAAATTGGCTAAAGATAAACTTGCTTCAGCTACTGAACATGCTACTAATGTCGAAAACAAATTGCAATCAGCTCAAGCTGAACTAAAATCTGCTCAAGATAAATTAGCAAATACTGGTGTTGATACAGTAACAATTGCAGACTTGACTCAGTTCAAGAAAGATAAAGCCGAAGGTGACTCAGACTTCATGACTGACTCTGGCGCAACTGTTATTGAAAACTCTTCAACAAAAATCAGTGAAGCTGATAAAAAACAAACTGTTGAATTGGATAACTTGACTGATGAACAACAAAAAGAAGTCAGCTTATACGCTGCAAAAGTGTTGACTGCAATTCATAAACAATTTGGATTGAACGAAGTTACTGTTACAGACTCTGACCTTCGTATTGCTCGTGAACAAGCTAAAAAATATGTAGCTCGTGGAATCTCAGCAGACAAAGCTGGTCACATCAATGGTGCTTACCATGGTGAAAACATTTCACTTAGTAATGAAACAAAATCTATGACCATGTACGAACTTAAACAAAAAGTATATGACGCAATCATGGGACAAACATTTGCTGACGCACCATCTAAGTGGGGACACTCACGTAACAACTTTGTTAATAACACTGTTGGAATTGCAACTGCTAATGTAGACGGACGTTTGCATATCATCTCAACTCTTGATTTAGCTGGCGGAAACGTCATCAAAGACGAAACTGACACAGCATCTCTTGAAAAAGCTGTTGAAACAGCTAAATCAAATGTTGAACAAGCTAAAACTGCATCAGAAAATGCTAAACAAGCTTTAACAAAAGCTTCAAATGATTACGCAAGCGCACTCAGCTTGAAAACTGAAGCTGAAAAAGTCCTTGCTGACGCAATGGCTACACCACTTCAAGCTCAAGTTGCTGAAAACAACCTACGTTTGGCAGAAATTGCTCTTGAAAATGCTAAAACTCGTGAAGCTAAAGCACATGACGCTGTTGCTAACTTCTCAGCAAGTCTAGCAGACAAGAAAACTGCTCTTGAAAAAGCTCAAGCAGAACTTGAAGCAGTTAAAGATGCTCAAAAATCTGCGTCACAAGCTCTTGAAGATGCTTCAGCTAAACTACAAGCTCAAGAAGCTAAAGTCAACAGTTTGAAAGCACAAAGTGACAAATTGATTGCAGAGAAAGATGCTCTTGTGAAAGAAGCTAAAGTCTTGGCTGAACAATTGCAAGAATATTTGGACGCACCTGCTAAACTAGCAAATGCTCAAGATACTCAAGCTAAAGCTGAAGCTAAATTGGCACAAGCAAAAGCTGAACTCACTACGGCACAGTCTACTCTTGAAGACTTGTTGTCTGCGTATCGTACAGAATATGCTAAGTTGGTTGACTTGCAAACAGATTACGATGAACTCGTTGACCTTGCAGAGAAAGCTCAAGAAAACGTTGTTGCAACACTTCCTGACGGTACAGTGATTGCTGTACCAAAAGTAGCTCCAACTGCTGAAGTGCTTCCTGAACTAAATCTTGAAGAACTAGCTAAAGAAGATGCGAAAGATAGCGTTGTGAAACAACTTCCTGACGGAACAACCGTTGCTGTTCCTAAAGATGCACCAATTGCTGAAACACTTCCCACTGTCAATGTTGACGAATTGAAGAAAGCTCTTGATGCAGGTAAAGAAGTTACTGTAGATGCTCAAGGAAATGTTGTTGTACGTGCAACAAAACCAGCTACTGATGAAAAACCAGGGACTGTTGATCGTCCGCAAGCTAATAATGAAAAATCAAATAAAGTTTATGCAAGTGATAAAAACGTTATTACTGATAACAAAGGAAATGTTATAGTCAAAGGTCAAACTTACACAAGTCAACAACAAGTATCAAGTAAACTAACTTATTCACGAGTAGAACGTGCAAAAACATTACCAGATACAGGAGAGTCATCAAGTGTTGCAATGTTGGTACTCGGTGCCATTCTAGGAACATTTGGACTTGTAACAGTACGTAGAAAAAATTAGAATAATAAAAAAATCTTCTTATTTTAAATAGGAAGATTTTTGTTAAAATATATTAGAATAAAGAAATAATGTGAGGGTTAAAAAATGAGAACTCCTAAAAAATATAGTGATTTAATTAAGAATAAAGAAATAACAAATAAAATTATTGCAGAATGTATATATTCTGTTAATAAAAGAGCAAAAAACTATCGAGATAAGATAGAAGATTATAAGCAAACTGGATTCTATAGATACAAAGAAAATAATATTGAAAATGCAAAAGAACAGAAAGAAAAATACTATAATATGAAAGAAGATTTATTATTAAACTTCAGCCCAAAATTAATTCATAAACAGTATGCAGGTGAGAAAAGACAACGAGTCTATAGTTATCAAAAAAATTATGAAAAACTATATAATGAAAAAAGAAATGATATCGTTTGGGAAAATAGTTACTATGACTACGATAGAAATAAGGAAGTTGAATTTTTTGATTATAGCTTAGGTGAGAAAAAATATTTATATTTCTTGTATTATGAAATCGGTGAATATAGTTTTCATACCCCTATTACAGAAGAAAGGGCTGAAAAAAATACTCAATTAGAAATCAAAGAAATAGATGAGAATTTTCAAACTCATGGAGCTGATATAGTAGATTTACTCTCAACTCAATTTGTTCAAAAAGTAATAGACTTGTTAGATAGTGGAGATTATACAATTATAGAATAATTAAAAAAATCTTCTTACGTTTGTAGGAAGATTTTTTGGATTCACAAAATTTATTTAAAAGACTGCGCTATTTAAACCAATTTTGAGAATGAATATTGGACTATACCGATTGCGCCGAACACGGTATCGAACTATGTATCAAAAATTGTGATTATTAAATTTTTTAACTTTGAAATAACAGTAAAAACTAAAAATTTATTTGGTCAACCACTGGTCAATTTCCTTAATTTCAATACTAACTAGCGTGTGATAATATCTTGATTTAATCGCTTTTAACTTATTTATTTTAACTTATTTTAACGCTAGTTTGTTGGCCGCCGGTATAGTAATAAAGACAGGCTCTTTG
>NZ_KQ970823.1:13627-37816 GCF_001579645.1 Streptococcus infantis
CCTAAAGACAAGGTTTTCGGACCTTGTCTTTTTTGTTGAACAATTTATTAAAATTTCACTAAAAAAGGTCTATACCATTTACAAATTGTTTTGAAAGGTTTATAATGTAATTGACATAATAAATACTAGATTATTTCTTAAGGGGGTTATCATTATGCCTAAGTATATTAAAGCTGATCAATTTTTCTATCCACATGGTATTCGTCGTGGAGGTTATTTGGAACTTATTGATGGTAAATTTGGTAAGCATGTTGAAGAGATTTCTGAGGATGCTGAAATTTTAGATTATTCTGGTTATAGCATCGCACCTGGTCTTGTTGATACACACATTCATGGTTTTGGTGGTGTCGATGTTATGGATAATAATATTGAAGGGACTCTTCATACGATGAGTGAAGGTCTTCTTAGCACAGGTGTTACTAGTTTCCTACCAACTACACTAACTTCATCATACGAACAATTGCTGGCTGTTACTGAAAACATTGGTGCACGCTATCAAGAAGCATCTGGTGCTAAGATTCGTGGTATCTATTTTGAAGGGCCATATTTTACTGAGGAATTTAAAGGAGCTCAAAACCCTGCTTACATGAAAGATCCTCGTATGGATGAGTTTCGTGCATGGCAGAAGGCTGCTAATGGTCTTCTTAATAAAATTGCTCTTGCACCTGAACGTGATGGGGTTGAGGACTTTGTACGTACTATTACTGGTGAAGGTGTAACTGTTGCTCTTGGTCACTCTAATGCTACCTTTGATGAAGCTAAAAAAGCTGTTGATGCCGGGGCTAGTGTTTGGGTTCATGCCTATAATGGAATGCGTGGTTTAACACACCGCGAACTTGGTATGGTTGGTGCCATGTATGAGTTACCACACACTTATGCAGAATTGATTTGTGATGGTCATCACGTGGATCCTAAGGCTTGCGAAATTCTTCTTAAACAAAAGGGAACTGAAAATATTGCCCTTATCACTGACTGTATGACAGCAGGTGGTTTGCAAGATGGAGATTATATGTTAGGTGAATTTCCGGTTGTAGTTGCAAATGGGACTGCTCGCCTTAAATCTACAGGTAACTTGGCAGGTTCCATTCTCAAACTTAAAGATGGTTTGAAAAATGTCGTTGAGTGGGGAATCGCAAATCCTCATGAAGCAGTCATGATGGCTAGTCTAAATCCAGCTAAATCAGTTCATATCGATGATGTCTGTGGACAAATTCGTGAAGGCTACGATGCAGACTTTATCGTGTTAGATAAAGATTTGGAATTAGTAGCAACTTATCTAGATGGTGAAAAACGTTATCAAGCATAATTTCTAAAGAAGAAACTAGTTTAGTTTCTTCTTTTTTTAAATAAATTTGTTATTTTTTTCACAAATTACTTGATTTTTTAAATGAAAAGGCTTACAATTATGATATAAATAATACAAATAAAAAAGCGGAGGATTGCTTATGAAAGCTTATACTTACGTTAAACCAGGCCTTGCGTCATTTGTTGATGTAGACAAACCAGTTATTCGCAAGCCAACAGATGCTATTGTGCGTATCGTTAAGACTACCATTTGTGGTACAGACCTTCATATTATTAAAGGGGATGTTCCTGCTTGTAAGAGTGGAACTATCCTAGGACATGAAGGAATTGGTATTGTAGAGGAAGTCGGAGCAGGAGTTTCAAACTTCAAAAAGGGTGATAAGGTTTTGATTTCTTGCGTTTGTGCATGTGGCAAGTGTTACTATTGTAAAAAAGGAATCTATGCTCACTGTGAAGACGAAGGTGGATGGATTTTTGGACATTTGATCGACGGTATGCAAGCAGAATATCTTCGTGTGCCTCATGCTGATAATACTCTTTATCATACTCCAGCTGACTTGTCTGATGAAGCTTTGGTTATGTTATCTGATATCTTGCCAACTGGTTATGAAATTGGTGTCTTAAAAGGGAAAGTTGAGCCTGGTTGTAGTGTAGCTATCGTTGGTTCAGGGCCAGTCGGATTAGCAGCTCTTTTGACGGCACAATTCTATTCACCAGCTAAATTGATAATGGTGGACCTAGACGATAACCGTCTGGATACTGCAGTTTCTTTCGGTGCTACTCATAAGATTAATTCTTCAGACCCTGAAAAAGCAATTCAAGAAATTTATGATTTGACAGATGGTCGAGGTGTGGATGTTGCTATAGAAGCTGTTGGTATTCCTGCAACGTTTGATCTCTGCCAAAAGATTATCGGTGTAGATGGAACAGTAGCCAACTGTGGTGTGCATGGTAAACCAGTTCAGTTTGATTTGGACACTCTTTGGATTCGTAACATTAATGTTACTACTGGATTGGTTTCTACCAATACAACTCCTCAGCTTTTGAAAGCCTTAGAAAGTCATAAAATTGAACCTGAAAAATTGGTAACTCATTATTTCAAACTTAGTGAAATTGAAAAGGCCTATGAAGTGTTTAGTAAGGCTGCTGATCATCATGCGATTAAAGTGATCATTGAAAACGATATTTCAGAAGGTTAATCTTGTTTTAAATCCAGTTATTCGTTTTTGAATAGCTGGATTTTTTGAAAATGTTATATAATTCGTGAAAATGAGCAAAATTCTTTCATTGTTCTTAAAATTTCGCTATAATATACGGTACAAAGGAAGTTAAACTATGTATCGAGTTATAAAAATGTACGGAGATTTTGAACCGTGGTGGTTTATAGAAGGCTGGGAAGACGACGTCATTGCGAGCAAAACATTTGATAACTATTATGACGCCTTGAAATATTATAAGTCTTGTTGGTTTGAGTTAGAAAAGGAAATTCCCCTTTACAAAAGTAGAGGAGACTTGATGACTATTTTTTGGGATCCAGAAGATAAACGCTGGTGTGAAGAATGCGATGAATTTCTTCAGCAATATCATTCCTTGGCTTTGTTGGAGGGTGGTCAAGTCATTCCTGATGAAAAATTTAGACCTGGTTACGAAAAGCAGACTGGTTTAGAAATCCACCGTACTTGTCGCATCAAAAAAGAAGAAACAACTTTTTAATGAAGTTGTTTCTTCTTTTTTTATATTTTCTTCGAATAATAAGAATGAGGAGGAAGATATGGTACAAACACTTGCACAAGAATTGATTACACTGGCCAAAAAACAAGGAGCTCAGGACATCTATTTTGTTCCTAAAGAAAAGATTTATGAGCTACATATGCGAGTTGGAGATGAGAGACATTTGATTAACACCTATGACTTTGAAAAGTTGGGGGCTGTCATTAGTCATTTTAAGTTTATTGCGGGGATGAACGTTGGAGAAAAACGCCGTAGTCAGCTTGGTTCCTGTGATTATCAGCATGGAGATAAGGTTTCTTCATTACGCTTATCGACGGTGGGAGATTATCGTGGTCATGAGAGTCTAGTAATCCGGCTTTTGCATGATCAAGAACAAGAGTTGCGCTTCTGGTTTCAGGACCTTATAGAACTGGAAAAGGGCTTTAGGCAACGCGGGCTTTATCTTTTTGCAGGCCCCGTAGGAAGCGGCAAAACTACTTTGATGCATGAATTAGCCAAGTCATTGTTTAAGGGACAACAGGTCATGTCCATTGAAGATCCGGTTGAGATTAAGCAAGAAGCAATGCTACAATTACAGCTCAATGAAGCTATCGGACTTAGCTATGAGAACTTGATCAAACTTTCCCTACGACATCGTCCAGATCTTTTAATCATTGGAGAAATTCGAGATAGCGAAACAGCCCGTGCCGTTGTACGAGCTAGTCTGACAGGTGCCACGGTATTCTCGACAATCCATGCCAAGAGTGTTCGTGGGGTTTATGAGCGCCTTTTAGAACTTGGTGTCAGTGAAGATGAACTGGCAGTAGTTTTACAAGGTGTTTGTTACCAGAGACTAATCGCAGGAGGAGGAATTATTGATTTTGCAAACGAAGATTACCAAGAACACCAGGCAGAAAAGTGGAATGGACAAATTGACCAGCTTCTTAAAGAAGGACATATCACTGCCTTTCAAGCTGAAACGGAGAAAATTAGCTACCAGTAAGCAGAAGAAAATCATCACTCTCTTTAACAATTTGTTCTCGAGTGGTTTTCACTTGGTAGAGATCATTTCCTTTCTAGATAGAAGTCTCTTGTTGGAAAAGGAATATGTATCGCAGATGCGTCTAGGACTCTCGCAGGGAAAATCCTTTTCGGAAATGATGGGGACTTTAGGTTTTTCAAGTTCAATTGTCACGCAACTTTCCTTGGCTGAAGTTCATGGGAACCTTCATTTGAGTTTAGGGAAAATTGAAGAGTATTTAGATAATCTTGCTAAGGTCAAGAAGAAGTTAATTGAAGTTGCGACCTATCCAATCATATTGTTAGCTTTCTTACTGCTCATTATGTTGGGGTTGCGAAATTATCTCTTGCCCCAACTGGATAGTAGTAACATAGCTACCTTAGTGATTAGTAACCTACCACAGATTTTTCTTGGACTTACTCTGGCGCTAGGTCTCGTATCTTTAACAGGACTGATATTCTACAGAAAATCTAGGAAGATAAAAGTCTTTTCTTTTCTAGCTAGAATTCCCTTTCTAGGTGTATTTGTTCAGTATTATCTGACGGCCTATTATGCTCGAGAATGGGGAAATATGATTGGACAAGGTTTAGAGTTGTCACAGATTTTCCAGATGATGCAGGAGCAAGGCAATCCTCTTTTTAAGGAAATCGGACATGATTTATCCCTGTCCTTGCAAAATGGGCATGAATTTTCTATGGTTGTGCAGGATTATCCTTTTTTTAGAAGAGAGTTGGGATTAATCATTGAATATGGAGAGATCAAATCCAAGTTGGGAAGCGAATTGGAAATCTATGCAGAAAAAACGTGGGAATCCTTCTTTACCCGAGTTAATCGTACGATGAACTTAGTTCAACCACTGGTCTTTATTTTTGTAGCTCTGCTAATCGTTTTATTGTACGCAGCTATGTTGCTGCCTATGTATCAAAATATGGAGGTAAATTTTTAGATGAAAAAAATGTTGATGAAATTAAAAGAAGCCAAGGCAAAAGCTTTTACACTGGTAGAAATGTTGGTGGTGTTGCTTATCATTAGCGTCCTACTCTTACTTTTTGTACCAAATCTTACTAAGCAAAAGGATGCAGTCAATGACAAGGGTAAAGCAGCAGTCGTCAAGGTGGTAGAAAGCCAAGCCGAACTCTATACTCTAGATAAAAATGAGGATGCTAGTCTAAGTAAACTTCAGGCAGATGGACGCATCACTGCTGAGCAAGCAAAAGCCTATAAGGAATATCATGCAAAACAAAAGACAAATCAAACAGTTGCGGATTAGGGCTTTTACTATGTTCGAAAGTTTATTGGTCTTAGGGATAGTCAGTCTGTTAGCCTTGGGTTTGTCAAGTTCAGTTCAGTCCACTTTTGCGGCTGTGGAAGAGCAAATTTTCTTTATGGAGTTTGAGGAACTTTATCGGGAAACTCAGAAGCGAAGTCTGGCTAGTCAGCAGAAGATGAACTTAATGCTAGAAGAGAGAAGTATTGGGAATGGCTATCAGAAATTGGCCATCCCTAAAGGCATTCAATTGCAGTCTAATCAGTCAATTACCTTTGATAAGGCTGGAGGGAATTCGTCTCTAGCTAGCGTGAGATTTCAAACAAGGAAAGAAGTGGTTCGCTACCAACTATATCTAGGAAATGGAAAGATTAAACGTATTCAAGAAGCAAAAAATTAAGGCGGTTATTTTACTAGAGGCAGTGATTTCGCTAGCCATTTTTGCAAGTATTGCAACCCTCTTGCTGGGACAAATTCAAGAAAGTAGAAAAAGAGAAGTAGAACTTCTAAAACAGGAAGAAGTTTTGCGAGTGGCTCGTATGGCGTTGCAGACTGGACAAAAGCAGTTAACTGTCAATGGCCTTACAGTTCATGTTGTCTCGAATGAGCGAGGTTTGGAGGTGTATCATGGAACTGAAAAATTACTGGCGATTCAAGATAAGTAGAGTCAGAGCTTTTACACTTTTAGAATCCCTGGTTGTTCTTATTGTGATTAGTGGGAGTTTACTTCTTTTTCAATCTATGAGCCAACTCTTGGTTTCAGAAGTTCGCTACCAGCAGAAAAGTGAGCAAAAAGAATGGCTCTTATTTGTGGATCAGCTGGAAGCAGAGCTGAATCGAGCCCAATTTGAAAAAGTAGAGAATGATAGACTTTACCTCAAACAGGATGGGAACCCCATTTCCATGGGAAAATCAAAGTCAAATGATTTTCGAAAAACAGATGCCAGTGGACGTGGCTACCAGCCGATGGTTTACGGTCTGAAATCAGCTCATATTTACCAAAAAGGGCAAAATGTTCATTTTAATTTTCAGTTTGAAAAGGGACTAGAGAGGGAGTTCATCTATCGTGTGGAAAAAGAAAAAAGTTAGAGCTGGAGTTCTCCTTTACGCGATCACTGTTGCTGGAATTTTTAGTCTCTTGTTACAGTTTTATCTGAATCGACAAGTGGCTCATCATCAGGATTATGCACTCAATAAAGAAAAACTCCTTGCCCTTGCAATGGCTAAGAGAACCTATGAAAAAGCTAGTTCTGAGAGTGGTCAGCAGTCATTTAATGCAGGAAAGGCAACTTATCGTAATGACCAAAAGAGATTTATAGCGATTGTTGACACCGGGAAAAATCAATTTGAATTTCGTTTTCCACCTTTGAAAAAGACCGACGATAAGACGAAGAAAACAGAAAAAAAGTCAAAAGAAGAAAGCGAGAAGAAAAAAGAAGAGGTTAAAAAAGAGGCCACCGAACCATCTAAAGTTGCTCCTTCTAAGAATGATAAGACATAGATTATCAGATTTGTAAAATCTAGTTTAAGTGGTGATGTTGGACTCAGTGGGTTAGGACAAGGCTTTTGCACGAAATCATGCTATAATAGATACATATGGAGGACGGAAAATGTCAAGTGTAAAATTGTATCTAGTGCGTCATGGAAAAACAATGTTTAATACGATTGGGCGTGCTCAAGGCTGGAGTGATACTCCCTTAACAGCTGAAGGTGAGCGAGGTATTCATGAATTGGGAATTGGCTTGCGTGAATCAGGCTTAAAGTTTGAGCGTGCTTACTCGAGTGACTCAGGGAGGACCATTCAGACTATGGGAATTATCCTTGAGGAACTAGGTCTGACAGGTCAAATTCCTTATCGTATGGATAAGCGAATCCGTGAATGGTGCTTTGGTAGTTTTGATGGTGCTTATGATGGAGACCTTTTTATGGGGATCATTCCTCGTATTTTTAATGTCGATCATGTGCATCGTTTATCCTACGCGGAGCTAGCTGAAGGCTTGGTAGAAGTGGATACAGCAGGCTGGGCTGAAGGCTGGGAAAAACTAAGTGGTCGTATCTGGGAAGGTTTTGAAGCCATTGCCAAGGAAATGGAAGCTAATGGGGGAGGAAATGCTCTCGTAGTCAGCCATGGAATGACTATTGGAACCATTGTTTATTTAATCAACGGAATGCATCCGCATGGCCTTGATAATGGAAGTGTGACGATTCTCGAGTACCAAGATGGTCAGTTCTCAGTCAAGATTGTTGGGGACCGTAGCTACCGTGAAATTGGACGAGCTAAACTAGAAGAGCAAGCTAGTTCAGAACAATAAAAATTCGGTTCTCAATTAGAAGATTTTTAAACGATTTTATAGAATGCTGATGTCGTCATTGTACAAGCTTGTATGAGCTGAGTGCTTTGACAATAGCATTCTTTTTTGTTAGAATAGCATCAACATGAAAGCATAATAAGGGACTGACAGAGTTGTCGTTCCCTTTTGTCTATCTTAGAAGGGGGAAATATGCTGTTTCAGAAAATAAAAGCCTATAAATGGCAGGCTCTGGCTTCCTTAATTATGACAGGTCTAATGGTAACGAGTTCACTCTTGCAACCACGTTATTTGCAGAAAGTTTTAGAGGCACTGCTAACAGGTGATAATGCAGCTATTTATCATATTGGTTTTTGGTTAATCCTTGTTGCCTTGATTGGTTTGATTGCAGGTGGCATCAATGTTGTGTTAGCCGCCTACATTGCTCAAGGAGTCTCGTCAGACTTACGGGAAGATGCCTTTCGTAAGATTCAAACTTTTTCATACGCCAATATTGAGGAATTTAACGCAGGGAATCTTGTTGTTCGTATGACCAATGACATCAACCAGATTCAAAACGTAGTCATGATGACCTTCCAAATCCTCTTTCGACTACCGCTTTTATTTATCGGTTCCTTTATATTAGCAGTTGTCACCTTACCTTCTCTGTGGTGGGTGCTGGTACTCATGGTCGTTCTGATTGTTGCTATGACGGGGCTTATGATGGGAATGATGGGACCTCGCTTTGCAAAATTTCAGACCTTACTTGAGCGTATCAATGCCATTGCAAAAGAAAATTTACGTGGTGTGCGCGTGGTCAAATCTTTTGTTCGAGAGAAAGATCAGTTTAATAAGTTTACGCAAGTGTCAGATGAATTGCTGGGAGAAAACCTCTATATCGGTTATGCTTTTTCTATTGTTCAACCTGCAATGATGTTGATTTCTTACGGTGCTGTCTTTCTTTCAATCTGGCTTGTAGCAGGTATGGCAGAGTCAGATCCATCAGTGGTTGGTTCCATTGCTTCCTTCGTGAATTATCTGAGTCAGATTATCTTTACTATCGTTATGGTCGGATTTTTGGGGAATTCAGTCACTCGTGCCATGATTTCCCTTCGTCGTATTCGTGAAATCCTGGATACAGAACCGGCTATGACTTTCAAGGATGTGGAAGATGAAGAATTGGAAGGAAGTCTCAGTTTTGAAAATGTAACCTTCACCTATCCAAATGATGAAGAACCTATCCTAAAAGATGTATCTTTCGATATTGCAGCTGGTGAGATGGTTGGGGTTGTCGGAGCAACTGGTGCAGGTAAATCAACCTTGGCTCAGTTGATTCCACGACTGTTTGATCCTCAGCAAGGTTCGATCAAAATTGGTGGAAAGGACATTCGTACAGTTAGTGAAGGGACACTTCGCAAGACAGTCTCTATCGTTCTACAAAGAGCCATTCTCTTTAGTGGAACCATCGCAGATAATCTCAGACAAGGAAAGGGAGATGCGACAGTTTCAGAAATGGAACGCGCAGCTCGTATTGCCCAAGCGAGTGAATTTATTAGTCGCATGGAATTGGCTTTTGAAAGTCCGGTTGAGGAACGTGGAACTAACTTTTCTGGTGGACAAAAACAAAGAATGTCCATTGCGCGTGGGATTGTCAGCAATCCTAAGATATTGATTTTCGATGATTCAACCTCCGCCCTTGATGCCAAATCAGAACGTTTGGTCCAAGAAGCCCTCAACAAGGATTTGAAGGGGACGACTACGATTATCATCGCGCAAAAGATTAGCTCTGTTGTTCATGCTGATAAAATTTTAGTGCTTGACCAAGGGCGTTTGATTGGTCAAGGTAAGCATGCTGACTTGGTTGCAACAAACCCAGTTTATCGTGAAATTTATGAAACGCAAAAAGGAAAGGAGGAGTAGGATGAAGACATTTGAATTTTTTTGGAACTATTTTAAAGTTTACAAGATATCCTTTATCGTTGTCATTGCTATGATTATCATTGCAACGGTAGCACAAGCCCTCTTTCCAGTATTTGCAGGTCAAACAGTCACAGAGCTGGCTAATTTGGTTATAGCCTATCAAAATGGAAATCCCGATATGGTTTGGCAAAGTCTATTGGGACTCTTGATTAATCTTGCTTATATTTTGATAGTTTTAGTAGTTTCTAGTCTCATCTATATGGTCTTGATGAGTCGCATTATTGCCGAATCTACAAATGAGATGCGTAAGGGACTTTTTGGCAAGCTTTCTCGCTTGACAGTTTCTTTCTTTGACCGCCATCAAGATGGTGATATCCTGTCACGTTTTACTAGTGATTTGGATAATATTCTCCAAGCTTTTAATGAAAGCCTTGTGTCTGTCATGACCAATATTGCCCTTTATATTGGCTTGCTGATTGTCATGTTCGCAAAAAATGTCACCTTAGCTTTAATCACAATTGCCAGCACTCCAATAGCTGTTATCATGTTGTTCTTTATCCTGAAGCTAGCGCGGAAATATACAAACCTCCAACAAAAGGAAGTTGGGAAGCTCAATGCTTATATGGATGAGAGTATCTCTGGACAAAAAGCCGTTATTGTTCAAGGCATTCAAGAAGATGTGATTGCTGGTTTTGTCGAGCAGAATGAACGGGTTCGAAAAGCCACTTTCAAGGGAAGAATGTTCTCAGGAATTCTTTTCCCTGTTATGAACGGGATGAGCTTGGTCAATACAGCAGTAGTTATTTTTGTTGGTTCAGCTGTCTTACTGAATGATAAGAACATCGAGACAGCAACTGCACTTGGTTTGATTGTCATGTTTACTCAGTTTTCGCAACAGTATTACCAGCCCATTATCCAATTAGCGGCGAGTTGGGGAAGTTTGCAACTGGCCTTTACAGGTGCAGACCGTATCCAAGAAATGTTTGATGCAGAAGAAGAAATTCGTCCTCAAGATGCTCCAATTTTTAACGAATTAAAAGAGGGTGTGGAGATTCGTAACGTAGACTTCTCCTACCTGCCAGGAAAACCCATTTTGAAAGATGTCAGCATCTCAGCTCCAAAAGGGAAAATGATTGCGGTAGTTGGTCCGACAGGTTCAGGGAAAACAACCATCATGAACCTCATCAATCGTTTTTATGATGTGGATGCAGGTAGTATCAGCTTTGATGGAACAGATATTCGCGAGTTTGATTTAGATAGTTTGCGAAGTAAGGTAGGAATTGTTTTACAGGATTCTGTTTTATTTAGTGGAACCATTCGAGACAATATTCGATTTGGTGTCCCAGATGCCAGTCAGGAAATGGTTGAAGCAGCAGCCAAGGCTACGCATATCCATGAATATATCGAAAGCTTGCCAGATAAGTATGATACTTTGATTAATGATGACCAGAGCGTCTTCTCAACCGGTCAAAAGCAGCTGATTTCTATTGCCCGTACCTTGATGACAGATCCACAGGTTTTAATCTTGGATGAGGCAACATCAAACGTTGATACTGTGACAGAAAGCAAGATTCAAAATGCCATGGAAGCTATTGTGGCAGGAAGAACTAGTTTTGTCATTGCTCACCGCTTAAAAACCATTCTCAACGCCGATCAGATTATTGTCCTCAAGGACGGTGAGGTTATCGAACAAGGAAATCATCACGAATTACTCAAGCTTGGAGGTTTTTACTCCGAACTGTACCATAATCAATTTGTCTTTGAATAATACTCTTCGAATATCTCTTCAAACCACGTCAGCGTCCCCTTGCCGTACTCAAGTATAGCCTGCGGCTAGCTTCCTAGTTTGCTCTTTGATTTTCATTGAGTATAAGCAAAAAAGTTGTCCTAGTATGGGACAACTTTTTCTGATAAAAAAAATTTATCACGGACTTAAAAAAAACATATTAGACAGGTGTGGGGAAGGATGGTAAGATAAGATTATCAATAGAAAACGAAAGGAAATCAGTAATGGCAAGAACAGTTGTTGGAGTTGCGGCAAATCTATGTCCCGTGGACGCAGAAGGAAAAAATATTCATTCATCTGTCTCTTGTAAATTCGCTGAGAGTATTCGTCAGGTTGGCGGACTTCCTTTGGTGATTCCAGTTGGTGATGAGTCAGTTGTTCGTGATTATGTAGAAATGATTGATAAGCTCATCTTGACTGGAGGGCAAAATGTCCATCCTCAGTTTTATGGTGAAGAAAAAACGATTGATAGCGATGATTATAACCTAGCTAGAGATGAGTTTGAGTTGGCACTTTTACAAGAGGCCCTACGTCAGAACAAACCAATTTTAGCCATTTGCCGTGGTGTTCAACTGGTTAACGTTGCCTTTGGCGGTACGCTCAATCAGGAGATTGAAGGTCATTGGCAAGGCCTACCTTTTGGGACTTCACATTCTATTGAGACAGTAGATGGCAGTGTAGTGTCTAAATTATTTGGTAAAGCAAGTCAAGTTAATTCAGTCCACCGTCAGAGCATTAAAGACTTAGCTCCAAATTTCCGCGTAACAGCAGTAGATCCACGTGACCAAACTGTTGAAGCAATCGAATCTATCGACGAACACCGTATTATTGGTCTCCAGTGGCATCCAGAATTCTTGGTCAATGAAGAAGATGGCAACTTAGAATTATTTGAGTATTTATTGAATGAATTGTAACGACTAGAAACCTAGTCGTTTTTTTATTCGTTGTTTACGAATATTTATAGAGCTGTATTTTTACGCAAACGTTTGAATTGTGATAAAAATTGGAAATTTTTAGTATAAAAACTTGAAAAAATTGTTAGTAAGCGTTATGATAGAAAGGAAGAAATTTTGGAGGAATACTATGTCACATATTAAATTTGATTATTCAAAAGTATTAGACAAATTTGTTGCACCACATGAAGTGGAGTACATGCAAGCACAAGTTACAGCAGCAGACGAATTGATCCGTAAAGGAACTGGTGCTGGTAGCGACTTCTTGGGTTGGTTGGACCTTCCTGAGAACTACGACCGCGAAGAATTTGACCGCATCTTGAAAGCTGCTGAACAAATCAAATCAGACAGCGAAGTCTTGGTTGTTATCGGTATCGGTGGATCATACCTTGGAGCTAAAGCAGCCATTGACTTCTTGAACCACCACTTTGCAAACTTGCAAACAAAAGAAGAACGCAAAGCGCCACAAATCCTTTACGCTGGAAACTCAATCTCATCAACTTACCTTGCTGACTTGGTAGAGTACGTTTCAGATAAAGACTTCTCAGTAAACGTGATTTCTAAATCAGGTACAACAACTGAACCAGCCATCGCTTTCCGTGTCTTCAAAGAACTCTTGGTTAAGAAATACGGTCAAGAAGAAGCTAACAAACGTATCTATGCAACAACTGACCGCCAAAAAGGTGCTGTTAAAGTTGAAGCAGATGCTAACGGTTGGGAAACTTTTGTAGTTCCAGATGATATCGGTGGACGCTTTTCAGTATTGACAGCAGTTGGATTGCTTCCAATCGCTGCATCAGGTGCAGATATCAAAGCCCTTATGGAAGGTGCTAATGCTGCTCGTAAAGATTACACATCAGACAAACTTTCAGAAAACGAAGCTTACCAATACGCTGCAGTTCGTAACATCCTTTACCGTAAAGGATATGCTACTGAAATCTTGGTAAACTACGAGCCATCACTTCAATACTTCTCAGAATGGTGGAAACAATTGGCTGGTGAGTCAGAAGGGAAAGACCAAAAAGGTATTTACCCAACTTCAGCTAACTTCTCAACAGACTTGCACTCATTGGGTCAATTTATCCAAGAAGGAACTCGTATCATGTTTGAAACAGTTGTCCGTGTGGACAAACCACGTAAGAACGTGATCATCCCTACTTTGGAAGAAGACCTTGACGGACTTGGTTACCTTCAAGGAAAAGACGTTGACTTCGTTAACAAAAAAGCGACTGACGGTGTTCTTCTTGCCCACACTGACGGTGACGTACCAAACATGTATGTGACTCTTCCTGAGCAAGATGCCTTCACTCTTGGCTACACAATCTACTTCTTCGAATTGGCCATTGCCCTTTCAGGTTACTTGAATGCAATCAATCCATTTGACCAACCAGGTGTTGAAGCATACAAACGTAACATGTTTGCCCTTCTTGGTAAACCAGGATTTGAAGAATTGAGCAAAGAACTCAACGCTCGTCTATAATAGAGCTGAAAAGAGTGGTTTTACCACTCTTTTTGCTTTTTCTCGAAAAGAGAAATTGGACTCTGGCACGACTTGTGATATAATATAGAGAGCAAAAAGGCAGACGCCTAGAGACTATATAGGAGAAGATATGTCAAAAGATATTCGTGTGCGTTATGCACCAAGTCCAACAGGACTACTACACATCGGAAATGCCCGTACAGCATTGTTTAACTACTTGTATGCACGCCACCATGGTGGAACTTTTATCATCCGTATCGAGGATACTGACCGTAAGCGCCACGTCGAAGACGGAGAACGTTCACAGCTTGAAAACCTTCGTTGGTTGGGCATGGATTGGGATGAAAGTCCAGAAACTCATGAAAACTACCGACAATCAGAGCGTTTGGAACTCTATCAAAAATATATCGACCAATTGCTTGCTGAAGGGAAAGCCTACAAATCTTACGTCACTGAAGAAGAATTGGCAGCTGAACGTGAACGCCAAGAAGCAGCTGGTGAAACACCTCGTTACATTAACGAATACCTTGGTATGAGCGAGGAAGAAAAAGTAGCTTATGTTGCAGAACGTGAAGCCGCAGGTATTATCCCAACTGTTCGTTTGGCAGTTAATGAATCTGGTATCTATAAGTGGCATGATATGGTCAAAGGTGATATCGAATTTGAAGGTGGCAATATCGGTGGGGACTGGGTTATCCAAAAGAAAGATGGCTACCCAACTTACAACTTTGCCGTTGTCATCGATGACCACGACATGCAAATCTCTCACGTCATTCGTGGAGACGACCACATTGCTAACACACCAAAACAGCTTATGGTTTATGAAGCACTCGGATGGGAAGCGCCAGAATTTGGTCATATGACCTTGATTATCAACTCTGAAACTGGTAAGAAGTTGTCTAAACGTGATACCAATACTCTTCAGTTCATCGAAGACTACCGTAAGAAGGGCTACCTGCCAGAAGCAGTCTTTAACTTTATCGCTCTTCTTGGTTGGAACCCTGGTGGGGAAGACGAAATCTTCTCTCGCGAAGAACTGATCAAACTTTTTGATGAAAACCGCCTTAGCAAGTCTCCAGCAGCTTTCGACCAAAAGAAAATGGACTGGATGAGCAATGAGTATATCAAGAATGCGGATCTTGCGACCATCTTTGAAATGGCCAAACCATTCCTCGAAGCAGCAGGACGCTTGACAGATAAGGCAGAAAAATTGGTGGAACTCTACAAACCACAAATGAAGTCAGTGGATGAAATCGTTCCATTGACAGACCTCTTCTTCTCAGACTTCCCAGAATTGACAGAAGCTGAGAAAGAAGTCATGGCTGGTGAAACGGTGCCAACTGTACTTGAAGCCTTCAAAGCCAAACTTGAAGCTATGTCAGAAGATGAGTTTGTGGTAGAAAATATCTTCCCACAAATCAAAGCAGTCCAAAAAGAAACAGGTATCAAAGGGAAGAATCTCTTCATGCCAATCCGTATCGCCGTTTCAGGTGAAATGCATGGTCCTGAATTGCCAGATACCATCTACTTGCTTGGACGTGAAAAATCAATTCAACACATTGAAAAAATGTTGGCTGAAATTGCGAAATAATCTTACGAAATTAAATTTCGTTCTAGATATTTGTAGAAGTAAAAACCGAGAGAATCACCTGGTTCTCTCTTTTTTATTGCCAAAGCAGAATCATATTCAATTAATACTCTTCGAAAATCTCTTCAAACCACGTCAGCTTTATCTGCAACCTCAAAGCCGTGCTTTGAGCAACCTGCGGCTAGCTTCCTAGTTTGCTCTTTGATTTTCATTGAGTATAAATTTTTAAGTGACGCTTTAAAAAGAGTTCTTTTTATATGTACTTATTTGAAAATGCAAAAGTTTTAGTGTATAATACTAAGTGACAGGGCAAGGGAAAGAAGTCAGTGATATGGTAAAATTCTTTACAAACAGACTCGAATTAGCCCAGACATCGTCTATGTTGTTTGTTGAGTCGACTTATTTTTTCTTTGCGTTTTGCTGGACACAGGAAGAAATTCATGAGTTCATGCAACTATCATCCATAACGATGCCTTCGTTTTCGATTCGAAGTTTATATGCGAGACTTTAGATTTAGATGTATATCTTACTAGAGGTGCATATTTTTCTCTTTCTTCTCCCAAAAATAGAAAGAAATCGACCTTGCTCTGTTTACCTTGCGTTAAGCAAGGTTTTTTTGTGGAATAGTAGTGGGCGATTTACGATTTTTCTATCAAGTGGTATAATATTAACTATCCTGATGAATTGAGGAAATCAAATGAAAGAATTTAACAAATCAATCAAATTAGAGCATGTGGCTTATGATATTCGTGGACCAGTTCTTGAGGAAGCCATGCGTATGCGAGCAAATGGAGAAAAAATCCTCCGTTTGAATACAGGGAACCCAGCTGAGTTTGGTTTTACCGCACCAGATGAGGTTATCCATGATTTGATTATGAATGCGCGTGATAGTGAAGGTTATTCAGATTCAAAAGGTATCTTTTCAGCCCGCAAAGCTATTATGCAGTACTGTCAGCTCAAAAAATTTCCAAATGTAGGTATTGATGATATCTATCTTGGAAATGGTGTTAGTGAGCTGATTGTTATGTCCATGCAAGGTCTCTTGGACAATGGCGATGAAGTCTTGGTTCCAATGCCTGACTACCCACTTTGGACAGCTGCAGTTAGCTTGGCTGGAGGAAATGCCGTTCACTACGTCTGTGATGAAGAAGCTGAATGGTATCCAGACCTAGATGACATTAAGTCTAAGATTAGTTCAAATACTAAGGCTATCGTTTTGATCAATCCAAATAATCCAACGGGAGCCCTCTATCCCAAAGAACTCTTGTTAGATATTATTGAGATTGCTCGTCAAAATGACTTGATTATCTTTGCGGATGAAATCTACGACCGTATGGTTATGGATGGCAATGTCCACACACCAGTAGCTAGTTTGGCTCCAGACCTTTTCTGTGTCAGCATGAATGGTTTGTCTAAATCTCACCGTATCGCTGGTTTTCGTGTGGGTTGGATGGTCTTGTCTGGACCTAAACATCATGTAAAGGGATATATTGAAGGTCTCAACATGCTTTCAAACATGCGCCTTTGTTCCAACGTCTTGGCTCAACAGGTTGTTCAAACTTCACTCGGTGGTCACCAATCGGTGGACGAATTACTCTTACCAGGTGGTCGTATCTACGAGCAAAGAAACTTCATTTATAATGCCATTCAAGATATCCCAGGTTTGTCCGCTGTTAAGCCAAAAGCAGGACTGTATATCTTCCCTAAAATTGACCGCAATATGTATCGTATCGATGATGATGAACAGTTTGTTCTTGATTTCTTGAAGCAAGAAAAAGTGCTTTTGGTTCATGGACGAGGCTTTAACTGGAAAGAACCAGATCACTTCCGTATCGTTTATCTGCCACGCGTAGATGAGTTAGCCCAAATCCAAGAAAAGATGACTCGTTTCTTGAAGCAGTATCGTAGATAAGGCTTTCATAGCAAAAAAGCTGGAAACATTTGCCAGAGCTATTGACAAATGCGAAAGAATCAGATAGAATAGTAAAGTATGTTTAGTAACTGATCACTTTATAGCCGGCTAAACGAATACAAAATCTATGAGGAGGTATTCATCGTGAAACGTACTTATCAACCAAGTAAACTACGTCGTGCGCGCAAACACGGATTCCGTAACCGTATGTCAACTAAAAACGGTCGTCGCGTATTGGCAGCTCGTCGTCGTAAAGGACGCAAAGTTTTGGCTGCATAATCCAAACGAATTCAACAAAGAAGTCAGTAGGAACTCGAGTCTACTGACTTTTCTGTTGCCTAAAAAAGTGAATTTTCTAAAATACCTTTTTTAGAATAAAAACTTCAGCAGATGTATTGGAAAGACAGCATATAGAAAAAAGCTCAAAATCAGAAGGTGAATTTCTGATTTTGAGCTTTTCTTTATTCTTTCAAATGATAAGAGTAGCTGGCAACGACGACATCTTCGTGCCATCTGAGAGCATATTTTAATTTGAGGCTCATTTGATTGTGTAGGATATTTTGCCAAGGTTTGTTAGGGATAAATTGGGGTACTAGAACTGTAACCGTGTAGTTCTTTTTCTTAGCTTCTTGAGAGATTTTTCGAACATAGCGAACTGTAGGAGTGATGATATCTCGATAGCTAGTATTAATGTTTTTTAGAGTGATATTTGGGAAGTAGTCGGCAAATTCTTGGAGGATTTCTTGGTCTTTTTCCTCCGTTTCCTTGGTGGAAATGTGCATGGCCAAAACTTCATCTCCAATGCTTTGAGCGTAGTTAATAGCACCAACGCTGACTCGAGTAACATTTCCTACTAAGACAAGGACGACATTGCCATCGTAGGTTTTCTTTTGAATTCCTTCATAAAGTCGAAGCTGTTTGGCCACTTTTTGGTAATGACTGTGGATAGACAAAAAGAGGAAGGTTAGGACCAGGATGATTGGGAAGAAGGGCCAGATATCTCCAAGTCTGAAGAAGAGTAGGATAAGAACGATAGCGTAACAAATGATAGCGCCGAGGATATTTGCGAAGGCAGACTTTAAGAAATGAGAGCCTTTTTCCTTTTTCCAGTGGCGAATCATCCCTGTTTGAGAAAGGGCAAAAGGAACAAAAACTCCGATAGTATAAAGAGGAATCAAGCGTTCTGTATTTCCGTTGAAAATGAGCAGAAGGATCATAGCGCCAAAGGCTAAGGTCAAAATACCGTTTGAATAACCAAGGCGGTCTCCTTTTTCCATAAAGAGATGGGGCATGTATTTGTTCTTAGCCATATTGTAAGCCAACATTGGAAAGGCAGAAAAACCAGTATTTGCAGCAACGGCTAGGATGAGAGCTGTTGAAAATTGGAAGAGATAATAAACAATCTGACCGAGAGCTGAATCTCCTAAAATTCCTTTAGCCATTTGTGAGAGGATTGTTTCTCCGTGTTGAGGTGTAATTCCCATCCAGTAATTTAAGAAGGTAATCCCTGCAAAGAGAAATCCAAGAATAAGAGACATGATGGTCAATGTCTGAGCTGCGTTTTTCTCTTTGGGAGTCTTGAAAAATGGAACAGCATTTGAGATAGCTTCAACCCCAGTTAGTGATGCCGAACCGCTGGTAAAGGCTCTTAAAATCAGGACGATTGAGAGACTCGGGACAGTTTGACCAATTGCAGAAGTTGCATGATAGCTGAGAGAACCAGTCAATAGTTGGAAGATACCAAACAATAAGAGGAAGACCGTGCTAAAGATAAAGAGATAGACAGGGATCATCAGAGAACTAGCAGATTCCCTCAAGCCTCGCAGATTCAAAAGCATGAGTAAACAGACCAAAAAAATGGAGATGTGGAGGTTGTAGGGATGGAGAGCAGGAAGTGCTGCTGTGATCGCATCCGCCCCTGCGGCCACGGATACGGCTACTGTTAGCATATAATCAACAAGCAAGCTTCCACCGGCAATCAAACCGAGCTCAGGAGAAAGATTTTCTCGTGTTACCATATAGGCACCCCCACCTTGAGGGTAGGCGTGAATGATTTGTCGGTAAGAAATGGTTAGACTAGCAAGTAGCAAGAGGACAAAAATGCCGATAGGAAGACTCCACCAAATAGCGAGGGGAGAAAGACTAGCCAAGACAAGGACGACCTGCTCAGGTCCATAGGCGATAGATGAAAGGGCATCGCTTGAGAGCATTGCAAGTGCCTGTGTTTTTCCAAGTAGCCCTCCTTCGCCTTCAGTTAAGGACTTGAGAGGACGACCGATAAAGGTATATTTAAGTTTTGTAAACATTTTCTTTCCTTTTTTGAAATTTTCAACAAGAGCTATTATACTGCTATGAAAATAAGTCGTCAAGAAAAAGTGAGTGATTTTAAAATATTTTTTCCTATAAGGATGAGACTAGTTTTTTGGTATAATAGAAGGTAGAAAAAACGAGGGAATATACATGATTTTTGATACACATACCCACTTGAATGTGGAAGAATTTTCAGGAAGAGAAGCAGAAGAAATAGCCTTAGCGGCTGAAATGGGTGTGACTCGGATGAATATCGTTGGATTTGATAAACCAACCATTGAACGTGCCTTAGAATTGGTGGAAGAATATGACCAACTCTATGCGACGATTGGATGGCATCCTACAGAAGCAGGAGATTATACAGAGGATGTTGAGAAATACCTGTTGGAAAAACTAAAACATCCCAAAGTTGTTGCCTTGGGTGAGATTGGTTTGGACTATCACTGGATGACAGCGCCTAAAGAAGTTCAAGAGAAGGTTTTCCGTCGTCAGATTCAGCTATCTAAGGAACTGGACTTGCCTTTTGTGGTTCACACTCGTGATGCGCTAGAAGATACCTATGAGATTATAAAGAGTGAGGGAGTTGGTCCCCGTGGTGGCATCATGCATTCCTTCTCTGGTACCCTGGAGTGGGCTGAGAAGTTTGTGGATCTGGGTATGACCATTTCCTTTTCTGGGGTGGTGACTTTCAAGAAGGCAACAGATATTCAGGAGGCAGCCAAAGAATTACCTTTGAATAAGATTTTGGTAGAGACAGATGCCCCTTATCTAGCCCCGGTACCCAAGCGTGGTCGTGAAAACAAGACAGCTTACACGCGCTATGTAGTAGACTTTATTGCAGACTTACGTGGTCTGACGACAGAAGAAATAGCTGCTGCGACCAGTGCAAATGCGGAACGAATTTTTGGACTGGAAAGTAAATTATGAAAAAGAAAATTTCCCAAGTCATCGTAGTCGAAGGACGTGATGATACGGCCAATCTCAAACGTTATTTTGATGTGGAGACCTATGAGACTCGTGGTTCAGCTATCAATGAGCAGGACCTTGAACGAATCCAACGTCTACACCAACGTCACGGAGTGATTGTCTTTACAGATCCTGACTTTAATGGGGAACGCATTCGTCGGATGATTATGACGGCCATTCCGACAGTTCAACACGCTTTTCTCAAACGTGATGAGGCTGTTCCTAAGTCCAAGACCAAAGGACGTTCCCTAGGAATCGAACATGGCAGTTATGAAGATTTAAAAACAGCGCTGGAACAAGTCACAGAGCAGTTTGAAGCAGAAAGTGACTTTGACATTAGCCGTAGTGACTTGATTCGATTAGGGTTTCTAGCTGGAGCAGACAGCCGAAAACGCAGAGAATATCTAGGAGAAAGCCTTCGTATTGGTTATTCCAATGGCAAACAGCTCCTCAAGCGTTTGGAATTGTTTGGTGTCAGTTTAGCTGAAGTTGAAGATGCCATGAAATCATATGAGAATTGAGAAACCGTCCCAAAATGTAGGGGGAATATGATACAATAGAAGTAATCATATACGGTTTAATCAGGCTTGATAGCAAGCATTAGAAAAGTGCTCCACGGGATTAGCCTTGTGTGGAGTTAATGAGGAAAAGTTATGGGAATCTTTGATTTTTTAAAAAAGACGGAAACTGCAGAGGCAGCTGAAATCACTGAAGCACAGAAAGAAACAGAAGAATCTAAAAACAATGCATGTATTGGAGTTCTAGATTTGTTCCCGATGAAGGAAACGAATCAATTATTGATTGTTGGGAGTTTAGAAGGTAGTCTGAATGTTGGGGATCAGTTACAGTTTTGCAATCCCGACCAAGGAATGGAAAGTCTTGGTAGTGTAGAGGTTAAAAAACTCAGCAGTCAAAACAAAGATGCAGATAGTCTAACTGATGAAGTTCTTGCCCATCTAGTGGTTGATAGGATTCCTTCTTTGGATAAACTGAAAAAAGGAAGTGTGCTCTTTAGTTCAGGTGTTGATGAAGAGCAAAAATTATCTAGCTATTCGGATGCTCTTTATCGTGCTTTTGTAGCCATCCAAGAGGGCCAGTTAACCAATGAGGATTATTTGGCAGCTAGCCTTGATGATAGCGTAGAGATTTTACGCCTCTTTTTATGGAAATGCCGTCAAAATCAGGAAACTGAAAGTGAAGAAAGCTATCAAGCTAACACCCGCAAGTTGGAGCGTCTAGCAGAAATTGTCAAGGATAAGTTGTTAGCAGCAGATTCAGTTTATGCAGTTTTTTCAGAAAAAACAGGCGAACCCTATCTTTTCTCAACGACCTATGACAGGGGAGAAGAGGGATACCTATGCACAGATCCCATGATCATGCTTTTGACACCATCTTGGTATCGCCAATTCAAAGAAACCATTGATAGCCGCCCAAACTCTGTCGTAAAACTGATTGAAAATACGGAAGATAAAAAAGGGATTGAGAACTTCCTTGGGACAGCCTTTTACTTAAATGGTGCCTTGGGAGCAATCTTTAATTCTAAGGAAGTTAGCATCAGTGCCTCGGCCTTGGTTCAAAAACCAGATTATTCTAATTTGCCAGAAATACAAGTTCCTGTAATGAATCCTGACCTAGTGAGATGGATGTTGTTGATGGGACAATTGGATAGCCCAACTACAGAAGATGAAGAAGTAATTTATAAGCTCTATTATAAGTTCTTTTCAGAAGCTATGCCGAAAGCTAAATTCCTAATTCCTCTAGATGCGGCTTCGGAATTTAAGGGCGATAGTCAGGAAGGAAATTCCTTCGTTTTAGAAAAAGATTCTAGTTTCAACATTCCGGTCAAAGAAGGAAAAAATGGCAGAAACTCTGTGCCGGTATTTACTGATTGGAAACGTCTGCGAATGGTCTTTGACGAAAAATGGAATGGCATGATTGAAGAAGCGGGAGGCATGATTGAAGTTTTTGACTATGCCATTAATCCAACGGAGTATTATGAAGCGGGTGCTTATGTTAGCCTAACAGCTTTTAAAGAGATGCAAGAGCTCAGTGAGGAACTAGAAGGCAGAGCTAAAGATTAGAGAGTTTCTTTACATTGGGAAACTATATAGTTTTATCTACATCCTACTTGAACCACTAACCTTTTTCAAAGATTGTGAAAGGAAATGATATGGCAAATAGAAGTTATATTTACTTAAAAAACGGAGATGAAGCTCGTATCTTAACAGAAGGCATCTACACGATACCTTATTTTTGGCAATTGTTTTGGGATGAAGAAGATTTAAAAGCTCCGATTGTTCTATGGAAAACAGCAGAAAAACTCGAAGAAGATGAAGAGCAGGCAGAAAGATTTTACCAAGAGCAGAATGTAGATATCTTGCTTTCTATTGAGAAATTCCAGCAGAATGCCCTCAAAAACCGATCTTTTTTAGAAGAAAATGCCCCGCAATCCGTGCAACTATATGATGACTTTGTCCGTTATATTCTTGCAAATGTCAAAGACGGTGATGTACTCGGATTTGATCTTTTAGATGTTGTTTTTATGGACCAAGTGTCTGTAGTCGCTGATAAACTGTTAAAAAATATACGGGCTATTCGGGAAAATCAACCCAAAGATTTAGATTTTTCTTTGACAGAAGAGAACTTAATTGGTCTTGCTATGGGCTTTCCTGACTATTATGCTTCAGAATTATTGCCAGAAGACAATATTCTAGATTCGGTTGCCTATCAGGATGAACTGAAGAAAACGAACCCCCAAGAAGATAAGAAAGTGCTTGATATGACTGGATCTGATTCAAAAGGGAACAAGTCTCGTGTTCTTTTAGTGTTTTGGATTTTGTTGGCACTAGGAATTATGTGGGTTTTATATATTATTTTTAGCTAATAAATAGAAAAGAGAATAAATGAGAATTGCAGATTATAGCGTGACCAAGGCAGTGCTGGAGCGTCACGGCTTTACTTTTAAAAAGTCCTTCGGACAAAATTTCTTGACCGATACCAATATCCTTCAAAAAATTGTTGATACGGCTGAAATTGATGACCAGGTCAATGTCATCGAAATCGGGCCTGGGATTGGTGCCTTGACGGAATTTTTGGCTGAGCGTGCAGCTGAAGTCATGGCCTTTGAGATTGACCACCGTTTGGTACCAATCCTAGCGGATACCTTGCGTGATTTTGACAATGTGACCGTAGTCAATGAGGACATTCTAAAAGTTGACCTAGCGAAACATATCCAGAATTTTAAAAACCCTGACCTGCCTATTAAGGTAGTAGCAAACTTGCCTTACTATATCACGACGCCTATTCTCATGCACTTGATTGAAAGTGGCATTCCTTTTAGTGAGTTTGTGGTTATGATGCAAAAAGAAGTGGCGGATCGTATCTCTGCTCAACCAAATACCAAGGCTTATGGTAGCTTGTCCATTGCAGTTCAGTATTATATGACAGCTAAGGTTGCCTTTATCGTGCCTCGTACGGTCTTTGTACCAGCACCCAACGTGGACTCAGCTATCCTGAAAATGGTGCGTCGTCCAGAACCGGCTGTAGCAGTAAAAGATGAGAACTTCTTCTTTAAGGTTTCCAAGGCTAGTTTCACCCATCGTCGTAAGACCTTGTGGAACAACTTGACAGGTTACTTTGGCAAGACTGAGGAAGTTAAGGATAAGTTGACTAGGGCTTTGGAC
>NZ_KQ970823.1:38079-48142 GCF_001579645.1 Streptococcus infantis
AAGACTGAGGAAGTTAAGGATAAGT
This sequence comes from Streptococcus infantis, assembly GCF_001579645.1. Lineage (GTDB taxonomy): Bacteria > Bacillota > Bacilli > Lactobacillales > Streptococcaceae > Streptococcus > Streptococcus infantis_E. Next base: position 38,105 of record NZ_KQ970823.1, read on the forward strand.
TGACTAGGGCTTTGGACCAAGCAGGTTTGTCACCAAGTGTACGTGGAGAAGCACTAAGCTTGGAAGAATTTGCCAGTCTAGCAGATGCGCTTAAAGGACAAGGACTCTAAGATGCAGGGACAAATCATTAAAGCTTTGGCTGGCTTCTACTATGTGGAAAGTGATGGTCAGGTTTATCAAACACGTGCGCGTGGGAATTTCCGTAAAAAAGGTCACACGCCCTACGTTGGAGATTGGGTAGATTTTTCTGCGGAGGAAAATTCCGAGGGTTATATCCTCAAGATTCACGAACGAAAAAATAGTCTGGTTCGCCCGCCTATTGTCAATATTGACCAAGCTGTTGTCATTATGTCCGTTAAAGAACCTGACTTTAATAGCAATTTGCTGGATCGCTTTTTGGTTCTTTTAGAGCATAAGGGCATTCATCCTATCGTCTATATTTCTAAAATGGATTTACTGGAGGATAGGGGAGAACTGGATTTTTACGAGCAGACCTATAGTGCTATTGGTTACGACTTTGTGACCAGTAAAGAGGAACTCTTGCCCTTGTTGACAGACAAAGTGACGGTCTTCATGGGGCAGACAGGTGTTGGGAAGTCAACTCTCCTCAATAAAATTGCACCAGATCTCAATCTTGAAACAGGAGAAATTTCAGATAGTCTGGGTCGTGGTCGCCATACTACTCGAGCTGTTAGTTTTTACAATCTCAATGGTGGTAAAATCGCAGACACCCCAGGATTTTCATCGCTGGATTACGAAGTAACAACAGCAGAAGACCTTAATCGAGCTTTTCCAGAAATTGCCAGTGTCAGTCGAGGCTGCAAGTTCCGTACTTGTACGCATACCCACGAACCTTCTTGCGCGGTTAAGCCTGCAGTAGAAGAGGGCATCATTGCCACCTTTCGTTTTGATAACTACCTACAATTCCTCAGTGAGATTGAAAATCGTAGAGAAACCTATAAAAAAGTCAGCAAAAAAATTCCAAAATAAGGAGAAACCTATGTCTCAATACAAGATTGCTCCGTCAATTCTGGCAGCGGATTATGCCAACTTTGAACGTGAAATTAAACGCCTAGAGGCAACTGGGGCAGAATACGCCCATATCGATATCATGGACGGTCACTTTGTACCTCAGATCAGCTTTGGTGCAGGTGTAGTCGAAAGTCTTCGACCTCATAGTAAGATGGTCTTTGACTGCCACTTGATGGTATCAAATCCTGAACATCATCTAGAAGACTTTGCGCGTGCAGGAGCGGATATTATCAGCATCCATGTCGAGGCAACACCTCATATCCATGGCACTCTTCAAAAGATTCGTTCTCTCGGTGTTAAACCTTCGGTAGTCATCAATCCTGGTACGCCTGTTGAGTCTATCAAGCACGTGCTTCACTTAGTTGATCAAGTCTTGGTCATGACGGTGAATCCTGGCTTCGGTGGGCAAGCATTTCTGCCAGAAACCATGGATAAGATACGTGAATTGGTTTCCCTTCGTGAGGAAAAAGGCTTGAATTTTGAAATTGAAGTGGATGGTGGGATTGATGATAAAACTATTGCTCAAGCCAAAGAAGCTGGTGCAACAGTTTTTGTAGCAGGATCCTATGTTTTTAAGGGAGATGTCAATGAACGAGTGCAAGCTCTCAGAAAACAACTGGACTAAAGTTGCAGTTTTTGCAGGCGGAGACCGCGGTCACTATCGGACAAATTTTGACTGCTTTGTCGGTGTGGATCGAGGCTCGCTTTGGGTACTAGAGGAAAAACTTCCTCTTGCTCTTGCAGTTGGGGATTTTGATTCTGTGACTGTAGAAGAACGTCAGTTGATTCAGGCGAATGCCCAGCGCTTTGTCCAAGCCCAGCCAGAAAAAGATGATACGGATCTGGAACTAGCGCTTTTAACGATTTTTGAAAAAAGTCCTCAAGCTCAGGTCACTATTTTCGGTGCTCTGGGTGGTCGCATTGACCATATGTTAGCTAATGTCTTTCTACCCAGCAACCTTAAATTGGCGCCCTATATGCGTCAAATAGAGATTGAGGATGGGCAAAATTTGATTAGCTATTGCCCAGAAGGAATCAGTCGACTTGAACCACGTTCGGACTATGATTATTTGGCCTTTATGCCTGTGAGGGATAGTCGTTTGACAATACTCGGTGCCAAGTATGAACTGACAGAGGAGAATTTTTTCTTTAAGAAAGTTTACGCTTCTAACGAATATATAGATAGGGAAGTGTCAGTGACTTGCCCAGATGGCTATGTGGTTGTGCTGCATAGTAAGGACAGGAGGTAGGATGGAAAGTTTACTTGTTGTTTTATTAGTTGCTAATCTAGCCGGCCTCTTTCTTATTTGGCAAAGGCAGGACAAGCAGGAAAAATATCTGACCAAGAGCTTGGAGGACCAAGCAGATAACCTATCAGACCAGCTAGATTATCGATTTGAACAAGCCAGACAAGCTAGTCAGCTAGATCAAAAAGACTTGGAAGTGGCTGTCAGCGACCGTTTGCAGGAGGTGCGGATTGAATTGCACCAGGGCTTAACTCAAGTTCGGCAGGAAATGAATGAGAACCTCCTTCAAACAAGAGATAAGACCGATCAACGACTACAGGCCTTGCAGGAATCAAATGAGCAACGCTTGGAACAGATGCGCCAAACGGTCGAGGAGAAATTAGAAAAGACCTTGCAGACACGCTTGCAGGCTTCATTTGAGACAGTTTCCAAACAACTGGAATCTGTCAATCGAGGCCTAGGTGAAATGCAGACGGTGGCGCGTGATGTCGGTGCGCTTAATAAAGTTCTTTCTGGAACCAAGACCCGAGGAATTCTGGGTGAATTACAACTGGGACAGATTATTGAAGATATCATGACACCTGCCCAGTATGAACGAGAATTTGCTACTGTTGAAAACTCTAGTGAACGTGTGGAATACGCCATCAAGTTGCCTGGACAAGGTGACCAGGAATATGTCTATCTACCAATCGACTCTAAGTTTCCACTGGCAGATTATTACCGTCTGGAAGAAGCCTATGAAGCGGGTGACAAGGACGAGATTGAGCGCTGTCGTAAGTCTCTCCTAGCAAGCGTCAAGCGTTTTGCTAAGGATATTAAGAGTAAGTACCTGGCGCCACCTCGGACAACCAATTTTGGAGTCTTGTTTGTTCCGACAGAAGGACTCTATTCGGAAATTGTTCGAAATCCGATTTTCTTTGATGATTTGAGACGGGAGGAGCAAATTATCGTTGCAGGTCCAAGTACCTTGTCGGCTCTTCTTAACTCCCTATCGGTTGGTTTCAAGACTCTAAACATTCAAAAAAGTGCCGACCATATTAGTAAAACCCTAGCTAGTGTCAAAACCGAATTTGGCAAGTTTGGTGAGATTCTGGTCAAGGCACAAAAACATCTCCAACATGCCTCTGGCAATATTGATGATTTATTAAACCGTCGTACTACAGCTATCGAGCGAACGCTTCGTCACATTGAGTTATCAGAAGGTGAGCCTGCGCTTGATTTGCTCCAATTCCAAGAAGATGAGGAAGAATATGAAGATTAGTCACATGAAGAAAGATGAGCTTTTTGAAGGCTTTTACCTGATCAAGTCAGCTGACCTGAGACAGACACGTGCTGGGAAAAACTACCTAGCCTTCACCTTCCAAGATGATAGTGGAGAAATCGAAGGGAAGCTCTGGGATGCTCAACCCCACAATGTTGAAACCTTTACAGCAGGGAAAGTAGTCCACATGCAGGGACGCCGAGAAGTTTATAATAACACCCCTCAGGTTAATCAGATCACCCTTCGCTTACCTCAGCCTGGCGAACCCAACGACCCAGCGGACTTTAAGGTTAAATCTCCAGTAGATGCCAAAGAGATTCGTGAGTATATGGCGCAGATGATTTTTAAAATTGAAAATCCAATTTGGCAGCGAATTGTTCGGAATCTCTACACCAAATATGACAAGGAATTCTACTCCTATCCAGCTGCTAAGACCAACCATCATGCTTTTGAGACAGGTCTTGCTTACCATACTGCTACTATGGTTCGTTTGGCAGAAGCGATTGCAGATATTTATCCTCAGCTCAATAAGAGTTTGCTCTACGCGGGGATTATGTTGCACGATCTGGCCAAGGTTATTGAGTTAACAGGTCCCGACCAGACAGAGTACACAGTAAGAGGAAACCTTATTGGTCATATCGCTCTGATTGATAGCGAAATTACCAAAGCGGTAATGGAACTTGGCATTGATGATACTAGAGAAGAGGTTGTACTTCTTCGCCATGTCATTCTCAGTCACCATGGTCTCCTTGAGTATGGTAGTCCAGTTCGTCCTCGAGTGATGGAAGCAGAAATTATTCATATGATTGATAATTTGGATGCCAGCATGATGATGATGTCAACTGCACTTGCCCTAGTTGATCAAGGAGAAATGACCAATAAGGTCTTTGCAATGGACAATCGTTCCTTCTACAAACCAAAATTAGACTAGAAACTAAAAAAATGAACTTTATTTTGACAATAAAGTTCGTTTTTTTACTGTATTATGTTATAATTAGTAAAAGACTAAATAAAAAGAACGGTGAATACGTAATGAAATTAAGAAGAAGTGACCGGATGGTTGTGATTTCCAATTATTTGATCAACAATCCCTATAAATTAACTAGCCTCAATACTTTTGCAGAAAAGTATGAATCAGCTAAATCTTCTATTTCAGAAGATATCGTCATCATCAAACGCGCTTTTGAAGAGATTGAAATTGGTCATATCCAAACAGTGACAGGTGCAGGTGGAGGAGTTATTTTTACACCATCTATTTCTACCCAAGATTCTAAAGATATTATTAATGAGTTACGTGAAAAACTCTCAGAAAGCGACCGTATCCTTCCAGGTGGCTACATTTATCTATCGGATCTGCTCAGCACACCGTCCATTTTGAAAAATATTGGTCGCATTATTGCTAAGAGCTTCATGGATCAAAAGATTGATGCAGTTATGACTGTGGCAACCAAAGGGGTTCCGCTTGCAAATGCAGTTGCAAATGTCCTCAATGTACCTTTTGTTATTGTACGCCGTGACTTGAAAATCACTGAAGGATCAACTGTTAGTGTCAACTACGTTTCAGGTTCTAGCGACCGTATTGAAAAAATGTTCCTTTCAAAACGTAGCCTTAAAGCAGGAAGCCGTGTCTTGATTGTTGATGACTTCTTGAAAGGCGGAGGAACGATTAACGGTATGATTAGCCTTTTAACAGAGTTTGATTCTGAGTTAGCTGGTGTAGCTGTCTTTGCTGATAATGCGCAGGAAGATCGTGAACAGCAGTTTGACTATAAATCACTCTTAAAAGTTACCAATATTGATGTGAAGAATCAACAAATTGAAGTTGAAGTTGGAAATATCTTTGACACAGAAAAATAAGAGATAATAAGATACTTAAAGGTTGGAACTTTCGTCCCAGCCTTTCTTTGATAATGAATATGAAGGAGCCCTATGAAGACGCCATTTATTAAACGTGAAGACTTAGAAAAGATTGTTGAAGAGTTTCCAACTCCATTCCATCTCTACGATGAAAAAGGTATTCGCGAGAAAGCACGCGCAGTAAACAAAGCCTTTTCATGGAATAAAGGTTTTAAAGAATACTTCGCTGTAAAAGCGACCCCAACTCCAGCTATCTTGAAGATTTTGCAAGAAGAAGGATGTGGAGTGGATTGTTCTAGTTATGTAGAGCTCTTGATGAGCCATAAACTTGGATTTGCAGGCTCTGATATCATGTTCTCGTCAAATAATACTCCTGACCAAGAGTATGCCTATGCTAAAGAATTGGGTGCCACAATCAATTTGGATGCCTTTGAAGATATTGAACATATGGAGCGTGCAACAGGGATTCCTGAGATTATCTCTTGCCGTTACAATCCTGGTGGCGTATTTGAACTAGGAACGGACATTATGGATCATCCTGGTGAAGCTAAGTTCGGGATGACAAAGGAACAGCTCTTTGAAGCCTTTGCTATTCTGAAAGAAAAGGGAGTTAAAACCTTTGGCATTCATTCCTTCCTAGCTTCTAATACTGTGACTCATCTCTATTATCCAGAATTGGCGCGCCAGCTCTTTGAGTTAGCCGTAGAAATCAAGGAAAAATTGGGAATTTCACTGGACTTTATCAATCTTTCTGGAGGGATTGGGGTCAACTATCGTCCGGACCAGGAGCCAAATGATATTGCTTTAATTGGTGAGGGTGTTCGTCAGGTTTATGAAGAAGTTCTTACGCCAGTAGGTCTTGGTCAAGTTAAGATTTTTACAGAACTAGGACGCTTTATGTTGGCGCCTCATGGAATTCTAGTGACTAAAGTAACCCATAAAAAGAAGACTTATCGGACTTATCTTGGAGTAGATGCATCTGCTGTTAATCTAATGAGGCCGGCTATGTATGGCGCTTACCATCACATCACCAATATGATGAATCCTGATGGTCAGACTGAAATAGTTGATGTTGTGGGATCTCTCTGTGAAAATAACGACAAGTTTGCGGTTAATCGGGAACTGCCTCAGACAGAAATTGGTGATTTGTTAGTCATTCATGATACAGGTGCGCATGGTTTCTCTATGGGGTACCAGTACAATGCCAAACTTCGTTCAGCTGAAATCCTCTACACAGAGGACGGAGCTGCACGACTAATCCGTAGAGCTGAGCGACCAGAAGATTATTTTGCGACCTTGTATGGCTTTGATTTTGACAAGGATGAATAGAGTTTTTGAAAATCGTGAAAGTTGAAAGAAAAAAATAGTTTGTTTTCTAAAAAATAGGCAAAATCTGTGGTTTTTCCTTTCAGACATGTTATAATAAAGCTATAAAACGGTTTCAAGAAAGGGAATGATATGAGTGAAGAAACAATTGATTATGGACAAGTGACAGGAATGGTGCACTCAACAGAGAGTTTTGGGTCGGTAGATGGGCCCGGGATTCGTTTTATTGTCTTTCTTCAGGGCTGTCAAATGCGTTGCCAGTACTGTCATAATCCAGATACATGGGCTATGGAAACTAATAAATCTCGTAAACGAACAGTGGACGATGTTCTAGAAGAAGCACTCCGTTACCGTGGCTTCTGGGGAACCAAGGGTGGTATTACAGTCAGTGGCGGAGAAGCTCTCTTGCAGATTGACTTTCTGATTGCTCTCTTTACCAAGGCAAAAGAAAAAGGTATCCACTGTACCTTGGATACTTGTGCCCTTCCATTCCGTAATAAACCACGTTATCTGGAAAAATTTAACAAGCTCATGGCCGTTACAGACTTGGTACTCCTTGATATTAAGGAGATTAACGAAGCACAGCACAAGATTGTGACCAGTCAAACCAATAAAAACATCTTGGCTTGTGCTCAATACTTGTCAGAAATCGGTAAACCTGTATGGATCCGTCACGTGCTAGTTCCTGGATTGACAGACAGAGATGAGGATTTGATTGAACTTGGTAAGTTTGTAAAAACTCTCAAAAATGTTGATAAGTTTGAAATCTTGCCTTATCACACAATGGGTGAGTTCAAATGGCGTGAGCTTGGGATTCCGTACTCACTTGAAGGAGTTAAACCTCCAACAGCAGAACGTGTTAAGAATGCTAAGGAATTGATGGATACAGAAAGCTATCAAGATTACATGAAACGTGTACATGGATAAAATGAAAGAAGAGGTCGGGATTTTTTCTCGGCCTCTTTTCAACTATAGAAAAGGCTCAGCATTTAAGCTAAGCCTTTTATTTTTTATCTAGAATGTTGCTTTCCAGCATTGCGTTTTTTGTTTTTCTTCTTGTTAGAAGTTGTGATAGCTGTTGCTGGTTCAGGGGTTACATCTTTACGAGTGCTTGAAGTTTTGCTTGCTTTTGGTGGGTTCTTAGCAAATTCTTCACGTACTTTTTTACGAAGTTTTGGACGAACGATGTAGTTGATGATAAATTGTTGAAGGATCATCATGAAACCACCGACAACCCAGTAAAGTGTAACGCTGGCTGGTGAGAAGACAGAGAACACGACAATCATGAGAGGGCTCATATAGAGCATCTTCTTGATCTGTTCTCTTTGAGTTTCATCCTCAACTCCATGTAAAGAAAGGAGTGATTGAAGATAGTAAAGGATACCAGCAAAGGCAACCAAAATCATACTAGGTGAGCCTAGAGGAATTCCTAGGTAGCTTGCTTGGGCAACTCCTTCAGTATGTTGGGCAGCAAAGTAGATAGCAGAGAAGAAAGGCATTTGAATGAGGATAGGGAAACATCCCACGCCGCCAAACATGCTGATGCCGTGCTCTTTTTGAGCAGCAAAGAGAGCTTGTTGAGCTTCTAGTTTTTCTTCTTGAGTTGTTGCTTCTTTCAGGCGAGTCTGATGTGGTTCAAGGACGTGCTTGAGAGCATTCATCTTTTCAGAGTGAAGCGTTGCTTTCCATGATTGGTAGATACCAAGTGGGAGGATAATCAAGCGAACGATAATGGTTACGATGATAATCCCAACACCGAAACCGAGACCTTGATCATTAGCGAAGTATTTGATAGCTTCTCCCATTGGAGCACCCAAGAAATCCCAAACGGGACCAATTGGCTTACCTGTTGCTTTATCGATCTGAACGCAACCTGCCAAGACTAATAGCATAGCCACTCCCATAGCCGAGAGTGCAAAACGTTTAATAGATTTCACTGTTTTTATTCCTTCTTTAAAAATTATACCTTTCTATTCTACTGTTTTTTTGGAAAATATACAATAGTTCTAGAGACCTAATTTGCGACTTTGAAGTCTGAATAAGATGGAAAGTTACTCAATTGAACATCAAGATAGGTTACTTTAGAGAATGGGGTAGGGCCTTTTCGAATCTCTTGGATAAACTTGGCCATGATGGCTGAAGACTCTGCTTGGGCAAGGATTTCAACGGTTCCGTCATCGTTATTCCAGACACGACCCGTAATGCCACCTAGTTCTAGAGCTAGGGTATAGACACCCCAGCGGAAGCCCACTCCTTGGACGCGACCTTGGGCGATCATTTTAACCTTTTGCATACCAAACCTCCTTGATTGTGTTATAATATTTCTATGACTATTATAACCTCTAAAGCCAATTCTGTGGTGAAAAATGCCAAAAAATTGCATCAAAAAAAATATCGGAAAACCTCATATCTGATTGAGGGATGGCATCTGTTTGAAGAAGCTGTTCAGGCAGGTGCAAAGATTGAGAAAATTTTTGCTCTCGCAGAGTATGGAGATAAGCTGGTAGACTATCCTCAGACTGTTTTTGTAACCGAAGAAATCTTGCTCGATTTAGCAGATTCTCAAACGCCTCAGGGCATTGTTGCCATTGTTCAAAAGGAGGAGGAGCATTTACCAGATTTGAGTCAGGGGAAATACCTTTTCTTAGAAGATGTGCAGGATCCAGGAAATGTTGGCACAATGATCCGGACGGCAGATGCGGCAGATTTTTCTGGAGTCATCGTTTCAAGTAAGTCGGCAGATATTTATAGCTTGAAGACTCTCCGATCCATGCAGGGCAGTCATTTTCATGTACCGATTTATCGGATGCCTGTTGAAACATTTGTAGAAGAGGCTAAAAAGGGCAATTTACCAATTTTGGCAACTACTTTGTCCCAAAATTCTAAAGATTATCGTGAGCTTGCTCAGCTAGAAGATTTTGTCTTAGTCATGGGGAATGAAGGTCAAGGCATTAGTCCATTCATGACAGACCAGGCAGACCAACTGGTTCATATCAGCATGAAAGGGCAAGCGGAAAGTCTCAACGTTGCCATTGCTGCAGGCATACTCATGTTTTATTTGAGTTAAAATAGTTTATTTTTGTTATAATCAGTAAAAAGATTTCATAAGGAGAAAAAGATATGAATCAAACAATTATTCAAGAACGTTCTGGCTTGAATCAATTTTATGCAAAAGTCTATGCTTTTGTAGGGATTGGGATCGCCTTATCTGCACTTGTTTCAGCCTTAATGTTAACAACCTTCCAAGACCTTCTTGTTCAGTTGATGTTTAACGCCCGCATATGGCTAATCGTAACAGGAGTAGTTGAAGTTGCT
>NZ_KQ970823.1:48162-73526 GCF_001579645.1 Streptococcus infantis
TGTCATTGCAGCCAGTAATATGGCTTACAAAAACAGCCCAGCAGCTCTTCCGATGTTTCTCATCTATTCAGTAGTGAACGGTTTTTCACTGAGTTTCATCGTGTCGCTCTATCTACCAGGAACGGTTCTAACGGCCTTTATTTCCAGCGCAGCTCTCTTCTTTGTCATGGCTATTATTGGAGTTGTGATTAAAAAGGACTTGAGTGGTATCGGACGTGCTTTGATTGGAGCCTTGGTAGGTCTCATCTTGGCTATGATTGTTAATGTATTCTTAAACAGTGGTCTCTTCGATTACATTATCAGTATTGTCATGGTACTTGTTTTTGCAGGTTTGATTGCTTGGGATAACCAAAAGATTCGCTATGTTTATGAAGAATCAAATGGTCAAGTCGCTACAGGTTGGGCAATTTCATTGGCACTTAGCCTCTACCTCGACTTTATCAACGTCTTCCTCAGCTTCTTGCGTATCTTTGGAAGTGACGATTAATACTTTTAGAGCTCAAATGAGCTCTTTTTTTAATTTTTACTTTTATTTTTACTGGCAAAAGGGTATAATCATCTTATTATTCAAAAGGAGAGATGTATGAAGAAAAGTTTTATCCATCAACAGGAAGAAATTTCCTTTGTAAAAAATACCTTTACCCAGTATTTGAAAGATAAATTAGAAGTTGTGGAAGTGCAAGGACCAATCTTGAGTAAGGTTGGGGATGGGATGCAGGATAACCTTTCAGGGATTGAACATCCAGTTTCTGTTAAGGTTTTGCAAATCCCAGATGAAACCTATGAAGTGGTGCATTCCCTTGCTAAGTGGAAACGCCATACCTTGGCTCGTTTTGGTTTTGGCGAGGGTGAAGGCCTCTTTGTTCACATGAAGGCCCTTCGTCCAGACGAAGATTCGCTAGATGCGACTCACTCTGTCTATGTTGACCAGTGGGACTGGGAAAAGGTCATTCCTAATGGGCAACGCAATCTAGCCTATCTCAAAGAAACAGTTGAAAAGATTTATAAGGCTATTCGTTTAACAGAGTTAGCAGTAGAAGCACGCTATGATATTGAGTCAATTTTGCCTAAGCAAATTACCTTTATCCATACTGAAGAGTTGGTAGAACGCTACCCAGACTTGACACCAAAAGAACGTGAAAATGCTATCTGTAAGGAGTTCGGTGCGGTCTTCCTAATTGGTATCGGTGGAGAATTGTCAGATGGAAAACCTCATGACGGACGTGCACCAGACTATGATGACTGGACAACTGAGTCTGAAAATGGCTATCATGGTTTGAATGGGGACATCCTTGTTTGGAATGATAATTTGGGTGCAGCCTTTGAATTGTCTTCAATGGGCATTCGTGTCGATGAAGACACTCTCCGTCGCCAAGTAGCTATCACAGGAGACGAAGACCGTTTAACTTTAGAATGGCATAAGGCTCTCCTAAATGGACTCTTCCCATTGACAATCGGTGGAGGAATTGGTCAATCTCGTATGGCTATGTTCCTGCTTCGTAAGAAGCACATCGGTGAAGTCCAAACCAGTGTTTGGCCGCAAGAAGTGAGAGATACTTACGAAAATATTCTTTAATCAATCGAGCCGTAAGGTTCGATTTTCTTTTTTTGATAAGAATTTGGTATAATATACGGTATGAAAATCGTATCAGGAATCTACGGTGGGCGTCCTTTAAAGACGCTGGACGGTAAAACGACAAGGCCAACATCAGACAAGGTTAGGGGCGCTATTTTCAATATGATTGGTCCTTACTTTGAAGGCGGGCGTGTGCTAGATCTCTATGCTGGTAGTGGGGGGTTATCCATTGAAGCAGTTTCAAGAGGAATGTCCAGTGCCATTCTAGTTGAGAAGGATCGCCGAGCCCAGAATATAGTCGCAGAAAATATCCGAATGACTAAGGAAACCTCTAAGTTTCAATTGTTGAAAATAGAGTCCAGCCGTGCATTAGAACAGATTGATGGTGTCTTTGATCTTGTTTTTTTGGACCCTCCCTATGCAAAAGAACAAATCGTGTCCGATATTGAAAAAATGGCAGAGAGAAATCTTTTTTCAGAAGATGTCATGGTGGTTTGTGAGACCGATAAATCAGTAGAACTTCCAGAAGAAATTGCTTGTTTGGGTATCTGGAAGGAAAAAATATATGGGATTAGTAAGGTGACGGTTTATGTCAGATAAGATTGGGCTATTTACAGGTTCCTTTGATCCGATGACCAATGGACATTTGGATCTCATTGAGCGTGCAAGTAAGCTCTTTGATCAATTGTATGTAGGGATTTTTTATAATCCCCACAAAACGGGATTTTTACCGATAGAGAGCCGAAAGAAAACTGTTGAAAAAGCAGTAGCACATCTCAACAATGTCAAAGTCATAGCTTCTCACGATGAATTAGTCGTTGATGTTGCTAGAAGATTAGGTGCAGAGATCTTAGTGCGTGGTTTACGCAATACTACGGATCTTCAGTATGAAGCTAGTTTTGATTTTTACAACCATAAATTAGCGGGAGAAATGGAGACAATCTATCTCCACAGTCGACCAGAGCATGTTCACATCAGCTCTTCAGCTGTGAGAGAACTATTAAAATTTGGTCAAGATATCAGTGAGTATGTACCAAATACTGTCTTGGAGGAATTAGAAGATGAAGAAAAAGACTAGATGGCCCATATACCTGATTGTGGGACTTATCATTACCTTTGTTGCTTTTACAGTGCCCTTGCCTTATTACATTGAGGTTCCAGGGACTTCAGAGGATATTCGTAAGGTATTACAGGTAAATAATCAGCCTGATCAAGAGGAAGGTTCTTACCAGTTTGTAACAGTTGGTGTCCAACGTGCTCGACTAGCTCATTTGATCTATGCTTGGCTAACACCTTTCACAGATATTCATAGTGCTAAGGAAATGACAGGTGGTTCATCAGACGCAGAATTTGTCCGCATCAACCAATTCTACATGGAAACTTCGCAGAACATGGCCAAATACCAAGGCTTGAAGGCTGCTGGAAAAGAGATAGAGCTCAACTACCTTGGGGTCTACGTTTTAACCGTTACCGATAATTCGACCTTTAAAGGGATTCTCAATATTGCTGATACAGTAACAGCGGTTAATGCTAAGACTTTTGAGAGTTCTAAGGATTTAGTTGACTATGTCAATTCTCAAGCTCTAGGAGATAAGGTTAAGGTCACCTATGAAGAAGATGGGCAAATCAAGTCTGCCGAAGGGAAAATTATTACTCTGGAAAACGGGAAAAATGGTATCGGGATTGGCCTGATTGACCGCACGGAAGTGACTAGTGATATCCCAATTCGTTTTTCAACAGCAGGAATTGGTGGGCCGAGTGCAGGGCTTATGTTTAGTTTATCCATTTATACACAGATTGCAGAACCAACACTTCGGAATGGCCGTATCGTAGCTGGTACAGGAAGCATTGACAGAGATGGTAATGTGGGTGATATTGGTGGGATTGATAAAAAGGTTGTCTCCGCAGCTAAAAAAGGAGCAACAGTCTTCTTTGCTCCTAACAATCCAGTAACTGAAGAAGCTAAAAAGGCCAATCCACATGCAAAAAGTAATTATGATACGGCTGTAGAAGTTGCTGAAATGATCAAGACAGATATGAAGATTGTTCCAGTAAAAACACTTCAGGATGCGATTGACTATTTGAAAAATAATCCCTAAAAAGTAGGGGAATCTATAAACTAGCGTAGAAAAAGAGAAGATGGTATAATAGGCCGATGATTCAATTATTTTTAACCCTTAGTAGTCATATGTTCTTTGTCTATCTAGTCTTTCAACTTTTGAAAGACCTGGTTAAATGGGATCAGATTTTAAAGGTGAGCAAGGACAATGCGGGGAAGATTCGACTCTTGGTAGTATTGTTTAGTATCGGTTTAGGATATCTGATTAGTTCTTTTTTCCTAAATCTCTACCAACTCTGGCAAGAAGCAATTAGAGCGCTATTCTAAAATTGTAAGTAAAGGAAAATATTTTATGGAAAAAATTGTAGTTCGAGGTGGCGATAATCGCTTGATTGGAAGTGTCACCATCGAGGGCGCAAAAAATGCAGTTTTGCCTCTACTAGCGGCAACTATTTTAGCAAGTGAAGGAAAAACTGTTTTAAAAAATGTTCCAATCTTATCAGATGTCTTTACCATGAATCAAGTGGTTCGTGGATTGCATGCTCAAGTTGATTTTGATCAGGATGCTCATATTGTCGAAGTTGATGCAACTGGGGATATCACAGAAGAAGCTCCCTACAAGTATGTCAGCAAGATGCGTGCTTCTATTGTAGTATTGGGGCCAATCTTGGCTCGTGTAGGACACGCAAAGGTTTCTATGCCAGGTGGCTGTACCATCGGTAGTCGCCCTATCGACCTTCACCTAAAGGGACTCGAAGCAATGGGGGCTCAAATTACTCAGACAGCAGGTTATATCGAAGCTAAAGCAGAACGCTTGCACGGTGCACATATCTACATGGACTTCCCAAGTGTAGGTGCTACTCAAAACTTGATGATGGCGGCAACTCTTGCTAAGGGCGTAACTGTCATTGAAAATGCGGCGCGTGAACCTGAGATTGTCGACTTGGCTGTTCTCCTAAATAAAATGGGTGCCAAAGTCAAAGGTGCTGGTACAGAAACTATTACCATTACGGGTGTTGAGAAATTGCATGGTGCGACCCACAATGTTGTACAAGACCGTATCGAAGCTGGAACCTTCATGGTAGCAGCTGCTATGACCGGTGGAGATGTCTTGATTCAAGATGCCATTTGGGAACACAACCGTCCCTTGATAGCTAAATTGCTCGAAATGGGTGTTGAAGTCATTGATGAGGATGAAGGGATTCGTGTACGTTCTCAGCGGGATAAGCTAAAGGCGGTTCATGTTAAGACATTACCACATCCAGGATTTCCAACAGATATGCAGGCTCAGTTTACGGCCTTGATGACGGTAGCTCAAGGTGAATCAACCATGGTGGAGACTGTGTTTGAGAATCGCTTCCAACATTTAGAAGAGATGCGTCGTATGGGCTTGCACTCAGAAATTATCCGTGATACAGCTCGTATTATTGGCGGACAGCAACTCCAAGGTGCAGAAGTTCTATCAACCGACTTGCGTGCTAGTGCGGCCTTGATTTTAACAGGATTAGTAGCTGAAGGTGAGACGGTTGTTGGAAAACTTATCCACTTGGATAGAGGTTACTACCGTTTCCATGAAAAATTAGCTCAGTTAGGAGCTAATATTGAACGGGTAAGTGTGGAAGCTGATGAAGATGAATAAAGAAGCCAAATATGTATTGCGTCGTTTTGTCTTGGTTATGCTAGTTCTCCTTCTAGGTGCTTTAGCTCTTGCAATTGGTTTGATGATTGGCTATGGTATTCTAGGGAAGGGGGAAGACCCTTGGGCTATTTTGGCGCCAGCAAAATGGCAAGAACTCATCACAAAATTTACAGGGAAATAGGCTGGGACACCAGCCTTTTTCTAGGAATCGAATGTAATACTCAATGAAAATCAAAGAGCAAACTAGGAAGAGAGCCGCAGGTTGCTCAAAACACAGTTTTGAGGTTGTGGATAGAACTGACGAAGTCAGCTCAAAATACTGTTTTGAGGTTGTGGATGGAAGCTGACGTGGTTCGAAGAGTATAAGGAGAAAATATGAATAAAAAAACTAGACAGACTCTAGTAGGTCTCTTGCTTTTTCTGCTCTTGTCAGCAGGAAGTTATTATATCAAGGAGATGCAAGCTACCAACTCTGCGCCTCATACGCAAGTAAAGCAGAAGTCTCAATCATCGGATGCTCCAAGTCAAGAATTAGCTGAAAGTGTCCTGACAGATTCTATCAAAAAACAAATTAAGGGTTCTCTTGAATGGAATGGAGCAGGGGCCTTTATTGTCAATGGGAATAAGACTAATTTGGATGCAAAGGTTTCAAGCAAACCCTATGCTGATAATAAAACAAAAACTGTAGGTGGGGAGACGGTTCCAACTGTTGCTAATGCCCTCATGTCAAAAGCAACAAGACAGTACAAGGACCGTGAAGAAACCGGGAATGGCTCGACTTCTTGGACTCCAGCAGGCTGGCATCAGGTTAAGAATCTAAAGGGAAGTTACAATCATGCGGTCGATAGAGGGCATTTGTTGGGCTATGCCTTAATCGGTGGTTTAGATGGTTTTGATGCTTCTACTAGCAATCCTAAAAACATTGCCGTACAGACAGCTTGGGCCAACCAAGCGCGTGCAGAAGATTCGACAGGCCAAAACTACTATGAGAGCTTGGTTCGAAAAGCCCTAGATCAAAACAAACGAGTTCGTTACCGCGTGACATTACTCTATGCTACTGAGGAAGATTTGGTACCGTCAGCTTCTCAGATTGAAGCCAAGTCCTCTGATGGGGAGTTGGAGTTTAATGTCGTTATTCCAAATGTCCAAAAGGGAATTCAGCTTGACTACCGAACAGGTCAAGTTACGGTTACCAAAGCAAAATAGACTAAAAATCCCTTATCTCCTCAGATAGGGGATTAACTATTGAAATCGTAAAATAATGTGTAGAAGAGAAAAAATGTGGTATAATAGACTCAATTATACTATTTAGGAGAAGGAAAATGGAAGACCCGAGCAGTCAGGATTTGTTACTGCAATTTGTTTTATTAGTTGTTTTGACCTTTTTAAATGCCTTTTTCTCTGCAACAGAAATGGCCATGGTTTCACTTAGTCGTTCGCGTGTTGAGCAAAAAGCTGAAGAGGGAGATAAACGCTATATCCGTTTGCTAAAGGTGCTTGAAAACCCTAATCACTTTTTATCAACTATTCAAGTTGGTATCACCTTAATTACGATCTTGTCAGGGGCTAAACTAGCAGATTCACTTGGAGAGTTAATCGCCTCTTGGATGGGAAATAGCGAAACTGCCTATGCGGTAGCTAGCTTCTTATCATTAGCTTTCTTGACCTATATTTCTATTGTTTTTGGTGAGCTTTATCCTAAGCGAATTGCTCTAAATCTTAAGGATGCCTTGGCTATCCGAACAGTACCGTTTATTATTGGACTTGGTAAGATTGTGAGTCCCTTCGTTTGGATGCTCTCAGCATCAACTAATCTCTTGAGTCAATTGACACCGATGACATTTGACGATGCAGATGAAAAAATGACTCGTGATGAGATTGAGTATATGCTTACCAATAGTGAAGAAACCTTAGATGCTGATGAAATCGAAATGTTACAAGGTATTTTCTCGCTAGACGAGCTTATGGCACGTGAAGTCATGGTTCCTCGAACGGATGCCTTCATGGTTGATATTCAAGATGATACTCAAACCATTATCGAAAGCATTTTAAAACAAAACTTTTCTCGTATTCCTGTCTATGATGATGACAAGGATAACGTGATTGGTTTGATTCATACCAAGAGTCTGCTAAAAGCAGGGTTTACCGATGGTTTTGACAATATCGTATTGAGAAAGATTTTGCAGGAACCGCTCTTTGTACCTGAAACTATTTTTGTGGATGATTTGTTAAAAGAGTTGAGAAATTCACAAAGACAGATGGCAATTCTTCTTGATGAATATGGGGGAATGGCTGGTTTGGTTACTCTTGAGGATTTACTTGAAGAGATTGTTGGTGAAATAGATGATGAAACCGACCGAGCTGAGGTCTATGTTCACACTATTGGCGAAAATATCTATATCGTCCAAGGGACAATGAATTTAAATGACTTCAATGACTACTTTGATGTTGAACTTGAAAGTGATGATGTAGATACAATTGCTGGTTACTATTTGACTGGTGTGGGAACTATTCCAACATCAGAAAAACTTAGCTATGAGTTAGAAAGTAGCAATAAGCATATCACTCTAACCAATGATAAGGTCAAAAATGGACGTGTAACCAAGCTTAAGGTTCAAATCCAAGAACTCGAATCAGAAGAAGAAACAGAATAAAACAAAAGCTTTATCAGAGTAGAACTGATAAAGCTTTTCTAGTAGTAAAAAAGAAAAGACTCCTGTGGGAGCCTTCGATAATATAGAGGCGGTAGACGGATTTGAACCGACGATCAAGCTTTTGCAGAGCCGTGCCTTACCACTTGGCTATACCGCCTTAACTTTTATTATTATACCTTTTAAATTAAATCTCGTCAATAGTTTTCTTTTCTGAAAACATAAGATTCAAATGTTTAAAAAAACATGCGA
The DNA here is from genome assembly GCF_001579645.1 of Streptococcus infantis. Taxonomy (GTDB): domain Bacteria; phylum Bacillota; class Bacilli; order Lactobacillales; family Streptococcaceae; genus Streptococcus; species Streptococcus infantis_E. The sequence goes on from NZ_KQ970823.1 coordinate 56,340, forward strand.
CAAAATATTCTGAAAATTCGTTTACTTTTTAAAAAAACTGTGGTATAATCTTCAATATCCACAATTTAAAACGAGGAGTTTATAAATATGAAAAAAAGTCGGATTCTTGCAGTAGCAGGTGTTGCCTTGCTTGCTACAGGTGTTCTTGCAGCTTGCGGTTCTTCAAAAACTTCTAATACTGAAGCGCCAAAAGCATATGGTTATGTATACACTGCTGATCCAGAAACATTGGACTACCTTATCTCTGGTAAACAAAGTACTAAAGTTGTCACTTCAAATGGTATTGATGGACTCTTTACAAATGACCAATATGGCAACTTGACTCCAGCATTAGCTGAAGACTGGTCAGTGTCTAAAGATGGATTGACATACACTTATAAGATTCGTAAAGGTGTAAAATGGCTCACATCTGATGGTGAAGAATATGCAGAAGTAACTGCTAATGACTTTGTTACAGGTTTGAAACACGCAGCTGATAAGAAATCAGAAGCATTGTATCTTGCCCAAGATTCTGTAAAAGGTTTGGCAGATTATGTGGCTGGAAACTCAACTGACTTTTCAACTGTTGGTGTAAAAGCTGTTGATGATTACACTCTTCAATACACTTTGAATAAACCAGAGCCATACTGGAACTCTAAAATGTCTTACGCAATCTTCTGGCCTTTGAATGCAGAGTTTGAAAAATCAAAAGGCTCTGACTTTGGTAAGTCTACAGATCCAACATCATTGCTTTACAATGGACCTTTCTTGCTTAAAGGGTTGACGGCTAAGTCTTCTGTTGAGTTTGTGAAGAATGAGCAATATTGGGATAAAGATAATGTTCATTTAGATACTGTAACGCTTGCATTCTATGATGGTTCAGACCAAGAATCAATCGAACGTAACTTTACAAGTGGAGCATACAGTTACGCCCGACTCTTCCCAACAAGTTCAAATTATTCTAAAATCGCAGAAACATACAAAGACAATATTTACTATACTCCACAAGGAGCTGGTATTGCTGGTTTGGGTGTTAATATTGACCGTCAAAGCTATAAGTACACATCCAAAACAACTGACGAAGAAAAAACATCTACTAAGAAAGCCCTTCTTAACAAAGACTTCCGTCAAGCTTTGAACTTTGCATTTGACCGTACATCATACTCTGCTCAGCTAAATGGTAAGGATGGAGCAGCCCTTGCTGTCCGTAACCTCTTCGTAAAACCAGAATTTGTTTCAGCAGGTGAAAAAACATTTGGTGACTTGGTCACTGAGAAAGTTGTTTCTTATGGTGATGAGTGGAAAGATGTAAACTTTGCGGATGGCCAAGATGGTCTTTACAATGCTGATAAAGCTAAAGCAGAACTAGCTAAAGCTAAAAAAGACCTTGAAGCAGATGGTGTGAAATTCCCAATCCACTTGGATATTCCAGTTGACCAAACATCTAAAAACTATATCGCTCGTATCCAATCATTCAAACAATCTGTTGAAACCGCTTTGGGTACAGATAATGTAGTTATCGATATCCAACAAATCACTACGGATGAATTACACAATATCACGTACTACGCTGCTAGTGCGGCAGCAGAAGATTGGGACCTTTCAGGTGCTGTTGGATGGAATCCAGACTATGATGATCCATCGACTTACCTTGATATCTTGAAATCAACTAATAGTGAAACAACTAAGACCTACATGGGCTATGACAATCCATCAAACCCAGCGGTTGCTCAAGTTGGTTTGAAAGATTACGACAAATTAGTTGATGATGCAGCTAGTGAAACAAGTGACCTTAACAAACGTTATGAGAAATATGCAGCAGCTCAAGCTTGGTTGACAGATAGCTCACTCTTCCTTCCAGCTATGTCATCTTCAGGAGCAGCACCAGTTATTTCTCGTGTAGTACCATTCTCAGCCTCTTACACTCAATCTGGTGATAAAGGTTCAGATGTATACTTCAAGTACCTTAAATTGCAAGCTAACACTGTAACAACCAAAGAGTACAAAGAAGCTCGTGAAAAATGGCTCAAAGAAAAAGCTGAATCAAACGAAAAAGCTCAAAAAGAGTTAGCGAGTCATGTGAAATAAATAATGCTCATCAGAACTTTCTCTCCTAAAGGAGAAGGTTCTTTTGGGATTTTAAAGGAAATAATATGAAAAAATATGTTTTTATGCGTATCTTGCGGTCGTTGGTTTCTATTTTCTTAGTAACGACCTTGATTTACACAATCATCTATACGATGGTTCCACGGAAGTTGATCTTCAAACAAGATACTAACTACAATAAAATTGCGACAACGGCTGATAAACGAGATAACTATGAAAATACTGTCTTTGAGCGTATGGGTTATATCGAATATTACGATACGAAAGAGTTGCAGGAAAAAGCTAGTAGCATTGACTCTTCTGTTACAGTAGATGCAAATGATACAAATAAAGCAATCTATGAAAAATATATCCAACAACTTGGGAATGGTTGGACTCTTGGTGAGTTTACAGAGAGTGGACAATTCTACGCTACACGTGAAATTCCTATTTTTGAGCGTGTGTTCAAATTCTATGCAAACTTGCTTGATATTGACCATACAAACAAGATTCAAGACCCAGAAAATCCAAACTTAGAGCGTTATTTGCGCTTTGAGAATGACCCTGCGATCGGTTGGTCTCTTGTGGGTTCAGGTACTAAACATAAATACCTCTTGTACTTCAATAGTCAGTTCCCATTTGTTCACCAAAACTTTGTCAACTTGAACCTAGGAGATTCTTATCCAACTTATGCCAATACTCCTGTTCTTCAAGTTATTACACAAGGACAAGGACAAACCAAGACTTCTGAAGTTCAATTCCCAACTGGTAAGAAAACATCATCAGTTAATATTTACTCAAGAACTTATAAATCTCCGAGTCAAGCTGATGCTCGTGAAGTAGCCAACTACGGTAAAGATGATCCTTATACAGCTACTGAGAGCAACTATCAGTACCCATCTATGATTGCAAGTTCTGCTATCACTGGTTTGATTGGTCTTTCGATTTCATACGCGATTGCGATTCCTCTTGGTTCAGCAATGGCTCGTTTCAAAAACACTTGGATTGATAGTTTCGCTACAGGGACTCTAACTTTCTTGTTGGCTCTTCCAACGATTGCCCTAGTCTATATTATTCGTTTGATTGGTTCTTCAATCGGCTTCCCAGACTCATTCCCAATCTTGGGTGCTGGTGATTGGCGTTCTTATGTCCTTCCTGCTGTGATTTTGGGCTTGTTAGGAGCACCTACTATGGCAATTTGGATTCGCCGTTATATGATTGACTTGCAATCACAAGATTTCGTTCGTTTTGCTCGTGCAAAAGGTTTGTCTGAGAAAGAGATTTCTGATAAGCATATCTTTAAAAATGCTATGGTACCACTTGTTTCTGGTATTCCAGGTGCTATCATTGGTGTTATTGGTGGAGCAACTCTTACAGAAACAGTCTTCGCCTTCCCAGGTATGGGTAAAATGTTGATCGACTCTGTAAAGGCTTCAAACAATAATATGGTAGTTGGTCTTGTCTTTATCTTCACTTGTGTCTCAATCTTCTCAAACCTTATTGGTGATATTTGGATGACGATTATTGACCCACGTATTAAATTGACAGAGAAAGGAGGCAAATAATGTCTACAATTAGTAATGAAAAATTTCAGTTTGTAAAACGTGATGATTATGCCTCTGAAGCAATTGATGCTCCTGCCTACTCATACTGGGGTTCTGTCTTTAGACAGTTTTTGAAGAAGAAATCAACAGTAATCATGCTAGGTATCTTGATTGCAATTGTTTTGATGAGTTTCATTTACCCAATGTTTTCTGATTTTGACTTTAATGATGTAAGTAAGGTAAACGATTTTAGCGCTCGTTACATTAAGCCAAATGCTGAATATTGGTTTGGAACAGACAGTAATGGTAAATCTCTCTTTGATGGTGTCTGGTTTGGGGCTCGTAACTCTATCTTGATTTCGGTTATTGCTACCTTTGTTAACCTTTTTATCGGTGTTGTCATTGGTGGACTTTGGGGGATCTCAAAATCAGTTGACCGTATCATGATGGAAGTCTACAACGTTATCAACAATATTCCATCACTTTTGATCGTTATTGTTTTGACTTACTCTATCGGGGCAGGTTTCTGGAACTTGATCTTTGCCATGAGTGTAACCACTTGGATTGGTGTTGCCCATTCAATTCGTATCCAAATGTTACGTTACCGTGATTTAGAGTACAACCTTGCTTCACGTACCTTGGGAACACCAAGTTATAAGATTATTGTGAAAAACATTATGCCCCAATTGGTATCTGTTATTGTTACGAGTACGTCGCAAATGCTTCCAGCCTTTATCTCATATGAGGCTTTCCTATCATTCTTTGGACTTGGCTTGCCCATCACAGTACCAAGTTTGGGACGTTTGATTTCAGATTATTCTCAGAACGTAACAACCAATGCATATCTCTTCTGGATTCCATTGACAACTTTGGTCTTGGTATCCTTGTCCCTTTTCGTAGTAGGTCAAAACCTAGCGGATGCTAGTGATCCACGTACACATAGATAGGAGTAGACATGATAAAAGGAAAAAATGTAATTTTGACTGCTCAAGATATTGTCGTGGAATTTGATGTTCGTGACAAGATTTTGACAGCTATTCGAGGTGTCTCCATCGATTTGATTGAGGGAGAGGTCCTCGCCTTAGTTGGGGAGTCAGGTTCAGGTAAATCAGTTTTGACAAAAACATTCACAGGAATGTTGGAAGAAAATGGTCGTATTGCACAAGGTAGTATTAATTACCGTGGACAAGATTTGACAGCCTTATCTTCTCATAAAGAATGGGAAAGTATTCGTGGTGCGAAGATTGCAACTATCTTCCAAGATCCGATGACCAGTCTAGACCCAATCAAGACAATCGGAAGTCAAATCACAGAAGTTATTGTTAAACACCAAGGCAAGACTGCTCAAGAAGCTAAAGAGATGGCTATTGACTATATGAATAAAGTTGGTATTCCAGATTCTGAGAAACGTTTTGACGAGTATCCATTCCAATATTCAGGGGGAATGCGTCAACGTATTGTTATCGCGATTGCTCTTGCCTGTCGTCCAGACATTCTTATCTGTGATGAGCCGACAACAGCTCTTGACGTGACCATTCAGGCACAGATTATTGATTTGTTGAAGTCACTTCAACACGAATACCACTTTACAACAATCTTTATCACCCACGACCTAGGTGTTGTAGCAAGTATCGCTGATAAAGTTGCAGTTATGTATGCTGGTGAAATCGTCGAGTATGGTACTGTTGAAGAAATCTTCTACGACCCACGTCATCCATATACATGGAGCCTCTTGTCAAGCTTGCCTCAACTTGCGGATGACAAAGGTGAATTGTACTCAATCCCTGGAACACCTCCATCGCTTTATACTGAATTGAAGGGAGATGCTTTTGCTCTTCGTTCAGATTATGCTATGAAGATTGACTTCGAGGAAAAAGCACCTCAGTTTGCAGTATCTGATACTCATTGGGCTAAGACATGGTTGCTTCATGAACAAGCTCCAAAAGTTGAAAAACCATCGGTGATTGCAGATTTACACGACAAGATTCGTGAAAAGATGGGCTTTACACATCTTGAGGACTAGGAGGAAGGAAATGTCTGAAAAATTAGTAGAAATTAAAGACTTAGAAATTTCCTTCGGTGAAGGAAGCAAAAAGTTTGTCGCTGTTAAAAATGCGAACTTCTTTATCAACAAAGGAGAAACTTTCTCACTTGTTGGAGAGTCTGGTAGTGGTAAGACAACAATTGGTCGTGCTATTATCGGTCTTAATGATACTAGCAAAGGTGATATCATCTTTGAAGGTAAAAAAATTAATGGTAAAAAATCACGTGAAGAAGCTTCGGAATTAATCCGTCGTATTCAAATGATTTTCCAAGACCCTGCTGCAAGTTTGAATGAACGTGCAACGGTTGACTATATCATTTCTGAAGGTCTTTATAACTATCATTTGTTTAAAGATGAAGAAGAAAGAAAAGAAAAAGTTCAAAATATCATTCGTGAAGTGGGACTTTTGGCTGAACACTTGACACGTTATCCACATGAGTTTTCAGGTGGTCAACGTCAACGTATTGGGATTGCCCGTGCCTTGGTTATGCAACCTGACTTCGTTATTGCGGATGAGCCAATTTCAGCCTTGGACGTTTCAGTACGTGCCCAAGTTTTGAACTTGCTCAAGAAATTCCAAAAAGAATTAGGATTGACTTATCTCTTTATCGCCCACGATTTGTCAGTAGTTCGTTTCATTTCTGATCGTATTGCGGTAATTTATAAGGGTGTTATTGTTGAAGTGGCTGAAACTGAAGAATTGTTTAATAATCCAGTTCATCCATACACGCAAGCACTTCTATCAGCTGTTCCTATTCCAGACCCAATCTTGGAACGTAAAAAAGTTTTGAAAGTCTATGATCCAGATCAACATGACTATGAAACTGATAAACCTTCTATGGTAGAAATTCGTCCAGGTCACTATGTTTGGGCAAACCAAGCAGAGTTGGAACGCTATAAAAAAGATTTGAAATAAGAAAGAGTTTTGTAATCTTGGTAGAACAATTCTATTAAGATTATGAAACTTTTTTATTTTTTGTAAAAAACTAGTTTAAAGATAGACAACTATATACCCGAAAACATGCTAATACTCGATGAAAATCAAAGAGCAAACTAAGAAGCTAGCCGCAGGTTGCTCAAAGCACGGCTTTGAGGTTGCAGATAAAGCTGACGTAGTTTGAAGAGATTTTCGAAGAGTATAAGATAAGACTAGTCTTCAATGACTCTTGGAGGAGAGACCAAAGAAGCTGTTATTCTTTGAAAGTGTATTGAATTTATACAGAATGGAATGGATAAAACTACTTTCAGATAAGCTTTTATGAATCTTCAAAATTAAAATCACTTTCTATTTAAAATATCAGTCTTGCATTGCCTTCCTTTATGTGCTAGAGTTATGGTAACGGTTACAAAATTAAGGAGGGTTTTATGAGAAATCCAGCACTAATAGAAGAAATGAAAACTTACAGAGGGCGAGATGAAGTTCCGCAAGACTTTGACGATTTTTGGGATGGGGAGATTGAGAAGGTTTCGGTCTTGCCAGATTACCAATTAGAGGAACGTGATTTTCGTATTCCAAATGTGAAGTGTTATGAGCTAACTTTTAAAGGTACACGTGATGGGCTCGTTTATGCGAGAGTGGTCTTACCAAAATCAGAAAAGAAAGTACCTGTCATTTTCCACTTCCATGGCTATATGGGACGTTGTTGGGATTGGACAGATATGTTGGCCTTTACAGTCGCTGGTTATGGTGTTGTATCTATGGATGTCCGTGGTCAGTCTGGTTACTCACAAGATGGCTTGCGCTCACCTCTCGGAAATACAGTTAAGGGCCAAATCATTCGTGGTGCAGTAGAAGGAAAAGAGCAACTCTTCTATAAGGATGTTTATCTTGATATTTATCAATTAGTTGAGATTGTAGCTAGTTTCCCACAAGTGGATGAAGGCCAATTAGCAAGCTATGGAGCTTCTCAAGGAGGAGCGCTGGCTCTGGTGGCTGCGGGGTTAAATCCACGGATTAAGCGAACCGTAGCTATTTATCCATTCTTGTCAGACTTTAGACGAGTGATAGAGATTGGAAATACTAGCGAAGCCTATGATGAGCTCTTTCGTTACTTTAAGTTCCATGATCCATTCCATGAGACTGAAGAGCAGATTATGGAAACACTTAGCTATATCGATGTAAAAAATCTTGCCCATCGTATTAAGGGGGAAGTTCGGATGATTACTGGACTTGATGACGATGTCTGCTATCCAATCACTCAGTTTGCTATTTACAACCGTTTGACTTGTGAAAAGAGTTATCGTATCATGCCTGAATATGCTCACGAAGCCATGAATGTTCATGTCAATGATCAAGTTTACAACTGGTTGTGTGGCAGTGAGATCCCCTTTACCTATCTTGGTCACTAAAAATTGAAAAATAGCTCTGTAGTTTCGAATGAACTACAGGCTTTTCTTTATGTGACTCAGATAATGAGAAAGTAGTTTCAGGTGGTTTGAAACTTCTAAATATCTTTGAAAGTAGAATCTATTATAGATTATAAAGTCTAAAATTTAGAATATTTATTATATAATATGGTTAAGATAAAAAATGAAAGGAGTCTAGCTGTTTGCTTATTCTTAACATAGAGTTTATAAAAGTGCAACAGCATTTCATTTACAAAGAATGGCAATTCCATTCAATAATACAGTTTCTTATTTGCAGCTAGTTTGAGTGGCTAAAAATTTTAAGCAAAAAAGAAAGCGCTTTATTTTTTAAAAAAATAACGGAAGGGAAAACATGAATCAGAGAGATTTTGATAGAAAACAGAGATATGGAATTCGGAAATTTGCAGTTGGAGCAGCTTCAGTAGTGATTGGAGCGGTTGTTTTTGGTGCTGCACCGGCTTTGGCTCAAGAGGCGCCATCAGCGAATGGTGAAACAGCGGGGCAATCTTTGCCAGAATTGCCTAAGGAAGTAGAGACAGGAAGTCTAGCTAATTTAGATAAGGAGCTTGCAGGCCAAGTAACCACAGTAAATAATAGTGGAACAGAAGTGAGCCGTGAAGAGTTGCAAGCAAACCCAGCGTCTGAAAAACCAACCGGAACAGAAACATCAAACGAAACTCCAGCTACAGAGAGTAAAGACGAAGAAGAAGTTGGAAACATTCCGCGTGACTTTTATGCAAGAGAGTTGGAAAATGCCAATACTGTTATAGAGAAAGAAGATGTTGAAACCAATCCTTCAAACGGTCAAAGAGTTGACATGAAGGAGGAGCTCGACAAGCTTAAAAAACTTCAAAATGCGACCATTCATATGGAGTTTAAGCCAGATGCATCTGCTCCACGTTTTTACAACCTCTTCTCAGTTTCTAGTGATACCAAAGTAAATGAGTATTTCACTATGGCCATCCTTGATAACACAGCTATCGTTGAAGGTCGTGATGCAAATGGAAACCAATTCTATGGTGATTATAAAACTGCTCCTTTGAAAATTAAGCCAGGTGAGTGGAACTCTGTAACCTTTACAGTTGAAAGACCAAATGCAGACCAACCAAAAGGTCAAGTTCGTGTCTATGTGAATGGTGTCTTGTCGCGTACAAGTCCTCAGTCTGGTCGTTTCATTCAAGATATGCCAGATGTCAACCATGTACAAATCGGTACAACAAAACGCACAGGCAAAAACTTCTGGGGCGCCAATCTTAAAGTCCGTAATCTAACGGTTTATGACCGTGCTCTTTCTCAAGAAGAAGTTAAAAAACGTAGCCAACTTTTTGAAAGAGGAGAGTTGGAGAAGAAACTTCCTGAAGGAGCAGAAGTTACTGATAAACTGGATGTTTTTGAAGGTGGTGAGAACCGCAAGCCAAATAAAGATGGTATCGCAAGCTACCGCATTCCTGCCCTGCTGAAAACTGATAAAGGAACCTTGATTGCTGGTGCAGATGAGAGACGCTTGCATCACTCTGACTGGGGCGATATCGGTATGGTTGTTCGTCGTAGTGATGATAAGGGCAAAACGTGGGGAGATAGAATTGTCATCTCAAATCCTCGGGACAATGAGAATGCCAGAAGAGCTCATGCGGGATCACCAGTCAACATTGACATGGCCCTAGTCCAAGATCCGAAAACTAAGCGAATCTTCTCTATTTTTGATATGTTCGTAGAAGGTGAAGCTGTCAGAGATTTACCAGGAAAAGCACCACAAGCCTATGAGCAAATTGGAGATAAGGTTTATCAGGTTCTATACAAAAAAGGTGAAGCAGGACGTTATACAATCCGTGAAAATGGTGAAGTCTTTGACCCTGAAAATAGAAAGACAGAATACCGTGTTGTAGTTGATCCTAAGAAACCAGCCTATAGTGATAAGGGTGACCTTTACAAGGGTGAGGAACTAATCGGTAATGTCTACTTTGATTACAGCGACAAGAATATCTTTAGAGTTTCAAACACCAACTATCTCTGGATGTCTTATAGTGATGACGATGGTAAAACTTGGTCTGCACCAAAAGATATTACATACGGCATTCGTAAGGACTGGATGCACTTCTTAGGTACTGGACCTGGTACAGGTATTGCCTTACATTCAGGACCTCATAAAGGGCGTCTTGTTATCCCTGCCTACACTACAAATAACGTATCCTACCTAAGTGGTTCTCAGTCTTCACGCGTCATTTACTCAGATGACCATGGTGAAACTTGGCACGCTGGTGAAGCGGTCAATGATAACCGTCCAGTAGGTAACCAAACAATTCATTCTTCAACTATGAATAATTCAGGTGCTCAAAATACTGAGTCAACTGTTGTTCAGTTGAATAATGGGGATCTCAAACTCTTCATGCGTGGATTGACAGGTGATCTTCAAGTAGCGACAAGTAAAGATGGCGGAGCAACTTGGGAAAAAGATGTAAAACGCTATTCAGATGTCAAAGACGTCTACGTTCAAATGTCTGCCATTCATACGGTGCAAGATGGTAAGGAATATATCATCCTCAGTAATGCAGGTGGGCCAGGACGTTACAATGGTCTGGTGCACTTAGCGCGTGTGGAAGCTAATGGAGATTTAACTTGGCTCAAGCACAATCCAATTCAAAGTGGCAAATTTGCCTATAACTCCTTGCAAGATCTTGGAAATGGTGAATTTGGCTTGCTTTATGAGCATGCAACTGCCACTCAAAATGAATACACCTTGTCTTATAAGAAATTCAACTGGGATTTCTTAAGCAAGGATAGAATTGCTCCAACAAAAGCAACTGTAAAAAATGCTGTGGAGATGAGCAAAAATGTCATTGCTCTAGAATTTGATTCTGAAGTATTGGTGAATCAACCACCAGTTCTTAAATTGGCAAATGGTAACTTTGCTGCTTTCTTGACGCAATACGATACCAAAACATTGCTTTTCGCAGTTAACAAGGAAGATATTGGTAAAGAAATTACAGAAATCATTGATGGTGCAATTGAGAGCATGCATAATTTGCCTGTAAGTCTTGAAGGTGCAGGAGTCCCTGGTGGTAAAAATGGAGCAAAAGCAGAAATCCATGAAGTCCCAGAATTTACAGGTGCAGTCAATGGTGAAGGTACAGTTCATGAGGATCCAGCCTTTGATGGTGGCGTCAACGGTGAGGAAGCAGCCGTTCATGATGTACCAGCCTTTGAAGGTGGTGTGAACGGCGAAGAAGCGGCTGTTCATGACGTTCCAGAAATAGAGGTTGAAGAAAATCCACCAGGAACTATTAACGAAGTTCCGGAATTTGAAGGTGGGGTTAATGGTGCCGAAGTGGCCGTTCATGATGTGCCAGCCTTTGAAGGTGGTGTGAACGGTGAGGAAGCCGCGGTCCATGAAGTTCCAGAGGGTAGTCTAGTAGAAAGCTCAAAAGGAGAGTCTGCCGTTCATGAAGTTCCAGCCTTTGAAGGTGGAGTCAATGGTGAGGAAGGAGCTAAGGCAGAAAGTACAGAGTTCGAAGGCGGTGTTAATGCAGTAGAATCCGCTAAGTTAGAAGTTCCAGAGTACGTAGGTGGCGTCAATGGTGAGGAAGCAACTAAATCAGAAGTCCCAGAATTTGATGGTGGTGTCAATGGATTAGAATCCGCTAAGTTAGAAGCGCCAGAATATACAGGTGGCGTGAATGGATTAGAGGCTGCTAAGTTGGATTCTCCAGAATATACAGGTGGTGTTAATGCAGTAGAATCCGCTAAGTTAGAAGCGCCAGAATATACAGGTGGCGTCAATGGATTAGAATCCGCTAAGTTAGAAGCTCCAGAATACACAGGTGGTGTTAATGCAGTAGAATCCGCTAAGTTAGATTCTCCAGAATACACAGGTGGTGTGAATGCGGTAGAATCTGCTAAGTTAGAAGTTCCAGAGTACACAGGTGGCGTCAATGCAGTAGAGGCCGCTCAGTTAGAGGTACCAGAATATACAGGCGGTGTTAATGGAGTAGAACCTGCTAAGTTAGAAGTTCCAGAGTACACAGGTGGCGTTAATGGAGTAGAACCTGCTAAGTTAGAAGTTCCAGAGTACACAGGTGGCGTCAATGGAGTAGAGGCCGCTAAGTTAGAGGTGCCAGAGTATACAGGTGGTGTTAATGGGCTAGAAGCTGCGAGTACAGAAGTTCCAGCCTATGTAGGTGGTGTAAACAGTGCTGAAGCTGCTATCCATGAGGTCTCAGAGTATAAGGGAGAACAGTCAATTGTGGTTCAAGCTATGGCACAAGATAAAACTTATCAAGCCCCTGCTGCTCGTCAGCAACTTCTTCCTGAAACAGGAAGTGAAGATCTTGCTCCTCTTGCTTCTCTAGGACTTGTAGGCATGCTCCTAGGTATGTTTGCCATGGGCAAGAAAAAAGAAAATCAATGAAATAGTTAAAACCAACGAAATTCATAGAGAAATTTGATCTTATATTAGAAAGGGTCGTGACTAGAAAAAGTTACGGCCTTTTGATCTAGATAAATCAGGAGTCAAATAGTTAATACTCTTCGAAAATCTCTTCAAACCACATCAGCTTCGCCTTACCGTATATGTGTTACTGACTTCGTCAGTTCTATCCACAACCTCAAAACGGTGTTTTGAGCAACCTGCGGCTAGCTTCCTAGTTTGCTCTTTGATTTTCATTGAGTATAAGTTTGAGATAAAGTTCATTAAAAAAACGATTCAACCGAATGAAGCAATTTTCTGTTTGAAAAAATTCAAAGCATCCGAAAGTAGTTTCAACTGTCTGAGTTTGTGTTTCAAAAATTGAAAGTACAATCTGTTCTGTTTCAATCTCTCTTAAAAGGGGAGGAATTATTATATAATGAGAGTAAGATAAAATTTGAAAGGAGTAGGATACTCTAGTTAACGATGGAATGATGAGAGATTGTTGATCGTTAAGTGAGAGAAAATTTGAAAGAGCGAGTGTAACCATTCGTGAAAAAGTGATTTTTGTCATTTAGTCAGATGACTAAAAATTTTAAGCAAAAAAGAAAGCGCTTTATTTTTAAAAATGAAAGGAAGAAAGATGAAGCATAATCAGTTGGATAGAAAACAACGATACGGAATTCGCAAATTTACAGTAGGAGCCGCTTCAGTAGTGATTGGAGCAGTTGTTTTGGGTGCATCGCCAGTATTGGCACAAGAATCAACAACTACCAATAAGGAAACGACAGAACTAGGAGTAGAGAAGGATCAGGTAGAAAAAGCAGTAGATACTGAAAAGACTGCGACAGATTCTAATGGGGTAGATACAGTCACACATGCATCTACAGAAGCACATACTGGAACAGAGGCAACTGCAACGACAGAAACAACTGCAACAGCAGAAACGGCAGAAGCAACTAGAGAAACCGAAAAAGATCCAGCTGTGCTTCCACGTGATTACTATGCTAGAGAGTTGGAAAATGTCAATACTGTTCTTGAAAAGGAAGATGTAGAGACCAATGCTGCAAATAGCAATAGAATTGATCTGACAGAGCAATTGGAAAAACTGAAACAGCTTCAAAATGCGACCATTCATATGGAGTTCAAACCAGATGCTTCTGCACCAGCATTTTACAACCTTTTCTCAGTCTCAAGTGATAAGGTAAGAAATGAATACTTTACAATGGCTGTGTATAATAATGTTGCCTTAATCGAAGGCCGCGATCAAAACGGCGACCAATTTTATGATAGATACACAGACGCACCATTAACAGTCAAACCAGGTCAGTGGAATTCAGTAACCTTTACAGTTGAAAGACCAAGTGCTGATTCTCCAGATGGACAAGTTCGTCTCTATGTAAACGGAGTTTTGTCACGAACAAGTAAGAAATCAGGACGCTTTATCAAAGATATGCCTGATGTAAATCATATGCAAATTGGTTCCACAAATCGTGCAGGAAGTATGGTTTGGGGGGCAGGCTTACAAGTTCGTAATCTAACTGTTTACGATCGTGCCTTGAGTCCAGAAGAGGTTCAAAATCGTAGCTACCTCTTTGAAAGATCCGAATTAGAGAAAAAGCTTCCAGAAGGAGCTGAGATAACAGATAAAAAGGATGTCTTTGAAGCTGGTAAAAATGGGCAGTCAAATCCAGATGGTATTAATAGCTATCGTATTCCAGCCCTCCTTAAGACTGACAAGGGAACTCTGATTGCTGGTGCTGACGAACGCCGCTTACACCACTATGATTGGGGTGATATCGGTATGGTCGTTAAACGAAGTGAAGACAAGGGCCAAACATGGGGCGATCGCATCACTCTTACCAATCTTCGTGACAACCCAAAAGCCAATGATCCATCTGTTGGTTCACCAGTGAATATTGACATGGTCTTGGTTCAAGATACTGAAACCAAGCGTATCTTCTCAGTCTATGATATGTTCCCAGAAGGGAAAGGTATCTTTGGTATGTCTTCTCAAAAAGAAGAGGCCTACAAAGAAATCGATGGAAAAACTTATCAAATTCTCTATCGTGAAGGAGAAAATGGAGCCTATACGATTCGTGAAAATGGTGTTGTCTACACACCAGATGGTCAGGCAACGGATTACCGTGTTGTTGTAAATCCAGTCAAGCCGGCTTATAGCGATAAAGGTGATCTTTATCAGGGAGAGCAACTGCTAGGAAATATCTATTTTACAAGCAATAAAACTTCTCCATTTAGAATTGCTAAAGACAGCTACCTATGGATGTCTTACAGTGATGATGATGGTAAAACTTGGTCTGCACCACAAGATATTACTCCAATGGTCAAAGCTGATTGGATGAAATTCTTAGGTGTGGGACCTGGAGTGGGCATTACCCTCCAGAATGGACCTCATAAAGGTCGGATCGTCGTTCCTGTCTATACGACAAACAGAACAAACCATCTCAACGGATCTCAATCATCTCGTATCATCTACTCAGATGATCATGGTAAGACTTGGCATATGGGCGGCGGTGTCAATGATAACCGTACACTTTATGATGGTACAGTAGTTGATTCAAGCAACATGAACAATTACTACGCTCAAAATACGGAGGCTTCAGTTGTTCAGCTGAACAATGGTCAGTTAAAACTCTTTATGCGTGGTTTGACTGGTGATTTGCAGGTTGCGACAAGTCATGATGGTGGTATTACATGGGACAACTATGTAGCGCGCTATGATGTACCTGATGTTTATGTTCAAATGGCGGCGACTCATACGGTTCAAGATGGTAAAGAGTACATCCTTCTAGCAAATGCCAATGGCCCAGGTCGTAAGAATGGTTATATTCGAGTAGCTCGCGTAGAAGAAGATGGCGAGTTGACTTGGCTGCATCATCATTTGATTCAAGAAGGGGAGTACGCCTATAACTCACTTCAACAGATCGGACCAAAAGAATTTGGTCTCTTGTACGAACATCATGAAGCTGGTGGCAATCCTTATACTCTATCCTTCAAGAAATTCAACTGGGATTTCCTAACGAAGGAAAGAATTTCTCCTAAAGAAGCCAAAGTTAAAAATGTTATTGAAAAATGGCCAGGAATTCTTGCAGTAGAATTTGATTCAGAAGTTTTGGTTAACAAAATCCCAACACTTCAGTTGGCAAATGGTAAAAAAATAAACTTTATGACCCAGTACGATACTAAGACTCTTCTATTCACAATAGACAAGTCAGATCTTGGTCAGGAGATAACTGGACTTGCTTCTGGAGCTATCGAGAGTATGCACAACCTTCCAGTGAGTCTTGAAGGAGCAGGTATTCCTGGAGCTGCCAACGGTAGTGAAGCTGCTGTTAACGAAGTACCAGAATTCACAGGTGGTGTTAATGGTGTAGAAGCTGCTGTTCATGAAGTACCAGAATTCGAAGGTGGGGTAAATGGCGAAGAGGCTGCTGTAACGGAGCTCCCAGAGTATACTGAAGCTATTGGTACAGTAGGTGAAGAAGCAGCCCCGATAGTGGAACTTACAGAATTTACAGGTGGAGTCAATGGTAGTGAAGCAGCTGTGCATGAAGTACCAGAATTCACAGGCGGAGTAAGCGCTGATAGTCCTGTAACTCCTGAAAACCCAGGATTTGCGGGTGGTGTCAATGGTCTAGAACCAGCTGTTCATGAAGTCCCAGCATTTACGGGCAGTGTGAAGAATGACGTCGCACCGACAGAAAAACCAGGATTTGTAGGCGATGTCAAAGGTTCAGAAGGAGCAGGCCATAAAGATCCAGATCACAAAGGTCAGCAGTCTATTGTATCACAGGCTATGTCACAAGATAAGACCTATCAAGCACCTGCAGTTCGTCAAGATGTTCTTCCTAAGACAGGAAACGAAGATGACTCTGTCATTGCCTCAGTAGGACTTGTGGGGATGCTCCTTGGTATGTTTGCTTTGGGGAAGAGAAAAGAAGATTAGTCAAATCGTTAAAATTGAAGGTTTCCTTAGTGAAACTAAATCTTATACTCAATGAAAATCAAAGAGCAAACTAGGAAGCTAGCCGCAGGCTGTACTTGAGTACGGCAAGGGGACGCTGACGTGGTTTGAATTTGATTTTTGAAGAGTATTAGTTAGAAAGAGTCGTAACGAAAATTAGTTACGGCCTTTTTCTTTCATGTTTGCGAGAAAAAAGGGCTGTTTTCAAGATTTAAGAGGTGTTGGGATGGATTTTAGGTCCCTGAAACTACTTTCAGAAGAGACTGTTGCATAAAATTGTTTTGAAACTCCAATCTATTCTAGCACAAGTTATTGAAAGCGCTTTAATAATAAGCTATAATAGTCACATAAACACAAAGGAAAAGAAAAGGAGGAAAGTAGATGCCACAAATTAGTAAAGAAGCCTTGATTGAACAAATCAAAGATGGAATCATCGTTTCTTGTCAGGCACTTCCTCATGAACCGCTCTACACAGAAGCGGGAGGAGTTATCCCCTTGTTGGTGAAAGCAGCTGAACAAGGTGGTGCAGTCGGTATCCGAGCAAACAGTGTTCGAGATATTAAGGAGATTAAAGAGGTCACTAAACTTCCGATTATCGGAATTATTAAACGTGATTATCCACCACAGGAACCATTCATCACAGCGACTATGAGAGAGGTAGATGAACTAGCAGCTCTTGACATCGAAGTCATTGCTCTTGACTGTACCAAACGTGAACGTCATGATGGTTTAGAGATCCAAGAATTTATCCGCCAAATCAAAGAAAAATATCCAAATCAAC
>NZ_KQ970823.1:73684-86201 GCF_001579645.1 Streptococcus infantis
CAACTCTTGATGGCTGACACAAGTACCTTTGAGGAAGGTCTAACAGCAGTTGAAGCGGGAATTGACTTTGTCGGAACAACCTTGTCAGGTTACACTTCTTACAGTCCAAAAGTGGATGGCCCAGACTTTGAACTCATCAAGAAACTCTGCGACGCAGGGGTGGACGTCATCGCCGAAGGTAAGATTCACACACCAGAACAAGCTAAGCAAATCCTAGGTTACGGGGTGCGTGGTATCGTAGTTGGTGGCGCTATTACTAGACCAAAAGAGATCACGGAACGATTTGTTGCGGGTCTTAAATAACACAATATAAAAAACGAGGAGAGTGGTTGATTAGTAGGAAAAAATGAAAACGTATACAAAGTCCACATTACTCATTATCCGATTCGGATACGCTTATCATCATTTAGGAGAATACAAATGAAATTTAAAAAACTAGCTTGTACAGTACTTGCGGGTGCTGCGGTTCTATCTCTTGCTGCTTGTGGCAAATCAGATGCAAACAAAGATGCGGCTAGCTCAGGTAGTGACAGTGGAAAAACTGAAATCACTTGGTGGGCATTCCCAGTCTTTACTCAAGAAAAAACTGGCGATGGTGTAGGAACTTATGAAAAATCTATCATCGAAGCTTTTGAAAAAGCAAATCCAGATGTTAAAGTTAAACTAGAAACAATCGACTTCAAATCTGGACCTGAAAAGATCACTACAGCAATCGAAGCTGGAACTGCGCCAGACGTACTCTTTGACGCACCAGGACGTATCATCCAATACGGTAAAAATGGTAAATTGGCTGAGTTGAACGACCTCTTTACAGATGAATTTGTTAAAGATGTTAACAACGAAAACATCATCCAAGCAAGCAAAGCTGGTGATAAAGCTTACATGTATCCAATCAGTTCTGCACCATTCTACATGGCGATGAACAAGAAAATGTTGGAAGATGCAGGAGTTGCAAACCTTGTAAAAGAAGGTTGGACAACTGATGACTTTGAAAAAGTTTTGAAAGCGCTTAAAGATAAAGGATATACACCAGGTTCATTGTTCAGTTCAGGTCAAGGGGGAGACCAAGGAACACGTGCCTTCATCGCTAACCTTTATGGCGGTTCTGTAACTGACAAAGATGTAACTAAGTATACAACTGACGATCCTAAATTCGTTAAAGGTCTTGAAAAAGCATCAAGCTGGATCAAAGATGGTTTGTTGAACAACGGTTCACAATTTGACGGTGGAGCAGACATCCAAAACTTTGCAAATGGTCAAACTTCTTACACAATCCTTTGGGCACCAGCTCAAAATGGTATCCAAGCTAAACTTTTGGAATCAAGTAAAGTAGAAGTGGTAGAAGTACCATTCCCATCTGATTCAGGTAAACCAGCTCTTGAATACCTTGTAAATGGATTTGCAGTATTTAACAACAAAGACGAAAAGAAAGTCGCAGCAGCTAAGAAATTCATCCAATTCATCGCAGATGACAAAGAATGGGGTCCTAAAGACGTAGTTCGTACAGGCGCATTCCCAGTTCGTACTTCATTTGGTAAACTTTACGATGACAAACGTATGGAAACAATCGGTAGCTGGACTCAATACTACTCACCATACTACAACACAATCGATGGATTTGCTGAAATGAGAACACTTTGGTTCCCAATGTTGCAAGCTGTATCAAATGGTGACGAACAACCTGCTGCAGCATTGAAAGCATTCACTGAAAAAGCGAATGAAACAATCAAAAAAGCAGCTAAATAATAAGCCCTAAATAAAAACTGAGTTCCCCCCTTTTCCCTGAGCATATCTGTGTATGAAAAGGGGGACTTTTGTTTGAAATAGAAGCAACTGACAGGTCAAAATTAAAATGAAGTTTTTACATTGACGAATCTTAGAAAAATTTCATTTTGATTTTAGATCAGGGTCAGATAACAGTCAAAAAAACAAAACTATGTGAAAGTGAGGTGCCGACTGTGAAAATCAATAAAATTCGCATGCGGGAAACTATTGTTTCCTACGCATTCCTAGCACCAGTATTAATCTTCTTTACCGTCTTCGTTTTAGCTCCAATGATCATGGGCTTCATCACAAGTTTCTTTAACTACTCGATGACTAGCTTTGAGTTTGTTGGCTTGGACAACTACATTCGTATGTTTAAAGACCCTGTCTTTACAAAATCTTTGATTAATACCGTAATCTTGGTTATTGGGTCTGTACCAGTCGTTGTACTCTTCTCGCTCTTTGTGGCATCACAAACTTACCAACAAAATGCCGTTGCTAGATCTTTCTACCGTTTCGTATTCTTCCTTCCTGTAGTAACAGGTAGTGTTGCCGTAACAGTAGTATGGAAATGGATCTACGATCCACTATCAGGTATTTTGAACTTCGTGCTTAAGTCAAGCCATATCATCAGCCAAAACATTTCTTGGTTGGGAGATAAAAACTGGGCTTTGATGGCGATTATGATTATCCTTTTGACAACATCAGTTGGTCAACCAATCATTCTTTACATCGCTGCAATGGGTAATATTGATAATTCACTTGTAGAAGCAGCTCGTGTTGACGGTGCGACTGAATTTCAAGTATTCTGGAAGATTAAATGGCCAAGCCTCCTTCCAACAACTCTTTATATCGCAATCATTACAACCATCAACTCATTCCAATGTTTCGCCTTGATTCAATTGTTGACATCTGGTGGTCCAAACTACTCAACAAGTACACTTATGTACTACCTCTACGAAAAAGCCTTCCAATTGACTGAATATGGCTATGCCAATACCATTGGTGTATTCTTGGCAGTTATGATTGCCCTTGTCAGCTTCGCTCAATTCAAGATCCTCGGAAACGATGTAGAATATTAGGGAAAGGAGACAGCTATGCAACCTACACAACAAAAGAAACCATTAACAGCCTTTACTGTTATTTCAACAATCATTTTGCTCTTGTTGACTGTACTGTTTATCTTCCCATTCTACTGGATCTTGACAGGTGCATTCAAATCACAACCAGATACCATTATGATTCCACCACAATGGTTCCCTAAAGCTCCAACTATGGAGAACTTCCAACAATTGATGGTGCAAAACCCAGCCTTGCAATGGATGTGGAACTCAGTGTTCATTTCTTTAGTAACGATGTTCTTGGTTTGTGCAACCTCTTCACTAGCGGGTTATGTCTTGGCTAAGAAACGTTTCTATGGACAACGCATTCTCTTTGCAATCTTCATCGCTGCCATGGCCCTTCCAAAACAAGTTGTCCTTGTACCATTGGTACGTATCGTTAACTTTATGGGAATCCACGACACTCTTTGGGCGGTTATCTTGCCGTTAATCGGATGGCCATTTGGGGTCTTCCTCATGAAACAGTTCAGTGAAAACATTCCTACAGAATTGCTTGAATCTGCTAAAATCGATGGATGTGGCGAGATTCGTACATTCTGGAGCGTAGCCTTCCCTATCGTGAAGCCAGGATTTGCAGCTCTTGCAATCTTTACTTTTATCAATACATGGAATGACTACTTCATGCAGTTGGTAATGTTGACATCTCGTAACAACTTGACCATCTCACTCGGGGTTGCGACTATGCAAGCCGAGATGGCAACTAACTATGGTTTGATCATGGCAGGGGCTGCCCTTGCAGCTGTGCCAATCGTAACAGTCTTCCTTGTCTTCCAAAAATCCTTCACTCAAGGGATTACTATGGGAGCTGTCAAAGGATAGTACTCTACGAAAATTGAATATAGTACAATTTGTTTATCAGTATGCAGAAGTATAGTTGATAGATTAAGAGAATATAGGCTATATAAGTGTCTACAAAATGGAGAGTAGTTGGTTACTTCGTGAAGTTTTGTTAGACACTTATAAACTTACTGGCTAGACATTTTGTGTCTGAAGATAACAATCAGGTAAAGGAAATTACTATGATTTTTGATGATTTAAAAAACATTAGTTTTTACAAGGGAATTCACCCAAATCTGGACAAGGCTATTGATTATCTCTATGAGCATCGTAAAGATACTTTTGAATTAGGTAAATACGATATTGATGGAGATAAGGTCTTCTTAGTTGTACAGGAAAATGTTCTCAACCAAGAAGAAAATGATCGCTTTGAGCATCATAAAAACTATGCAGATTTGCATTTGTTAGTTGAAGGGCATGAGTATTCTAGTTACGGTTCTCGTGTAAAAGACGAGGCTGTAGCCTTTGACGAAGCTAGCGATATCGGCTTTGTTCATTGTCACGAACATTACCCACTTTTGTTGGGATATCACAATTTTGCAGTTTTCTTCCCAGGAGAACCTCATCAGCCTAACGGTTATGCAGGTATGGAAGATAAAGTTCGCAAATATTTATTTAAAATTTTAATCGATTAGTCAGTTAGGAGGAGCAAACAATGGCACATAAAGGATCTGGATTGATAAAAGCGGCATTTGATACGGATAACTTTCTGATGCGATTTTGTGAGAAAGTGTTAGATATCGTGACGGTTAACCTACTCTTTGTTGTGTCTTGTTTGCCTATTGTGACTATTGGAGTAGCTAAAATCAGTCTCTATCAGACAATCTTCGAAGTTAAGAGTAGTCGTCGTGTTCCTGTTTTTAGAACGTATATGAGAGCCTTTAAGCAAAATTTGAAATTAGGTTTTCAGTTAGGTTTGCTGGAATTAGGAATCTTTTTGATCAGTGTGGTTGACTTATCACTATTTTGGAGTCAAACTGGAGTTGCCTTTCAGCTCATTAAAGCTATTTGCTTGGGAATTCTGATATTTTTAACATTAGTTATGTTGGCTAGCTATCCAATTGCTGCACGCTATCAATTAACTTGGAAAGAAGTGCTCCAAAAGGGATTACTTTTGGTAAGTTTTAACTTCGTGTGGTTCTTCTTGATGCTTGCGATTATTTTGTTAATCATTATGCTTCTCTATCTATCAGGCTTTACTCTAGTGCTTGGTGGTTCAGCATTTCTACTCTTTGGCTTTGGTCTTCTTGCCTTTTGCCAGGCTGGATTAATGGAAAAATGGTTTGCTAAATATCAAGCAGATTGAAAATGATATGAAACTACTTTCAAACATGAAAAGCTATGGAAGATGAATAGAAATTAAAATCTAAGTGGCTTGGATGTATTGAAAGCGCTTTTTACAAGGTGTATACTAAAATAGTAAAAAATCATCTGCTCAGGGCAGAAAATAAGAAATCTTAGGAGAAATCTATGTCAGATTTAAAAAAATATGAAGGCGTCATTCCTGCCTTCTACGCATGTTATGATGATGCGGGCGAAGTAAGCCCAGAACGTACTCGTGCTTTGGTGCAATACTTTATTGATAAAGGTGTTCAAGGACTTTATGTCAACGGTTCTTCAGGTGAATGTATCTACCAAAGCGTAGAAGACCGCAAATTGATCTTGGAAGAAGTCATGGCAGTTGCTAAAGGTAAATTGACCATCATTGCTCACGTGGCTTGCAACAATACTAAAGACAGTATCGAACTTGCTCGTCATGCAGAAAGCTTGGGTGTTGATGCTATTGCAACAATCCCACCAATTTACTTCCGTTTGCCTGAGTACTCAGTAGCAAAATACTGGAACGACATCAGTGCAGCAGCACCAAACACAGACTACGTTATCTATAACATTCCTCAATTGGCAGGAGTTGCTTTGACTCCAAGTCTTTACACAGAAATGTTGAAGAACCCACGTGTTATCGGTGTTAAAAATTCTTCAATGCCAGTTCAAGATATCCAAACTTTTGTTAGTCTTGGTGGTGATGATCATATCGTCTTTAACGGTCCAGATGAACAATTCCTAGGTGGACGTCTCATGGGTGCAAAAGCTGGTATCGGTGGTACTTATGGTGCTATGCCAGAACTCTTCTTGAAACTCAACCAATTGATTGCAGATAAAGACCTAGAAACAGCGCGTGAATTGCAATATGCAATCAACGCTATCATTGGTAAATTGACTGCGGCACATGGAAACATGTACGGAGTAATCAAAGAAGTCTTGAAAATCAATGAAGGACTTAATATCGGATCAGTTCGTTCTCCACTTACACCAGTGACCGAAGAAGATCGTCCAGTTGTAGAAGCAGCTGCTCAATTGATTCGTGAAACTAAGGAGCGTTTCCTCTAATCAATAGGAGGCTTTATGACTAATTACGTTGCAATTGATATTGGTGGAACTAATATCAAATATGGTTTAATTGATCAGGATGGACAACTTGTAGAGTCTCACGAAGTAGCGACTGAGGCGCATAAGGGTGGTCCACACATCTTACAAAAGACAAAAGATATCGTCGCTAGCTATCTAGAAAAAGGACCAGTGTCAGGTGTAGCCATTTCCTCTGCGGGAATGGTTGATCCTGATAAGGGTGAGATTTTCTATGCTGGTCCACAAATTCCAAACTATGCAGGAACTCAATTTAAAAAGGAAATTGAAGAAAGCTTTAACATTCCTTGTGAAATTGAGAATGATGTCAACTGCGCAGGGCTAGCAGAAGCGGTTTCTGGATCTGGAAAAGGTGCAGGAATAACGCTTTGTTTGACCATCGGAACAGGTATCGGTGGTTGTTTAATCATTGATGGCCAGATTTTCCATGGATTTAGTAATTCTGCCTGTGAAGTTGGCTATATGCATATGCAGGATGGGGCTTTCCAAGATTTAGCTTCTACAACTGCCTTGGTTGAGTATGTAGCCAAGGCTCATGATGAGGAAGTGGCTCATTGGAATGGTCGCAGAATTTTCAAAGAAGCTACAGAAGGCAATAAACTCTGTATGGAGGGCATTGACCGTATGGTAGACTATCTTGGGAAAGGTCTTGCTAACATCTGTTATGTTGCCAATCCAGAGGTTGTTATACTAGGTGGTGGTATTATGGGGCAAGAAGCGATTTTGAAACCGAAAATTCGTACAGCTCTGAAAGATGCGCTTGTTCCGAGCTTAGCGGAAAAAACAAGATTAGAATTTGCGCGTCATCAAAATACTGCAGGTATGCTTGGAGCCTACTATCACTTCAAAACAAAACAATCCTAAGTTGGCCTTGCCAATTTAGGATTTTTTAGTCATAAAAAGTAAAATAATCATTTAGTAAAAATCTAGTTAAAACTTTGAAAACCCTTGCATTTTTTAATATAACATAGTATATTTATAATAATGCGAAAACTCTAGAAAAATTCTTGCTAATGGAAGCATTATTTTATTTTTTAAAAATGTAAGCGATTTCTACAATCTTATATTTACTCAAAATAAATAGCTCAGGGAAAGAATTTTAAGCTAGGGAATCAAACAAAAATTGTCGCCAGATTACACTGGGCTCGGGCAGTAGCTGACTGCTCTAGAAGATTAGGAGTATTTGATGAAACAATATTTTTTAGAAAAAGGTAGAATATTTAGTATTCGTAAACTGACTGTTGGTGTTGCTTCTGTAGCAGTCGGTCTTGCTTTTTTTGCATCTGGTAATGTTGCGGCTAGTGAACTTGTGACGGAACCAAAACTTGAAGTAGATAGTCAAGCAAAAGAAGTGGCAGATGTAGATCATGAAAAAGAAGAAGCAGTTAAAGAAGAAGTAACTGAAAAAACAGAACCTGCTATCGAGAAAGTAGCAGAGGAAGGAAAGACTGCTGAAGTGGCTGGCGATATACTCCCTGAAGAAATCCCTGATCGTGCTTATCCTGATACACCAGTGAAAAAAGTGGATACTGCAGCTATTGTATCAGAAAAAGATAGCCCACAAGTAGAGACTAAGAGCATTTTGAAACCTACAGAAGCAGCTCCATCTGAAGGCGAAAAAGAAAATAGAGCTATTATCAATGGCGGACAAGACCTTAAGCATATCAATTATGAAGGTCAACCAGCTACATCTGCTACTATGGTTTATTCAATCTTTAGCTCACCTCTGGCAAATGGCGGTAGTCAGCGATACCTTAACTCAGGTTCAGGTATCTTTGTTGCTCCAAATGTCATCTTGACAGTGGCCCACAACTTCTTGGTCAAGGATGCGGATACTAATGCGGGTTCTATCCGTGGTGGTGATACGGCTAAGTTCTATTACAATGTAGGTTCAAATACTGCTAAGAATAATTCTTTGCCAAGCTCAGGAAATACTGTTTTGTTCAAGGAAAAAGATATTCATTTCTGGAATAAAGAAAAATTCGGTGAAGGCTATAAGAATGACCTAGCCTTGGTTGTAGCTCCAGTTCCACTTTCAATTGCAAGTCCAAATAAGGCAGCTACCTTTACTCCTTTAGCAGAACATCGAGAATACAAAGCTGGGGAACCTGTTAGCACCATCGGTTACCCTACTGATTCAACATCTCCAGAATTGAAGGAACCAATTGTTCCAGGTCAATTGTATAAGGCGGACGGTGTTGTTAAAGGTACTGAAAAGTATGATGATAAGGGAACAGTTGGTGTCACTTATCGTTTGACTTCTGTTTCTGGTCTTTCTGGTGGTGGAATTATCAATGGTGACGGTAAGGTCATTGGGATTCACCAACGTGGAACTGTCGATAATGCAAACATTGCTGAAAAAGATCGCTTTGGAGGAGGGCTTGTCCTCTCGCCAGAACAATTGGCATGGGTCAAAGAAATCATTGACAAGTACGGTGTCAAAGGTTGGTATCAAGGCGATAACGGCAATCGTTATTACTTCACTCCAGAGGGAGAAATGCTTCGAAATAAGACAGCTGTTATCGGTGAAAACAAATATTCCTTCGATGAAAGTGGTGTAGCAACTCTCCTTGAAGGTGTTGACTATGGACGAGTTGTTGTCGAACACCTAGACCAAAATGATAATCCAGTCAAAGAAAACGATACTTTTGTTGAAAAGACAGAAGTTGGAACTCAGTTCGACTATAACTATAAAACAGAAATTGAAAAGACTGACTTCTTCAAGAAGAATAAAGAAAAATATGAGATTGTATCGATTGACGGCAAAGCTGTCAACAAGCAACTAAAAGATGCTTGGGAAGATGATTATAGCGTTGTGAGCAAGGCTCCTGCAGGAACTCGTGTCATCAAGGTGGTTTATAAAGTCAATAAAGGTTCCTTTGACGTTCATTATCGTTTGAAAGGTACCGACCAAGAATTGGCAACTGCAACTGTGGATAATAACGATGGTAAAGAATACGATGTTTCCTTTGTTCATAGATTCCAAGCCAAAGAAATTGCAGGATACCGTGCAGTCAATGAAAATCAAGAAGCAACAATTCAACATAAAGGGGTGAATGAAGTTATTTTTGAATACGAAAAAATTGAAGATCCAAAACCAGTAACTCCTGCAACTCCAGTAGTGGATCCAAAAGACGAAGAAACAGAAATTGGAAATTATGGACCACTTCCAAGCAAGGCTCAGTTGGACTACCACAAGGAAGAATTGGCTGCCTTCATCCACTATGGAATGAATACCTACACCAACTCTGAGTGGGGAAATGGTAGAGAAAATCCTGAGTACTTTAATCCAACAAATCTTGACACAGACCAGTGGATTAAGACTTTGAAGGATGCTGGGTTCAAACGAACAATCATGGTTGTCAAACACCACGACGGTTTTGTGATTTATCCATCTAAATATACAGACCATACGGTGGCTGCAAGTCCATGGAAAGATGGTAAGGGTGACCTTCTCGAAGAAATCTCTAAATCAGCGACTAAGTATGACATGAATATGGGTGTTTACCTATCACCATGGGATGCTAATAACCCTAAATATCATGTTTCAACTGAAAAAGAGTATAACGAATACTATCTCAACCAACTCAAGGAAATCCTTGGAAATCCTAAATACGGAAACAATGGTAAATTCATCGAAGTCTGGATGGACGGTGCGCGTGGTAGTGGAGCTCAAAAAGTAACCTACACCTTTGACGAATGGTTCAAGTACATCAAGGAAGCTGAAGGAGATATCGCTATCTTCTCTGCACAACCGACAAGTGTCCGTTGGATCGGTAATGAACGTGGTATCGCTGGAGATCCAGTTTGGCATAAGGTTAAGAAAGCTAAAATCACTGACGATGTGAAGAATGAATATCTCAACCATGGAGACCCAGAAGGAGATATGTACTCTGTCGGTGAAGCAGACGTTTCTATCCGTTCAGGTTGGTTCTACCATGACAATCAACAGCCAAAATCAATCAAAGATTTGATGGATATCTACTTCAAGTCTGTTGGTCGTGGAACGCCACTTCTACTCAATATTCCACCTAATAAAGAAGGTAAATTCGCAGATGCGGACGTAGCTCGTTTGAAAGAATTCCGAGCAACCTTGGACCAAATGTATGCAACTGACTTCGCCAAGGGAGCAACTGTAACGGCAAGCTCTACCCGTAAGAATCACTTGTATCAAGCAAGTAACCTAACCGATGGTAAGGATGATACTAGTTGGGCATTGTCAAATGATGCCAAGACAGGTGAATTTACTGTCGATCTCGGTCAAAAGAGACGCTTTGACGTAGTCGAACTCAAAGAAGATATTGCTAAAGGTCAACGTATCTCTGGATTTAAGGTTGAAGTTGAGCTCAATGGTCGCTGGGTTCCATATGGAGAAGGTTCGACTGTTGGTTATCGTCGTCTCGTCCAAGGTCAACCTGTGGAAGCACAAAAGATTCGTGTGACTATCACGAATTCACAAGCAACTCCTATTTTGACAAACTTCTCTGTTTATAAGACACCAAGTAGCATCGAAAAAACAGATGGCTATCCTCTAGGTTTGGATTACCATTCAAATACAACAGCTGATAAAGCAAATACAACCTGGTATGACGAATCTGAAGGCGTTCGTGGAACATCCATGTGGACCAATCAAAAAGATGCTAGCGTAACCTACCGCTTCAATGGAACTAAGGCTTATGTCGTATCTACAGTGGATCCAAATCACGGTGAAATGTCAGTTTATGTGGATGGTCAAAAGGTTGCAGACGTACAAACTAATAATGCGGCTCGTAAACGTAGCCAGATGGTTTATGAAACAGATGACTTGGCTCCAGGTGAACACACCATCAAACTCGTCAACAAAACTGGCAAAGCTATTGCAACTGAAGGTATCTACACGCTCAATAATGCTGGTAAAGGTATGTTTGAGTTGAAAGAAACTACCTATGAAGTCCAAAAAGGACAACCAGTTACTGTAACCATTAAACGTGTTGGTGGTAGCAAAGGAGCTGCAACAGTCCATGTCGTGACTGAACCAGGAACAGGGGTTCACGGTAAGGTTTATAAGGATACAACAGCTGATTTGACTTTCCAAGAAGGTGAAACAGAAAAGACTTTGACAATTCCAACAATTGACTTTACGGAGCAAGCTGACTCTATCTTTGACTTCAAAGTGAAAATGACGAGTGCTTCAGATGAGGCTTTGCTTGGCTTTGCTTCAGAAGCAACGATTCGAGTGATGAAAGCTGAATTGCTTCAAAAAGATCAAGTCAGTCATGATGATCAGGCCAGTCAACTTGACTATAGTCCAGGTTGGCACCATGAAACCAATTCATCAGGTAAATACCAAAACACTGAGTCTTGGGCGTCATTTGGTCGTTTAACAGAAGAGCAAAAGAAAAATGCTAGTGTAACAGCCTACTTCTACGGTACAGGTTTAGAAATTAAAGGTTTTGTAGACCCAGGTCATGGTATCTACAAGGTGACGTTAGACGGTAGAAGAGTCGAGTATCAAGATGGTCTAGGTAATGCGTCTGAATACAACGGTAAGAAGTACTTCAGTGGTACAGCTGCCACACGTCAAGGTGATCAGACTCTCGTTCGTCTAACAGGACTTGAAGAGGGATGGCATGCTGTAACCTTGCAATTGGATCCAAAACGTAATGATACTACGAAAAATATTGGTATCCAAGTTGACCAGTTTATCACTCATGGAGAAGATAGTGCTCTTTATACCAAAGAAGAGTTGCTTCAAGCTATGAAGAACTGGAAGGATGAATTGGATAAATTTGACCAAACAAGCTTGAAGAACACTCCAGAGGCACGTCAAGCCTTTAAGTCAAACTTGGACAAATTATCAGAGCAACTTTCAGCAAGTGATGCTAAACCACAAGAAGTTCTGAAAACAGCTACAGCCTTGCAAACGATCCTTGATAAGGAAGAGAACTACGGTGTCGAAGAAACGCCAGCCCAACCAGAAGAGCCTAACTATGATAAGGCCATGGCAAGTTTGGCAGAGGCTATTCAAAACAAGACCAAAGAACTAGGTGATGATAAGGAAGCTAAGAAGAAACTAGTTGAATTATCTGAGCAAGCCCTTACTGCTATCGAAGCAGCTAAGACACAGGATGCGGTAGACAAAGCCTTGCAAGCAGCTCTAACTTCTATCAACCAACTTCAAGCGACTCCGAAAGAGGATCCGAAACCAGAGGAACCAGCCCAACCAGAAGAGCCTAAGATTGACTACGACAAGGCAATGGCAAGCTTGGCAGAGGCTATTCAAAACAAGACTAAAGAACTAGGTGATGATAAGGAAGCTAAGAAGAAACTAGTCGAGTTATCCGAGCAAGCTCTTACTGCTATCGAAGCAGCTAAGACACAGGATGCAGTAG
>NZ_KQ970823.1:86814-91669 GCF_001579645.1 Streptococcus infantis
ATTCAAATCTTCCGACTGAAGGTGTTAAAGAATTGAGCTTTACTCAACCAAGTCTTGAGGTAGTAGAAGAAGCTATCAACTTCAAGACTGTTAAACGAGAAGATCCAACTCTGCCAGAAGGTGAAACTCGCGTAACTCAGGTAGGTCGCGCAGGCAAGGAACGTATCTTAACAGAAGTAGCACCAGATGGAAGCCGTATTGAAAAACTGCGTGAAGTTGTTGAAGTGGCGCAAGATGAGATTGTGCTAGTCGGAACTAAGAAAGAAGAATCAGGTAAAACAGAGGCAGCTATCCATGAAGTACCAGAGTTCACAGGTGGCGTAAATGGTTTGGAAGCAGCTATCCATGAAGTACCAGAGTTTACTGGTGGTGTAAATGGTTTGGAGGCAGCTATCCATGAAGCATCAGAGTTTACTGGTGGTGTAAATAGCTCTGAGGCAGCTATCCATGAAGTACCAGAGTTTACTGGTAGTGTGAATGGCTCTGAAGCATCTGTCCACAGAGTTCCAAACTTTGAAGGAGGAGTTTCTGGTGGGGAAGCGCCTATCCATCAAGTTCCAGGATTTACTGGTGGTGTAAATGGTTCTGAAGCAGCTAACCATGAAGTCACTACACACAAGGATGAGCAGTCACATGTGGTTCAAGCTATATCACAAGATAAGACTTATCAAGCACCTTTAAATCGTCAAAATATTCTCCCTGAAACAGGCGCTAAAGAAACGGCTACTCTCGCAAGCTTGGGAGCTGTAGGGGCACTTCTTGGTCTAGCTGCAATGGGAAAGAAAAAAGAAGACGAATAGAATCTGTCAAACTCAAGAAATACTGTTGAGGAAGTATAGATTTTGTGGAAATTATTGCAGAATATTAAGGAAACTGCTGTAATAGCTGTCCAAACTTTAGAGATTGAAACCAATAACTAATCTCAATTATAAAAAGCGGACAAAACTAGTTTTCTGATGAACAGAATCTGGTCTTGTTCGCTTTTTTGGCTCTTTGTCAATTGTGATGAGCAAGAATTTGGTCAAGGTTGAGAGTGCTAGGCATTTGCTTCTTAGTGATGTAGGTAAGTTTCACATGGGTGTAAATCTTCTAGAAAGCTTAAACTCAATCTGCTGATTTTTAAGAGCAAACAAACTGTTCACAGACTGCTAGTTATGCATGTTTAAGCTTTTAAAACAGATTCTAGAAGGATTGGATTGCATTTTCTACTATACTATCCAGTTCGCTTTTTGCAGTTCACGTTTATGCTTGGTACAGTATGGGACAAGTGTTTAAAAGAGTGATTATCCTTGTACACTAGTGTCCACTTTTACAATTTTTCATGACTTTGAAAAGTTAGTATTTTACAGCTTTTGTGCCGAACTTCTCCTTTTTATAGTATTTAAGTGGTTTAAGGTCAAATTGCTTGCTTTTGTCTACTAATCATGTATAATGGGGATGGATAATAATAAAAAAAAGGAGACTGCAATGTTTTTTAAACGTTCAAACGGTGAATTCCGTGAAACCGATCGAGTGACTCGGTTCAAATTAATTAAGTCGGGTAAGAATTGGTTGCGCGCATCTACTTCGAACTTTGGGCTTCTAAAAGTGATTCGTGGTCAAGTCGAAGAGACTATTGTAGCCGAAGTGCATGAAGATGCGGTGTCAGAAAAGGGACTGACAAGTCGAGGATTCTTAAAAGGGATTGTCGTGGCTGCAGCTGTTCTTAGTGCGACATCGCTTGTACATACTGGTTATGCAGATGAACTAGGAAAAGATGCAACAACTGCATCAGCTTTGGTTAGTGCACCTGCAGTTACAACAGAGTCAGAATCATTGAGTGAGCAAGGTTCTACGGACCAATCAGCAACTCTAAGTGAATCTGCT
The DNA here is from genome assembly GCF_001579645.1 of Streptococcus infantis. Lineage (GTDB taxonomy): Bacteria > Bacillota > Bacilli > Lactobacillales > Streptococcaceae > Streptococcus > Streptococcus infantis_E. The sequence goes on from NZ_KQ970823.1 coordinate 88,681, forward strand.
ACTGAAACAAAAGAAGATACAGTGGTTTCATCTGAACTAGTTGCAGATGCTCCTGTGTCTGAAGACAAAGCAATCTTGGAACAAAATGCTTCTGAAGCAGCTTTGTTGATTAACATCGCTGAAAAATACGCATCAAACCATCAAGATGCAGATCAAAAAGCAGCGATCCATGCGGCTGTTGCTAACCTTCAATCAGAATTGTCTGCAAGCACTAGTTTGGCCAATGCAACTGCTCAAGCTTATGCAGATCAACGTGCACGTTTGAGCAAGTCAGTGGATGAGCTGATGGCAGTCTTAACAGTGGCAGGTTTTGAAGGAAACACTACTGTTAACGGATCACCAGCAGTCTCTGCACAGTTGGATGCTATTTCAACGTCAACTACTCTTACTGCGCCATCTGTTGTAGAAAAAATGGATCAACCAAATGGTGCTTCAATTGAAGATCCAGCTTTGGACAACCCAAACTACAAATTGGATCCAAATGAAGAACGCTATACCTATTCAATCTGGGATCTTCAAAACTGGGAAGGTCCTGCTGATCAAGGTGGTTTCACATACAGCAATGGTGGTTACTATGTAACATTCTCAGTTGACCGCTCAGCTATTGGAACTACAACTACTCCAGTTGTTCATGCCCGTTTGGTAGAAAAAGCTACGGGTAAAGAAGTAGAAACTTTGGATATGACTGCCAAGTCAACTTATCAATTTAAGACCTTGGTGCAAGAAAATCCAACTTATGCACCTCAGTTTGACTATACATCTGGAGAAGCTTCACAAATTCTGGGAACATGGACGAACAACCGAGATGCTGGTCCTACTTTAGATGATAGATATAAACACCATATTCTTCAAATTCGTGACACAACGAAACCTGGAAATGTTGGGGACACAAAACCAAATGTTCAAACAGTCGTTCCAACTGAAAAAGTAACCCATACAACTCACTATAAGGTTGAGGGTACAAACGAGGAATTGGCTTCATACGCTCAAACGGGTATTGAGAGTCAAACTTATCATGCCTCTAATCCGCGTACATTTGAAGGCTACGAGTTTACCCGTACTCAATCAGAAAAAGACATGACTGGATCACTCGGTGGTGTTGGAGCTAAGTACCTGGAACTCCAAGGTGGGCGCGCTCACTACTATGTGAAACGTATTGTAGAACAAGTAGATAAAGATGGTACATCTGTTGTTAAATTGTATGCTTTAGATCCTTCGAAGGTGTCATCATATAGCCCGGCAACTGATGTAAATAATCTTAATTTAGATAACTATACATTGTTGTATACCTCAGATCCTGTTAAACCAGGAGGTAAGCCAACACCTGCTGGAACAAAAGATGCCTTAAATGATCTGGGATATGTTGACAGTAAGGATGGGCAATACCATCTTCGTGTACAAACATATACGGATAGTGGAAATGGGAATGTGCGTTTGAGTGGTTGGTACAATAAGGCTACTGGGGATGCCTTTACAGCCTCACCACAATTCTCAACAGATGTCGATCCGGTTCGAAACAACACTTCCAACATCATTGGTGGGAATACCCCAGGAGATAAAGCTTCAGGCTATCCATCATTCTTCAACAACTACTCGCTTCCTTCTGTTAAACAAATTTCTACCGATGTAACTCACTACTACCGTAAAACAGATGCTACAGGTAATGTTTACGTGCATTATCAAGATACAGAAGGTAAGACTATTAAGCCAGATGTAACCGATGAAAAAGATCAACCAGTTAATAAGGCCTACGATACAGTTGTAGACAATCGTCCGAACGAGATTACATTCGAAGGTAATACTTACGAATTGGTTCCAGCTGGTAACTACACAGTTGGTGAAGTTGATGACCAAGGACATCTTACATCATCAGACCCAACAACAGGTGCAGTTGCCAAAGAGGATAAGAATGTAACTTACATCTACAAACTTAAAGAAGGTGAAGTTGTTATCACTTATGTGGATGAGAAGGGTAAAGAGATTCAAAAACCTCGTCAAGACACACCAAACTCACCATATGACACACCATATGACACTACTGAGGAAGGTGAAAAACCTAACTTCATCAAGGCCGAAGATGGTAAGACCTATAAGATCGTACCGAAGGGTGACTATCCAGTAGGTAAGGTTGATGAAAATGGTCACCTTGAATCATCTGATCCAGTTACAGGTAAGGTTACTAAACCAAAATCAACTATCACTTATGTTTATAAAGAAGTGAATGGTAATGTCTATGTACACTATGTAGATACAGAAGGTAAGACAATCAAGGACGATGTTACTGATGAAAAAGCTCAACCAGTAGACAAAGACTACGACACAGTTGTAGACAACCGTCCACAAGAGATTGAATTCGAAGGTAATACTTACGAATTGGTTCCAGCTGGTAACTACACAGCCGGTGAAGTAGATGATCAAGGTCACTTGAAGTCAACAGACCCAACAACTGGTAAGGTTATCGAAGGCGATAAGAATGTCACTTATGTCTACAAGTTGAAAGAAAAACCAAAAGGTGAAGTTGTTATCACTTATGTGGATGAAAATGGTAAAGAGATTCAAAAACCTCGCCAAGACACACCAAACTCACCATATGACACACCATATGACACTACTGAGGAAGGTGAAAAACCAAATACAATCAAGAGTGAAGATGGTAAGACATATAAGATCGTACCGAAGGGTGATTATCCTGTAGGTAAGGTTGATGAGAATGGACACCTTGAAAAGTCTGACCCAGTTACAGGTAAGGTTACTAAACCAAAATCAACTATCACTTATGTTTATAAAGAAGTGAATGGTAATGTTTATGTACACTACGTTGATACAGAAGGTAAGACAATCAAGGACGATGTTACTGATGAAAAAGCTCAACCAGTAGACAAAGACTACGACACAGTTGTAGACAACCGTCCACAAGAGATTGAATTCGAAGGTAATACTTACGAATTGGTTCCAGCTGGTGCTTACACAACCGGTGAAGTAGATGACC
>NZ_KQ970823.1:92690-93230 GCF_001579645.1 Streptococcus infantis
GTCGAAGGTGATAAGAATGTAACATATGTGTACAAACTTAAAGAAACTCCAGACAAACCTGTAGAGCCAACTCCAGACAAACCTGTAGAGCCAACTCCAGATAAGCCTGTAGAGCCAACTCCAGACAAACCAGTGAACCCGACACCGGGTAAACCAGTGAACCCAACACCAGGTAAGCCAGTGAATCCAACACCAGGTAAACCAGTGAACCCAACACCAGGTAAACCAGTGAACCCAACACCAGGTAAGCCAGTGAATCCAACACCAGGTAAACCGGTGAACCCAACACCAGGTAAACCAGTTTCGGAACAACCAGCTAATCCAACATCGGCTAAGGAACAACTTCCAAATACTGGTGAAACCACATCTGCAGGATCAACTGTACTCGGAGTAGTTGCAGGACTTGTAGGATTGGCAGCACTTGGACGTCGTAAGAAGGAAGACGAAAAATAGTCATCTTTCTTAGGAGAGTAATGTTACTTTGTTTAAAATAACGACTCATATTGACGATCAAATCTGGCTTTAACTAATAGAAAAGAG
>NZ_KQ970823.1:93663-116692 GCF_001579645.1 Streptococcus infantis
CCCACTTTAGGGATAACATTTAGAAAATCTTTTCAACATAAAACGCATAATATCAAGGTTTTTGAATATCTGATATTATGCGTTTTTCTGATTTTAAAGATCTTTACCCAGCCTCTTTTTATGCATTACCAAAACAAAAAGTCTTTCTACGAGCTAAAGCTCCTCATAAATCACAACAAAAGGAAGAACCTAAAGAAAGTTTTTAGTAGAGAGGGAGTTCTCTTTTTATCAAACTAGAGTTGATGTTTGGTAAGTTTTATTTTCGATAGGTGAGTCGAATACTAGGAATTTTCGGCATTGAAAATTTTGGGAATGGCGTTTCTTTAGATGAAGTAAGGTGATAGGTTTGACTTGCTCAAGTTTAAGGGGGATTTAATTTTTGAAAAACTCTTTAATCATCTTTTAAGAATATACTCATAAGGGAGAAGTATAATGAGGTTTACCTTAATCTATATGCACTATAAATTTCAAACATAGGTGATATCTTACTATGGGCTGTTTTATCTATCATTACAAATCTCTATAAACCCTACAGTTTTTAAACCAACTAACTATAGAACTTTAGAGACTTATAGAGACTTTTTATAGAAGGTAGCAGGTGTAGAGTTCTATGTGCATAAGTCATTAGTTATAGGACTTGAGCAAACTAAAAACCAGCGACTTTAATCGCTGGTTGCTCATATGCTTGTTCACTTGATAGGGATGAAGGCTTATCTAGACCTTCTATTTCTACGATAGCCATTTAGTTTTTTATTTTCCCAATAACTGTTAAAGATTTTTTCTTTACTTTCACGATCAATTTCTAGGAAATAAGCATAGAGTAGATCGATTAAAATCAACATAGGGAGTTGGGCAGAGATGCGTTGGATATAGGAAGCCTGACTCTGGCTTGCTACCAGTACAGTTTCTGTAAATGCCTGAGTTTCCTTGCTAGGCGTACTAGTAAAAAGAACAGTTTTAGCCCCCATATCTTGAGCGTCTAGTAGACTGTCAATGATGGATGGAGTTGTTCCTGAAAGGGAGAAACCAAAGACCAAACATTTTTCATCGATGATACTGGTTGTCCAGGCGAAACCATCTGGATCTGTCAAAGCCTCACAAACGACTCCAAGTCTCATGAAACGCAATTTCATCTCACGCGCAACGAGGCCAGAACTTCCAGTCCCAAAAAAATAGACGCGTTCTGATTGATCAATCATTTGGGCAATGCGCTCCAGTTGGTCATCATCAATCAATTCTTGTGTCATTTCTCGGATATTTGTATAGCTTCTCAAGACTCTTTGTGTCAAAGGATTCATATCCTGTTGTGGAACGGAAAGGGTATCCTTTTGTTGCTGGTATTTGAAAATAAATTCCCGATAACCTGTAAAGCCACATTTTTTGGCAAAACGAGTGAGTGCCGCCTGTGAAATATGAAGTTTTTGAGTGACCTGCTGAGAAGACAAGTCATCATGAATGGTATCTGCCTGCAAAAAATAGCGGGCAATCTCTTGCTCTAAATCGGTCATTTCTTCAAAGTGAAGATCAATAATCGTAGAGATGTCTGGCTTGTTCATGGGACTCCTTTGTAGTTATTTGTTAAACATTATTTGTCAATAAAAGCTAACAAATAAAATAGCGCTTACTTCTATTATACCACAGTTGCTTTGTTTTTGGGATAAAAAGGAAAAGTCTTTTCTTTTTCCATAATTTTCTCTTCAAATTATGGTACAATGGAGATTGAGATTTTGATTAGAAATGAGACTGACTTGTATGAGAAAATTCAATAGCCATTCGATACCGATCCGGCTTAATTTATTGTTTGCAATCGTTATTTTGCTTTTCATGACCATCATTGGTCGCTTGCTCTATATGCAAGTTTTGAACAAGGATTTTTATGAAGCTAAGCTAGCATCTGCTAGCCAAACTAGGGTAACAACGGGCTCTGCTCGTGGAGAAATTTATGACGCGGCGGGAAAACCCTTGGTAGAAAATACTGTTAAACAAGTCGTGGCTTTCACACGAAGCAATAAGATGACAGCTACTGATTTAAAGGATATTTCCACTAAACTCTTAACGTATGTAACAGTTACCTCGCCAGATTTGACAGAACGTCAAATGGCTGATTATTATCTAGCAGATCCAGCTGTCTATAAAAAAACGGTAGAGGCTCTTCCTAAGGATAAACGTTTTGATTCTGATGGAAATCAGTTGTCTGAAGCTCAACTTTATAACAATGCTGCTGAGAGTATCACTTCTGATCAACTGAACTATTCAGAGGATGAAAAGAAGGTTATCTACCTCTTTAACCAGCTCAATGCAGTTGGTAATTTTGCGACAGGGAATATTCAAACAGATCCCTTAAGTGACACACAGGTGGCCATCATTGCTTCGGCTTCCAAGGAATTACCTGGTATTAGCATTTCAACTTCGTGGGATAGAAAGGTTTTAGAAACCTCGCTTTCATCTATCGTTGGAAGTGTCTCTAGTGAGAAATCAGGTCTTCCAGCTGAGGATGTGGATGCTTATTTGCAAAAAGGCTATTCACTTAATGACCGTGTTGGAACTTCTTATCTGGAGAAACAATACGAAGAGGTTTTACAAGGGAAGCGCACCGTAAAAGAAATCCATCTCGATAAATATGGCGATATGGAGAGTGTGGAAAATGTCGAAGAAGGAAGCAAGGGTAAAAACATTAAATTGACCATTGATTTGACCTTCCAAGACAGTGTGGATAATCTTCTGAAAAATTACTTCAGTTCGGAACTATCAAATGGTGGAGCAAAATATTCTGAAGGTGTCTATGCAGTAGCGCTCAATCCTAAGACTGGTGCTGTGTTAGCTATGTCAGGGATTAAACATAATCTGGAAACGGGTGAATTGACCTCTGACTCACTGGGGACTGTGACCAATGTCTTTGTTCCAGGTTCTGTCGTTAAAGCGGCTACTATCAGCTCGGGATGGGAAAATGGTGTTCTTAAGGGGAACCAGACCTTGACAGACCAGCCAATCGTTTTCCAAGGATCCCCAGCTATCAATTCTTGGTATACTCTTGCTTACGGTTCCTTCCCGATTACAGCAGTCGAGGCTTTGGAATACTCATCCAATACCTATATGATTCAGACTGCCCTAGGAATGATGGGGCAAACCTATCAACCGGATATGACAGTTAAGACCGACCAACTAGAGTCTGCTATGGGAAAACTACGCGCAACTTTTGGTGAGTATGGTTTGGGTGCTGCTACAGGGATTGATTTGCCAGAGGAATCAACAGGATTTATTCCTAAAAACTTTGATTTGGCTAATTATCTGTACAATGCTTTTGGACAGTTTGATAACTACACACCAATGCAGTTGGCCCAGTATGTGGCAACAATCGCTAATAATGGTGTTCGCCTGGCTCCTCATATCGTAGAAGGAGTCTATGATAATAATGAGCAAGGTGGTCTAGGAAATTTGATTCAGCAAACAACTAGCACCGAAATGAATAAAATCAATATTTCTGAGTCTGATATGTCTATCTTGCAACAAGGCTTTTACCAAGTATCGCACGGGACAAGTGCTCTTACGACAGGTCGTGCCTTTTCAAATGGTGCAGCAGTCTCCATCAGTGGGAAAACTGGTACAGCCGAAAGTTACGTGAATGGTGGTCAGAAAGCCAACAACACTAATGCTGTGGCCTATGCGCCAACCGATAATCCGCAGATTGCAGTCGCAGTTGTATTCCCGCATAATACGAATCTAACTAATGGTGTCGGACCTTCGATTGCTCGCGACATTATCAATCTATACAACCAACACCATCCAATGAACTAGAAAGGAAGCCATGCTTTACCCAACACCTATAGCTAAGCTGATTGACAGTTATTCTAAACTTCCGGGTATCGGGATTAAGACAGCAACCCGACTGGCCTTTTATACCATTGGGATGTCGGATGATGACGTCAATGAATTTGCAAAAAATCTTCTTGCAGCCAAGCGAGAATTGACCTATTGCTCTATTTGTGGACGCTTGACAGATGACGATCCTTGTTCTATCTGTACCGATCCTAGCCGTGACCAGTCTACGATTCTGGTTCTGGAGGATAGCCGAGATGTTGCTGCTATGGAAAACATCCAAGAATACCACGGACTTTACCATGTTTTACACGGTTTGATTTCCCCTATGAATGGGATTAGTCCCGATGATATCAATCTGAAAAGTCTCATGACTCGCCTCATGGAGAGTGAAGTTTCAGAGGTCATCGTGGCCACCAATGCGACTGCTGATGGTGAAGCGACTTCCATGTATATCTCTCGACTACTTAAACCTGCAGGGATTAAGGTTACTCGTCTAGCAAGAGGTCTAGCAGTAGGAGCAGATATCGAATATGCGGACGAAGTAACGCTCCTAAGAGCCATCGAAAATCGTACAGAACTTTAGTCTGTAAGGATATAGAACAGGCAATTAGCTAGTAGATACGATATATAAGAAATCAAGAGACTGGATTTATTTTTAATCCAGTCTCTTTTGTGCTATTCAAGTTTAAAAAAATAAACAAATGTGATATACTAAAAAGCGAGTATTCTAGTAGAAATAGGACAATCATATGAAACAAACAATTATTCTATTATATGGTGGACGCAGTGCAGAACGTGAAGTCTCTGTATTGTCAGCTGAGAGTGTCATGCGTGCGGTTAACTATGACCGTTTTGAAGTCAAAACTTTCTTTATCAGCCAGTCTGGTGATTTTATCAAAACCCAAGAATTTACCCAAACTCCTGGCCAAGATGAACGTCTCATGACCAATGAAACGATTGATTGGGACAAGAAAATTGCTCCAAGTGCCATCTACGAAGAAGGTGCAGTTGTTTTTCCAGTTCTTCATGGACCTATGGGAGAAGACGGTTCCGTTCAAGGTTTCCTAGAAGTCTTGAAAATGCCTTATGTCGGTTGCAACATCTTGTCTTCAAGCCTTGCTATGGACAAAATCACGACTAAACGTGTCTTGGAATCTGCTGGGATTGCCCAAGTCCCTTATGTAGCCATCGTTGAAGGGGATGACTTGGCTTCTAAGATTGCAGAAGTTGAGGATAAATTAACCTACCCAGTCTTTACCAAACCATCCAATATGGGTTCTAGTGTCGGTATTTCTAAGTCTGAAAATAAAGAAGAACTCCATCAAGCTTTAGAGCTTGCCTTCAAGTACGATAGTCGTGTCTTGGTAGAGCAAGGAGTCAATGCACGTGAAATCGAGGTTGGTCTTTTAGGAAACTATGATGTCAAGAGCACGCTACCTGGTGAAGTTGTCAAAGACGTAGCCTTTTACGACTATGAAGCCAAATACATCGATAACAAGATTACGATGGATATTCCAGCCAAGATTAGTGACAATGTAGTAGCAGTCATGCGTAAAAATGCAGAAACTGCCTTCCGTGCTATTGGTGGACTTGGCTTATCACGTTGCGATTTCTTCTATACAGATAAGGGAGAAGTTTTCCTAAACGAGCTTAACACTATGCCTGGATTTACCCAATGGTCTATGTATCCCTTGCTTTGGGACAATATGGGGATTAGCTATCCAGAACTAATCGAGCGTTTGGTTGACCTTGCTAAAGAAAGCTTTAATAAACGTGAAGCGCACCTATTGTAAAGATAGCTATAAGGGCGGGGAAGGACTCCTTGCCCCTTTTTAAAGGAGTAAATATGAAACTTACGATTCACGAAGTTGCGCGTGTCGTCGGTGCAAAAAATGATGTGACTAGCTATGTGGATAGTCCACTGGTCAAGGCAGAATTTGATAGCCGTTTGATTGGAGTTGGGGATTTATTTGTGCCACTCAAGGGGGCGCGTGATGGTCATGACTTTATCGAGACAGCTTTTGAAAATGGCGCAGTTCTAACCTTATCAGAAAAGGAAGTAGCAAACCATCCTTATCTTTTGGTAGAAGATGTCTTAACAGCCTTTCAAGCACTTGCGGCCTATTATCTTCAAAAGACTAGTGTCGATGTCTTTGCTGTCACAGGTTCAAATGGGAAGACTACGACCAAGGATATGTTGGCTCATTTGCTTTCTACAAGCTTTAAAACCTACAAAACGCAAGGAAATTACAATAACGAGATTGGATTACCTTATACAGTTCTTCATATGCCAGATGATACCGAAAAGCTGGTCTTGGAAATGGGGCAGGATCACCTAGGAGATATCCATCTTTTGTCTGAATTAGCTCATCCAAAGACAGCTATCGTGACCTTGGTTGGAGAAGCTCATCTGGCTTTCTTTAAGGACCGTTCTGAAATTGCAAAAGGTAAATTACAAATCGCTGATGGGATGGAAAAGGGTTCCTTACTTTTGGCGCCAGCTGATCCTATTGTAGAGGATTATCTGCCTGCTGATCAAAAAGTAGTTCGTTTTGGTCCAGGTGCAGAACTCGAAATTACAGAATTGATTGAGCGTAAGGATAGCTTAACCTTCAAGGCCAATTTCTTAGAGCAGGCTCTTGACTTGCCAGTAACAGGTAAGTACAATGCGACTAATGCTATGATCGCATCTTATGTTGCTCTTCAAGAAGGAGTGACTGAAGAGCAAATCCGTCAAGTCTTCCAAAATCTAGAATTGACCCGCAATCGTACCGAGTGGAAAAAAGCAGCCAACGGTGCGGATATCTTATCAGATGTTTACAATGCCAATCCAACTGCCATGAAGTTGATTTTAGAAACGTTTTCTGCCATCCCAGCCAATAAAGGTGGCAAGAAACTCGCAGTTCTGGCGGATATGAAAGAACTTGGAGATCAGTCTGTTCAACTTCATAATCAAATGATTTTGAGCATTACACCCGATGCCCTTGATACTGTTATTTTTTACGGTGAAGACATTGCTGAATTGGCTCAATTAGCCAGTCAAATGTTCCCAATCGGTCATGTGTACTACTTCAAGAAAACAGCCGATGAGGACCAGTTTGAAGCCATGGTTAAGCAGGTCAAGGAAAGTCTTGGCGCACATGACCAGATTCTGCTTAAAGGTTCGAACTCTATGAATCTAGCCAAGCTAGTAGAAAGCCTAGAAAATGAGCACAACTGATTTCGCCAAAGCTATTCAGAGAATGTTAGCTATCACTGATACTGGGTTGACCTATTCAAAGGATCCTTATGACCGTGAACGTTATGAGGATTTACGTCAGATTTTATGGAGTGTCTTGCAGGATCAAACGGAGCTCGATCAAGAGGAATTGACTGCAATTTTAAAACCAACAGGTAGCTATGCAACGCCCTTGATGGATGTAAGGGCATGGATTGTTCAAAATCAGAAGATTTGCCTGGTTAGAGGGCAAGGAGAGGATACTTGGGCATTACCTGGTGGCTTTGGCGAGGTAGGATATTCTCCCAAGGAAAATATCCGAAAAGAAGTTCAGGAAGAAACAGGATTTTCGGCAGAAGTAGGCTCTTTATTGGCAGTTTTTGATACCAATCGCTTTCAACTTCAGAACAAGCAGTATGCCAAGTTCGTCTTTGACTGTCAGTTATTGGATGGACATTTTCAAGAAAACCAAGAAATTGCAGAACTTGAATTTTTTGATATCAAGAATCTCCCACCCCTATCTGAAAAACGAATAACCCAAGAACAAATGGAAATTCTATGGCAGGTCTATCAGGGTGAGCGGGAACAATATGTCGATTAGAAGTTTTATTTTATATTAAGATCGACAGTTTCTTTTACACAAAATTATATGAAATAAATGTAAGCTAGGCTCTATAGAGATGAGTAAGAGGCCTGCTTATATGAAAATGAGGAAAGTTACATGAATGTTTGGGATGCTTTATTTAGCACGCAGCCGACGGAGCCACCCCAATTTGATCTTCTTTGGTATGGAAGTCTATTTACTTTATTGGCATTGACTGTATTTCTTGCCTATCGTTATGGTGAGAAAAAAGTTTGTCAACGATTTTTCCAGATTTTACAGGCCGTTCAATTAATTCTACTTTACGGCTGGTATTTGGTAAATCAGATGCCTTTGACAGAAAGTCTACCCTTTTATCATTGCCGTCTGGCAATGTTTATAGTGCTTTTGCTTCCTGGTGTTTCTAGAGTCAAACAGTATTTTGCTGTGCTAGGAACCTTTGGGACTTTGGCAGCCTTTGTTTATCCAGTGCCAGATCCCTATCCCTTCCCCCACATCGCTATCCTGTCCTTTATTTTCGGACACCTAGCCCTCCTTGGAAATTCCTTGATTTATCTTTTGAAGGACTACGATGCTAGCTTATTGGACTTCAAACGAACCCTAATCATCACATCTTCACTGAATGCTGTGATCTTTGTGGTCAATCTAATGACGGGTGGAGATTATGGCTTTTTGACAAAACCGCCATTGGTTGGAGACCACGGTCGTTTGATCAATTATCTAGTGGTTACGCTATTCCTGACTTGTGCCATTTATTTAGTCTCTAAAATTTTTCAGACAATCCTTCAGGAACAAGAAGAAAAAAGATTGAGAATCTGGCAGAAATAAAAAAATATTTTCCCAATCTCTTGACTTTTATCTGAGAATTTTGATACAATAGTAGACGGTATTGTTTACCCCATTTGTAAGGCCCCGGAACCTTTCAAATAACTTGCGGACCGGAACATCCGCCCTGTAAACAAAAACGATATTCATATAGGAGAAATCATGAACAAAACTACATTCATGGCTAAACCAGGCCAAGTAGAACGCAAATGGTACGTTGTTGACGCAACTGATGTACCTCTTGGACGCCTTTCAGCAGTTGTTGCTAGCGTACTTCGCGGAAAAAACAAACCAACATTCACACCACACACTGATACAGGTGACTTCGTAATCGTTATCAATGCTGAAAAAGTTAAATTGACTGGTAAAAAAGCATCTGATAAGATCTACTACACTCACTCAAACCACCCAGGTGGATTGAAATCAATCTCTGCTGGTGAACTTCGTTCTAAAAATGCAGTACGTTTGATCGAGAAATCAGTTAAAGGTATGCTTCCACACAATACTCTTGGCCGCGCTCAAGGTATGAAATTGAAAGTATTCGTTGGAGCTGAGCACACTCACGCTGCACAACAACCAGAAGTTCTTGATATTTCAGGACTTATCTAAGGAAAGGAACAATAAAGTATGTCACAAGCACAATATGCAGGTACTGGACGTCGTAAAAACGCTGTTGCACGCGTTCGCCTTGTTCCAGGAACTGGTAAAATCACTGTTAACAAAAAAGATGTTGAAGAGTACATCCCACACGCTGACCTTCGTCTTGTAATCAACCAACCATTCGCAGTTACTTCAACTGTAGGTTCATACGACGTTTTCGTTAACGTTGTAGGTGGTGGATACGCTGGTCAAGCAGGAGCTATCCGTCACGGTATCGCTCGTGCCCTTCTTCAAGTAGACCCAGACTTCCGCGATTCATTGAAACGCGCAGGACTTCTTACACGTGACTCACGTAAAGTTGAGCGTAAGAAACCAGGTCTTAAGAAAGCTCGTAAAGCTTCACAATTTAGTAAACGTTAATCAGTACGATACTATCAACGTTTCAAAGCACTCAAAAGTTTACCTTATGGGTGCTTTTTTCGTGTTTTTTTAAAAAGTTTACCTCAAAGTTCACCTTATTTTTACCTTATTGTTTTAGAGACTTTAAAGCAAATTCACCAACTGCTATAGGAACTACATTAGAAGTATTGACATAAATCTGAGTTGTACCTGTATCGCTATGAGTCAATGCTTCAGAAATGGCTTCTAAACTCATTCCTGCTTGTTTAGCAAGTGTTGCTCCTGTATGTCGTAATTTATGAGGTGAAATGTGTTTTAACCTTGGATATTATTTTTCTTCATAGTATGTTGTGTTATAATGTAGATACGATATGAAAAAATTAAGATATCTCTTTAAATTTTGTAAATGTCACTTTGTGTGAACATGAGTAAATTTGAGTTTAGAGAATGATAGGAAATAGTTTAGAATGATAAGTTTAGAGTTGATGTCTGAAGAAAATAGCATAGATGTTTATTCTTTTGAAAAAGAAAATCGGGAGTATTTTGAGCGAAGTTTACCTCCTAGACCAGCTCACTATTTTGACTTAGAAGGTTTTAAAGAAATTACAAGGGAATTGTTAAGGGAACAAGAGAATCATGATATCTACATGCATCTTATTAGAGATGTACAAGGCATTATGGTCGGAAGAATCAATTTAAGTGTTTTAGGGAAGGATAGAAAAACAGCAGAACTTGGATATAGGATTGGAGAAAATGTTACTAATTTAGGATATGCAAGCGAAGCGGTTAAACTCGTTTTAGACAAGGCCTTTACTACTTATGGTTTACATAAGATTATCGCAGGAACGGCAACGGGCAATCTGGCTTCTCAGAGAGTGCTTTTAAAAAATGGTTTCACCTTTAGTAAAATCATAGAAAATGACTTTCAAATGCATAACGAGTGGATTCATACGGCAGTATTTGAGATAAGGAATCTATAGCATCATCATTATCAGTCGTTTGCCAAAACTCAACATTCCCAGTAGACATTCGTCTGCTTTTTTTATATAATAAAACTAAACCAAAATGGTTGAGTTTTTAAAATAAAGTCAACCTTCGATGAAAGCATCACACTAGGAGGGAAGTCATGTACCAACCAGAAAAACTTAAGGCTCGGAGAAAAGAGCTAAAGCTAACACAGAAGGAAATTGCAGAGCAGCTTGGCATTAGTTTTCAGGCTTATTCGGCTTGGGAACGTGGTGTCAAGGAGCCTTCTAAAGAGAAGGTTTCACAACTAGAAGAGATTTTAAAAGTACCAAAAGGTTATTTCACCCAAATTGAGATTGTCCGTCTCTATAATAGCCTCTCTAGCCAAGGGAAAGAAAAGGTGGTAGTCTATGCTCGCAACCTGGTTCAAGAAGAACAAGCTAAGAAGGTAACGGCCATGCCAGAAAAACTTTTCGAGTATCATGTCTATGAACGCATGTCAGCTGGTATCGGAGCTTCGGTCTATGATGATCGGAATTTTGATACGGTTTACTTCAATGAGGAACTAGCTCACGATTTTGCTTCCTGGGTCTCTGGGGATTCTATGGAACCCAAGTATCAAAATGGTTCAGTGGCTCTGATTCGAGAGACTGGATTTGATTATGACGGTGCTGTCTATGCAGTGGTTTGTAACAACCAGACCTATATCAAGCGGGTCTATCGAGAGGAAGATGGCTTGCGTCTGGTCTCCATCAATCCTAAATACAAGGATATTTTCATCTCTTATGAGGAAGATCCACGGATTGTGGGCATTATCGTGGGTAACTTCGTACCGATGGAGGGGTAGTCTATGGGCTACTTTGATTATTCCAGAGAGCCCAAAAGTGATATTGCCTTTGTCGATATGAAGTCCTTTTATGCCAGTGTTGAGTGTGTGGAAAGAGGACTCCATCCTCTCAAAACATCCCTTTGTGTCATGAGTCGAGCGGATAATTCTGTTGGGCTTATTCTTGCCTCCTCGCCTATGTTTAAAAAGGTTTTTGGGAAAGCAAATGTAGGCCGTGCTTATGACCTCCCCTTTGATATTAAGACGCGTAAATTTTCCTACTACAATGCCAAGAAACAAGGCTTGCGGACAGACTCAGACTATGTGAAATTTATCGAAGACTGGGCTCGGGTGACCGTGATTGTCCCTCCTCGGATGGATAAGTATATCGCGGTCAATATGGAAATCCAACGAATCTTTCAGAATTATGGCAGTCCAGATGATATTTATCCCTACTCTATTGATGAAGGTTTTATCGATTTGACTAGTTCGCTCAATTATTTTGTCCCAGATCAGCAGATTTCTCGCAAAGATAAGCTGGATATGCTCTCGGCTCGTATCCAGAGGGACATCTGGCGGCAGACGGGGATTTACTCGACGGTGGGTATGTCTAATGCCAATCCCTTGCTTGCCAAGTTGGCCTTGGATAATGAAGCCAAGCACACACCGACCATGAGGGCCAACTGGTCCTATCAAGATGTGGAAGATAAGGTCTGGTCCATTCCAAAGATGACCGACTTTTGGGGGATTGGACATCGGATGGAGAAGCGCTTGAATAACTTGGGGATTCATTCGATTAAAGAATTAGCCAATAGCAATCCGGATTTCCTGAAGAAGGAACTTGGCCAAGCTGGACTTCGCTTATGGTTTCATACCAATGGGATTGACGAGAGTAATGTTCATAAACCCTATAAGCCAAAATCTCATGGTCTAGGCAATTCGCAAATTTTACCGAGAGACTATGTCAAGCAGCGAGATATCGAAATTATACTCCGAGAGATGGCTGAGCAGGTGGCTATCAGGCTTCGAAGAGCTAGTAAAAAGGCGACAGTGGTATCTATTCATCTTGGTTTTTCTAAGCAGGAACAAAAACGCTCCATCCATACCCAGATGAAGATTGAGCCGACCAATAACACCAGTATTTTGGTTAGCTATGTATTGAAATTATTCCATAGTAAATACACTTCTGGTGCTGTTAGGAGTGTTGCCATCAGTTATTCAGGATTTGTGGACGAATCCTTTGCTTTGATTTCCCTTTTTGATGATGTTGATAAGCTAGAAAAAGAAGAAAGGCTCCAGACGGCCATTGATTCTATTCGAGAGCAATTCGGATTTACTTCTCTCTTGAAGGCGACTGCCTTAGAGGATGCATCGAGAAGTATTGCCAGAAGTAAGCTGATCGGAGGGCATTCTGCTGGAGGATTAGATGGACTCAAATGATTGATCGTTCTTACTTACCTTTTCAATCCGCGAGGGACTACCAGGATCCAGGAATGCAGAAGTGGATGGGATTTTTCTTATCGGAGCATACGAGTTCACTCAGTGAAGAAAAAAATCGTGTCGATTTGTCGACTGATTTGACTCCAGTTGAGAAGTTGTTACTGCTTTCCCAGCTATACGTCGGACGACTAAAAGGCTCTTTTGTGGTCAAGGAGAAAAATCATAAAAGCACGATATTGGGTGAAGTAAGAGAATTATTTCCTCAAGAAATCTCTGTTAAAACGGATGAGGGTTATAGATTGATAAGGGTAGATGATATTCTCGCAATCCAATTATGTCAGGAGGGAGTTCATGACTAGAAAAGAGCTTTATGAAAACAAACTACAGATGGATTATTTCTCAGATGACTACATTCGTTTCGAGGAAGATTTTCAAAGGTATTCTGCCATGAATGTACCCCTGACTTTCCTGATTGACGACATTCTACGAACCATGGCCATCAACCAAAAGAACTACTTTGTCTTGAACAAGGAAAATGCCAAAGATGGCAGAGATCATTATTATTATTTTGAGATAGATGATCGCGTAGGATGTAGAAAATTTCACTATAAAAAGCATGTGAATAGATAATTTAGATACTAGGATAGATGAAACATATATTTGTAGCGAGAGATTTTATCCTAAAAAGGAAAAAATACTAGGCCGAAATTCATAAAATTAGTTTATGCTGCTGAAATCTTAGCTAAGGACTTAGTGTATTTTAAATTTGGTGCTGACTTAATTGAGCAGAATGATGTAAGGAAAGAACAATCAAATGAAATGAAGGTAGATGGGCGTTAAAAAATATTGGCAGTAGATTTTTTAGTTTCTTTAATGAATGTAAAAGCTGGGCTTGAATGAAAGGAGCATTTTAAAATGCATCCTAGAGAATCCGATTTGTCATCAAAAAAACATCATTTTCTTAGTTCTTGTCATAGATTTGTAATGAAAATGTACTTTCTTTGTAAAAATCAAAATGCTATAATTCTCTAAACAATTTTCCTTGCACAGGGAGGTTATTATGAAAAAATATAGATTGTTAAAGAAAAGTTTCTTGGCGCGTATCCTTGGATTGCTGATGGTATTTCTCTTCTTATCAGCATTCACAGTACCTGAAAAACCAGACTATGGTATCTACGATCCAAATCACTATTTGACAGAGGACACTATCACACAAATTCGTGATTTGAATGAAGCTAATAGTAAAAAGGCAGAAAAGCTCCAAATAGGTGTCTATATCGTAGATAGTCTGGAAGGAGAAAGCATTGAAACGGTGGCTAATGAAACTGCCAGGGCTTGGAAGATTGGCTATTCAGGAGATAATTTTGGAAGTCTCATTGTAGTAGCTGTTCAAGACCGTAAATCGAGAATTGAAACCAGTAATAACACCGCCATTAGAATAACGGACTATCAAACCAAGCAGATTTTGGCAGCCAGCCGTACAGATTTCAAAACTGGTGACTATGGTAAAGGAATTCTAGCGATTGCCAAAGGCTTGGACAATCAGTTTTATAGAGGAAGTGGAACATTTCCATCTGATGAATCCTCTAAAATCAAACGTTATTCTGATAGCATCAGTGGGAAAAAATCGAGTCGCAATAGTAGCTCGTCTAGTCATCGTAAGAACAGTGACCCTATGGACAATGTGTTTGGAGTAGGGATAATCATTTATTTCATTATCGTATTTATAGCCATTATTAGAGGAGGCGGCGGTGGCCGAGGAGGAGATTCCTCTGACGGAGGATGGTGGTTTAGTGACTCATCCGATTCGGATTCATCTTGGTCAGACTCAGGTTCAGATTCTTCTGGTGGCTGGGACGGCGGAGGCTTTGATGGTGGAGGTTCATCTGATGATTGGTAATGTCAGTATAAAATTTAAAGAAATGAGTAGGTTTAGATATGAAAAATAAAGGAATCATTTATGTATTGAGCATTTTACTAGCCATTATCTTGCTGGGAGGTTGCTCGGTTGTAGGTACTTATAACGGTCTTGTCTCCGAACAGACCAAGGTAGAACAAGCTCAAGCAAATGTAGCGACAGCTCTTCAACGTCGTTCAGACTTGATTGGAAATCTGGTAGAGTCTGTAAAGGGACAAATGAACCATGAGACAGAGGTCTTCACCCAGATTGCAGAAGCACGTGCAAAAATTGGGAATGGCTCTGTTACTTCAAAGGAAAACCAAGAGGCTCAAGGTGAGTTGAGTTCAGCTATTTCACGCCTGCTTGTGTTGACAGAGAACTATCCTGAGCTTAAGAGCAATCAAAATGTGGAACAACTCATGACGGAGTTGGCTGGAAGCGAAAATCGTATTTTTGTAGCCCGCAAGGATTACAACCAGGCAGCAACTGACTACAATCAAAAATTAAGAAGCTTCCCAACTGTTCTCTTTGCTAATATGATGAACTTTAAAGAAGCAGAAACCTTCAAAGAAAGCGAAGAAGCCAAGATAGCTCCAAAGGTTGACTTTAGTACTTCTACATCAAAACAGTAGACTGGTCGATTATTTCTAAGAATTGCAAGATCTGGAAACTACTTTCCAGGTCTTTTTGCTATAATAAAAATAGGAAACAGTTCTGGAGGTGATGAGATGGAGAAGTTGCTACAATTGTTGATTTTAGTGCCCTATTTTTTCTTTTTTAGTTGGCAAAGGAAGGTACGACCAGGAAGTAAGCACTTTTCCTTCCTTTACTATTTTTACTGGATTTATTTACCTCTCATGACCTTGTTTAGTCTAGCTTTCACTCTTTTTTCGCTAATCTTATTTAATTTTATTTTACTAGAACCCAAGGATTTAGCTAGGTGGTTGATATGGATAGTTTTAGTCTTTTTATCTTTAGTCAATGACTGGAAAATCTATGCTTGTCTAAAATTTATGAAAAAACTGAAGTTGGAAAAGAATAAGGTTAATCTTCCTTGAGAGAACTGAGGAAATTAGTACCTAATAACTGAAGGATGCTTGGTTTCTCAATGCTGAGTTAAGTAGAAGTTTAAATTAGGGGAAAATGAAGCTAAGGGTAGGAATTTTAAGAGGAACTAATCTCGATGATTAGCCCTTTTTTGCCCTAAGGGAAAACGGAATATTTCTTGAAAAAATTGGGCAAATATGCTACAATAAAAAGAACATTCTAAAATATTCAGAATTTAAAGTAAGGAAAAAAATGGCAAATTTACTAAAAACAATCATCGAAAATGATAAAGGGGAACTCCGCCGCCTAGAAAAGATGGCTGATAAAGTCCTCAAATATGAAGATGAAATGGCTGCGTTAACAGACGAGCAATTGAAAGCAAAAACAGAAGAATTCAAACAACGCTATCAAAATGGTGAGACTCTTGACCAACTTTTGTATGAGGCGTTTGCTGTTGTACGCGAGGGAGCTAAGCGTGTTCTTGGTCTTTTCCCTTATAAGGTTCAGGTTATGGGAGGAATCGTTCTTCACCATGGTGACGTTCCTGAGATGCGTACTGGTGAGGGGAAAACCTTGACAGCGACTATGCCAGTATACCTTAACGCTCTTTCAGGTAAAGGTGTACACGTAGTTACGGTCAATGAGTATCTATCAGAACGTGACGCGACTGAGATGGGTGAGTTGTACTCATGGCTTGGTTTGTCAGTAGGGATTAACTTGGCAGCCAAATCTCCAATGGAGAAAAAAGAAGCTTATGAGTGTGATATCACTTATTCAACAAACTCAGAGATTGGATTTGACTACCTCCGTGATAACATGGTTGTTCGTGCGGAGAATATGGTTCAACGTCCACTCAACTATGCCTTGGTCGATGAGGTTGACTCTATCTTGATTGACGAAGCTCGTACTCCTTTGATCGTTTCAGGAGCCAATGCAGTTGAAACTAGCCAACTCTACCATATGGCAGACCATTTTGTGAAGTCTTTGGATAAGGATGACTATATCATTGATATTCAGTCTAAGACAATTGGTCTATCTGATTCTGGTATTGACAAGGCTGAAAGCTACTTCAAACTAGAAAATCTCTACGATATCGAAAACGTAGCCTTGACTCACTTTATCGACAATGCCCTTCGTGCTAACTACATCATGATTCTTGATATTGACTATGTGGTCAGCGAAGAGCAGGAAATCTTGATTGTCGACCAATTTACCGGTCGTACCATGGAAGGTCGTCGTTATTCTGATGGTTTGCACCAAGCGATTGAAGCCAAAGAAGGTGTGCCAATCCAAGATGAAACCAAGACTTCAGCTTCTATTACCTACCAAAACCTTTTCCGTATGTATAAGAAATTGTCAGGGATGACAGGTACTGGTAAGACAGAGGAAGAGGAGTTCCGCGAAATCTATAATATTCGTGTTATTCCAATCCCGACAAACCGTCCAGTTCAACGTATCGACCATTCGGATTTACTTTTTGCTAGTCTTGAAGCTAAATTTAAGGCTGTTGTCGAAGATGTAAAAGCTCGCTACCAAAAAGGTCAACCAGTCTTGGTAGGTACTGTTGCTGTTGAAACCAGTGATTATATTTCTAAAAAATTGGTAGCTGCAGGAGTTCCTCACGAAGTATTGAATGCCAAGAACCACTACAAAGAAGCTCAAATCATCATGAATGCTGGCCAACGTGGTGCAGTTACAATCGCGACCAACATGGCCGGTCGTGGTACTGATATTAAGCTTGGTGAAGGTGTTCGTGAACTTGGTGGACTTTGTGTCATTGGTACAGAACGCCATGAAAGTCGTCGTATCGATAACCAGCTTCGTGGACGTTCAGGACGTCAAGGAGACCCAGGGGAGTCACAATTCTACCTTTCTCTTGAAGATGATTTGATGAAACGTTTCGGTTCAGAGCGCTTGAAGGGTGTCTTTGAACGTCTTAACATGTCTGACGAAGCCATCGAATCTCGTATGTTGACACGTCAGGTCGAAGCAGCGCAAAAACGTGTTGAAGGAAATAACTACGATACTCGTAAACAAGTCCTCCAATATGATGATGTTATGCGTGAACAACGTGAGATCATTTACGCACAACGCTATGATGTTATCACTGCAGAACGTGACTTGGCTCCTGAAATTCACGCCATGATTCGTCGTACGATTGGACGAATTGTCGATGGGCATGCTCGTTCTAAACAAGATGAAAAACTTGAAGCAATCTTGAACTTTGCCAAGTATAACTTGCTCCCAGAAGATTCGATTTCACTTTCAGACCTAGAAGGTTTGTCTGACCAAGCTATCAAGGATGAACTATACCAACGTGCATTGAAAGTCTACGATAGCCAAGTTGCTAAACTTCGTGATGAAGAAGCTGTGAAAGAATTCCAGAAAGTCTTGATTCTACGTGTTGTAGATAACAAGTGGACTGACCATATCGATGCCCTTGATCAGTTGAGAAATGCAGTTGGTCTTCGTGGTTATGCCCAAAACAACCCTGTCGTGGAATATCAAGCGGAAGGCTTCCGTATGTTTAATGATATGATTGGTTCGATTGAGTTTGATGTGACTCGCTTGATGATGAAAGCACAAATTCATGAACAAGAACGACCACAAACTGAACATCATATCAGTACGACAGCAACTCGAAATATTGCTGCGCAACAGAAAGATCTTCCAGCTGATTTGGATCTCAGTCAAGTAAAACGTAATGACTTATGCCCATGTGGATCTGGTAAGAAATTTAAAAACTGTCATGGTAAACGACGTTAAGAATGACTAATTTTCAGGCGGATGCCTAGTGAAAAGTGAATTTTCGCTTGGCGTCCGTTTGCTTTATAAGGAGATGAATGATGGTATTTACAGCAAAAAGCCCTAAAATTAATATTGAAGAAGTTCGTAGTTTGTCTAAATTAGAAGGACAAGCACTTGCCAATAAACAACAACGCGATCAAGAACTTGAAGCGATTATTCGTGGTGAGGATCAACGTATTTTGTTAGTGATTGGTCCGTGTTCGTCTGACAATGAAGAAGCAGTTCTTGAGTATGCCAAGCGTTTGGCAAAATTGCAAGAAGAAGTCAAAGATCGCGTCTTTATGGTGATGCGCGTCTACACTGCTAAACCACGTACTAATGGTGATGGTTATAAGGGCTTGATTCACCAACCAAATGCCAAAGAAGCACCTAGTCTCATCAATGGGATCAAGGCGGTTCGTCACCTGCATTACCGTGTTATTTCTGAGACAGGAATGACGACAGCGGATGAAATGTTGTACCCAGAGAACCTTCCTTTGGTAGATGATTTGATTTCTTATATGGCAGTTGGAGCTCGTTCGGTTGAAGACCAACAACACCGTTTTGTAGCTAGTGGAGCAGATTTTGCGACAGGTTTTAAAAATCCAACGTCTGGAAATCTCAATGTCATGTTCAACGGTATTTATGCAGCGCAAAACAAGCAGAGTTTTCTTTTCCTAGGAAAAGAAGTCGAAACTACTGGAAATCCTCTATCCCATGCCATTCTCCGTGGTGCCCTTAACGAATACGGGAAAAACATTCCTAACTACTACTATGATAATTTGATGGATACTATTGCCCAGTATGAAAAGATGGGCCTTGAAAATCCATTTATCATCATTGATACCAACCATGATAACTCAGGCAAGCAGTATATGGATCAGATTCGCATCGTTCGTCAGACCTTGATTAACCGCGATTGGAATGAAAAGATTAAAAAATATGTTCGTGGTTTCATGATTGAGTCTTATCTAGAAGACGGTCGTCAAAATGAACCAGAGGTCTTTGGGAAATCTATCACCGATCCATGTCTAGGATGGGAAAATACTGAGGCTCTTGTGCGCGAAATCTACCAAAGACTAGGAGAATAATATGGCATTTATTGAAAAAGGTCAAGAAATCGATATTGAAGCGATTAAGGCGGAAACACAGTTATCTGCAAAAGCCTTGCAACATAAGGAAAGCCGTGACCAGGAACTAGCAGACATCCTTTCAGGAAAGGATGACCGAATCTTATTGGTCATTGGACCTTGTTCGTCTGACAATGAAGAAGCAGTTCTTGAGTATGCTCGCCGTTTGGCAGACTTACAGAAGAAAGTTGCGGATAAGATTTTCATGGTCATGCGTGTATACACAGCCAAGCCACGCACCAATGGAGATGGCTACAAGGGTTTGGTTCATCAACCAGACACTTCTAAAGCACCAAGTTTGATTAATGGTTTGCAGGCTGTACGTCAGCTTCATTATCGTGTTATTACAGAAACTGGATTGACTACAGCGGATGAAATGCTTTATCCATCCAATCTTGTCTTAGTTGACGATTTAGTCAGTTATCATGCTGTGGGTGCGCGTTCAGTCGAAGACCAAGAACACCGTTTTGTAGCTTCAGGAATCGATGCACCAGTGGGGATGAAAAATCCAACCTCAGGAAATCTATCTGTTATGTTTAATGCCATCTATGCTGCACAAAACAAGCAAACATTTCTTTACCATGGACAAGAAGTTGAGACTTCAGGTAATCCCCTGGCCCACGTTATCCTTCGTGGAGCTATGAATGAATATGGGAAAAATGAACCAAACTTCTACTATGAAACTCTCTTAAATGCTATCGGACGTTACGAGTCTATGGGTCTTGAAAATCCTTTTATCATGATTGATACTAACCATGATAACTCAGGCAAGCAATATATGGAGCAAGTTCGAATTGTTCGTCAGGCTCTGCTCAACCGTGACTGGAATGAAAAGATCAAGAAGACAGTTCGAGGTTTTATGATTGAATCCTACTTGGCAGATGGTCGACAAAATCAACCAGAAATCTTTGGTTGCTCTATTACAGACCCATGTCTAGGATGGGAAAACACAGTAGCCCTGGTAGAAGAAATCTATACTACCTTAACAAAATAAGTGAAAAGGATGGAGTTGGGGGTATCTCAACTCTTTTTGACGAAAATGATAGTTGGACACGGAATTGATATCGAAGCATTAGCTTCCATACAAAATGCAGTTGAAAAAAGAGAAGGTTTTGCCCAGCGTGTCTTGACAGACAAGGAAATGGAGCGCTTTACTAGTCTTAAAGGCCGTAGACAAATCGAGTATCTGGCTGGTCGTTGGTCAGCTAAAGAAGCCTTCTCCAAGGCTCTAGGGACAGGGATTGGTAAGTTGGGCTTTCAGGATTTGGAAGTCTTGAACAATGAGAGAGGAGCTCCCTACTTCAGCAAATCCCCGTTTTCAGGAAATGTTTGGCTATCAATAAGCCATACAGATCAGTTTGTGACAGCTAGTGTTATTTTGGAGGAAAATCATGAAAACTAGTCCACATAGACCAACCAAGGCCCTCATTGACCTAGGTGCTATTCGCTATAATATCCAACAAATGGGTGCGCATATTCCTAAAGATGCTCTTAAATGGGCGGTTGTGAAAGCCAATGCCTATGGACACGGTGCAGTAGCTGTCGCGACAGCTATCCAGGATGATGTCGATGGTTTTTGCGTTTCTAATATCGATGAAGCCATCGAGCTTCGTCAGGCAGGAATTTCTAAGAAGATTCTTATTTTAGGAGTATCTGAGGTTGAATCTCTTTCATTGGCTAAAGACTTTGATATTACCTTGACAGTGGCTGGGTTGGAATGGATCCAGAAACTCATAGCCACAGAGTCAGACTTATCAGGTTTAACTGTTCACCTTAAAATTGACTCAGGTATGGGACGAATTGGTTTTAGAAGTGCAAGCGAGGCTGAAGAAGCTCAAACTTTACTCAAGGAGCATGGAGCAAATGTTGAGGGAATCTTTACACACTTTGCAACTGCTGATGAAGAGTCGGATAGCTATTTTAAGGAACAGTTAGAGTGTTTCAAGGAAATACTTGCTGGCTTGCAAGAAGTACCAGAATTGGTTCATGCTAGTAACTCCGCAACGACTCTATGGCATGCAGAAACTATTTTCAGTGCTGTTCGCATGGGAGATTCCATGTATGGTCTCAATCCAAGTGGACAAGTTTTGGAATTGCCTTATGAACTAAAAACAGCCTTAACTTTGGAGTCAGCTATTGTTCATGTTAAAACAGTCCCAGCTGGGGCTTGTATGGGTTACGGAGCAACTTATCAAGCAGACGGTGAGCAAGTCATTGCAACGGTACCGATAGGTTATGCAGATGGTTGGACACGAGATATGCAGAATTTCTCAGTTCTGGTGGATGGACAATTGTGCCCCATCGTAGGACGTGTATCCATGGACCAAATCACCATTCGTTTGCCTAAGCTTTATCCATTGGGTACCAAGGTAACATTGATTGGCTCAAACGGGGACAAGGAGATTACTGCAACAGATGTAGCGGTTTACCGTGGAACCATCAATTATGAGGTAGTTTGTCTCCTCAGTGATCGAATTCCGAGAGAATATTATTAAAAAACAGAAGGAAAGGAGAGTAGCATGAATTTACACCAACCCTTACATATCTTGCCTGGTGTGGGACCCAAATCAGCAGAAAAATATGCCAAACTAGGAATTGAAAACTTGCAAGACCTCTTGCTCTACTTTCCTTTCCGTTATGAAGATTTTAAGACCAAGCAGGTGCTAGAACTAGAAGATGGTGAAAAGGCTGTCCTATCTGGTCAGGTGGTAACGCCAGCTAGTGTTCAGTATTATGGATTTAAGCGCAATCGTCTTCGCTTTAGCCTTAAACAGGGAGAAGTTGTTTTTGCAGTTAATTTCTTCAACCAACCCTACCTGGCTGACAAGATTGAGCTAGGAGCAACCTTGGCTGTCTTTGGAAAGTGGGATCGTGCTAAAGCTAGTCTCACAGGCATGAAGGTTTTAGCCCAAGTGGAAGATGACCTCCAGCCGGTCTATCGTCTGGCTCAAGGAATTAGTCAAGCAAGCCTTGTTAAAGTCATTAAAACCGCCTTTGACCAGGGTCTAGATCTCTTGATAGAGGAAAATATCCCTCAGTCCTTGCTCGATAAATACAAACTCATGTCTCGCTGTCAGGCTGTTCGTGCCATGCATTTTCCTAAGGATTTAGCAGAATACAAACAGGCCCTTCGTCGAATCAAGTTTGAGGAGCTCTTTTATTTCCAAATGCAATTACAGACCCTCAAGTCTGAAAATAAGATTCACGGAAGTGGATTGGTCCTGAATTGGTCCCAGGAAAAACTAACTGCGGTTAAAGAGGAATTGCCTTTTGCCTTAACAAAAGCCCAAGAAAAAAGTCTACAAGAAATCCTGACAGATATGAAGTCGGACCAACACATGAATCGACTCTTACAAGGGGATGTCGGTAGTGGGAAGACAGTGGTTGCGGGTCTAGCGATGTACGCGGCTGTAACGGCTGGTTATCAGGCAGCTCTAATGGTTCCGACAGAGATCCTTGCAGAGCAACATTT
>NZ_KQ970823.1:116826-119978 GCF_001579645.1 Streptococcus infantis
GACAGAGATCCTTGCAGAGCAACATTTTGAAAGTCTAGAAAGTCTCTTTCCTGATTTGAAACTAGCCCTCCTAACGGGTTCACTAAAAGCTGCAGAAAAACGCACGGTTTTGGAAACGATTGCTAAGGGCGAGGTTGATGTGATCGTCGGTACCCATGCCCTCATACAGGATGGGGTGGAGTACGCTCGACTTGGTTTGATTATCATCGATGAACAACACCGATTTGGTGTAGGACAAAGGCGTATTTTACGGGAAAAAGGAGAAAATCCAGATGTCCTTATGATGACGGCAACTCCGATTCCACGGACCTTAGCCATCACAGCTTTTGGAGATATGGATGTTTCCATTATTGACCAGATGCCAGCGGGACGAAAACCGATCGTAACACGCTGGATCAAGCATGAACAACTGCCCCAGGTCTTGACTTGGTTAGAGAGTGAGATTCAGAAAGGCTCCCAAGCCTATGTCATTTCGCCCTTGATTGAAGAATCTGAAGCCCTGGATCTTAAAAATGCTATTGCTTTATCGGAGGAATTGACGGCTCATTTTGCGGAAAAAGCAAAAGTTGCTCTCTTACACGGTAAGATGAAGAGTGATGAAAAAGACCAGATTATGCAGGAGTTCAAAGATAGAAAGACTGATATTCTGGTTTCGACAACGGTTATCGAAGTCGGGGTCAATGTGCCAAATGCGACAGTCATGATTATCATGGATGCTGATCGTTTTGGGCTTAGTCAACTCCATCAGCTTCGGGGTCGTGTAGGTCGTGGGGATAAGCAGTCCTATGCGGTACTTGTGGCCAATCCCAAAACGGACTCAGGTAAGGATCGCATGCGCATCATGACGGAAACGACCAATGGATTTGTCCTTGCAGAAGAAGATTTGAAAATGCGTGGCTCTGGTGAGATCTTTGGAACCAGACAGTCAGGTCTACCAGAGTTTCAAGTGGCTGATATTATCGAGGACTTCCCAATACTTGAGGAAGCACGTAAGGTAGCTGGTTATATCAGCTCCCTTCCTAACTGGCAGGAGGACCCAGAGTGGCATATGATTGCCCTAAGTCTAGAAAAGAAAGAACATTTAGATTAAGCTTTTTCTAAGAAAATCTTAAGTTTGCTTTTAGGGTTATTGCCTATACTAGAGTCATCAACAAGAAACGAGGACTCTCACATGACAATGACAATTAAAGTAAATTACCAAAAAACGTTTCAACAGGAACAAACCCCTTCTCCTAAATACTAAGTAAAAGAGCGGTAACGCTCTTTTTGTATGGGATTCTCAGGTAAGGGATTTAGAAAAGTGCTTATGTTCATTTGATTTACTGAATGTATAAACTTCAACATCACTTCAAACAACACCTTAGTGTTAACATGCAATCTAAAAGCAGTGTTTTGAGAAACCTGTGACTAGCTTTCTAGTTTGCTCTTTCGTTTTCATTGAGTCAGAAGTTACTTTTAGTCTTTTCTAAGGAAAATATAAGCTATGTTTTAGGAAGGGATTTTATACTGGGTTCATCAAAAAGAAACGAGGACTCTCACATGACAATGACGATTAAAGTAAATTATCAAAAAACCTTTCAAGAAGTAGTAAAGGCAGACAAGCTTGCTACAAAATAGTAGTTATTAAGGGCGATAGAGCCCTTTTTAAATACTTGCTTTATACTCTTCAAAAATCTCTTCAAACCACGTCAGCTTCGCCTTGCCGTATGTGTGGTTACTGACTTCGTCAGTTTCATCTACAACTTCAAAGCAGTGCTTTGAGCAACCTGTGGCTAGCTTTCTAGTTTGCTCTTTGATTTTCATTGAGTATTAGGCGAAATATGATAGATTTTTAGTAGATAGAATCGGCAGAATCACGCTATACCAATTTTTATTCTTGACAAGTAAAAGAAACAAGTATATACTGTTTTTGCTGATTCTGCAAAGCGAGAATTAGACTATACCAATTTAAGGGGAAAGCACAGTTTGTCTGTGTCGTATATACTATGTGTGGAATTGTTGGTGTTGTTGGAAACACAAATGCAACTGATATTTTGATTCAAGGGCTTGAAAAGCTCGAATACCGTGGTTATGATTCTGCGGGAATTTTTGTCCTAGGTGGTGCTGAAAACCATTTGGTGAAGGCTGTTGGTCGTATTGCAGAATTGTCTGCTAAAACTGCTGGCGTTGAGGGGATAACTGGTATTGGGCATACTCGTTGGGCCACTCACGGTAAACCAACAGAAGACAATGCTCACCCACATCGCTCTGAGACAGGACGTTTTGTATTGGTCCACAATGGGGTGATTGAAAATTATCTTGAAATCAAGGAAGGCTACCTTGCAGGACACCACTTCAGGGGACAAACAGATACAGAAATCGCTGTACACTTGATTGGAAAATTTGTTGAAGAAGACGGCATGTCAGTACTTGAAGCCTTCAAAAAAGCTCTTCACATCATCCGTGGTTCTTATGCCTTTGCCTTGATTGACTCTGAAAATCCAGATGTCATCTATGTCGCTAAGAATAAATCACCACTTTTGATTGGTCTTGGAGAAGGCTACAACATGGTCTGTTCAGACGCCATGGCTATGATTCGTGAAACCAACCAATACATGGAAATCCATGACCAAGAGTTGGTGATTGTGACGGAAGATGGCGTTGAAGTGCAAGACTATGATGGCAACAGTCGTGAGCGTGCTAGCTACACTGCAGAGCTCGACTTGTCAGATATCGGTAAGGGAACTTACCCTTACTACATGCTTAAAGAAATCGATGAGCAACCAACAGTGATGCGTAAGTTGATCCAAGCCTATACAGATGAGGCTGGTCAAGTAGTGGTGGACCCTGCTATCATCAAGGCTGTTCAAGACTCAGACCGCATCTACATTCTAGCAGCTGGGACTTCTTACCACGCAGGATTTGCTTCTAAGAAAATGTTGGAAGAATTGACAGATACGCCAGTTGAACTTGGTATCTCATCTGAGTGGGGCTACGGTATGCCACTACTCAGCAAGAAACCACTCTTCATCTTTATCAG
The DNA here is from genome assembly GCF_001579645.1 of Streptococcus infantis. Taxonomy (GTDB): domain Bacteria; phylum Bacillota; class Bacilli; order Lactobacillales; family Streptococcaceae; genus Streptococcus; species Streptococcus infantis_E. Next base: position 119,846 of record NZ_KQ970823.1, read on the forward strand.
CCAATCTGGTGAAACAGCTGATAGCCGTCAGGTTTTGGTCAAGGCCAATGAAATGGGAATTCCAAGCTTGACAGTGACAAATGTGCCAGGATCAACTCTGTCACGTGAAGCCAACCATACTATGTTGCTTCAC
>NZ_KQ970823.1:119998-124534 GCF_001579645.1 Streptococcus infantis
GCAGGTCCTGAAATTGCCGTTGCTTCAACCAAGGCATATACTGCGCAAATCGCAGCTCTTGCCTTCCTTGCGAAAGCGGTCGGTGAAGCAAATGGCAATGAAAAAGCCAAAGCTTTCGATTTGGTTCACGAATTGTCTATCGTGGCTCAGTCTATCGAATCAACTCTCTCAGAAAAAGAATTGATTGATAGCAAGGTTCGTGATCTTCTTGAAACAACACGTAACGCCTTTTATATCGGACGTGGTCAAGATTACTATGTAGCCATGGAAGCCAGTCTCAAACTCAAAGAGATTTCTTATATCCAATGTGAAGGTTTTGCGGCTGGAGAGCTCAAGCATGGAACTATTGCTTTGATTGAAGAAGGAACGCCTGTATTGGCCCTCTTGTCAGATCCGGTTCTTGCTAATCACACTCGCGGAAATATCCAAGAAGTGGCAGCACGTGGCGCTAAGGTCCTTACTATTGCAGAAGAAAATGTTGCCAAAGATACAGACGACATCATTCTTACGACCGTCCACCCTTACCTCTCACCAATCTCAATGGTGGTACCAACGCAACTGGTCGCTTACTTTGCAACCCTACACCGTGGACTCGATGTGGACAAGCCACGTAACCTTGCCAAGTCTGTAACGGTAGAATAAACCCAAAGTTTAAATCATAAGCAAAAGTGAACTAAATAGCTTTCTGGAAATCAGAATGCTATTTAGTTCACTTTTTTTGTACACTTAATGAAAATCTATGGCTAAACTAGTTCTCTTGTGTAGACGTCTCCAAGCATCGCTTTGAGGTTCTAGATAAGAGTGATGAAGTCAGTCTCATTACACCAATTTGATATTGTAGAGAAAACGGATCAAGACCTCAGCCAAGATAGTTCAAGTCAAGATTGAAGAGGATTGATTCATACTCTTCGAAAATCTCTTCAAACCGCGTCAATGTCGCCTTGCCGTATATATGTTACTGACTTCGTCAGTTCTATCTACAACCTCAAAGCAGTGCTTTGAGCAACCTGCGGCTAGTTTCCTAGTTTGCTCTTTGATTTTCATTGAGTATCACTCCTTTTAAGAATTCATGAGAAATAAATCTAAAATTAAATGTTATCCCAGTTTCTATTAACTTTTTGAAAGCTATGCTTGTGAAAGACTGGAAAGCTATAAAAAAACTCTAAGAGCTGGACGATAAGGATCCAACTCTTAGAGGAGTGAGTGTCGTATTTTACTTGCGATATAAACGATCGTATTGGTAGTAAGGATCAAAGGTTACATTGATTCCTAGTTTGCGAAGAACATTTTTGTCTTCGTCTGTTAGGATAATCGTAGAGTGAGCTTCGCTTCCTTTGAGGTTTCCGAGTTCTTTCATGGCACGATCTGCATCAGGATTCTGCATAGCTGTGATTGCAAGTGCGATAAGGATTTCATTTGAGTGGAGTCGGGGATTGCGACTACCCAAGTGATTGATTTTCAAACCTTGAATTGGTTTCACCACTTCTGGTTCAATTAATTTTGTTTCAGCATTGATGTTAGCTGATTTCTTGATTGCATTGATCAAAGCAGCGGCTGTTGGACCAAAGAGTTCTGAGTTCTTACCAGTAACGATTTCACCAGAAGGTAATTCAAGAGCTAGAGCAGGTCCGCCTGTTTCTTCTGCTTTTTGACGTGCGGCAACAGCAACCTTTCTATCAGCTGGTGTGATACCTAGGTCATTCATGAGCAACTCAATTTTCTTAACGGCAGTTTCACCGACTTTTTCAGCCTTGAAATCAAGAACAGTTTGATAGTAGCGACGGATAATTTCCTGTTTAGATGCTTCAATGGCAGCGTCGTTATCAGTGATTGCAAAACCAACCATATTGACACCCATGTCAGTTGGAGATGCATAAGGAGACTCACCCAAGATACGTTCCAGCATACGCTTGAGGACAGGGAAAATTTCAATGTCGCGGTTGTAGTTGACGGTGGTTTCTCCATAAGTTTGGAGATGGAATGGGTCAATCATGTTGACATCATCCAGGTCTGCTGTAGCAGCTTCATAAGCCAAGTTGACTGGATGATGAAGTGGGAGATTCCAAACTGGGAAGGTTTCAAATTTAGCATAACCAGACTTGATACCATTGATTTGGTCGTGGTACATGTTAGACATACAAGTTGCCAACTTACCTGAACCAGGCCCAGGAGCAGTCACGACAATCAAGTTACGACTAGTTTTGATATAGTCGTTTTTCCCCATACCTTCAGGAGAAATGATATGATCCATATCTGTCGGATATCCCTTGATAGGGTAGTGGAGATAAGAGTCGATACCATTTTTCTCTAATTGATTACGGAAGGCATCAGCTGCCGGTTGGCCTGCATATTGAGTAATGACGACTGAACCAACAAAGATACCGAGTTCATTGAATTTATCGATCAAACGAAGCACTTCTTGGTCATAAGAAATGCCCAAGTCTCCACGAGCTTTTGAGTGCTCGATATTGCTAGCGTTAATAGCGATAACAACCTCAACTTGCTCCTTCAATTCTTGTAAGAGTTTGATTTTGTTATCTGGTTCATATCCAGGAAGGACACGAGCAGCGTGGAAATCTTCTAACATTTTGCCACCAAACTCCAAGTAGAGTTTGCCGTCAAATTGGTTGATGCGCTCCAAGATATGGTCGCGTTGTAGATTTAAATATTGTTCAGAACTAAAAGCTTGTTTTTTCATTTTTTTACCTCTGACCTCTATTATATAAAAAAAATGGAAGATAAGAAACAACGGAGGTTCGAAATAAGGAAAAAGATTAAAGCAAACGCTTGCATAAAATTAAGAAAAGGTCTATGATGGAATAAAGTGAATGTTAAAAGGGGAAAAAAGATGCAAGAAAAATGGTGGCACAATGCCGTTGTTTATCAGGTCTATCCAAAAAGTTTTAAGGATAGCAATGGAGATGGGATTGGTGATTTACCTGGAATTACCAGTAAGCTAGACTATCTAGCTAAGTTAGGGATCACAGCGATCTGGCTTTCTCCAGTCTATGATAGCCCCATGGATGACAATGGTTATGATATTGCCAATTATCAAGATATCGCGGCTATCTTTGGAACCATGGAAGATATGGATGAGCTGATTGCTGAGGCTAAAAAACGAGATATCCGAATCATTATGGATTTGGTGGTCAATCATACATCAGATGAGCATGCTTGGTTTATCGAAGCTTGTGAAAATCCTGATAGTCCTGAGCGAGACTACTATATCTGGCGTGATGAACCTAACGAATTGGAGTCAATTTTCAGTGGTTCTGCCTGGCAATATGACGAAAAGGCTGGTCAATATTATCTGCACTTTTTCAGTAAGAAACAACCAGACCTTAACTGGGAAAATGAAGAACTACGCCAAAAAATCTATGAAATGATGAATTTCTGGATTGATAAAGGGATCGGTGGATTTCGTATGGACGTTATTGACATGATTGGGAAGATACCTGATCAGAAGATTGTCAACAATGGTCCTATGCTCCATCCTTATCTCAAGGAAATGAATCAGGCTACTTTCGGCGACAAAGAGCTCTTGACAGTAGGGGAGACATGGGGAGCGACACCAGAAATCGCAAAACTCTATTCAGATCCAAAAGGACAAGAACTGTCTATGGTCTTCCAGTTTGAACATATCTGTCTTCAGTATCAGGAAGGACAACCTAAGTGGCAGTACCAAAAAGAGCTAAATGTTGGGAAATTAAAAAAGATTTTCAACAAATGGCAGACAGAATTAGGAGTTGAGGACGGCTGGAATTCGCTCTTCTGGAACAACCATGACCTCCCTCGTATCGTCTCAATCTGGGGAAATGACCGAGAATACCGCGAAAAATCTGCTAAAGCGTATGCAATCTTGCTTCATCTCATGAGAGGGACTCCTTATATTTACCAAGGGGAGGAGATTGGGATGACCAATTTCCCATTTGAAAACTTGGAGCAAGTAGAAGATATTGAATCCCTCAACTATGCGCGTGAAGCCCTTGAAAAAGGTGTTTCAATGGAAACAATCATGGATAGCATTCGTGTGATTGGACGTGACAATGCGCGTACTCCAATGCAGTGGGATGAGACAAAAAATGCTGGTTTCTCAGACGGACAACCTTGGTTGGCTGTTAATCCAAACTACGAAGCAATCAACGTTCAGGAAGCACTGGCAAACCCGGATTCTATTTTCTATACTTATCAAAAATTGGTAAACATTCGTAAGGGAAATAGCTGGTTGGTGAGAGCTGATTTTGAACTCCTTGAAACGGCTGAAAAAGTCTTTGCATACATCCGTAAAGATGGCGACCGTCGATTCCTAGTTGTGGCAAACTTGTCCAACCAAAAGCAAGAGTTCGCAGTTGAAGAATCAATCACATCTGTCTTGATTGAAAATACCTCAGTAGAAGCAGCTTTAGCTACACAGACCTTGGCTCCATGGGATGCCTTCAGTGTCGAATTAGCCAAATAAACCTAGAAACTCAAGTATCCAAAGATGCTTGAGTTTTTTCTAAAATAAGTGTAGAAATTTCTTTAATAAATATTAGG
>NZ_KQ970823.1:125750-157494 GCF_001579645.1 Streptococcus infantis
TAATAAATATTAGTTTGAATTTTCTAAAAAATACCCTTAAAACCCTTGCTTTTATATAAAAATAGGGTATAATGGTGAAAAATAGTATTTTAAAGGAGAATACCTATGAAATCGAAAAAGTGGCTCGCAGTAGCAGGGATAACGATGAGCGCAGCTCTTCTTTTGGCGGCTTGTAGCAAGACTGAGAGAAAAGCAGATGCTCCAAAAACATTTTCGTATGTATATGCCGTTGATCCAACAACATTGGACTATAGCGTTACTAGTAAAAGTTCAACATCAGACGTCATTGCCAACTTGGTCGACGGACTCTTGGAAAATGACAAATATGGGAACTTGATTCCATCGCTTGCTGAAGACTGGTCTGTTTCGCAAGATGGTTTGACTTACACCTACAAGTTGCGTAAAGGTGTTAAATGGTATACTTCTGAAGGAGAAGAGTATGCTGAAGTCAAGGCCCAAGATTTTGTGACTGGTTTGAAGCATGCTGCAGATGGTAAATCAGATGGCCTAACACTTATCCAAGACTCTATCAAAGGTTTGGCAGAGTACGTTAGTGGTGAAAGTAATGACTTCTCGACTGTCGGTGTCAAAGCAGTTGACGACTACACGGTTGAGTATACTTTGAACAAACCAGAAAGTTTCTGGAATTCTAAGGTGACAACGGCGACTATGCTCCCTGTTAATGAAGAATTCTTAAATTCTCAAGGGAAAGATTACGGTGCAGCAGCTCCTTCAGGTATTCTCTACAATGGACCATATATTTTGAAGAACTTCACTTCAAAATCAGTAATTGAGTACGAAAAGAATCCAAATTATTGGGACAAAGACAATGTTAAGATTGACCACGTCAAGCTTACTTTCTACGATGGATCAGACCAAGAATCATTAATTCGTAGTTTTGCGTCAGGCTCATATACGACAGCACGCCTTTTCCCAACTAGTTCAAGCTTTGCCTCAACTCAGAAGGAATACGGCGATAAAATTGTTTATAGCCCACAAGAAGCGACTAGCTATTACTTTACTTTCAACGTAAATCGTCAGTCTTACAATAAAACAGCTAAGACAGATGATGCCCAAAAAACATCAACTAAAGAAGCGCTTCTCAATAAAAACTTCCGTCAAGCCATCAACTTCGCTCTTGACCGTCATGCATACTCTGCACAGATGAATGGCGAAGAAGGTGCAGATAAGATTATCCGTACCAGTCTTGTGCCTTATGACTATGTTCAGGTTGGTGAAAAGACCTTCGGTGAATTGGCTCAAGAACAATTGGTAACATACGGAGACCAGTGGAAAGATGTAGCTTTGACAGATGGTAAAGATACTCTTTACAATCCAACAAAAGCAAAAGCTGCCTTTGAAAAAGCAAAATCAGAATTGCAAGCCAAAGGTGTAACCTTCCCTATTCACTTGGATATTCCAGTTGAGCAAACAGATGTCATCGCTGTACAGCAAACCAACTCTCTTAAACAATCTGTTGAAGCAGCACTTGGAAGTGAAAATGTTGTCATCGATGTACTGCAAATGACTGACAATGAGAAAATGAGCATTACATCTCAAGCTAAAGTTCCTTCTCAAAAAGACTATGACTTGAATGGAACTGGTTGGGGGCCAGACTATCAAGACCCGGCAACCTACCTCAATATCCTAGATGCTAAGAAGGGTTCTGCCCTTAAACACTTGGGTATCACAAAAGGTAAAGATCCAGAAGTCATGGCTCAAGTTGGACTTGATGAATACAAGAAACTCTTGGATGATGCAGCATCAGAAACGAGTGACCTTAATAAACGCTATGAAAAATATGCCAAAGCACAAGCTTGGGTATCCGATAGCTCACTCCTCATCCCTGTAGCGTCTTCAGGTGGTTCTCCGACAGTTAGTCGCACAGTGCCATTCTCAAAAGCATACTCTCAAGTTGGTATCAAGGGAGATCCGTTTGTATTTAAAGGTTTAGAGTTGCAAAATGATATTGTGACCACTAAAGAATACGAAGAAGCTCTCAAGAAATGGCAAAAAGAAAAAATTGAATCAAACGCTAAACATCAAAAAGAGTTAGCGAACCACGTTAAATAAACGTTAATAACGATGAAAGAAATCCTGATTTTATACGGGGTTTCTTTCTTTTTTCTGATACTGATGAGAGGTCAAATCATTAAATAACTTTACTTTTGGGGCAAAATTTGATAAAATAGCTTTATGTTATAAAATCTAACATATAAGGAGAAAATGAATCATGAAATTCAAAAAACGACTGATTGGAGCGGGGTTGACACTTGCCGCTGCGATCTTATTGACAGCGTGTGGGAAGTCAGCATCAGATGTTAAAACCTACTCGTCAACATTTGGTGCCGATCCAACAACCTTCAACTACCTGTTGGATTACTCTGGTGATAATACCGCTGTTGTAACCAACTTGGTAGATGGTTTGCTTGAAAATGACAATTATGGAAATCTCATTCCTGCTCTTGCAGAAGATTGGAGTGTTTCAAAGGATGGATTGACTTACACTTATAAACTTCGTCAAGATGCTAAGTGGTTCACTGCTGATGGGGAGGAATATGCGCCTATCAAAGCCCAGGACTTTGTGACTGGTATCAAATACGCTGCTGATAATAAGAGTCAAGCGCTAGATTTGATTCAAAACTCGATCAAAGGTTTGGATGATTATGTGACAGGAGCAAACACAGACTTTTCAAATGTTGGTGTCAAAGCCTTAGACGACTATACACTCCAATACACCTTGACACGTCCAGAGAGTTTCTGGAATTCAAAAACGACCAATAGTATTCTCTTCCCAGTCAATGAAGAATTCCTAACTGCCAAAGACAAAGAATTTGGAGAATTAAAACCAGACAGTATTCTCTATAGTGGTCCGTATTTGTTAAAAGAATTTACATCTAAATCATCACTTGAGTATATGAAAAACCCTCATTACTATGATCAAGAAAAAGTGACGATTGAAAGAGTTAAGTTGGCTTATGTTGATGGTTCTGACCAAGACATGACCATTCGTAACTTTGAGAGTGGAGCCTACTCGTCTGCAGGTGTCTACCCAAATAGTTCAAATTTCGCCAAGACCAAAGAGAAATATAAGGACAATATCGTCTATAGTTTGCAAGGTGCAACTTCTTGGTACTATAACTTTAACGTCAATCGTCAGTCTTATAATTTTACAGCTAAGACCAGTGATGAACAAAAACAAGCGACTCAGGCTGCTGTTTTAAATAAAAACTTCCGTCAAGCTATCAACTTTGCTCTTGACCGTACGTCTTACTCAGCTCAGTCTAATGGAGAAGATGCTGCTAAAAACACTCTTCGTAATACCCTTGTACCACCAACTTTTGTACAAGTAGGAGATAAAACTTTTGGTGAGACAGTTGCCTCTAAGTTGGTGAATTACGGCACAGAATGGACTAATATGAATCTTGAAGATGCCCAAGATGGTTACTTCAACAAAGAAAAAGCACAAGCTCAATTTGCAGAAGCTAAAAAAGAACTTGAGGCTCAAGGTGTAACTTTCCCGATTCATTTAGATTTGCCAGTGGATCAGGTCAACAAAAGCTTGCTTCCTAAGCTTTATTCACTTAAACAATCTGTGGAATCCACTCTTGGAGAGGAAAATGTAGTGATTGATGTAGTTTTAGTTTCAACTGAAGACTATGCCAATGCGACTTTCCAAGCACTGACGCCAGCTGATCATGACTATGATTTGAACTTGGATGGATGGTCACCAGACTACCAAGATCCATCGACTTACCTCAATCCTTTCAACGCAGAAGATGGTTTCTATCTTAAGATTTTGGGACTTGATCCAAGTAAGGATGCTGACAAGATTACAAGTCTTGGAATGGATCAATATACTCAGAAATTGAAAGCGGCAGATGCAGAAAGCTCAGATGTAGCAAAACGTTATGAAAATTATGCAGATGCACAAGCTTGGTTGATTGACAGTTCACTTCTTATTCCTGTGAATTCAGATGGTGGCGTAGCTTCAGTGACCCGCGTGACGCCATTTACACGAGCCTACTCACTTGTTGGGATCAAAGGAACTGGAAGCAACTACAAGTACATGAGATTGCAAACAGAGGTAGTAACGACTGCTCAATTTGACGAAGCGAAGGCTAAATGGGAACAAGAACGTAAAAATTCTGTCGAAAAGAGTCAAAAAGACTTTGAAAGTCACGTGAAATAATTTTAAGAAGAGGAAACGGGGCAGAAATCTGTAGGCAAATGTCGGTGTCGTAGACTAAATGACGAACAAAAAATTATCAGCTGCTGAGACAAAACTTCATTAGCAATTGCCATAAAGGTCGGGATTTTTGCCCCGGCCTTTTTAACATAGAAACCTCTTTTAAGTAAAGTTTTAGCCATTTTATCATTGGGATTTACTATTCTTGTTTTTAAGGTAAATAAAAACGATTACCAAGTGTATGTTGATGGTATCCAGTACCACTTTGTGATATAATTAAAATAAAAAATACTTTGTAGAGGTGTAAGTTGAGTATACATTCAAAAGAAAGAAAAACGAGCAAGATTCAACAAAACATCAATATCATTTTGTTGTTTGCATATGTCGTGCTTGCTTGTTTTTTGCTGTTTTTAATATTCAGATATCATATTTTAGCGATTAGCTATGCCAATGTCCTTATAGCCATCGCTATGATCTTGATTGCGCTAATAGCCTTGTTTTTGATTTTAAAGAGAAAAGCCAAGGTATTCACCATGATTTTACTCGTGGTTCTGGTCATTGTGAACGCAGTTTCTTTGATTGGAGTTCATCAATTCGTTAGCCTAGCAAATCAATTAAATGCAACCTCTAACTATTCTAGTTACTCCATCAGTGTTGCAGTTTTGGCGGATAGCGAGATTGGAAATGTCTCAGAATTATCCAGTGTGGCAGCCCCAACCAAAACAGATGCAGAGAATATCAAAAAATTGCTCGATGATATTAAGACAAGTCAGAGTAAAGACTTAACGGTTGAAGACAGTTCTTCCTATCTTGCAGCTTATAAGAGTCTCTTAGCTGGAGAGACCAAGGCAATTATTTTGAACAGTGTCTTTGAAAATCTGATCGAACAAGAGTATCCAGACCATGCCAAAAAGATCAAGAAGATTTATACCAAAGAACTAACCAAGAGCGTTGAAGCGCCTAAAGTTTCTCAAAACAAGGCTTTTAATATCTACATCAGTGGGATTGACACATATGGACCGATTAGCTCCGTTTCTCGTTCGGATGTCAATATCATTATGACGGTCAATCAAGAGACCAAGAAAATTCTCCTGACAACAACGCCTAGGGATGCTTATGTGCCTATAGCTGATGGTGGCAATAACCAAAATGATAAATTGACCCATGCAGGTATTTATGGCGTGGATGCTTCGATTCATACTTTGGAAAATCTTTATGGAATTGATCTAAATTACTATGCACGACTCAACTTCACTTCCTTCTTGAAATTAATTGACCTCTTAGGTGGTGTCGATGTTTATAATGATCAAGAGTTCACATCTCTTCATGGGAACTATCACTTCCCTGTTGGGAATGTTCATCTAAACTCTGAGCAGGCTCTAGGCTTTGTTCGTGAACGTTATTCCTTGACCAATGGTGATGGAGATCGTGGACGTAATCAACAAAAAGTCATTGCTGCCATTATTCAAAAATTAACTTCAGCAGAAGCCTTGAAGAATTTTGATGGTATTATGCAAGGGTTGCAAGATTCTGTACAAACTAATATGCCTCCTGAAACTATGGTGAGCTTAGTAAATGCCCAACTAGCAAGTGGAGGAAAATATACTGTCATCACTCGAGATCTAAAGGGAACTGGTCGTATGGATCTTCCTTCCTATGCCATGCCTGACAGCAACCTTTATATGCTAGAGGTCGATCCAAATAGCTTGGAGACACTCAAAACAGAAATCAAAGATATCATGGAAGGAAAATAAGATGATTGATATCCATTCACACATAGTTTTTGATGTAGACGATGGCCCAAAGGATAAGGCAGAGAGTATAGCGCTTCTGAAGGAAGCCTATGCCCAAGGAGTCCGTACCATCGTTTCGACCTCCCATCGTCGGAAGGGGATGTTTGAAACACCAGAGGAGGACATTGCAAGAAATTTTAAAGTTGTCAAGGAGTTGGCTAAGGAGATTGGTCCCGACTTCACCATCTTGTATGGAGCGGAAATCTATTACAGTAGTGATGCTTTAAACAAATTAGAGAATCAACAGATTCCTCAACTAAATGGTACTCGTTACGCCCTGATAGAATTCAGCATGAATACCCCTTATCGTGAGATTCATAGCGCATTGACCAATGTTTTGATGTTGGGGATAACCCCTGTCATTGCCCATATAGAACGTTATGATGCTTTGGAAATTAATGAAAAAAGGGTTAGAGACCTTATCAATATGGGATGCTATACACAGGTCAATAGTTCGAGTATCCTCAAACCAAAACTGTTTGGCGATACCTATAAATTCATGAAAAAGCGTGCTCGCTATTTCTTGGAGAGGGACTTGGTCCATATAGTTGCTAGTGATATGCATAATCTAGATAGTCGTCCACCTTATATGCGAGAGGCTTATGAGATAGTGAGCAAAAAATATGGCCAAGATAAGGCTCGGGAACTCTTTGTGGAAAACCCCGAAAAAGTCATTAAAGATCAAATAATATAGGAGTAAATAGGAGTAAAAATGAAAGAACAAGATACTATTGAAATCAACGTTATTCAGTTGTTAAAGGCACTATGGGCAAAGAAGCTACTAATCCTTCTTGTAGCTATCGTGACAGGAGCTGCTGCATTTGCATATAGTAGTTTTGTGGTCAAACCTGAGTATAGAAGTACAACGCGAATCTATGTGGTCAATCGAAATCAAAGTGACAAACCAGGTTTGACAAATCAGGATCTACAAGCAGGAACATACTTGGTTAAGGACTACCGTGAGATCATTCTTTCCCAAGATGTTCTTGAGAAGGTGGTTTCTGATCTAGGCTTGACCATCAATGCAAAAACATTGTCTAAGAAGGTTCAGGTAACGGTTCCTGCAGATACACGTATCGTATCTATTTCAGTTAGCGACCATAAACCAGATGAAGCAAGTCGTATTGCAAATGCACTTCGAGAAGTTGCAGCACAGAAAATCATCGCAGTTACTCGAGTTTCGGATGTAACGACTCTTGAAGAAGCCCGTCCAGCTACTGGACCATCATCACCAAATATCCGTCGCAATACCTTAATGGGAATCGGTGCTGGTGCAGGCTTGGTGATTGTCGTGGTTCTACTAGTTGAGCTACTAGATGACCGTGTTAAACGTCCAGAAGATATCGAAGATGTTATGAAAATTTCACTCCTTGGAGTCATTCCAGATATGGATAAATTAAAGTAAGGGAGAACTTATGGCAAAGTTAGAATTATCACAACAAAAACTGAACTCTGTAAAAAAAGCAGAAGAGTACTACAATGCTTTACGTACAAATATACAATTGAGTGGGAATAACTTAAAGGTTATTGCCGTTACATCGGTTGACCCTAGCGAAGGAAAGTCTACAACAGCTACAAATGTTGCGTGGGCTTTTGCGCGTGCAGGCTACAAGACGCTATTGATTGATGCCGACATCCGAAACTCAGTCATGTCTGGAGTATTCAAGTCAAGAGAAAAAATTACTGGTTTGACAGATTATCTAGCTGGCACTCAGGACTTGTCAAATGGCCTTTGTGAGACAAACGTTGAGAATTTATTTATGATCCAGTCAGGAGCAGTTTCTCCAAATCCAACGGCTCTCCTTCAGAGTGATAAGTTTGGAAGTATGATCGAAACCTTGCACAAATATTTTGACTATATTATCGTCGATACGGCACCGATAGGAGTCGTAATCGATGCAGCCATTATCGTACAAAAATGTGATGCATCTATTTTGGTCGCGGAAGCTGGTGTGGCAAAACGAAGAGAAGTGCAAAAAGCTAAAAGTCAGTTAGAGCACACAGGAACACCATTTTTGGGTGTAATTTTGAATAAATTTGACATTCAACGTGAAAGATATGGTTCTTATGGGGCCTATGGTTCCTACGGGAAAAAATAAAATGAAGTTAGGGAGACTAGTATGGAAGGAAGGGGTTTCTACAATGTAACTCTGGCGTTCTTACAGAGTATACTTGTTAGTATTTTAGCTTATATACTGATTGCAATTTCAGAAACTGATATTGTTTTAGATACAGTATTTGTCCTTTTTTTTCTTCACTTTGCAGCCTTCTACATTAGTGGCTACGGTAAGGATTTTTTCAAACGAGGTCAGTATATTGAATTAGTAGAAACGGTCAAATATATCCTCTTTTATGCCTTGTTGATTAGTTTTTCAAGTTTCTTCTTAAAAGAGAAATTTGTCATTTCTAGACGAGGAATGCTCTATCTGCTTTCCTTGTATGGTGTTTTGAATTATCTACTCAGTTTCTTTGTGAAGCGTTATTGGAAACCCTTTAACCACAATTTGAAGGGTAGTCGCAAGATTTTGTTGATTACAGCAACATCACGTACTGAAAAGGTATTGGATCGCTTATTAACTGCTAACGACGTCCAAGGGAAACTAGTAGCTGTATCTGTCTTAGATAAGCCAGAATTCACTCATGATAAGATCCTTGTTGTGCCAAGTGAGGAATTGCTTACCTATACAACGCATGAAGTAGTAGATGAAGTCTTTGTCAATCTTCCAAGTGAGGATTATGACATCGGAGCTCTTATTTCTCAGTTTGAAACGATGGGAATAGCTGTAACAGTCAATCTCAATGCTTTTGATAAAAACTTAGGTCGTGATAAACAAATTCATGAGATGGCGGGTTTGAATGTAGTAACATTTTCTACAAATTTTTACAAGCAGAGTCATGTCATTGCCAAACGTATCCTCGACATTTGTGGTGCTATTGTTGGGTTAATCCTTTGCGGAATTGCTAGTCTATTTCTAGTTCCCATGATTCGTAAAGATGGCGGTCCTGCAATCTTTTCACAAACTCGTGTCGGAAAAAATGGTCGTTACTTTACCTTTTATAAATTCCGTTCGATGAGAATCGATGCTGAAGCGATCAAGGAACAGTTGATGGAGCAAAATACCATGCAAGGTGGTATGTTTAAGATCGATAACGATCCTCGAGTGACAAAGATTGGACAGTTTATCCGAAAAACTAGCTTGGATGAATTGCCACAATTTTGGAATGTTTTGATTGGAGACATGAGTCTAGTCGGTACACGCCCACCAACTCTAGATGAGTACGAGAAGTACACACCTGAACAAAAACGTCGTCTCAGCTTTAAACCTGGTATTACAGGTTTGTGGCAAATTAGTGGTCGAAGTGAAATTACAAACTTCGATGAAGTCGTGAAACTGGATGTGGCTTATATCGATGATTGGACCATCTGGAAAGATTTTGAAATATTGCTAAAAACTGTAAAAGTTGTGTTGATGAGAGATGGAGCGAAGTAGGAAATGAAAGTATGTTTAGTTGGATCCAGTGGAGGTCATTTGACACATTTGTATCTATTGAAACCTTTCTGGAAGGATAAAGAAAGATTTTGGGTTACTTTTGATAAGGAGGACGCTAGGAGTGTACTCTCTGAGGAAGTTTTATACCCCTGTTATTATCCAACCAATCGTAATATCAAAAATTTAATAAAAAATACATTTCTTGCTTTTAAAATAATAAAAAAAGAGCGACCAGATGTAATTATTTCCTCTGGTGCTGCTGTCGCTGTTCCTTTCTTTTACATTGGAAAGTTGTTTGGGTCAAAGACAGTCTATATAGAAGTATTTGATAGAATTGATGCTCCGACAATGACAGGGAAACTCGTTTATCCAGTAACTGACAGGTTCATTGTCCAGTGGGAAGAAATGAAAAAAGTATACCCAAAAGCAATTAACCTAGGAGGAATATTCTAATGATTTTTGTGACTGTAGGTACACATGAACAACAATTTGATCGACTAATTAAAGAAGTTGATCGTCTAAAAAAAGAAAATCTTATTCAAGACGAGGTATTTATTCAGACAGGATATTCCAATTATATTCCGAAATATTGTGAGTGGGAAAAGATAATTTCTTATGAAAAAATGAATCAAATGATTGAGGAATCGGATATTATTATTACTCATGGTGGACCAGCGACTTTTATGGGAGTTATTGCTAAAGGTAAAGTTCCGATAGTTGTTCCAAGACAAAAAAAATTTGGAGAGCATGTGAATGATCATCAGTTAGAATTCTGTAATAGAGTGAAAGAAAATTATCCTATAAAATTAATAAAGGAAACATCAGATATTATAGAGAAAATAAATGATGTAGACTCAAAAACTGTTACGATAAAAAATAATAATGAAAAATTTTGTAGAGGTCTGATAGAATTATTACAGGAGATATAAAATGATACCTAAAATTATACATTATTGCTGGTTTGGAGGAAAAGAAAAACCAGAAGAAGTAAAAATGTGTATGGAGTCTTGGAAAAAATATTGTCCAGATTATGAAATTAAAGAATGGAATGAATCTAATTATGATATTGGAAAAATTCCATATGTAAAACAGGCCTATGAAAAAAAAAATATGCCTTTGTTTCGGATTATGTTAGGCTAGATGTGATATATAATTATGGAGGCATTTATTTAGATACAGATGTTGAGTTAGTTAAATCACTAGATGTTTTTTTAGATAAAGTTGCTTTTTTTGGATGTGAACTTATTGGAAAAGTGAACACAGGTGTTGGGTTTGGAGCTGAACCTAAAAACAAGTTACTTAAAGAGAATATGGATTTGTATCTAAAACATAATTTTATTGAAAATGGAATTATAAATACCACGACATGTGTGGAGTATACGACAAATGTATTTAAAAGATATGGGTTAAAAGAAGATTTAACAGTTCAACAAATAGAAGATGGGTATGTTTATCCTCCTGAATATTTCTGCCCTTATAATTTGGAAACGAATAAAATGAATATTACTCAAAATACTTATGCTATCCATCATTATTCTGCTACGTGGAAAGATGGTAGTGAATATAAGAAATACTTAGATAGGATAATATTGCTACCATTAAAAATCAAGTTAAAAAGAAGAATAGATCGTATATTTGGTGAAGGTACATATAGAAAATTAAAAGAGAAGATTCATAAGTTTTGTAGAAAAGGTTAATTAAAGGAGAAAAATGGATAAACTGTACATAGTTACACCAACATACAATAGAGAAAAAGAACTCAGAAAACTGTATTCTTCTTTAAAGGGACAGACTGATAAAAACTTTGTTTGGTTAGTGATAGATGACGGTTCAAATGATAGTACAGGGGAACTATTTCAAGAGTGGATTAAAGAAAATTTTATAACTATAGAATACTATTTTAAAGCTAATGGCGGGAAACATACGGCCTATAATTATGCTCTAGAGATCATGGGAAAAGAAGGTTATCATGTAGTTGTAGATAGCGATGACTGGCTTGTAGAGACTGCAGTAGCAATATTTCGTAGAGCTATAATTAATGATACTAATATCGTAGGCACTGTGTACCCTAAAGGGAAAAAAATAAAAAATGAAATAGACAATGTATTATTAAGTATTGTTGATCTTAGAATAAAGTATAAGATAGTTGAAACTTGTATTTTGATAAAAAATGAACAAATTCATGATTATCGTTTTCCAACATTTGATGGAGAGAAATTCATGAGTGAAGAGGTTCTCTATATTCACTTAGATAAAATAGGAAAGTTCAGATTTAAAAATTATGAAGTCTACCATTTCAAATATTTGGAAGGGGGACTAACAAATAATTTATTTTCACTATGGTTGAAAAATCCTAAGGGAACTCTATATTTTTTAGAACAACGAAAGAAATTTATTAAGAAGAACTATAAAGGTGTTGTAAAAATTAAAGAGTTAATCAAAACCACTCTAAATATGGAAGCGGTTGAATATACGATATCGAAATCAACATATGATTATTTTAGAAAAGCTGGAATAAAGAGTATCTTAATTTTTCCTTTTGTATATATTGTTAGCAAAATAAGATTTAAATAGACATATGATTCTATAGAATAATGCAAGTGGAAGTAGACTAAATCAATATGGAGAAAAAAATAGATTTTATTGTCACATGGGTTGATAATAGTGATCAAAAATGGAGAGAAGAAAAGGAAAAATGGGAAGAAATACTGGATATAAATACCAGTATGAATAGTGAAGAAAGATACCGTGATTGGAAACTAATGAAATATTGGTTTAGGGCGGTAGAAAGATATGCTCCATGGGTTAATAAAGTCTTTTTTGTAACAGAAGGACATATTCCTGAATGGTTAAATATTGAGCATGAGAAATTAGTAGTAGTAAAACATAGAGATTACATAGACGATAAGTATCTCCCAACATTTAATTCTAATGTAATAGAATTAAACTTTCATAATATATGTGAATTATCAGAACAATTCGTTTTATTTAATGATGATATGTTGCTTAACGATTATGTGTATCCAGAGGATTTTTTTAAAAATAATTTACCAAGAGATATAGGTGTATTTAGTCCTATAATACCAGAAGTTAATGGTATATCAGGGATTGTTCTAACTAATATTGAAATTATTAATAAGTATTTTAATTCATCAACTATATTATCGAAATTTACAACGAAATTTTTTAGTTTAGGCTACAAAAAACAACTACTAAAGAATGTAATAGCTTTACTTTGGAAACCAGTATTGGGATTCTATGATAGCCATACACCGATTTCACATAAAAAAAGTACTTTTAAATTGCTTTATGAAAAAGAAAGTAAGATGTTTTTAGAAACATATAGTCACAGGTTCAGAGAAAAAACTGAGATTAGTCATTGGCTGATGCGCTATTGGAATTTATGCCAAGGAGAGTTTGAGCCTCAAAATGTATCTTTTGGAAAAGGATATGGTGTGAAGGATATTGAAAATGTTGAGCAGGAAATTATCCAATCAAAGCATAAAGTTATTTGTATAAATGATGGAGAGAAAATAGATGACTTCAATAGTACAAGAGAAAAACTTTTAAAAATTTTAGATAAGAAATATCCTACTCAATCAAGCTATGAGAAGTATATGTAGAAAGAGTAATGAAATTGATATATTATGTTGAATATAAAAAAAGAGAAGAGAATACAGCTGGACCAAAAGCTCCTAACGATATATATTTAATAAGTCAAAACTTAAACTTCAAAAATTTAACTATCAAAATTGATGAAAACGAAAACAAATTGATAAGGAAACTAAAGATTATCCTATTTTGGTTAAGTCTATTTTATAAACTTAAGAGAAATGATATAGTTATTTATCAATATCCAACTTATGGAGTTAAAGATGCTATAAAATTTATCCCCTTATTGAAGAAATATAAGAAAATAGAGTTTATAGCTGTAATACATGATCTGGATTCATTGAGAATAGGTCTACATTCATCTTCAGAAATAGTTACTTTGGCAGATAATTTATTGTTACCCATGTTTGATAAGATTATTTGTCATAATAATAATATGAAGAATTATCTCATTACAAAAGGATTTACCAAGGATCAGTTAAGCTGTATAGAAATCTTTGATTATGTATGTACAGTAGATGCAAAATGTAAACAAAATAGTGAAGGTATAGTTATAGCAGGTAATCTTTCGAAAGATAAGAGTCCATATTTATACAAATTAATAGATAGTAATTTAGGATTCAAATTGAATTTATTTGGTCCTAATTTTGATGAAAGTCAAGATTTAGGTGAAAATGTAGAATACTTAGGAAGCTTTAAACCGGATGAATTACCTAAAAAAATAGAAGGAAAATTTGGATTAGTTTGGGATGGGGACAGTATAGAGACTTGTTTTGGAATAACAGGGAATTATCTTCGTTATAATAATCCTCATAAAACATCACTATATTTGGCTTCAGGACTACCTGTAATTATTTGGAAAGAAGCAGCTATGGCAAAGTTTATTCAGGAAAATAATGTAGGGATACTTGTTGATAACCTTTTGGATGTAGAGAAGGTTCTTCAGGAAATATCAGTAGACGAGTACGAATTACTTAAGAAGAACGCTATGAAAATTGGTGAGAAATTGAGAGAAGGTTATTATTATCGAAGAGTAATACAATCTTGTATAGGAAGAGGAGTAGATGGGTAGACAACAAGTACAAAAAGTATTATATTACATAGCATTTGTTTTTATTATTTTTAGTGATTTTATTTCTAGAACAATGTTTGTAGAAAAAATTCCTTTTTTTCAGAATTAAATAAACTTTTATTATACTTCTCTTGTATAATTTTAGTTATTAAATTCTTTTTTAGTAAGTTTACTAAAAGAGAATTAATAATAGCTGGAGTTCTAATTTTTGTTGCGTGCATGATTGCATACAATACTCAGGCATACTATTTAATTTTTCCAATAGTATTGTTGTTAATTAATTCAAAGGATATTTCTATCTCTCATCTTTTGAAAGTTTGGATTTTTGAAATAATAATTTTAATGAGTTTGGTAGCAATCTGTTATAAACTCGATATAATAGGCGAGACAGCGAAGGTTTCAATACGAAAAGATGGTAGTTTTCGATTTGGTCTTGGTTACAAATATGCTAGTTTTTCATCAAATTATTTTTTCCATTTAACTCTATTTTATACATTTTTAAAACAAAGAAAAATGAAAATTCTTGAAATAATTTCTTTTTTCGGCGTCAACATGTACTTATATACAAGAACAGACACTAAATCAGCAGCTATATTTAGTGTATTAATTTTACTATTAGTTTGTTTTTTAAAATGGTTTAAAATAGAAAAAGAAAACAATTTTATAAACAGATATATAATGGTGATTGGCCTGTCTATATCTTTAGGAACAGTATACCTTTACAACGTTGGCTCAGAGCTAGGTTATTATTTAAATATAGCATTAACAGGACGATTACAATTAGCTAGTATGGCTTGGTATAAATATGGTATTACACTCTTTGGACAGAAAATCAGTTGGATAACCCAGTCACAGTGGCTGTCTGAGTTAAGATATGATTATGTAGATTCATCATTCTTAAATGTTCTTTTTAACTATGGGGTAGTGATCCTTGTTTCAATTATATTTGGATTCTATCTCCTATCCTACCATCGTATAGCCAAAAGTAGTTACTATACAGCAATGTTGCTTATATTAACTTTGCATAGTATCTACGACCCTCAACTGCTAGAGATTTCACACAATCCTTCTATATTATTTTTAGGTTATGTAATTTTTGAGAGAAAACATAATCTGGAAGGTGATTTTCTTTCAAGGAGTTCTAATATTTAAGAATATTGATATTTCATACTATATGAGTTTCAAGTAATTTATCTTCTCGAAAAATTTTTATCGAACATATATAAATTTACATAATATATAGATTGGAACTAAAGTTACTTATTAGCGTTAATCAAGAAGATAAATTAAATACTATTTTTAAAATAATATAAAGTGAAAGTACTATAAATGAAAGTATTAAAAAATTATGCCTACAATCTTTCTTATCAATTGTTGGTGATTATTCTCCCGATTATTACGACTCCCTATGTAACACGAGTTTTTTCATCGGATGATCTAGGGACTTATGGTTATTTTAACTCCATTGTTACTTATTTTATCCTCTTAGCGACTTTAGGAGTTGCCAACTATGGGACCAAGGTCATTTCAGGACATCGCAAGGAAATTGAAAAAAATTTTTGGGGAATATACTCTCTGCAATTAGGTGCAACCGTCCTTTCTCTAGCTTTGTATGGTCTTCTTTGTCTGAATCTTTCCTTTATGCAAAATCCAGTCGCCTATATTCTGGGATTGAGTTTGCTTTCTAAAGGCTTAGACATTTCCTGGCTTTTTCAAGGGTTGGAGGATTTTCGAAAAATAACTGTTCGCAATATAACGGTAAAACTCGTTGGGGTAATTTCTATCTTCCTTTTTGTCAAATCTGCAAATGACCTTTACCTCTATGTCTTTTTGCTAACCATCTTTGAACTCTTGGGGCAACTCAGTATGTGGTTACCCGCCCAAGAGTTTATTGGTAGACCTCATTTTGATATAGATTATGCTAGGCATCATTTGAAACCTGTCATATTATTATTCCTTCCCCAAGTGGCTATTTCTTTGTATGTTACGCTAGATCGCACCATGCTTGGAGCATTAGCATCTACTAAAGATGTAGGAATCTATGACCAGGCTCTAAAATTAGTCAACATCCTTTTGACCTTGGTAACTTCATTAGGAAGCGTCATGTTACCTCGTGTTGCGCATCTGCTATCAACAGGTGAACAAAAGGCAGTCAATAAAATGCATGAAATGTCTTTCCTCATTTATAATTTGGTCATTTTCCCGATTATAGCGGGGATGTTAATTGTGAATGATGACTTTGTTCAATTTTTCCTTGGACAAGATTTTCAAGATGCACGATATGCAATTGCCATTATGATCTTCCGTATGTTCTTTATCGGTTGGACTAATATAATGGGAATTCAGATACTGATACCTCATAACCGAAATAAAGAATTCATGATTTCAACAACGGCTCCCGCAATAATTAGTGTAGGCTTGAACTTGCTATTTCTTCCTAAACTTGGTTATATCGGAGCAGCTATTGTCTCTGTTTTAACAGAAGCACTAGTGTGGGCAATTCAATTATACTTTACCCGCAGATACCTAAAGGAAGTTGCAATCATCGGATCTATGACCAAAATTGTACTTGCATCAGCTATCATGTATGGTCTTTTGCTTGGCTCAAAAACAATTATCCATTTTACACCAACCTTAAATGTTCTAGCATTTGCAGTGCTTGGTGGAATCATTTATCTTTTCGCAATTCTATCTCTGAAAGTGGTGGATGTAAAAGAATTAAAACAAATCATTAGGAAGAAGTAGAATGAGAAAAATTCGAAATATCAACCTAGATCTACTAAAAGTGCTTGCATGTATTGGAGTTGTTTTACTTCATACAACAATGGGTGGATTTAAAGAAACAGGTTCATGGAATCTTTTGACCTATTTATATTATTTAGGTACATACTCTATTCCACTGTTTTTTATGGTCAATGGTTATTTATTGTTAGGAAAGAGAGAAATAACTTACCCCTACATACTCCAGAAAGTAAAATGGATTCTAATAACAGTGTCATCATGGACATTTATCGTATGGTTTTTTAAGCGAGATTTCACAACTAATCCAATAAAAAAAATTGTAGGATCTTTGCTACAAAAAGGTTATTTTTTTCAGTTTTGGTTTTTTGGTGCACTAATACTTATCTATTTATGTTTACCGATTTTAAAAAAATTTCTAAATTCAAAAAGAAGCTATCTATACATTTTATCTTTATTGATCTCTATTGGTTTGATATTTGAGTTAGCAAATGTCGTACTTCAAATGCCATTACAGTCATATGTTATACAAACTTTTAGGTTATGGACGTGGTTTTTCTACTACATTTTAGGAGGTTTGGTAGCTCAATTTGATAAAGATATTATAAAAAATGGTTTTAAGAGATGGATGAAAGTAGTTGCAGTACTTTTGTTATTGATTTCGCCAGTAATATTATTCTTCTTAGCAAAAACTATTTATCATAATCTTTTTGCCGAATATTATTATGATATTTTATTTGTAAAGATTGTAACTTTAGGCATCTTTTTGACGGTATTCACACTTGATTTGAATGGAGATAAGAGTAAATGGATTGTTTCTCTTTCTAATCAAACTATGGGGGTTTTCATAGTACACACTTATGTTATGAAGATGTGGGAAAAACTATTTGGTTTTAGTTTTGTAGGGTCATACTTACTATTTTCTATATTCACATTGTGTGTAAGCTTTATTGTTATTCGAATGTTAATGAAAGTTCCTTATCTTAATCGAATCGTTAAATTATAAAAAGGAGAAAAAATGTACGATTATCTTATCGTTGGTGCAGGTTTGTCTGGAGCAATTTTCGCACACGAAGCTACAAAACGTGGCAAAAAAGTAAAAGTGATTGACAAGCGTGATCACATTGGTGGAAACATCTATTGTGAAAATGTTGAAGGTATCAACGTTCACAAGTACGGTGCTCACATTTTCCATACTTCAAACAAAAAAGTTTGGGACTATGTCAACCAGTTTGCTGAGTTTAATAACTATATCAACTCACCAGTAGCCAACTACAAGGGCAGTCTATACAATCTTCCCTTTAATATGAATACATTCTACGCTATGTGGGGAACCAAGACTCCGCAAGAAGTTAAGGATAAGATTGCCGAGCAAACGGCTGACATGAAAGATGTTGAGCCTAAAAACCTTGAAGAACAAGCTATCAAGTTGATTGGTCCAGATATCTACGAAAAGTTGATCAAGGGATACACTGAAAAACAATGGGGCCGTTCTGCAACAGACCTTCCGCCATTTATCATCAAACGTCTTCCAGTTCGATTGACTTTTGATAATAACTACTTTAATGACCGTTACCAAGGAATTCCAATCGGTGGGTACAACGTCATCATTGAAAACATGCTAGGCGATGTAGAAGTAGAACTTGGTGTTGACTTCTTTGCTAATCGTGAAGAACTTGAAGCTTCAGCTGAAAAAGTTGTCTTTACAGGAATGATTGACCAGTACTTTGATTACAAACATGGTGAGTTGGAGTATCGCAGTCTTCGTTTTGAACATGAAGTCTTGGATGAGGAAAACCATCAAGGAAATGCAGTGGTCAACTACACAGAGCGTGAGATTCCTTTTACTCGTATCATTGAGCATAAGCACTTCGAGTATGGTACACAACCGAAGACGGTCATTACTCGCGAATACCCAGCCGATTGGAAACGTGGGGATGAACCATACTATCCGATTAATGACGACAAAAATAATGCTATATTTGCTAAGTACCAAGAAGAAGCAGCCAAAAATGACAAGGTCATCTTCTGTGGACGTCTAGCAGACTATAAATACTATGATATGCATGTGGTTATTGAACGTGCACTTAGTGTAGTAACGGATGAGTTTGGTTACTAAGACATGCATTTTTAACAATTTAATGATTGTTTAACAACAAATAAAGGTACCCTACTATGAAAGGGATTATTCTCGCGGGTGGTTCGGGGACGCGTTTATATCCGTTGACTCGAGCTGCATCAAAACAATTGATGCCGGTTTATGATAAACCGATGATTTACTATCCACTTTCAACATTGATGTGGCTGAAATGGACATCACCAATGCAGAGAAGGTTGAGAAAGTTTTTGCTCAAGTGAAACCGACTTTAGTTTACCACTGTGCAGCTTACACAGCTGTTGATGCGGCAGAGGATGAGGGGAAAGAATTGGACTTTGCCATCAATGTTACGGGGACAGAAAATGTCGCAAAAGCATCTGAAAAGCATGGTGCAACCCTAGTTTATATTTCTACGGACTATGTCTTTGATGGTAAGAAACCAGTTGGACAAGAGTGGGAAGTTGATGACCGCCCAGATCCACAGACAGAATATGGTCGGACTAAGCGTATGGGAGAGGAGCTTGTAGAGAAATACGTTTCAAACTTCTATATTATCCGTACAGCTTGGGTTTTTGGAAATTACGGCAAAAACTTCGTGTTTACCATGCAAAATCTTGCGAAAACACATAAGACCTTGACGGTTGTAAATGATCAACATGGTCGTCCAACCTGGACCCGTACCTTGGCTGAATTTATGACTTACCTAGCTGAAAACCGCAAGGATTTTGGTTATTATCATTTGTCAAACGATGCGACAGACGACACAACATGGTATGATTTTGCAGTTGAGATTTTGAAAGATACAGATGTCGAAGTTAAGCCAGTAGATTCAAGTCAATTTCCGGCAAAAGCTAAACGTCCGCTAAACTCAACAATGAGCCTTGCTAAAGCTAAAGCTACTGGCTTTGTCATTCCGACGTGGCAAGATGCCTTGAAAGAATTTTATAAACAAGACGTTAAAAAATAAGCTTACTTGAAGCAAAAATGTT
This sequence comes from Streptococcus infantis, assembly GCF_001579645.1. Classification (GTDB taxonomy): domain Bacteria; phylum Bacillota; class Bacilli; order Lactobacillales; family Streptococcaceae; genus Streptococcus; species Streptococcus infantis_E. Next base: position 145,734 of record NZ_KQ970823.1, read on the forward strand.
TACTAAAAGAGAGAGAAAATAGATTCTCTTTCTTTTTTATTTACTCACTGATGAAATTATCGTAGAATTATAAAAATTCAAGAAAAAGCTTGTGTAAATGTTAGAAAATTTGAGCACGAATGTATTTTTTGTGTTATAATATTCTGTGAGTAGTTATGCCTTGGTGTAGCTATTAAAAATAGAAGTGTGAAACTTGGAAGATAGAGAGGACGCAGTGTAATGACTAGGAATGGTTTTTTTACAGGCTTAGATATCGGAACTAGCTCTATTAAAGTGTTGGTTGCAGAGCTTGTAAATGGTGAAGTAAATGTAATTGGCGTAAGCAATGCCAAAAGTAAAGGTGTCAAAGATGGGATTATCGTTGACATCGAAGCAGCAGCGACTGCTATTAAGTCTGCAATTTCTCAAGCAGAAGAAAAAGCAGGGATTTCAATTAAGTCTGTAAACGTTAGTTTGCCAGCTAATTTGTTGCAAGTTGAGCCAACTCAAGGCATGATTCCAGTGACATCAGACACCAAGGAAATTACGGATCAAGACGTTGAGAACGTAGTTAAATCAGCCTTGACTAAAAGTATGACTCCAGACCGTGAAGTCATCACCTTTATCCCAGAGGAATTTGTCGTAGATGGATTCCAAGGAATTCGTGATCCTCGTGGTATGATGGGCGTGCGTTTGGAAATGCGCGGTCTCTTGTATACTGGTCCACGTACTATCCTCCACAATCTTCGTAAAACTGTTGAGCGTGTTGGAGTTCAAATTGATAACGTGATTATTTCACCTCTTGCAATGGTTCATTCAGTCTTGAACGAAGGTGAACGCGAGTTTGGTGCGACTGTTATTGACATGGGCGGTGGCCAAACGACTGTTGCCACTATTCGCAACCAAGAACTTCAATACACAAATGTCAACCAAGAGGGTGGCGACTATGTCACAAAAGACATCTCTAAAGTTCTTAGGACTTCTAAGAAAATTGCAGAAGGTCTAAAACTGAACTACGGGGAAGCTTATCCACCGCTAGCTAGCAAGGAAACCTTCCAAGTTGAAGTGATCGGTGAGGTTGAACCCGTTGAAGTGACTGAGGAATACTTGGCTGAGATTATTTCAGCAAGACTTAAGCACATTTTTGAGCAAATTAAGCAAGACTTGGAAAGACGTCACCTACTAGACTTGCCAGGGGGTATTGTCTTAATTGGTGGAAATGCCCTTCTTCCAGGTGTTGTTGAATTAGCCCAAGAAGTATTTGGAGTACGTGTTAAGTTATTCGTGCCAAATCAAGTTGGTATTCGCAACCCTGCTTTTGCTCATGTCATCAGCTTGTCAGAATTCGCTGGCAGCCTTACTGAAGTGAATGTTTTGGCACAACGAGCAATTCGAGGCGACCAAAGTTTACGCAATCAACCGATTGATTTTAGAAATTCAGCTCAACCAGTTTCACCTGTTTCTCCACGATCAGTATTTAATACAGTGACACCTTCTGAGCCTGAAACAACTCAATCTGTTGAACCAGTAGCTCCTCTTCAATCAAAAGAAAAGAGCAAGGGTAAATTGACGGATCGTTTCCGTAGCTTGATTGGAAGTATGTTTGACGAATAAAATAGAGGAATATAAATATGACATTTTCATTTGATACAGCAGCTGCACAAGGTGCAGTAATTAAAGTAATCGGTGTCGGTGGTGGCGGTGGAAATGCCATCAACCGTATGGTTGACGAAGGCGTTTCTGGCGTTGAGTTTATCGCAGCCAACACAGATGTACAGGCTTTGAGCAGTACAAAAGCTGAGACAGTTATTCAGCTCGGTCCTAAATTGACTCGCGGACTTGGTGCAGGAGGTCAACCTGAAGTTGGTCGTAAAGCTGCAGAAGAAAGCGAAGAAGTATTGACAGAAGCAATCAGCGGTGCTGATATGGTCTTCATCACTGCTGGTATGGGTGGTGGTTCTGGTACAGGTGCTGCACCAGTTATCGCTCGTATTGCAAAAAGCCTCGGAGCTTTGACAGTAGGTGTTGTAACTCGTCCATTTGGTTTTGAAGGAAGCAAACGTGGACAATTTGCTATCGAAGGGATTAACGAACTTCGTGAGCATGTTGATACACTCTTGATTATCTCAAACAACAACTTGCTAGAAATTGTTGACAAGAAAACTCCACTTCTTGAAGCATTGAGTGAAGCAGACAACGTTCTTCGTCAAGGTGTACAAGGGATTACAGATTTGATTACAAATCCTGGTTTGATTAACTTGGACTTTGCAGACGTTAAGACTGTTATGGCCAATAAAGGTAATGCCCTTATGGGGATTGGTATCGGTAGCGGTGAAGAACGTGTTGTAGAAGCTGCTCGTAAAGCAATCTACTCACCACTTCTTGAAACAACTATCGATGGAGCAGAAGATGTGATTGTCAACGTAACTGGTGGCTTGGACTTGACTTTGATTGAGGCTGAAGAAGCATCAGAAATTGTGAACCAAGCAGCTGGTCATGGTGTTAACATCTGGCTTGGAACATCTATTGATGAGACAATGAAAGACGAAATCCGCGTGACAGTTGTTGCGACAGGAGTACGTCAGGACAAAGTTGAGAAAGTTGTAACTGCTCAACCACGCCAAGCAACACACCGTGAACCTGCTCGAACTAGCCATGCACAAACTTTTGATCGTAATTTTGATATGGCTGATACAGTAGAAATTCCAACTCCAAGTTATCGCCGTCAAGAAGCACCAAAGACATCAGCCTTTGGTGACTGGGACTTGAGACGCGATGCCATCGTTCGTCAAGGAGAACCAGTTGTTTCTCCAGTGGAACGTTTTGAAGTTCCAACAGCGACAGATGAAGACGAGTTGGAAACACCACCATTCTTTAAAAATCGTTAATGAAGATGAATTTAAAAGAAAATACGAACCTTGTTTTTCAACAGATATCGAATGCAGTTCAGGAAGCCGGTCGTGAAAACGATTCGGTTTCTGTGATTGCGGTGACCAAATATGTAGATGTTGAAACAGCCTCAGCTTTGGTTTCGCAAGGAGTGCAACACATTGGTGAGAACCGTGTTGATAAATTTCTTGACAAGTATCATGCTCTGAGTGATAAGAATCTTACCTGGCATTTGATTGGAACCTTACAGAGACGTAAAGTCAAGGAAGTGATTTCTTATGTGGATTATTTTCATGCTTTAGATTCCTTAAAGCTAGCTCAGGAAATTCAAAAACGAGCGGACCACAAGATTAAGTGCTTTTTGCAAGTAAATATTTCTAAGGAAGAAAGTAAGCACGGTTTTTCGAAAGAAGAATTGTTAGCTCTCTTACCAGAACTTTCAGAATTAGACCAGATTGAGTATGTAGGTCTGATGACCATGGCTCCATTTGAAGCAACTAGTCAAGAGTTACTAGACATATTTAAAGAAACGCAAGAATTGCAAAAAACCATTCAAGAAAAACATCTCCCTAATATGCCGATGACCGAACTAAGTATGGGTATGAGTCGAGACTTCAAAGAAGCGATTCAATGTGGTTCAACTTTCGTTCGAATCGGTACAGCATTTTTTAAATAGGAAATAACCATGTCACTAAAAGATAAATTTGATAAGTTTATAGATTATTTCACTGAAGATGGAGAAGAGGTGGCACCAAGCGTTGCTGAATTAAAGTCTGAACAAACCTTAACTTCAGTTTCGGCTCCAAAGGAAGAACTTCCACGAGCTCAACAATCACCACAATCTTCACAAGTGAATTCTAAAGAGAAAAATATTACGCGCCTTCATGCTCGTCAGCAAGAGTTGGCGATGCAGAGCCATCGTAGCACAGAAAAGGTAACTATTGATGTTCGTTATCCTCGTCGCTACGAAGATGCAACAGATATCGTTGATTTGTTGGCAGGTAACGAAAGTATTCTCATTGACTTCCAATATATGACTGAAGTACAAGCACGACGCTGTCTAGATTACTTAGATGGAGCTCGTCATGTGCTAGCTGGTGAATTGAGAAAAGTTGCAAATACTATGTATCTTTTGACACCAGTAGGAGTTGTGGTTAATATTGAAGACATTCGCTTGCCTGATGGTTCTCACGGTGAAGAGTTTGATTTTGATATGAAGAGAAATCGAGTGAAGTAATGATTTTTCTAATTCGTTTAATACAGAATGCTGCAACTATCTATTCATGGATACTTGTAGCTTTTGCTCTATTATCTTGGTTACCCAATGCCTATGATACAGCACTAGGTCGTTTGTTAACTAGCTTAGTCAAACCTATCCTTCAACCCTTGAGACGTTTGCCGCTAAGGGTTGGTGGTTTTGATTTTACAGTTTGGGTGGCTGTCATTTTAGTTCATTTAGTCGGTAACTATCTGATCCGTTTTCTTTTAATACTAGCATGAGAAAAGATATTTATCAGCATTTCTCAGTCGAGGATATTCCTTTCATTGATAAGGGATTGGAGTGGCTTAGGCAGGTTGAAGAGCACTACGCTCCCATCCTAACTCCCTTTATCAATCCCCATCAGGTCTTTATTTTAAAGACATTGGGTAATCATCATGGGATTCAAGTTTTTTCAAGCAATGATTTTGTGCCTAGTGAGTATAGTCGTGTGCTTCTTGCACCAGATTATTTCATACCGACTTTGGCGGATTTTGAAATGGAATTACTTGAGATTGTTTATTCTAGTAAGTTTGATCAATTGACTCATTCCAAGATTTTAGGAACCGTTCTGAATCGTCTGGGAATTGATCGCAAATTATTTGGTGATATTTTAGTTACGGAAAATAGAGCCCAAATCATTGTGGACCAAAAATTCACTTCTCTCTTTCAAGATGGAATTCATAAGATTGCTAGATTGCCTGTCAAACTAGAAGTCGTATCCTTTGAAGAATTGGTAGAAGCCGAGAGTGATTATCAGGAAAAGGAAGTTTTAGTTCCGAGTATGCGCTTGGATGCTTTCTTGTCAAATGTTCTGAAATTGTCTCGCTCTCAGACAGCTGATTTATTAGAAAGAAAATTTGTTCAGGTAAATTACCATCTGGTTGAAAAATCTGACTACCAAGTTAAATTAGGTGATTTAGTAAGTGTCAGACGTTTTGGACGGATTATCTTACTCAAAGAAAATGGTCAAACCAAAAAAGATAAGAAAAAAATAACAGTCCAATTACTACTAAGTAAGTGAGAAGAAAAATGTCGATTACACCACAAGAAATTATTGATAAAGCTTTCTCCATTAAATTCAGAGGCTATAATAAGGAAGAAGTTGACGAATTTTTGGATAAGATTTATTTTGACTATGAGGAACTAGTCCGTTACAAGGATGAAACTGAAGTCTATATCAAAAGATTAGAAGAACGTCTTTCGTCTTTTACTGATGATTTTCCTAAAAGAACAGTGACAAACGAGCAAGAACCAGAACCATTGAATGATTCTATTTTTTATTAAGTAAGTGAGGAAAAATATGCCAATTACATCGTTAGAAATCAAGGATAAAACCTTTAGTACCAAGTTTAGAGGTTTTAATCCTGAAGAAGTTGATGAATTTCTAGATATTGTTGTTCGTGATTATGAAACGCTTGTTCGTAGTAACCATGAAAAAGAGCAACACATTAAAAATTTAGAGGAACGTTTGTCTTATTTCGATGAGATTAAGGAGTCATTGAGCCAGTCTGTATTGATTGCTCAAGATACTGCAGAACGTGTCAAACAAGCTGCAAATGAACGCTCTCAAAATATCCTTAAACAGGCTGAACAAGATGCCCAGCGTCTGCTTGATGAAGCTAAATATAAGGCTAATGAAATCTTGCGTCAAGCTACGGATAATGCTAAGAAGGTTGCAGTAGAGACAGAAGAATTAAAGAATAAGAGCCGTGTCTTCCATCAACGTTTGAAATCTACGATTGAGAGTCAATTGGCCATTGTAGACTCTTCTGACTGGGAAGAAATTTTGCGTCCGACAGCAACTTACCTTCAAACAAGTGACGAAGCTTTTAAAGAAGTTGTCGGAGAAGTTTTGGGTGAAGATGTAACTGGATATCATGATGAAGAACCAATTGACATGACTCGTCAGTTTTCACCAGAGGAGGTAGCAGAGCTCCAAGCTCGCATTGAAGCAGCTAATCGAGAATTGGCTGAATCACAAAAAGAAACAGTTCCAGATACTGCTAGCTCAGTAGTAGAAGGAGTCGTTTCTTCAAACCAAGATTCTCAACCAGCACCCTTGACAGAATCTATTGATCTTTTATAAGAAAGAAAATCTGAGAACAAGATCTAACCAAACATATTTACAGCGAGTAGGCGATGGTGGAAGTCCTACAATCCCTGTTGATGAGATTATCCTCTCAAGTTATCAAGTCTGAAGTTAGTAGGATTTGACGTTCCCCACGTTACGGGAAAAGAGGGAGAAAGACTAGTTCTTTTTCCGAACAAAGGTGGTACCACGATTTTCGTCCTTTTTAGCGAGTCGTGGTTTTTATTTTGTCTATATAAAAAAGGAGATATCATGAAACTCAAAGAAACTTTAAATCTTGGGAAAACTGACTTCCCAATGCGTGCAGGCCTTCCAACTAAAGAGCCAGTTTGGCAAAAAGAATGGGAAGAAGCAAAATTGTACCAACGCCGTCAAGAATTAAATGAAGGAAAACCTCATTTCACTCTTCATGATGGCCCTCCATACGCTAACGGAAATATCCACGTTGGTCATGCTATGAACAAGATTTCAAAAGATATCATTGTTCGTTCTAAGTCTATGTCAGGATTCTACGCACCATACATCCCAGGTTGGGATACACACGGACTACCAATCGAGCAAGTTTTGGCAAAACAGGGTGTCAAACGCAAAGAGATGGATTTGGTTGAGTACTTAAAACTTTGCCGTGAATACGCTCTTTCTCAAGTAGATAAACAACGCGAAGACTTCAAACGTTTAGGTGTTTCTGGTGACTGGGAAAATCCATATGTAACTTTGACCCCTGACTATGAAGCAGCGCAAATTCGTGTCTTTGGCGAGATGGCTAACAAGGGCTATATCTACCGTGGTGCCAAGCCAGTTTACTGGTCATGGTCATCTGAGTCAGCGCTTGCTGAAGCAGAAATTGAATACCATGACTTGGTTTCAACATCACTTTACTATGCCAATAAGGTCAAGGATGGCAAAGGTGTTCTAGATACAGATACTTATATCGTTGTCTGGACAACTACTCCATTTACCATCACTGCTTCTCGTGGTTTGACTGTTGGTGCGGATATTGATTACGTTTTGGTTCAACCTGCTGGTGAAACTCTTAAGTTTGTGGTTGCTGCTGAATTGTTGAACAGCTTGTCTGAGAAATTTGGCTGGACTGATGTTCAAGTTTTGTCGACTTATCGTGGTCAAGAATTGAACCATATCGTGACAGAACACCCATGGGATACTGCAGTAGATGAACTCGTTATCCTTGGTGACCACGTTACAACTGACTCTGGTACAGGTATCGTCCATACAGCTCCTGGTTTTGGTGAGGACGACTACAATGTTGGTGTGGCTAATGGTCTTGAAGTTGCTGTGACAGTTAACGAACGCGGAATTATGATGGCTAATGCTGGCGCTGAGTTCGAAGGTCAATTCTATGACAAGGTGGTTCCAACTGTTATCGAGAAACTAGGCAACCTCCTTCTTGCTCAAGAAGAAATCTCTCACTCATACCCATTTGACTGGCGTACGAAAAAACCAATCATCTGGCGTGCAGTGCCACAATGGTTTGCCTCTGTATCCAAATTCCGTCAAGAAATCCTGGATGAAATTGAAAAAGTGAAATTCCATTCAGAATGGGGTAAAGTCCGTCTTTACAACATGATTCGTGACCGTGGTGACTGGGTTATCTCTCGTCAACGTGCTTGGGGTGTTCCGCTTCCGATCTTCTATGCTGAAGACGGCACACCAATCATGACAGCTGAAACCATTGAGCATGTAGCTCAACTCTTTGAAGAGCATGGATCCATCATCTGGTGGGAACGTGATGCTAAAGACCTCTTGCCAGAAGGATTTACACATCCAGGTTCACCAAATGGTGAATTCAAGAAAGAAACAGACATCATGGACGTTTGGTTTGACTCAGGTTCTTCGTGGAACGGGGTTGTGGTTAACCGACCAGAACTAAAATACCCAGCTGACCTCTACCTTGAAGGTTCTGACCAATACCGTGGTTGGTTCAACTCCTCACTCATCACATCTGTTGCCAACCATGGAGTAGCACCATACAAACAAATCTTGTCACAAGGTTTTGCCCTTGACGGTAAAGGTGAGAAGATGTCTAAATCTCTTGGAAATACCATTGCTCCAAGCGATGTTGAAAAACAATTCGGTGCGGAAATCTTGCGTCTCTGGGTAACAAGTGTTGACTCAAGCAACGACGTGCGTATCTCTATGGATATCTTGAGCCAAGTCTCTGAGACTTACCGTAAGATCCGTAATACCCTTCGTTTCTTGATTGCTAACACATCTGACTTTAACCCAGCTGAGGATGCAGTGGCTTACGAAGAATTACGTTCAGTTGACAAGTACATGACCATCCGCTTTAACCAGCTTGTTAAGACCATTCGTGATGCTTATGCCAACTTTGAATTCTTGACCATCTACAAGGCGCTTGTTAACTTTATCAACGTTGATTTGTCTGCCTTCTACCTTGATTTTGCCAAAGATGTTGTCTACATCGAAGGTGCCAAATCACTTGAACGCCGTCAAATGCAAACTGTCTTCTACGATATCCTTGTAAAAATCACCAAACTCTTGACACCAATCCTTCCTCACACTGCGGAAGAAATCTGGTCATATCTTGAGTTTGAAGCTGAAGACTTCGTTCAATTATCAGAATTGCCAGAAGCTCAAACCTTTGCGAACCAAGAGGAAATCTTGGACACATGGGCAGCCTTCATGGACTTCCGTGGACAAGCTCAAAAAGCCTTGGAAGAAGCGCGTAATGCTAAAGTAATCGGTAAATCCCTTGAAGCTCATTTGACAGTTTATCCAAACGAAGTCGTGAAAATTCTTCTTGGAGCTGTTGATAGCAATGTTGCTCAACTCTTGATCGTCTCAGAATTGACCATCGCAGAAGGGCCAGCTCCAGAAGGCGCAGTTAGCTTCGAAGATGTAGCCTTCACAGTTGAACGCGCTGCAGGTGAAGTGTGTGACCGTTGCCGTCGTATCGATCCAAGTACAGCAGAACGTAGCTATAACGCAACCATCTGCGACCACTGTGCAAGTATCGTTGAAGAAAACTTTGCGGACGCAGTTGCAGAAGGATTTGAAGTAAAATAAATTTATATACTGGAGGTTGGGACAAAAGATCCCGACCTCATTTTTTATTAGGAATCAAACTTTGACGCGGTAGCTGATTGAACTTTTTGTTCGTCTTTTGGACTCCAAAAAGCTTCTAATCATCCTCGCGGGGCTGGGACTACGAAATCGAGACTTTGGTCTATCGATTTCTGTCCCACCGCCTTTTTTATGGAGTGAATACTCTCTTATTTTAGAAAATAGAAACTAAAATGTTTTTAGATCCGACATAAATCTTTTTTTGTAAAAAATATGCAAACAATCACAAATAAAATAAAAATAAGTTTTTAAAAAACGCATAAAATAAAAATTGACAAAAAATCACTATTTTCAATGTTTTCCAGGAATAATCAATCTTATTTTCACATCAAAAATACTTGTATTTATAGGTTGAAAAGGATACCAAGCATATGTATTTATATAAAATAGACCTTTTTTAAAAAATAAAACAAATAATTTGAATATTGAAAGCGAATAAGTTATAATGGTTCTGTATGTGAAATACAATATTACAAAAATAAAAAAGTAGATACGTGATGTATTTTAACCGTAAAAATGCGGAACAAAAGAACTGGCGGATGATCAAAAAAGGAAAACATTTCTTGTTTGGTTGTTCGCTAGTATTTGCAGTTGGAGCAACTTTAGCTACTCCAACGGTTCACGCTGATAATGTAGAAGCTAAGGCAGAAGCTACAACTTCAGCAACACAAGCTGAACCTACTGCAGAGGCGCCTACCTATGCGGCACCAGCAGCAACTAGCCCAGTTGCGACTGAAACAGTGGAAGCAAATTCAGCAACAACTGTCGTTTCAGCTGACAAATCTCAACTAGAAGCTGTTTTGGCACAGGCAAAAGCTAAAAACTTGGATGCTCAAGAAGCTTCGGTTAAAGCTGAAGTAACAGCTGCAATTGCAGAAGCAGAAGCATTAGTTGCGAACGGTTCTGCAAGCCAAGAACAAGTCAACCAAAGTGTTGAACGCTTGAATCAAGCAGTGGCAAGCGTGAAGGAAGTTACTGAAGCAACAGTTGAAACAACAACTGAAGCAGCATCTGAAGAAACTACAGATTCTTCAGAAACTCCTAAAGTCAGAAACAAACGTGCGACTTCTGAAGGAACATCACGTTCAGTTGATGAAACAAGACTTGATCGTGTCACAGTAACGAAAGATAACTTTGATAGTTTCTTTAAAGAAGGTGGTACGGCAAATTATGATGAAACGTCTGGCACAATTAAATTAACAGATGACGTGTCAGGTCAAGTTGGTAGTGCTTACCTTCGTTTTAAAATTGATCCTAGGGAAGACTTTACCTTTACTGGTAAGGTAGATATTGGTGATAAATACGAAGGTCATACTGTAGGTGGTCGTCCAGGTGGTGATGGAGTCGGCTTTGTCTTCCATACAGGTAATGTAGATACTATTGGTCAATCCGGAGCGTCTATTGGTATGGGTACTATCAAAAATGCCTTTGGTTTCAAACTAGACTCATGGCACAACACTTCTAACCCAAATGCTAACCAAAATGCATCAGCCGATCCAAGATATGGTGGAAATGCATGGAGAAGTAATGCCTTCGGTTCATTCTACTCATCAAATAATGCTGGTAGGGTAACGACAAGTAGCTCAGCAGCAAAAGCTCTAAATCCAGCTCCAAGTGGCCAATGGGTAGACTTTAAAATTGAATATAAAGGTCAAACAAAAGAGTTTATTGTAACTTACGGTTCTGAAAAATGGTCAACTAATTTGAAGACTGCGAATGCTTCAATCATGGAACCAAGTGCTAAGACTGCTCTTAACACCTCAAATGCAACTTATGCATTGTCATTCTTAGGAAGTACGGGTTCGGGTACCAACTTACAACGTGTACAAATTGAAAAATTTGTGTTTACTGCACCACAAATTGTACAAGTAGCCTTCTATGATGAAGCTGGTAATGAACTCGCAGCAAGTAGTGCGATCCCTGGAAATAGAGATGAAGTTATTAACTTGAACTCTGTTGAAGCAGTTCAAAAAGCTATTAGCAAATTAGAAGCTAAAGGGTACACACTAAAAGAAGTTAATTCTGAAAAAGCAGAGACATACAATGCTGGTGCTAATACTGTAAGACTTAGAAGTGGTGGACAGTTACTGAAGTATGTATTTAAAGTAAAAGATACAACACCACCAGCAGCCCCAACTGTAAACCCAGTTAAAGCTGGTGATAAAGCAGTTACAGGTACAGCCGAAGCAGGTTCAACAGTTGAAGTAAAACTTCCAGATGGCACTAAAGCAACAGCCACAGCTGACAAAGATGGTAACTTCAGCGTTCCAGTTAGCGGCTTGGAAGAAGGTCAAACAGTCTCTGTCACAGCGAAAGACGCTTCAAACAATACATCAACTCCAACTACAGCAACAGTAGCGAAAGCAGATGATAAGACAGCTCCAGATGCACCAGTTGTGAACCCAGTTAAAGCTGGTGATAAAGCAGTTACAGGTACAGCC
>NZ_KQ970824.1:0-23174 GCF_001579645.1 Streptococcus infantis
AAATCGTTCGTCTGCCTAGAGTTTCGGTTATTTTTTTTCTTACAATAATTGTTTTTTATGAAGCACATATCATTTTTTGAAATATTTCTTCATATTACTCAAGTAACTGTTGTATTCTTATTTTCAGAAAATTTGAATCATTTTCTCTAAGAGAGCATTAACATAGGTGAACTTGTATTTTGTTTTCTATTATATAAAAATTTTTGATTTAAATTAGATTTCCCTCAATTTTTTAAAAAAACAGAGAAAACTTGTGCCTCCTCTGTTTATAGTATTTAAGATAATTAATTTTCTTCACTCATTTTTGATTTTACTTCATCATAAGATAGTGCATGTGATTCCTCTTCTACTGTTTCAGGCATCTTTCCTGTTTCGTATAGAGATTTAATTTGTGTACTATCCAATGTTTCGTATTTCAATAATGCTTCTGCAATCAGCTTGTGAGTTTCACGATTTGACTGGATAATTTCAGCAGCTTTGTTTCGTGCTTCATTCAATAATGAACGAACTTCTTCGTCAATTTCATAAGCTGTTTGTTCTGAAATTGATTTTTGAGGGCTTTGTGCACCAAACATGGCATGACTTCCTTCATATTGTACTGGACCAAGTTTTTCACTCATACCATACTCTGTAACCATTGCACGCGCCATCTGAGTAGCTTGTTCGAAGTCATTAGATGCTCCAGTTGTTTGGACGTTAAAGATAATCTCTTCAGCTACACGTCCACCCATTAAGCCAGCTAATTGCTCTTTCATATCTTCTTTAGATAGAAGCATTTGGTCTTCTTTAGGAAGTGCGATCATATATCCGCCTGCACGTCCACGTGGTACTATGGTAACTTTATGAACAACACGAGCATTTGACAATACTAGACCGACAATGGTGTGTCCTGCCTCATGGTAGGCAACCAACTCACGTTCTTTTTGTGAAACTGTCTTGTCTTTCTTAGATGGTCCAGCGATGACACGATCTTCTGCCTCATCAATATCAGAAGCATCAATCACTGATTTATTACGACGAGCTGCAACTAAAGCTGCTTCGTTCAATACATTTTCCAAATCAGCACCAACAAAACCTGGAGTTTGTTGTGCTACCAATTTCAAATCTACATCTTCAGCTAAAGGTTTATTTCTAGCATGGACTTTCAAAATTGCTTCGCGTCCCTTAACATCTGGACGACCAACTAATACTTTTCTATCAAAACGTCCTGGACGAAGTAGAGCCGGATCAAGAACATCTGAACGGTTTGTTGCCGCAATGACAATAATTCCTTCATTTCCTTCAAAACCATCCATTTCAATCAAGAGTTGGTTTAAGGTTTGTTCTCGTTCATCATTACCTCCACCTAAACCGACACCACGTTGGCGACCAACGGCATCAATTTCATCGATGAAGATAATAGCTGGTGCTGCTTTTTTAGCGTCCTCAAAGAGTGAACGTACACGGCTGGCACCGACACCGACGAACATTTCTACGAAGTCAGAACCTGAAATACTAAAGAACGGTACTCCAGCTTCTCCTGCTACTGCTTTAGCAAGTAATGTTTTACCAGTTCCCGGAGGTCCTTCTAAGAGAACACCAGCTGGGATACGAGCACCTAATTTTGTAAAGCGTTTTGGATCTTTCAAGAATTCAACAACTTCAACAAGTTCTTGTTTTTCTTCTTCAGCTCCTGCTACATCTGAAAAGCGTACTTTGATATCTTCCTTATTAGCGGCCTTAGCTTTACTGCGCCCAAAGCTCATCGGATTGCGTCCGCTATTTCCTCCCATATTTCCCATCATAGAAAATAGGAAGAAGAATAAAATGGCAAATGGCACTACCGAAACTAGGATGTTAATCCACATACCACTTGAGCTTTCGTGCTTGACTTCAACTTGTGTTTGGTGTTCACCAGCTAGTTTTTGCAAATCTGCTACAGTAGTATCCGATGGAAGAATAATACTTGTAAATTTTTCTACTTTTGTTGCAGAAGGTGTGAAAAACTGAATACCTGTTTCCGGTTTTTCTGTTTTAGCAGTTTTATAGACACCAGACACTTCAATAACACTACCACTTGGTTGATAGGTTATTTCTTTTACATTGTCATTAGTGATTTCCTGCACCAATTCTGAGTATTTAATTTGTTGACTGTGCCCGGCAGTTCTCCCAGCGAAAAAGTACTGGAATCCCGTTACTAGCAAGAAAATCATCAACAAATAAAGAAATGGATTTTTTATAAAACCATTATTTTGTTTTTGCATTCAACAACTTACCCTTCTATTTTGAGTAAACTTCCTCTTTTAATACGCCTACATAAGGAAGGTTACGATAATTTTCATTATAGTCTAAACCATAGCCTACAACGAATTCATTTGGAATTGTAAAACATGTATAATCTGCTTCAATTTCTACAGTACGTCCTTCTGGTTTATCCAGCATAGTAACAATCTTAACAGACGCTGCTTCTCTAGCAGTAAACATATCTCTCAAGCTTTTTAATGTTTGTCCAGTATCAATAATATCTTCTACAAAGACAATGTGTCTACCTTTAACATCTTGAGTGACATCTTGTTTGATATTGATGACACCACTACTTACAGTTCCACCATGATAACTAGAAACCATCATAAAATCCATTTCAAGATGAGTGTCGATATATTTGACTAATTCTGCCATAAAAGGAATGGATCCTTTTAAAATTCCAACTAAAATCGGATTCTTACCTTCGTAATCTTTTGTCAATTGAGCACCTAATTTCTTAGCCGCTTCTGTAATTTCATCTTGTGAAATCAAAATCTTCTTGATATCTTGTTCTAACATGATTTTACCTATCTATTTTTTCTATATAAAGTACAGTGTTCATTATATCATTTTTCATTTTTATACTCAAATCACTGAGTTCGATTCCTAAAATTGAATAAATTTGTCCAAATTGCTCAACAATAATCGCATTTTTTCGTTTTTCTGCAGGTATTTTTAAATCAATAAAAAGTCGCCTTACTTTTTTTCGATGACCATTTATTATCAAATAATCACCTAGCTGTCGATGCCGCAAAATCAATGATGTTTCACGGGAAACATTTATTTGTTGAATATTTTCACCTTTTAGAGGGATTCCAAATGAAAATAGAAAACCTTCATAAAAAACTTGATTTTGATAGTTTAACACACACTCACTACTTTTTTCATCAGACTTTGGTCTGATTTTACTAATTTGAAAGTGCTGGTATTCTTTTATAAGTTCATAACCATTTTTTATATTATGGCGATATTGACTCTTAGTTTTTAAAATATGATGAATTTCTTGAAATTGTTCTCTTGTTACATTTAAATCAGCAAAACGACGAAGGTATTGTTGTAGTAAAACTCCTTGCGTTGCTTCACTAAAAGATAAAAACTGAGTTAAATCTTCTACATCAACCGCTTGAGATAATTCAGCCAAAGCAATTTGATAGTCAGAAACTTCTTTTCCAAACTCTAAAATTGCTTTTTTTACCTGAACATTTTCTTTTTCTAACTGTGGCAGATAGAGGTTGCGAATACGATTGCGAAGATAGTGATTTTCTTTATTCGTTGAATCTTCAAAATGATCAATTTTAGGAAAATCCTTCTTATAAAAAGACAACAAAGGACGAATCAACTCTCCCTTAGCAAATATTTGTCTTTCTTTAATAGCTGATAAATGTTGTAGTCTAACACCTCTAATCAATCGCATAAAGATCGTCTCAACTTGATCATCTGCATGATGAGCTGTTACAAGAGCTGTAGATGAAGTTTTCTCAATCACTTCTCTAAAGAATTCATAGCGAAATTGACGAGCATTCGCTTCTGAAAAATCTCCAGTAAAACAAGCTACATAAATTGGAACTCCAGCTTGTTCAGCTAATTTTCTTAATTCATTTTCTTCCTTATCTGACTCTGGTCGTTGTTTATGATTTACATGAGCTAAAAACAATTCAATACCAAGTTCTTTTTGATAGGTCAAAAGAAGTTGAAAAAGAAACATCGAATCCAATCCACCAGACAAGGCCAGCACAACTCTTGAATGTCCTTCAAAGTAACCTTTTTCTAGAAAATGATTTAAAAAATCGCGGTCTCTCATTTTAGGACCTCGTAGACATCCTTAGCAATTTTAGAAATAGTGTCGTAATCAGAATTTTTGGTAAAGATTGAAATAACGAAAGGAGAATCTGTATAGACTATTCCCACATCGTGTTTAAATTCATCTGCATCCCCAATTTTATGAGCTACCTTAGCAGAAATATTCTTAGCAATCCGCTGATTATCAAAAGATGTTTGTGAAAGAGATTCTAAAACAAAACCATTCTGATTATAAATAGATTCCATAACTTGACCAGCCGTTTTAGCTGAAGCCATCTTATCTGTCACATCCCATTCTTCACCTGCGATAGTAGCCATTTCTTTTTTAAAGGCTTCATCTGATTTATTCGTAATATAATAAGCAAGAATATTATGAGCTACATTGTCAGATTCTTTTGCAGTTTTTGTGATTAAATCTTTGATTGTGTATTCTTTATTGTCCGCTGTTTTAGGGAGACTTCCGCTTCCTTCCGGTTTATAAGAGCCAGGGAAATCATTAACTTCGGAAACATACTTCAATTTCGTGTCAAGTTGGTAATCACCTTGATTGATTTTTTCCTGAACAGAATAAAGATAAGGTAATTTCATAACACTAGCAGCGTACATTTTTTGATTTTCATTAATGCCAGCTTCCTTACCTGTACTCAATTGTTTAATATAAATAGAGAACTGTTCATTTTGATAATTCGCAGATAGCAACTCTTGTACTTTCTGAATACGATTATCATCATCGGAAATATAATCCGTCGAAATCCAGCCCGTTTGCTTGATATGTAAGAATTCACGACCTTCAGCAAAAATAGACATATCTGCTTCAACTTCTTGATAAGGCGCTAAAGTAGACTTTAATTCTTGTTGATCATAAGGACTATTATAAACGACAAATCCTGGTTCTAGCCATACTCGCTTAGAAAAATCGTTTACGATAGAACTATCATATAAAAGTCGTTTATCAGCCATTACAAATTGATTATTAGACAATTTAAAGACAGGCTGTCCTTGTTTATTTAATCGCCATTCTAAAACAGATAATTTTGTTTCTGCATTTACTTTACCCGATTCATTAATCAGGTCTTCTGTAGAATAAACTGGCGTCTCACCATAAAATTTTGGAGATTCTATAATATCTTGATAATAAAAATGATATGGAGTATGAGTTAAAGAATAAACTTCTTGTTTTGGAATGATAACTGGATTCTCAGTGCTTACTACTTGAACGCTTTTTAGGAAAATAGGAAGTAGTAATATCACTAAAAATTTACGCATTCTTTTTCCCCTCTTCTTCTTGTAGTCGTAACAGATGATTCTTTTGAGCTAACTCATCTAATTTTTCATCTGACTGACTTAAAAATTTTTCGATAATATCTAATAAATTTTCCATTTCGCATTACCTAGGAAGTAAGTCCGGAATTGTATAAACTTCCTCCCATGTTTTTGAATAATAATATTTTGCACGGGAATATTTAGCCGCATAGGATTCATCTTTTAGCTTAGTTGCTAAACTAGCTTCTTTATCCTTTTCATCGCTCAAGTCCTGATATTGTTTTTTCAAATCAGCTAGTTGCTGGCGACGTGTTAGTAATTGTTGGTAACTCTGTGCTAAATTGTAAGTTGGTAAGATGAATAGCAACATAATCAAAATCAAAACCCAACCCATAAAACGATTACGTTTTTGACGTTCTTCCATCATGTATTTACGTCGTTGGTGTTCATTTTGAATAAATGAATTATTCATTTGGACTATTTTTTTATACATCTTCTTCTACCCTTGTTTCACTGATAATTTCATACATTCCAGCTGCATCTTCTTTTTTTGTGCTATCTTTCATTTCCAACACTTTTACAAGCAACAATTTATTTCCAAAACGAATTTCAACCTGATCATTGATTTTTAAATCAGTTGAACTTTTAGCAAGGATACCGTTAACCTTGATTCGCCCTTTATCTGCAACTTCCTTAGCTACCGTACGGCGTTTGATAATTCGTGATACTTTTAAATATTTATCTAATCTCATCTTATAATACCTCAAATTATTATTGTACCATTTTTATCCCTTTTATAGAAGAAAAAAGGTAATCCCTAATGTGACTCTTTTAAGTCTTTAATTTTCGCTAACGATTCTCCAAAGGTTAAGAGTCCTTCTAAAATTTCATAATCTTTTTTATTTCGGATATCAAATACAACTTCGATTAAACCTTGATTTTCAGAAATATTAGCCTTCAAATTTGTCTGAGAAAGAGCCTGGAAATAATCTTGTGTTAAAAATAGTTGTTGCGATATTTTTTCAAATTGAATGACAAGCTTATTATTTCTTCTTTCAACACGATTGACAAATACTTTATCTAGATAAGCTTTAGCTAATCCAATTTCTAAGAGATAGGCAACTACATCTGGATACTCACCAAAACGGTCAATTAACTCATCTTGTAATTCTTCGTAGTTGACACGGTTGTCAATTTGACGAATTCTCTTGTAAATTTCAATTTTATGTCGTTCATCCGAAATGTACTCATCCGGAAGATAGGCATCAATTTGTAGAATTAACTCAGCATTTCCTTTTTCACGTTTCTTGTCAGTTCCATTTTTCTTAGCAATTGCTTCTTCCAGTAACTGAGAATAGAGTTCAAAACCAACAGAATCGATAAAACCTGACTGCGAACTTCCTAAAAGATTACCCGCTCCACGAATAGATAAATCGCGCATAGCGATTTTGAAACCAGAACCCAATTCGGTAAATCCCTTGATAGCTTCTAATCTCTTTTCTGAAACTTCTGTCAAAGATTTGTCAGGTTGATACATAAGATAGGCATAAGCAATACGATTACTACGACCAACCCGACCTCTTAATTGATACAAGGTTGACAATCCCATATGGTCTGCATTTTCGATAAACAAGGTATTGGCATTTGGAATGTCTACTCCTGTTTCAATGATTGTCGTGGTTACTAAAATATCATATTCACCTTCAATGAAATCAAGTAGTGTGTTCTCCAAACGAATTTCACTCATTTGACCATGAACAAAACCAATAGAAGCTTCTGGAATCAGTTCTTGTAATTCTGAAACCTTCTTTTCAATCGTGTCAACTTTATTGTAAAGATAGTAAACCTGACCACCACGATCAATTTCTCTCAATACAGCATCTCGAATGACACGATCATTCTGTTCAAGGACATAGGTTTGTACAGGATATCGATTGGTTGGGGGAGTTTCGATGACAGATAAATCTCGAATACCTAGCATAGACATATGTAGAGTTCGAGGAATTGGTGTAGCTGTCAAAGTTAAGACATCAACCTTCTTTTTTAATTCCTTCAAAGCTTCCTTATGTTTGACACCAAAACGTTGTTCCTCATCGATGATGATCAAGCCTAAATCAGCAAATTTAACATCTTTAGACAAAACTCGATGGGTTCCTATCAGGATATCAACTTGGCCTTTTTTCAATTTTTTAAGTGTTTCAGTCTGCTCTTTTTTACTTCTAAAACGACTTAAAACATCTACATTGACAGCAAACTGCTCAAATCTTTCCTTGAAATTACTATAATGTTGCTGAGCCAAAACTGTAGTAGGTACTAAAACAACAACCTGTTTATGATTGTTGACAGCTTTAAAAGCAGCTCTCATTGCTACTTCTGTCTTTCCAAAACCAACATCTCCAACCAAAAGTCGATCCATTGGTTGAGAAGCCTGCATATCCTTTTTAATTTCATCTATACTTCGAAGTTGGTCCTCAGTTTCAACATAAGGGAAAGCCTCATCAAAAGCAACTTGATCTTCATCATCTTTTGAAAATGCAAAACCTTCAAGTTGACTCCTCTCTGCATATAACTTAATTAAGTCATCTGCAATGTCTTCAACTTGATTTTTAACTTTTTGCTTAGCTTTTTTAAAACGTCCATCGTTTAATTTGTTTAACTTTGGAGCCTTACCATCACTAGAAACATACTTAGAAAGAGTCTGTATCTGCTCTACTGGTATAGAAATTCGATCTCCATTTTGGTATTGGACACTTACATAGTCTCTATGAATCCCTTTGATTTCAATCGTTTCAATTCCTAAATATTGACCAATCCCATGGATTTGGTGGACAACATAGTCTCCTTTTTGGAGCTCATTATAGTCCTTTAATCTCTCAGCATTACTGATATTTTGTCTTCTATATTTGCGTTTAATCTTCTTTTTGAAAATTTCATATTCAGTGATGAATACAAGATTCTCATCCACAAAATGAAAACCATGACGAAGGTTTCCTTCAACAAGATTGACAGTTCCTTTACAGATTTCACTTTGATTACTATTGTCAACTTTAATGCTATATTCATCAAGAATCGTTGACAGTTTTTTTAGTTCTGTTTGGCTACTTGATTGAAGAACAATCGTATATTTTAATTTTTTATAGCGTTCAATTTCTTCTTTCAGAAAAGAAAACTGATTGAAGAATTCTTGCATTGGATATTGATTAAATTGATAAAGATGATCAAATTTTAGATTTCCAAGTCCCTTTTGAAAATTAGAAAAGAAGCTAGCTGGTAAATATTTTTTAAACTGACTTTCTACATCAGCAAAATATTGTAAACTTGATACAGCTTTACTGTTGTGTAAATCCTCTGTAAAGTAGCCAGCTGTTTCCTTATCAAAAATATCATACTGATTCATGATTTTTTGAAAATCATCAAAGATAATAGGTGCTTGGTTCAAGTAGTCAATCAAGGTCCACTGTTTTTTATAAAAAACAGACAAAAATTTACGAATATCAGCATGAAGAACTTGCTCTTTCGTACAACTAAAAACTTCTTCTAGGTAAGACTTTAAAGTTGGAGAAAGTGCCTTATCAATCTCATGTTCTAAAAATTTCTGACCACGATGATAATCTTCATTCGTTAACAAAATATCACTAGCTGGATAGATTAGTACTTGAGTTTGACTATCTTTTGATAATTGAGTTTCAGTATCAAATTCTCTAATGCCATCAATCTCATCACCGAAAAATTCAATCCGATAAGGACAAATTTGAGAGGTTTCAAATATATCTAGAATATCTCCACGAAGGCTAAATTCTCCCTGACTTTGAACTTGTGTAACTTTCTTATAACCAAGAGAAATCAAGTGATTTTTTAATTCTCTTTGTTCGCATTCTTGCCCCACTTGAAGTTCTAAGATACTATCATCAAAAACTTGAGGATTCGGCAAGAATACTCGACTAGCTGCGACGTTACAAACTAAAATCCCTCTTTGAGACTCATTTCTTAGAAAACGCAAAGCTTCGACCCGAGAAAAAATCTTTTCCTGAGATGATACCAAAAATTCAACCATTGGTGAATCATCTACTAGAAATGGATAAACCAGATCCGAACCTAATATGGAGATTAGATCATTAATCAGACGCTCAGCCTCTCCATATGTGGAAGTCATCACTAAAACCTTATCCTGACTCTTCAGACTACTAGCAATCGCTAACGATTTTGCTGAGCCAGAAAGACCTAGCAATAATTGTCTTTGTTTCTGTGGTAAGTTCTCATGCCAAGATAGAATTTGTTTATTCTCTAAAAAGAAATCGATTAATGCCATTTCCTTACCCATTATATTTCTGCATCGTCTTTTCAAAGTTTTTTTCTTGTAAATAATAATTTACAGCATCGTCAACCTTGTCAATTGACTGTAAAATACCGATATAATCTTCTTGATCAAACTTACTCAAAACATGATGAACTACTGACATTCCTTTTTTAGGTCTTCCAATGCCAATCTTTACACGATTGAAAACCTGTGTACCAATATGTTGAATAATCGACTTAATTCCATTATGACCACCAGCTGATCCTTTAGCACGAAGACGAATTTTTCCAACTTCCATGTCAAGGTCATCGTAAATAATTAGTAAATCTTCAATATCTAAACCATAGTAGGTTAACAATGCATGAACAGCTTTTCCACTTTCATTCATAAAAGTCGTCGGTTTCACCAGATAAATTTTTTCACCGTTAAGAAAAAATGAGGCTAACTCAGCTTGGAATATCTTATCGTGTGTAAAGGTAACATTCTGTTTTTTTGCTAATTGGTCAATCAGCATAAAGCCAACATTATGTTTAGTTTCAAAATATTTATCTCCTGGATTTCCCAATCCTACAAGTAATTTTGTCATTTATATTTCCTTTCAAAAGTCAAAAGGGTTGGAATTTTTTTCCAACCTAATTGACATTATTTTAAATATTGATTAAACGTTAAAGCGGAATTCCATAATATCGCCATCTTGCACGACATATTCTTTTCCTTCTTCACGCAAACGTCCAGCTTCTTTTACAGCCTTTTCAGAGCCGTATTTTACCAAATCGTCATAAGACATGGTCACTGCACGAATAAATCCTTTTTCAAAGTCTGAGTGGATGATACCAGCAGCTTGAGGAGCTTTCATGCCACGTTTAAAGGTCCAAGCACGAACCTCTTTTTCACCAGCTGTGAAGTAAGTTCCAAGTCCTAGTAGGTGATAAGCAGCTCGAGTCAACTTATCCACACCTGATTCTGTCAAACCAATAGCTTCAAGAAACTCTTTTTTATCTTCATCGTCTAACTCAGAAATTTCTTCTTCAGCACGCGCAGAGATAACCACTACCTCTGCATTTTCTGTTGCTGCGAATTCACGAATTTGTTTCACATAATCGATAGATTCTGGGTCTCCAACCACATCTTCATCAACATTAGCTACATAAAGAACTGGTTTCGTGGTCAAAAGGAAAAGACCTTTGACAACTTTTTGCTCTTCATCTGTAAATTCAATGGTACGAGCTGATTTTCCATCTTCAAGAACAGGTTTAATCTTTTGAAGAACGTTAAATTCTGCAACTGATTCCTTATCTTTTTGCGTACGCGCCATTTTTTCTACACGCGCATAGCGTTTATTGACTGATTCTAAATCAGCAAGAATCAACTCTAGGTTAATGGTATCAATATCTGCTAGCGGATCCACAAAGGCATCTTCACGACCTTGCTCACGCATGACATTTTCATCATCAAAGGCACGAACCACATGAACAATCGCATCAACTTCACGGATGTTGGCCAAGAATTTATTCCCAAGACCTTCTCCTCTTGATGCTCCTTTTACAATCCCTGCAATGTCTGTAAATTCAAATGTTGTTGGGACTGTCTTTTTAGGTGTAATCATTTCCGTTAGTTTTTGGAGGCGTTCATCTGGAACTTCTACCATTCCAACGTTTGGATCGATAGTCGCAAATGGGTAGTTTGCCGCCTCTGCTCCTGCTTTTGTAATTGCATTAAAAAGGGTTGATTTACCAACGTTTGGTAAACCTACAATACCTGCTGTTAAAGCCATAGTTTCTCATTCTCCGTTCACATTTCAATCTTCAATATTATAACACAAAAAGGGAAAACTTGCTAACCCTCTTACTATTGGATTCCTAGTCGATGATTTTGTTCATTTTTCTTTCAAAATCATAGCGACTCATCATGACCACATGATCACAATTGCTACATTTTATCTTGATGTCTGCTCCAACACGGGTAATTTGCCAGCGATTTGCCTTTTTGCCTGTTGACTTAATCGTACAAGCATGAGGTTTTTTCATTTCAACAAAATTTCCAACTTGATACATAGTTAGTCTCCTTTTTCTTTTTCGATTATATCATAAAAGAGGCGAGCTAGGCTCAACCTCTTTCCATTAATTTGTACGAACTGGTGTGATGAGCTGCATGAAATCTTCATCTGTATCAGCTGGAACCAGAGTAAATGGACGAACTGCTGAAATAAAGCTGATTGTAACTTTTTCGCTATTCAAAGCTTTTAGTGCTTCAATCAAATAAGTTGGGTTGAAACTAATTGTCAAATCAGCACCACTTACATTTTCAGTATCAATTTCTTCGTTTACTTTCCCTACTTCTGGAGAATGAACATGGGCACTTACAACTCCTTCTTTGATTTCTAATTTAACAGTACCATTTTGTGTCGCACTTGATAAGAGGCGAGCACGTTCCATAGACTGGCGTAGTTTAGCAACATCAAAAGTCACTGTTGTATTGAAATCTGTTGGAATCAATCGATCGGTATCTGGATAATTTCCTTCTAAGAGACGTGTGTAGAAGCTAATATTTTCACTTCTAAAGAGAATTTGATTATTGGCGAAGAAAATCTCCACTGTTTCGATATCATCCGTAAAAACAGCTGAAAATTCGCGTAGCGAACGACTTGGGATGACAACATCAAAATCATCGCTATTTTTTTCAAGAGTCAACTTTTTCTGACTAAGACGGTGAGAGTCTGTCGCAACTGTTTTTAATTCTTTGTGGTTGCTTAAAACAAAGTGGACACCTGTCAAAATAGGACGGCTTTCTTGGGTACTAGCTGCAAAAGCTGTTTCATTGATAATCTTTTTAAGAAGTTTTGTTTCAAGAACTAAAGGATTGCTTGCAGAAATTTCCTGAATACGTGGATATTGCTCACTATCTTTTCCTTTAAGAGTAATCTCTGATTTTCCACTAGTTAAGACAATTTGCTTTTGTTCAATCTCTTTAAAATCAAGTGTTACATCTGGAAGACTTGAAACAACATTGATAAAGAAAGAAGCTTCCAGTAGAACTGAACCTAAAGAGTTAATCAAGAGACCTGCATTTTCATTTTTTTGCGAGATAAAATTTTCGATTGAGATTTGACCATTTGATCCAATCAAGGTAATTCCTTCATTGGTAACATCAATTTTTACAGTCGATAAAATAGGAATTGCATTCTTTGAGCTAATAGCTCTCTTTGTTGTATTTAAAGCTTGTAAAAATAAGTTTTTATTAATTGAAAAATGAATCATGGATTCTCCTTTATTCTTTTTATTATTAGAAGGATAATAGTAATAATAGAGCGTGTGAAATCTGTGGAAAAACACTTGTAATCAAGAAAACTCAAGGACAGAGCCTTGTTTAAAAGATGTGGATAAATAAGAGAATTTTTTAAAAGTTATCCACAAGTTATTTAATTTTCTTTTTGATGTTTTCAATTTCTATACGTAAATTATCATCTGTTTCAAGCATGGATTTGATTTTTCCATGAGCGTGAATGACCGTTGTGTGGTCTTTACCACCAAACTCTTTTCCAATCTTAGGAAGGCTATTATCAGTCATTTCTCTGGCTAGATACATGGCAACTTGACGGGCTAAAACGATATTTTGAACACGTCTAGTTCCTTTCATTTCCTTGACACTAACACCATAGAAGTTTCCAACTTCTGTCTGGATTTTATCAATTGGAATCACGATCATTTTGCTAACGTCTTGTTTACGAGCACGAATAGCTTCAGCTGCAATATCAACTGTGATATCGTTAATCTTTTTGACTTTGGCCATTAGGCTGATATCGTTGAGTGCTCCCTCGAGTTCTCGCACGTTAGAGTCAAATTGTCCAGCCAAATATTCGAGTGTATCATTCTGAAAATGATAGTTGAGATGTTCAGTCTTACTCTGTAAAATCGCAATACGTGTTTCAAAATCAGGTGGTGTGATATCTGTCGTTAATCCCCACGAGAAGCGCGTGACCAGACGTTCAGGTAGACTCTCTAAATGTTCAGGCCTACGGTCACTCGTCAAAACAATCTGTTTATTATTATTGTGAAGGGCGTTAAATGTATTGAAAAACTCTTCCTGAGTTTGTACTTTCTTTCCACTAAGTGATTGAATATCATCAATGAGTAGGAGGTCTAAACTACGGTAAGTTTTCTTGAATTTTTCCATATCATTAAGTCTCAAATGCTCTAGAAATTCATTAATAAAACTTTCAGCAGGTATGTATTTTACACGCGCATTTGGGCTCTTTTTTAGAATTTCATTTCCAAGGGCATTTAACAGGTGAGTTTTTCCAAGTCCAGGCCCTCCGTAGATAAATAGAGGATTGTAAGTTAATCCTGGATCTTCAGAAACAGCCAAAGCAGCAGACTTAGCCCAAACATTACCATCCCCTTGAACAAAATTATCGAAAGTATACTTTTCCTTGAGTCCAGTTTCAGAATATGGAATAGTGGATTGACTTGGTTGATAATCGTTGCCAGGTTCAGACTCGAAAGCTACTTGTGAGCTCGCTTCTTCAACTTTCGTGAAGATATAATGAGCTTTTATTTCAGTATCATAGATTTCAAAACCTGCTGCTAAAAGCATTCCATTGATATTTCGTTCCCAGAATATCTGCATTTCATCGCGGGGTAAGAAAATCGTTGCAGTATTTTCTTCAACTTTAACCAGTTTTGCGTCTAAAATATAGAAATCATAAACTGACTGAGTTAATTTATCATGTGCAAGTTCTAAAAGACGATTCCAAAATTGTTTTTCCTTCAATGATTTTCTCCTCCTTTACTATAGAATTTAAAAGGTTTATTGATAGAATCATTTTACCATAGATAAGATTATTTTTCCACAAGTTGTGGAAAACAATTAACAATGTTTTTAAATGTTATCCACAAAATGTGGATAACTAAGAAAGATTCTGAAATAATGGGCTTTTAAAAACTAAAATGCAGTGGATAACCATGTTAGTTAAGAATACTAAAATAACAGCCTTATTTCAGGCTGTTAATAAATTGTTGGTATTCATCTTGGTTATGGAAGGAAATTGAAATTTTACCACTATCTTTTTTTTGTAGCTTAATCTGAACATCTAATCCGAGTATTTTTTTCAATTTTTGCTCTTCGTCTTTGACAAAGTGGTCTTTTTCTTTTTTGCTGCTCTTCTTCGTTTTTTGTAGTATTTGTTCAACTTGTCGAACAGAGAGATTTTCAGTTTGAATACGATTCAAGAGTTTATCTTGTTTATCACTTGATAATTGAATGAGGAGTCTAGCATGAGCTTGAGAAAGTCTACCACTTTCAACTTCTGTCAGGATATGTTTAGGTAATCCTAACAATCGAACTAGGTTTGTAATATAAGGTCGAGATTTCCCCATTTTTTCAGCAATTTCTGTGTGGGTAAAACCTTTATCAATTAATGATTGATATGCTTTAGCTTCCTCGATAGGATTTAAATTTTCTCGTTGGAGATTCTCAATGATAGAATGAAGCATCATATCTTGATCAGAAAGTTGCTTAACAATTACTGGAACTTCTGAAAGTCCAGCAGCAATTGAAGCACGATACCGTCTTTCTCCAGCTAGAATTTCGTATCCAAGTACTGGAGATTTTCTAACGATAATAGGCTGAATCAAGCCGTTTTCCTTAATAGATTGTGCCAGTTCTTGAATTTTTTCTTCTGAAAATTCCTTACGAGGTTGATAGGGATTTTTTTGAATATCTTTTATTTGAACAATTTTAAATTCTTCCATAATTCTACATTAACACAACTTAGATATTCTGTAAAGCAACTTTACATATCTGTAAACTACTTATCTAAATCACTAGTACTCTTATCTAATTTAATAGTTGTTGTTTCTTCCTTACCATCACGGTAGTAAGTAACAGTCATACTGTCTCCAATAGAATGACTATATAAAGCACTTTGCAATTCAGTAGTGGAAGAAATAGCTTTATCATCTATTTTTGTAATGACGTCATATTGTTGCAGATGTCCATTGGCAGGCATATTTTTTTGAACAGAACGAACAGCTACACCAGAAGTAACATTTCTAGGAAGTTTAAGTTTTTGAAGATCAGTTGTACTAAGATTTGATAAGTTAACCATGTGGATTCCAAGAGCAGGTCGAGTTACTTTTCCATCTTTTTCCAACTGCTTAATAATATTAATTACATCGTTTGCAGGAATGGCAAAACCGAGACCTTCGACAGATGTTCCACCATTAGAGGCAATTTTACTTGATGTAATACCGATAACTTGGCCTTGGATATTAATCAAAGGACCACCTGAGTTCCCAGGGTTAATAGCTGTATCTGTTTGGATAGCATTGGTTGAGATAGCTTGTCCGTCTTCAGATTTTAGAGATACATTTCTATTTAAACTTGATACAATCCCTTGTGTCACAGTATTGGCATATTCAGAACCTAGAGGACTTCCGATTGCAATAGCTGTTTCTCCAACTGTTAATTGACTAGAATCACCAAATTCGGCTACTGTTGTGACCTTATCTGCAGCAATTTTTACAACGGCAATATCTGAATAAGTATCAGAACCCACAATTTCACCAGGGACTTTTGTGCCATCTGCTAAACGAATATCAACTTTTTTAGCACCATTAATAACGTGAGTATTGGTTACAAGGTAAGCAGTATCCCCTTCCTTTTTATAAATGACACCAGAACCTTCGCTGTATACTTGTTCAGCATTGGTATCTGTATCAGTTTCATCAGATCCGAGTAAACTATTTTGAGAGTTTGATGAGTAAGTAATGACAGATACAACAGCATCTTTAACTTTATCAACTGCTTGAGTAGTTGAGTTTTCATTTTTTACAGCTGTTTTGCTGACAGTCGTTGTAGTTGTCGTACCACTATTTTGTTTTTGACTGAGCTGCAATGTGGTAAAAGTACCTAAAATACCACTAAAAAAGCTAATGAGAATGACTACTAAAAGTTGTCCCCATTTTTTGGAACTAGTTTTTAAGTTTTTCATAGAAGCCTCCATGTTTTTTAATCAATGAAAGTATAAAATAGCTAGCTTAATCCAAGCTTAAAAACAAAAAGTTTTTCACAACTTGTGGATAACTTTCGAAAACCTGTGAATTTATTGAAGTTTTTCAAAATCTTATCTGTGAATAAGATGTGAAATTGAGTGTGAATATGTTAGAATAGAAGAATGAAAATTAAAGTGGTAACAGTTGGAAAACTGAAAGAAAAATATCTCAAAGATGGCATAGCAGAATACTCCAAGAGAATTTCACGATTTGCTAATCTAGAAATGATTGAGTTGGCTGATGAAAAAACACCAGATCGGGCCAGCGAATCTGAAAATCAAAAGATTTTGGATTTGGAAGGGAACCGCATTCTTGCTAAAGTAGGGGAACGTGATTTTGTAGTTGTTTTAGCTATTGAAGGAACCACTTTTTCTTCTGAAGAGTTCAGTAAGCAGCTTGAAAGGGCTTCTATCAATGGATTTTCGACAATCACTTTTATCATTGGTGGGAGTTTAGGACTATCTCCAGAGGTGAAAAAAAGAGCCAATCTCTCTGTTAGTTTTGGGAGATTGACGCTTCCTCATCAACTAATGAGATTAGTCTTAGTAGAACAAATTTATAGAGCGTTTTCGATTCAACAGGGCTCTCCCTATCATAAATAGATGATTGACTAAGCTAGCTTTTTTTGATAAGATAGATTAGTAAGGTCTCATAGCTCAGCTGGATAGAGCATTCGCCTTCTAAGCGAACGGTCGCAGGTTCGAATCCTGCTGGGATCAGTGTTAAATCGTAAGCTGGGAAAAAATCCCAGCTTTTTTTGTAAAAATTTGACATTTCAGAATAAAATTTGAGCATTTGAGAAATAATTCTCTATAGGAATCGTAGATTTTATATAATATTTTTGTAAGTTAATTTACAAGAAAAACATTATAGGAGTTTATATTATGAAAAAGAATACAGATTTTGCTCAAATGAAAGATTTCCAAGAATTGAACGAAAAAGAACTGCAGGAAATCAGAGGTGGGGATATTAGGAGTTTTAAGTTTTTAAATAAAATATTTCCGAAGAAGTAGTTTATTGAAACAAGATAGGGAGAACATAATGGATTTATTTGGTGTGGTAATAGCTATTTTTTATGTTTTTATTATTAGTAAAATTTATAAATGGATTTGTAAAGCAACTAGAAAAGAACAATGTATTTTTAGTATTTATATCTTTCTACTACAATTGACAGTGGAAGAAGGTACTTATTTGGTATCTGCTAGTAGTTTTGGATTGTCTAAATTTTTATTTCCTTTACTCCTATTTACTTACTTTATTGGATTTAAGAAGTATGAGAAGTCTAAGGGAATTTTTATCAGTCTGTTATTTTCTCTCTTATATCATACTACTAATAACTTTTTATCTGTAACCTTATCATCTATTACAGGAGATGAGTTTGCGTTGGAATATAACAATTATTTTTCTCTATTTATCCTGATCTTAACTTATTTGGTTATTAAAGTTGTTGTGTCTTATTTCCATCTCGAATTTAAATATTTTGATAAAGACTATCTATATCCTTTTCTGAAGAAAGTGCTCTTTGCATTTATTTTTCTACACGTTGTCTCTTTCACTTCAGATATTGTGAGTACGATTCGTCACTTAAATGGTTTTGGAAGTATTTTATCATCCATTGTTTTTGTTGGCCTACTTTTGACTTTTTTTTCCATGAATTCTCATAAAGTTCAGATAGAAAAAGAGATTGAATTGGAACAAAAGAAGTTTGAGCAAAAACATTTACAAACTTACACGGATGAGATTGTTTCCTTATATAATGAAATTCGTGGTTTTCGTCATGACTATACAGGCATGCTTGTCAGCTTAAGAATGGCGATTGAAAGTAAAGATTTACAAGAGATTGACAGAGTTTACAGTGAAGTTCTTGTCAAAGCAAATCAAAAATTACGTTCAGATAAGTATACCTATTTCGATTTGAACAATATTGAGGATTCAGCACTTCGTAGTTTGATTGCCCAATCTATTGTCAATGCGAAAACTAATGATGTAGAGTACACATTAGAGGTAAAAGATATTATTACACCTTTATCTATGGAATTATTAGATTTGGTGCGCGTGATGAGCGTTCTGCTCAATAATGCTGTTGAAGGGGCAGTTGAAAGCTATCAAAAACAACTAGAGGTAGCTATTATCAAGTTGGATCTTGAAACCTTAGTTGTCATCCAAAACTCTTGTAAAAAAAGAAAGGTAAAATCCGAAGATTTATTTGAATTAGGATTTTCAACTAAAGGAAGACATAGAGGACTTGGACTTAATAATGTTAAAGAAATTTTAGGAAAATATGACAATGTTATTTTAGAAACAGAAATTGATAATGATGTATTTAAACAAGTAATTAGATTTAAGAGGGAACTGATATGAAAGTATTGATTTTAGAAGATATTATAGAACACCAAGTAAGGTTGGAAACAACTCTGAATAAAATTTCTAAGGAAACAAACATTCCTATCTCCTATAAAACAACAGGAAAAGTGAGAGAGTTTATGGAATATGTAGAGCATGACGAAGTAAATCAGCTTTATTTTCTAGATATTGATATCAATGGGATTGAGAGAAAAGGATTTGAGGTTGCTCAATTTATTCGTCATCGCAATCCTTATGCCATTATTGTTTTTATTACAAGTCGATCTGAATTTGCTACTTTGACTTATAAATACAAAGTTTCAGCATTGGATTTCATTGATAAAGAAACCAGTGATCAAGTTTTTAAAAATAGAGTTGCCGACTGTGTGCTTTACACTAAGACTACTTTACTTGAAAACCAATCAGTCGTTGATTATTTTGATTATAGTTACAAAGGAAATGATCTTTGTATTCCTTATCATGATATTCTCTACATTGAGACAACTGGAACTTCTCATAAATTACGAATTGTAGGTAAGAATTTTGCCAAAGAATTCTATGGAACAATGACAGATATTCAAGAAAAGGATAGGGAAACCCAACGTTTTTATCTAGCTCACAAGTCATTTTTAGTCAACATCGGTAATGTGAGAGAAATTGATCGTAAAAAAATGGAAGTTGTATTTTATGAAGATCATCGTTGTCCTATCTCTCGCCTAAAAACTAAAAAATTGAGAGAACTAATGGCTAAAAACCAAAAAAAGTAATTGACAATTTTTGATAAATTGATATAATGGTTATATCTGCTACAGGTAGAGGGTCCGTTGGTTAAGAAATCGTCTTTTCATAGCGGTAACACGGGTTCGAATTCCGTACGGACTATTTAATCCGCCATAGCTCAGTTGGTAGTAGCGCATGACTGTTAATCATGATGTCGTAGGTTCGAGTCCTACTGGCGGAGTCAGATGAAAGGAACACTAATTTGGTGTTCCTTTTTTTGATTCTTTTTCCGATGTAATGAGGGGAGGCATACCTAACATACGGATAGATAATGATTTTTGTCCGAAAATAAAACTAAGAAAATTAGTATTAGTCTAATAAGAACAACAAAATAGGCTCCATCATTCCTATGGTGGTTTTACCCACTACAGAAATTATAGAGCCTAAATATTATAGAGCTTTTTTGTTAATTTGTATCTCCTAACATTTTCATTAAAAAGTTCGTGATTTCTTGTGGACTTTCTTTTTTTCCATGGGCAATCCAGGTTTGACAGACTCCAAAGAGAGCATTTGTTAGGTAGACGCTACTGTATTCTAATTCTACTTCATTTAGTTTGAGTTGCATAAAACGTTTTTGAAGGTCCGTGCTCAGTAGGATGTGAAGCTTATTTCTCAGGAAATTTTGAATTTCCTTGGTTCCATTTTCAGATAAAAGAGCTGCTAGAAGCGGTTCTGATTCCAAGTATTCAAATACTTCTAGAATAGCATCTCGTTTGTGATTAGCATGTTTTTGAAAGATATATTCGAAGGTGTGAAATAGTTTACTTTGGTAATGTTCAATCATATCGTATTTATCTTTGTAATGAGTATAGAAACTGGAGCGGCTAATTCCAGCTTTTTGTGCTAATTTAACAGTTGTAATCTGATCGAATGGTTGTTCCATCAATAATTCTACCATGGCATTTTCGATAATGCGCTTTGTTTTTAATCGTTTATTACTTTCTTGCATGTTCCCTCCAGATGAACATTTTTAGACAATGTGTTTAAAAATAGATTTTTTATCTTGTCTTTTTAATTTTTTTATGTATAATCTATTATATCAAAAATTTAGACAAGTAGTTTAAAAAAGGAGACAATATGTTTAAAGAATGGAAAGCAATCTTTAAAAAACCGACATTTATTATTGTCATGATAGGAATTTCCTTAATTCCAGCTCTTTACAATATCATTTTCTTATCATCAATGTGGGATCCATACGGTAAACTTTCGGAGTTACCTGTAGCAATTGTTAATAAGGATCAAGCTGCTACTTATAATGATGAAAAACTCACTATTGGTGAAGACATGGTGTCTAATTTAAAAGATAGTGATAGTCTGGATTTTCATTTTGTAGATGAAGGTGAGGGAGAAAGAGGACTGCGGGATGGAGATTATTACATGGTTGTAACGTTGCCAAGTAATCTTTCTGAGAAAGCTTCTTCTATCCTTACAAATCATCCTGAACAGATGACGATTGACTATCAGACATCAAGTGGTCATAGTTTTATTGCAAGCAAGATGAGTGATTCTGCCATGACACAAATCAAACAGACTGTGGCTACTAAAGTTACTCAATCTTATACCAAAGCTTTATTTGATAAGATGGGGGATTTAAAACTTGGTTTATCTCAAGCGGCAAATGCAAGTTTACAGTTGGCTGATGGTTCGAATCAGCTTTCTGATGGGAGTCAAACCTTATCAACCAATCTTCAAACCTTAGCTCAATCGAGTCTCACATTTTCTAATGGTGCTGATCAATTATCTACAGGATTAGGAACCTATACAGCTGGTGTAAATCAGTTAAATCTTGGTCTTGGTAATTTTAATACTGGTTTAAATCAATATACCAGCGCTATTTCACAAATCGATAATGGATTAAACCAACTGAATTCACAGACACCGGCACTGGTATCAGGATTGACTCAACTTGATGCAGGCACACAAGCCTATACAGGTGGTGTTTCTCAACTCAATTCAGGATTAAATCAATTTTCACTTGGTATTGATACTTATACAAATGGAGTTCAAAGTCTATCATCAGGTGCAAATCAGATTTCTACAAAATCAGAGACTCTACGTACAGGATTAACACAACTTAATCAAGGTATTCAAGAACTTTCTACTCAATTAGATGGTGCAAACCAACAAAAAGATCAGATTAAACAATTAGCAACTAGTTTAGAGCAATTTAATCAAGCTATTCAAAATATTCAAACAGCAGATAGTGGAGAGATAACACAAGTAACAAACCAGCTTTCTAGTAGTCTATCAACGATTGCAAATTCAGCACAAAGCATCATTACTTCAAATCAATCTGAAAAAGAAACTACTTTATCAGCTATTCAATCTACGAGTGCTTATCAAAGCTTAACTCCTGAACAACAGGCAGAGATAACTTCTGTGGTTTCTAATCCATCATCTTCTGCTAGTGAGTCAGCACGAACAATTTTAACTACAGTTCAAACGTTACAATCTTCTTTAGAAAATGTAACCACTCAAACAGATAGTTTAACTCAATTAAAGAATCATTCAAGTCAATTATTACCAACTGCTTCTTCAACATTGACAAGTTTGTCAAGTGGATTAACACAGGTTCAAACAGCAATTGACGGTCAGTTATTGCCAGCTAGTCAAACTCTTGCATCTGGTATTGACAACTATACAAAATCTGTAGACCAAGTAGCTTTAGGAGCAAGTCAGCTGAGTTCGAAAAATTCGAACTTAACAGGAAGTTTCAATAAGTTGCTACAAGGCTCTAATCAGTTGACAGAAAAATCTTCTACATTGACAGGTGCTACTGCTAAGTTAGCAGAGAATGCACCAGAATTAGCAACAGGAATTGATAAACTTGCATCAGGTGTCAACCAAGTAAACAATAAAACATCAGATTTAACTGCTGGATTTAATCAATTACAAGCGGGTTCTCAACAATTAGCTGATAAATCAGACCAGCTAGTTTCTGGTGCAAATCAACTATCTAATGGTTCTGAAAAAATAGCTAGTGGAGCAGATCAACTTGCTCAAGGATCAGAAATTCTACAATCAGGACTTGGAAAATTAAGTGATGGTTCAAGTCAATTAAATCAAGGTTTGACAGAGGCTGAGGGGCAATTGAAACAGGCTTCAACTGAACCAACAAATGCAGATTTACTAGCTGATCCTCTAAGTCTTTCAAAAACTGATAAGGACCAAGTAGCAGTTAATGGAATTGCCATGGCTCCATATATGATATCAGTTGCTCTTTTTGTTGCTGCTATTTCAACTAATATGATTTTTGCTAAATTGCCTTCTGGGCGTCATCCAGAAAGTCGCTGGGCTTGGTTTAAGTCTCGCTTTGAAATTAACGGTATCATTGCTGGTTTGGCAGGAGTATTAGT
>NZ_KQ970824.1:24441-25607 GCF_001579645.1 Streptococcus infantis
TATTTTTTTCTTTGAATATCATAAAAAATAAAGACAATAATGGCTATAAGAGAACAACTTGCACCAGCAACAAATCCTTTTGGAATAAAGGAAAGGGTAATAGTTCCTTCACCTTCAGGAACATCAATTTTCATAAATCCAGTTTGTGCCTGTTGAATTTGTAATTTTTTACCATTTTGGTAAGCAGACCATCCTCGGTCGTAAGGAATTGTGAAAAAGATCGATGTCTCATTCTTTACCTTATAATTTACAGTGACTTTATTTTTATAAGAGCTCACTTCTACTGGATTTTCTTTTATTTTGCGTATAGCCTCCGTATATTTCTTAGTATCTAAGCGATAGAAAGTTGGAGATTCAAATGATACTTGAGCATTTCCTGGGAACTTAACCTGGATATCAAAAGTTTGTTTATGTTCTGCATATCCAAGATTAAAAAATGTAAAAACATTATCTGTGGTAAAGAATTTTTTTTCACCATTGACAATGATGTCAACTTGCTTTTTCTTATCGTTTGAAAAATTTAGCTTGGTCATGGAAAGGTAAACCTGACTATTATCAGGTACTTCAATGCTGTAGCTGATAGTTGCATCTTCAGTATCAGTTCCGTTTAGATTGACAACGTTGTTATCAGAGTCTGTATAATGATTTATCGGATAAAAGTACTCTTCATTTAAGCCAGCAATTTGATTTAAAAATTGAGTTTGGTTATCAAGAGTATGGTCATTAAAAGTGACATCTTTGTAAAGAGACTGTGTAGCAAAAGCAATTGGGAGAGCGAATTGATTTTTATAAAGGGTTAGATTATCTTTTTGATAGCTTGGATGAAAACCATATTTATCTGGATAGGTTTCAGAAATATTGTAGCTGATTCCAAATAAACTATCTGCAATGATAGTATTATTTGCATAACGAAGATTAAGGTTGGTACCTGAAGATTTAAAACCCAACTTATCTAACGTTGTACTTGCAGAACGATTACGAACAGATGAAAATTGTGAGATGCCATTGTAGTTAAATTTCATGCTATCGTTTCCAGTTTGAGTTTGTAACTTTTCAGTTCGTGTAAATGTATCTGGCTGCTGTTTGGTATACTCCAAAATAGCTTCCATACTTGGAATATCTTTATCATAGGTACTACGAGAAGCAAATCCCCATTCTTTCGTAAT
>NZ_KQ970824.1:26134-44303 GCF_001579645.1 Streptococcus infantis
CCCCATTCTTTCGTAATTCCATTTAATTGAGATGAAGCATTAAAACTAACTTCACTTACTGTAAAGATCAAAATAAGAATTGAAAAGATTTTTAGAGAAATCATTTTTCGGATAAGTGCTAATAACAATAGTAAGTATACCACTAAGAACTCAATCGTTAAGAGTATATTTAATTTAGTTAGAAATGAATAATGATTTTTAAAATAAATGGTTGCCAGATAGCCAAATAAAAGGAAGGTCATTGAGAATAAAATATTCCATAACTTAATATCCTTAAATCTATTTAAAACTTCTGCTGAAATATAAATCAAGAGAGTAGAGAAAATCCAAGCATAGCGATGAAGAAACATATTTGGTGCGTGCATTCCTTGCCAAAATAAATCTAAGGCTTCTAGATAAAAACTAGCGATGATGATAATGAGTAGAGTTGCATAGCATAGTTTCACGTGAAACTTAATTGATTTTAATGTAAAGAATACAATTGTTAAGATAAAAGGAAGGAGGCCAACAAAAATCATTGGGATGGAACCATATTTAGTTGTATCGAAAGAACCAATAAATTGTTTAGCGAATAGATCTAGATACCAACTGGCATCTGTTTTTATTTTTGTAATAGCGGTTAATTTTTCACCATGAGTTCTTAAATCAAACAAGGTTGGGAGTGTCATGATGAAACTTGTTAAACCAGCGAGTAAGGATGTTAGGAAAAAATCAAGGAAAGAATACTTGCGACTTTTAAAATCCCAGGAAAGTTGGCAAAAATACCAAACTACCAAAAACAGGGCAGTCATATAACCAAAATAGTAGTTTTGGATAAATAAGATTGACAAACTTGTAAAGTATAGAATACGTTTTTTTTCCGTTATGAGTAGATGTAAACCAGTTAAAATTAAGGGGATTAAAATAAAAACATCTAACCAGGTTTTAATCTCAAGTTGACTAACTGTAAAGCTCATTAAAGCATATGAGGTAGATAAAGATAATCTGAGCGGGGCTGGTAGATTTTTGAATATTATACTCAAGCTAAAAAAGGTTGACAGACCTATCAAGCCAAA
The DNA here is from genome assembly GCF_001579645.1 of Streptococcus infantis. Lineage (GTDB taxonomy): Bacteria > Bacillota > Bacilli > Lactobacillales > Streptococcaceae > Streptococcus > Streptococcus infantis_E. Next base: position 27,190 of record NZ_KQ970824.1, read on the forward strand.
TTTCAACAAGGTTGAAAGATAAACTGCATCTGGCATGCTTGATACATCAAAAAAATAAACAAGAGGAGATAGAAAACTACCAAGGTAATAACTGGACAAGGCATAAAAATTGAGACCTAGACCGCTGGTAAAAGTATAAAATAGACTATCACTCCCATGTAAAATATTGCGAAGATTAAGATCAAAAATAACATATTGATGAAATCCATCCCCTAATAAAGGTGAAGTATCACTATTCCAGTAGATACCTTGAGAAAGATAGACTCCGAACATAATCACTAGGGGAATGATGAAAGAAATAAAATAGGTCCAATAGTTTCTAAAAAATGTTTTCATGTTACCTCATAGAATGATAGAAAACTCAGTTGGTTAATCCAACTGAGTTTTAAAGTATTATTTAGTCTTTCCAAAGTTCTTTAACTTTTGCTTGTACTTCAGCATTTTCTAAGAATTCATCATAGGTTTCATCGATACGGTCGATTACACCATTTTTAGATAGGACAATAATGTGGTTAGCCAATGTTTGAATGAATTCATGGTCATGGCTGGCGAAGATGATAGATTCTTTAAAGTTTTTCAATCCATCGTTCAGGCTTGAAATAGATTCCAAATCTAAGTGATTAGTAGGATCGTCAAGTACAAGAACATTTGATTTCAAAAGCATGAGTTTTGAGAGCATCACACGCACTTTTTCTCCTCCTGACAAGACGTTTACAGGTTTGTTAACTTCGTCTCCAGAGAAGAGCATGCGACCAAGGAATCCACGTAAGAAGGTATTATCATCTTCTTCTTTACTTGCAAATTGACGGAGCCAGTCAAGGATTGACTCGCTTCCAGCAAAATCAGCGGAATTGTCTTTTGGTAGGTAAGAACGACTAGTTGTAACTCCCCACTTGACAGTTCCTTCATAGTCAATATCACCCATGATTGCACGAATCAATGCAGTTGTTTGAATGTCGTTTTGACCGATAAGAGCTGTCTTGTCACCTGGACGCAAGATAAAGCTGATGTTGTCAAGAATAGTTTCACCATCAATCTTGACAGATAGATTTTCTACTGTCAAGAGATCGTTTCCGATTTCACGTTCAGCTTTAAAGTTGATAAAAGGATATTTACGACTGGATGGCACAATTTCTTCAAGTTCAATCTTATCAAGCATTTTCTTACGTGATGTTGCTTGTCTTGATTTAGAAGCATTAGCAGAGAAACGAGCAACGAATTCTTGTAATTGCTTAATTTTTTCTTCTGCTTTAGCATTACGGTCTGCTAGCAATTTAGCAGCAAGCTCAGAAGATTCTTTCCAGAAGTCGTAGTTTCCGACATAGAGTTTGATTTTTCCAAAGTCAAGGTCGGCCATGTGAGTACATACTTTGTTCAAGAAGTGACGGTCATGGGATACGACAATAACAGTGTTATCAAAGTCAATCAAGAAATCTTCTAACCAAGTAATAGATTGGATATCCAAACCGTTGGTCGGCTCATCCAAAAGAAGGACATCTGGTTTACCAAATAGAGCTTTAGCAAGGAGTACTTTCACTTTGTCTCCATTTGCGAGTTCACTCATATTTTGGTAATGAAGATCTTCAGGAATATTCAAGTTTTGCAAGAGTTGTGAAGCTTCACTCTCAGCTTCCCAACCACCTAGTTCAGCAAATTCACCTTCAAGCTCAGCTGCACGAACTCCATCTTCATCAGTAAAGTCTGCTTTCATATAGATAGCATCTTTTTCTTTCATGATATTGTATAGTTTTTCATTACCCATGATAACAACATCAATAACACGTTCATCCTCGTAGTCAAAGTGATTTTGACGAAGCACAGAAAGACGTTCATCAGGTCCAAGAGAAACATGACCAGTTGTAGGTTCGATATCACCAGCTAAGATTTTTAAAAATGTTGATTTACCTGCACCATTAGCACCAATTAAACCATAGGTGTTTCCTTCTGTAAATTTGATGTTGACCTCATCAAAAAGTTTGCGATCACTAAAACGTAGTGAAACATCAGATACTGTTAGCAATTTTTTTCTCCTATTATATGTAATACTCTAATTCTACTAGAAAATCAGCAAATATTCAAATTTTTATTTGTCAATTATTTGTAAAGGATGTTTACAGATAGTTTACAGTTTAGGAGTTAAAATCGTAATTATTTGATAAAAAAAATTACCTGTCTTTTTATCAAAAAAATGCTATAATTGAAAGGACTATATCAAAGGAGAATAAGATGAATAAACCCATTATTTTAACAGGAGATCGTCCAACGGGGAAATTACATATTGGGCACTACGTTGGTAGCTTAAAAAATCGTGTCTTATTACAGCAAGAAGATAAATATGACATGTTTGTTTTTTTGGCTGACCAGCAAGCTTTAACTGACCATGCAAAAGATCCACAAACTATTGTAGAGTCTATTGGAAATGTTGCTTTGGACTATCTTGCAGTGGGATTGGATCCTAACAAATCAACGATTTTCATTCAAAGTCAAATTCCAGAATTGGCAGAGTTGTCTATGTATTACATGAATCTAGTGTCTTTGGCTCGTCTGGAGCGTAATCCTACTGTAAAGACAGAAATTGCTCAGAAAGGATTTGGAGAAAGTATTCCAACTGGATTTTTAGTTTATCCAATTGCTCAAGCAGCAGATATCACAGCTTTTAAGGCTAACTATGTTCCTGTAGGTACAGACCAAAAACCGATGATTGAACAAACGCGTGAGATTGTGCGTTCATTCAATCATGCCTATAATTGTGATGTTTTAGTAGAACCGGAAGGAATTTATCCTGAAAATGAAGGAGCAGGTCGCTTACCTGGTCTTGATGGAAATGCCAAAATGTCTAAATCGCTAAATAATGGTATCTACTTGTCAGATGATGCAGATACCTTGCGTAAGAAAGTAATGAGTATGTATACAGATCCAGATCACATTCGTGTTGAGGATCCAGGTAAGATTGAAGGAAATATGGTCTTCCATTATTTAGATGTTTTTGGACGTCCTGAAGATGCTCAAGAAATTGCTGACATGAAAGAGCATTATCAACGTGGAGGTTTAGGTGATGTCAAGACTAAACGGTATCTACTGGAAATCCTAGAACGTGAACTTGGTCCAATCCGTGAACGTCGCCTAGAATATGCTAAAGATATGGGTGAAGTGTATAATATGCTTCAAAAAGGTAGTGAAAAAGCTCGAGAAGTTGCTGGTCAAACACTATCAGAAGTAAAATCAGCAATGGGTCTAAATTACTTTCATTAATAGATAAAATACGAACTCTAAAACTATCTCTTCTTTAAAATTAAAGGGATAGTTTTTTTACATTATCTATTATCAATATAATTGACAAATTTTCATAGAATGGTATGATAGATACAATACAAAAAGCGTCAAGCTCAAAAAGAAAGAAAAGAGGAAACTTCAATGTCTAATTGGGACACTAAATTTTTGAAAAAAGGTTTTACCTTTGATGATGTATTGCTTATTCCAGCAGAGAGTCATGTATTGCCTAATGATGCGGATTTAACAACAAAATTGGCAGGTAATTTGACTTTAAATATCCCAATTATTACAGCTGCGATGGATACTGTAACAGAAAGCCAAATGGCCATTGCAATCGCGCGTGCAGGTGGTCTAGGTGTTATCCATAAAAACATGTCTATTGAACAGCAGGCAGATGAAGTTCGTAAGGTAAAACGTTCTGAAAATGGTGTTATCATTGATCCATTCTTCTTGACTCCAGAGCATACAATTGCAGAAGCAGATGAACTCATGGGACGTTACCGTATCAGTGGTGTTCCAGTGGTTGAAACTCTTGAAAATCGTAAATTGGTTGGTATTTTAACAAACCGAGACCTTCGTTTTATTTCAGATTACAATCAACCAATCTCAAATCATATGACCAGCGAGAATCTTGTTACTGCTCCTGTTGGAACAGATCTTGAAACAGCTGAGAGCATTCTTCAAGAACACCGTATTGAAAAACTTCCTTTGGTTGACGAAGAAGGTCGTCTTTCTGGCTTGATCACGATTAAAGATATTGAAAAAGTGATTGAGTTTCCAAATGCAGCTAAAGATGAGTTCGGTCGTCTTTTAGTTGCTGGTGCGGTAGGTGTAACTTCTGATACATTTGAACGTGCAGAAGCACTCTTTGAAGCAGGTGCAGATGCCATTGTTATCGATACTGCCCATGGTCACTCAGCAGGTGTTCTTCGTAAAATTGCTGAAATCCGTGCCCATTTCCCAGACCGTACACTGATTGCTGGAAATATCGCTACTGCTGAAGGAGCCCGTGCCCTTTATGATGCAGGAGTTGACGTTGTTAAAGTTGGTATTGGGCCAGGTTCAATCTGTACAACTCGTGTTATCGCAGGTGTAGGAGTTCCACAAGTTACAGCTATCTATGATGCAGCAGCAGTTGCACGTGAATATGGCAAAACAATCATTGCTGATGGTGGAATCAAGTATTCTGGAGATATTGTTAAAGCCCTTGCTGCTGGTGGAAATGCAGTAATGCTTGGATCAATGTTTGCAGGAACAGATGAAGCTCCAGGAGAAACTGAAATCTTCCAAGGACGTAAGTTCAAGACATACCGTGGTATGGGTTCAATCGCTGCAATGAAGAAAGGTTCAAGCGACCGTTACTTCCAAGGCTCTGTCAATGAAGCAAACAAACTGGTTCCAGAAGGAATTGAAGGTCGTGTTGCTTACAAAGGAGCAGCAGCTGATATCGTATTCCAAATGATTGGTGGTATTCGATCTGGTATGGGGTATTGTGGTGCAGCTAACCTTAAAGAATTGCATGATAATGCTCAATTTATCGAAATGTCAGGTGCAGGTTTAAAAGAAAGCCATCCACACGATGTGCAAATCACAAATGAAGCACCAAACTACTCAATGTAATCAAAAAAATCTCCTGTTAAACAGGAGATTTTTTATCTTTACACATCTGTAAATATTAATTTACAACTAATTGACCGTCTTTTACTGTAAATACACTGAGATTATCAGGTAAGTTTTGAAGATGCTCTAAACTAGTTGTTGTAATAAAGGTTTGAATATTTTGAGATATAGTTTCTAATAATTTTAGTTGACGAGTGTTGTCAAGTTCACTCATAACATCGTCAAGTAAAAGTATAGGCGATTCTTTTGTAATGCTCTCCATTAATTCGATTTCAGCTAGTTTAATAGAAAGAACAAGGCTACGATGTTGTCCTTGACTTCCAAAGCTTGTGTCCATTCCATTGATTAAGAAAATCATATCGTCCCGATGAGGACCAACTCCAGTATTCTTCTTAAATAAATCTCTTGCTCTACTTTTTTGAAGTGCTGCATAGAAAGATTCTGCTAGTTTTTCCTTGTCAGTGAAGTTTACAGATGGTTGATAACGAATTGACAACTCTTCTAATTGGTCTGAAATATCAAAGTGTTTTTTACGACCAAAAGATTCCATTTTTTTGATAAATTCTTCTCTGTGGATCATCACCCGACAACCATAGTCTACTAGCTGTTCATCTAGAACAGATAAAAATGTTTCGTCAATCTGATTCGCTGACTTTAAGTAGGTATTTCTTTGTTTGAGCACATGATTGTAGCTTGACAAATCTGACAAGTATATGGGTTTGATTTGCCCTAGCTCCATATCTATAAACTTACGTCGGATAGCTGGTGCTCCTTTGACAAGTTGTAAATCTTCGGGTGCAAATAGAACAACATTCATGTGTCCAATATAGTCAGATAGCCGAGCTTGCTTTAAGTGATTGACCTTAGTAATCCGACCTTTTGGAGTCAAGTCAATCTCAAGTGGTACAGTAGCCGTTCGTTTTTGAAGAATTCCAGAAACTTGAAGCTGCTCTTCTTCAAATCGGATTAAATTCTTGTCTGTCTTTGTCCGATGACTTCTAGTTAAAGCTAAAAAGTAAATACTTTCCAGAAGATTGGTTTTTCCTTGAGCATTTCGACCCACAAATACATTTAATTTAGGATTAAATTCAATTTCGGTATTCTGATAGTTTCTAAATTGCTTGATGGATAAGTTTTTTAGCCACATACTTATCTACCTGGGAAACGTGGTGCAGTTTTTGTTTTAGCTTTCGGGGTCTTTTTTGTTGGCTTTTTTTTGACCGTCTTATTCATTTCTTTGACAAGTTTAGCCACACGTTCTTTCTCAAGTTTTTCTTGGAGATATTCTTCCTGTTCTTCTAAGCTCGGTTGCGTCAGAATGATTTGGATTTTCATGTCAGGAATGTCGATAGAGTCTCCGATTCTTACTTTTTTCCCACGACGATTTTCCAATTCGCCATTAAAGTAGACAAGATGGTCAGCTAAAAAGGATTTAATGGCTCCGCCACTGTGTATAATACCAAGTTCTTTCAAGAGAGCTTGGAGAGTGATAAATTCTTCAAATAATTTGTATTCCATAGTTCACCTCAATCTTTGGTATTATACCATATTTTACCTTGAAATGGCAGAGGTAAATTCGTTAGAAATGAAAGCGATTTTAATTTTAAAAGGGGTAAAGAGAACAAGAAAATTTTCTCTTTTCATGGTATAATAGAACTCTATGTAGAAGGAGGTAAGAGATGGAGTTAGTACCTGGAATTGCAGTGCATTTTATCCAATCAAAAAAATTTAAAACTAATAAAATTACTGTGCGTTTCACAGCTCCATTGTCTTTGGATTCAATTTCAAGTCGCATGTTAAGTGCCAGTATGCTTGAAACTGCCAACCAAAGTTATCCAACTGCTCAACTGTTTAGAAAACGTTTAGCAACCTTGTATGGAACTGATTTGTCAGCGCACGCCTATCGAAGAGGACAAAGTCATCTTGTGGATTTGAATATTACCTATGTGCGTGATGAATTTTTAAGTAAGAAAAACGTATTAACTTCTCAAATTTTAGAATTACTGCATCAGGTTCTGTTTACACCATTGTCGGATGAGGATGGATTTGAGAAAAATGCTTTTGACATCGAGAAAAAACAGATCTTATCAAGGCTAGAATCAGAATTGGAAGACCCATTCTTCTTTGCACATAAAGAGTTAGATCAATTGTTTTTCCAAGAAGAATCAATGCAGCTAGTTCCTAAAGATTTGATTTCTAGAATTTCAGAAGAGACTCCAGAAACATGTTTTTCAAGCTATCAAAAAATGCTAAAAGAAGACCAAATAGATATTTTCTTCTTAGGCGATTTTAATGAAATTGAAGTTTTAGAGTTTTTACATAAATTTCCTTTGACAGGTCGTAAATCAGCTGTAAACATTCAATATCAGCAACCTTATTCTAATATTCTTAGAGAAGGTATTGTTAGAAAGAGATTAGGACAGTCTGTTTTAGAGATGGGCTACCATAGTTCAGTGGCATATGGTGATGAAGAACAGATGGCAGTGCTTCTTGTCAATGGTCTTTTAGGAGCCTTTCCTCATTCGAAACTATTTACCCAAGTGAGAGAAAAAGAAGGACTGGCCTATACGGTATCAAGTCATTTGGATCTCTTTAGTGGATTTTTACGATTATTTGCTGGAATTGATCGGCAAAATCGAAACAAGGTAAGAAAATTGATGAATCATCAGTTGCTTGACATAAAAAATGGCAAGTTTACAGATAAGGAGATTGATCAGACCAAACAAATGATTCGTAGATCCTTACTACTAGCTCAGGATAATCAAGATTCTATCGTCGATAAATATTATCTGTCAACTTTTTTTGGGAAAGCGAATCTTGACACAAAAATTTTAATCGATAGGCTTGAACAAGTTGATAGAGAAGCAATTTGTGAAGCAGCAAACAGTTTTAAGTTGCAGGCTATTTATTTTATGGAAGGAGCAGAATGACCAGACCTACTTTTCAAAAGAAATATTATCCTGCTGTAAAAGAAACTTTGTATCAAACTAGCTTAGAAAATGGTTTGACAGTTACTTTACTACCTAAAAAGGACTTTAACGAGGTTTATGGCGTTGTAAGTGTCCAAGTTGGTTCTGTTGACACAAGGTTTACAGTGGATGATAAGGACTTACAACAATATCCACAAGGAATCGCTCATTTCTTAGAACATAAGCTTTTTGAAAGAGAAGATTCTGGAGATGTTATGGCAGCTTTTACAGAGTTGGGTGCTGAAAGTAATGCCTTTACGAGCTTTACGAAAACTAGCTATCTTTTCTCGACTTCTGAAAATGTTCTAGAGTGTTTAGATTTACTAGACGAACTTGTCACTACTTTCAATATGACTGAAGAATCTGTGGAGCGCGAAAAGGATATCATTCAACAGGAAAGAGAGATGTATCAGGATGATCCGGATTCTTGTCTATTTTTCAAGACTTTGGCAAATCTCTATCCAGAAAGTCCTTTAGCTTCAGATATTGTTGGTAGTGAAAACTCTATTGATGCTATTTGTTTGGAGGATTTAAAAGAAAACTTTAAAGAGTTTTACAGACCTGTCAATAGTAATATCTTTTTAGTGGGGAATTTTGATTTTGAACTCCTTGAATATTATTTTGCTAAGAAATCTTATCCTCAAGAGAAAAAACATGAGTTTAAAAGAGAACGAATACCTTTACATCCTGTAAAGACTACTGAAAGTTTTCGCATGGATGTAGCATCTCCCAAATTAGCGATTGGTATTAGAGGAAATAAAGACATAGGAAATCGAGATCAGTATCGTTATCATCTTTTATTGAAATTGTTGTTTACAATGATGTTTGGTTGGACTTCACAAAGATTTCAAAAATTATATGAGACAGGTAAACTGGATGCTTCCCTGTCTCTAGAAATAGAAGTAGATCCTCGTTTCCATTTTGTGATATTAACAATGGATACAAAGGAACCTGTGGCACTTTCTCATCAATTTCGTAAAGCTATTCGCAATTTTGTTAAAGATGAGGATGTAACTGAGGATCACTTGGATATTGTAAAAACTGAGATGTATGGAGAATTTCTTCATAGTATGGATTCCCTTGAATACATTGCCACTCAGTATCATCCAACCGATACAGGTTCTACCCTGTTTGACCTTCCTAAACTTTTGCAGGAAATTACTTTAGAAGATGTTCTAGAGGCTGGACATGATTTGATAGATAATAGCGATATGGTTGATTGTACAATTTTCACGATATAATCGCTAGAAAATACACTAGAAAGAAGGAATGTTAAGTATGAGAAAAAAAACAATTGGTGAGGTCTTACGTCTTGCAAGAATTAACCAAGGACTGAGCTTAGAGGAATTGCACAGAAAGACAGATATTCAGCTGGATTTGTTGGAGGCAATGGAGTCAGATGATTTTGACAAACTACCGAGTACTTTTTATGCTCGTTCATTTTTGAGAAAGTATGCTTGGGCTGTTGAATTAGATGAAAATATTGTTCTAGATGCCTATGATTCGGGAAGTATGATTACTTATGAAGAAGTTGATGTAGATGAGATTGAACTTTCAGGACGTAGACGGTCTAATCGAAAGAAAAATTCATTTCTCCCGCTATTTTACTTTGTTCTTTTTTCTTTATCAATTTTAATTTTTGTAACTTACTATGTGTGGAATTATATTCAAACCCAACCAACTGCGTCTTCTGCGGCAACTTATAGTGTTGTGAGTTCAACAAGTAGCTCTAGTAGTTTAGCATCAAGTAGTAGTCAAGCTACTAGTTCATCAAGTTCGAGTGAGGCAACTACTTTGACTGTTTCAGGTCAGGGAGATGCTTTATCAGTGGAATATAAGACATCTAAAGATTCTGCGGAGCTTCAATTATCTGTTACAGATGCAACAAGCTGGATTAGTGTTTCGGATACTGATTTAGCAGGAGGAGTGACTCTTGAACCTAATAATAAAGCAGCCAAAACAACCATTTCTAAAGGCTCTCCAGTAACCATAACATTGGGTGTTGTTAAAGGAGTATCGGTGAAAATTGATAATAAGGAAATTGACACTTCAAAATTAACTGGTCAAACTGGTTGGATTACTCTAACATTAAGTTCAAACTAAAGGAAGGATAACATGAAAAAAGAGAATATTCCTAATATGCTTACGCTTGGTAGAATTTTATTTATTCCGATTTTTATTCTCCTTCTATCAGTTGGGCCATCTCCTGTGTTACATAAAATAGCAGCAGTTATTTTTGCTATTGCCAGTATCACTGACTATCTAGATGGTTATTTAGCTAGAAAATGGCAAGTGGTTAGTAATTTCGGAAAGTTTGCGGATCCAATGGCTGATAAATTATTGGTCATGTCAGCCTTTATTATGTTGGTTGGTCTAAAGATGGCACCAGCTTGGGTGGTAGCAATAATTATCTGTCGTGAACTTGCAGTCACTGGTTTGCGCTTGCTCTTAGTTGAAACAGGAGGTACCGTTCTAGCTGCTGCTATGCCTGGAAAAATCAAGACATTTAGTCAGATGTTTGCGATTATATTCTTGCTACTTCACTGGAATGTGCTTGGTCAGATAACTCTTTATATTGCCTTGTTCTTCACAGTTTATTCTGGTTATGATTATTTCAAGGGAAGCGCATATTTGTTTAAAGGAACCTTTCGTTAGATATGGAATCGATTATTGAGATAAAAGACCTGTTTTTTCGATATCAGGCAGATCAAGAACATTATGATGTTCATAACCTTTCGTTTCACGTGAAACGTGGAGAATGGTTGTCTATCGTTGGTCATAATGGTAGTGGAAAATCAACGACAGTTCGCTTGATTGATGGTTTGCTCGAGGCTGAATCTGGAGAAATTTGGATAGACGGTGATTGCCTAACTCCAGAAAATGTCTGGGAAAAAAGACGTAAGATTGGTATGGTCTTTCAAAATCCTGATAACCAATTCGTAGGAGCAACTGTTGAAGACGACGTTGCTTTTGGACTGGAAAATCAAGGAATCCCACTTGAAGAGATGAAGAAACGTGTTTCTGAGGCTTTATCATTGGTTGGGATGGCTGAATTTGCTAAAAAGGAACCAGCTCGCTTGTCAGGAGGTCAGAAACAGAGAGTAGCTATTGCAGGGGTTGTTGCTCTGCGACCAGATATTTTAATCTTGGATGAGGCTACAAGTATGTTGGACCCTGAGGGACGATTAGAGTTGATTAAGATAGTCCAGAAGATTCGCAAAGACCATCAGATGACAGTCATCTCCATTACGCATGATCTGGATGAGGTGGCCATGAGTGACAGAGTTTTGGTGATGAAAAAAGGAGAAGTCGAGTCAACTAGCACTCCTAGAGAGTTATTTTCTAGATCGGATTTAGATCAAATTGGCTTAGATCAACCCTTTGTCAACCAATTAAAACAATCACTGCGTGATAATGGCTTAAAATTACCAGAGCACTACCTGACCGAGGAGGAGCTTGAGGAGGCTTTATGGGAATTATTCTAGACAATGTTAGTTATACGTATCAGGAAGGAACACCCTTTGCTTCAGCTGCTTTGTCAGATGTCAGTTTGTCAATAGAGGATGGCTCTTATACTGCGATTATTGGGCATACAGGAAGCGGAAAGTCTACAATCCTTCAACTTTTGAATGGTTTGTTGGTTCCTACAAAGGGAAGTGTTCGTGTCTTTGATACATTGATTACACCAACATCCGTCAATAAGCAAATTCGTCAAATTCGCAAACAAGTAGGCTTGGTTTTTCAGTTTGCAGAGAACCAAATTTTTGAGGAGACTGTCTTAAAAGATGTGGCTTTTGGACCTCAAAATTTTGGAGTTTCTGTAGAAGAGGCAGAAGCTATCGCGCGTGAAAAACTAGCTTTAGTAGGAATCGATGAATCACTCTTTGAACGAAGTCCATTTGAACTCTCAGGTGGACAAATGAGACGGGTTGCTATTGCTGGAATTTTGGCGATGGAGCCTAGCATTTTGGTCTTAGACGAACCAACAGCTGGTTTGGACCCAATTGGTCGAAAAGAGTTGATGGCCTTGTTTAAAAAGCTTCATCAAGATGGCATAACAATTGTTTTAGTAACCCACCTTATGGATGATGTGGCCGAATTTGCTGACCAAGTTTATGTGATGGAAAAAGGGAAACTAGTTAAGGGTGGGAAGCCGAGTCTTGTCTTTCAAAATGTCGAATTTATGGAAAAAATCCAATTGGGTGTTCCTAAAATCACACGATTTGCTCAAAGGCTAGTTGACAGAGGAATTTCTTTCGAACAATTGCCGATAACGATAGAGGAGTTTAAGGAGTTTATCAATGGATAATATGATTTTAGGTCGATACATACCAGGAAATTCGATTATTCATCGTTTGGATCCTCGTAGTAAGTTAGTAGCAATGATTTTATTGATTATTATCGCTTTTTGGGCCAATAATCCAATTACAAATCTCATACTCTTCATTGCAACAGGCATATTTGTCATTTTATCAGAAGTTCCCTTATCCTTTTTTATAAAAGGTTTGCGGTCTATGTTTTTTCTGATTGCTTTTACAACCCTTTTTCAACTGTTCTTTATCTCTGGTGGTCACGTCTTGTTCGAGATGGGATTTATAAAAATCACAAGTTATGGTATTGAGCAGGCAGGAATTATTTTTTGTCGTTTTGTGTTGATTATTTTTTTCTCAACCTTGCTAACCTTGACGACCATGCCACTTAGTTTGGCAACAGCAGTTGAATCCTTGCTTGGACCTTTAAAAAGATTTAAGGTTCCAGTTCATGAGATTGGACTCATGTTGTCAATGAGTTTACGTTTTGTGCCAACCTTGATGGATGATACGATTCGAATTATGAATGCTCAAAAGGCGCGTGGTGTTGATTTTGGAGAAGGTAATGTAATTCAAAAGGTTAAGGCTATGATTCCTATTTTGATTCCTTTGTTCGCTACAAGTTTGAAACGAGCAGATTCTCTTGCTACAGCCATGGAAGCTAGAGGCTATCAAGGTGGTAATGGACGTAGCCAGTATCGACAGTTAAATTGGATGAACAGAGACAGTATAGCGCTATTATTTGTTTGTGTATTGGGTGCAATTCTATTTTTGCTAAAATCTTAGAATGTAATATAAGGTAGAGGTATGAACCGTTTTAAAAAATCAAAATATATCATTGTTCTATTTGTCGTTGTATTAGTAGTATCCGTTTTTTTAGTAACAACACAATCAAGTGCAGTTGTAACAAAAGCTGGAGATGGCATTTCATTAGTCGATAGAATAGTGCAAAAGCCTTTTCAATGGCTTTCTTCCGTAAAATCTGATTTAGGTCGTTTGACCAGAACCTATAACGAGAATGAAGCTCTCAAAAAAGAACTCTATCAGATGAAGAAGGAAACGAATGAAGCAGATCGCTTAAAAGAAGAAAATGAACAACTGCGTCAATTACTAGATATGAAGTCAAAATCAAATGCGACTAAGCTAATTGCTGCGGATGTTATCATGAGAACTCCGGCGACTTGGAAACAAGAGTTAACAGTTAATGTTGGTTCGCAACAAGGTGTATCAACTAGTATGCTTGTTGTTTCTGGTGGAGGATTGGTTGGAAGCGTTGAAAACGTAGAAGACAACTCAACTGTGGTCAATTTATTAACAAATGCTGAAAATACAGAGAAAATTTCTGTTAAAATTCAGCATGGATCTAGTAGTATTTATGGTATTATCGTTGGCTATGATAAGGAAAAAGAACTACTGAAAATTAGTCAGCTAAATAATAGTGGAGATATTAGTAAAGGTGATAAAGTGGTAACTGGAGGTTTGGGGAACTTCAATGTCACAGACATTCCTGTAGGAGAAGTCGTATCTGTGACCCCTACCAATGATTATCTGACAAGAGAAGTTATGGTTAAAATGCATGCTGATCCAATGAATCTTAAAGTCGTAGAGTTAGTGGGGAATCCATCATGAGACTTTTTAAGCAAATAGGGATGTTTTTGCTCTTACCCGTAATCATTTTAATAGATAGCCACTTAGGACAATTTGTAAATAGCTTTTTTCCACATCTTCAAATTGTAAGCCACTTTATCTTCATCTTCTTATTATTCGAGACAATAGAAGTATCAGAATATCTGTTTTTGGCCTATTGCTTGGTTCTAGGACTTATATACGATATCTATTTCTTCCATCTGATAGGGATAGCCAGTCTTCTTTTTGTGATTATTGGAGCAATCGTATATAAAAGCAACTCGGTTATTTTGTCGAATAGATGGACTCGATTGCTAGCAGTTTTAATGATGACTTTTATATTTGAATTTGGTAGCTTTATCCTAGCACATGTGGTAGGATTGACTGCAGAAAATCTACCTGTTTTTATAGTTTATAGTCTGGGTCCTACTATGATATTGAATTTTATATGGATGTTAATTTTCCAATATATTTTTGAAAAAATATATCTATAAGAAAGAAACAAAACTGTAATAAAGGCGTAATATTTATTAGGCCTTTTTTTGATATACTAGTATTGTCTTTTTAAAGAAGGAGTATTTACACTATGAAGAAAAAAATTCTAGCATCACTCTTATTAAGTACAGTATTGGTTTCACAAGGAACTGTGCTTTCAAGTGTCCAAGCCAATACAACAAATGAAAAAATTGCTGCTCAAGATAGCAAAATTAGTGAATTGACAACACAACAAAAGGAAGCTCAAAAACAAGTTGATGAGATTCAAACTAAAGTAACAGCTATTCAAACAGAACAAGAAAAGTTGCAAGCTGAGAATGAAAAACTTCAAGAAGAGTCTAAAAAACTTGAAGGTGAAATCATAGAGCTTTCAAAAAACATCGTAGCTCGTAATGAATCGCTTGAAAACCAAGCTCGAAGTGCACAAACTAACGGAACTGCTACAAGCTACATTAATACAATTATTAACTCTAACTCAATTACAGAAGCTATTTCTCGTGTAGCAGCTATGAGTGAAATTGTCTCAGCAAACAATAAAATGTTGCAACAACAAAAAGAAGATAAAAAAGCTATCTCTGAAAAACAAGTTGCAAACAATAATGCAATCAACACAGTTATTGCCAATCAACAAACACTTGCTGATGACGCTCAAGCCTTGACAACAAAACAGGCAGAATTGAAAGCCGCTGAGTTGAATCTTGCAGCAGAAAAAGCTACCGCAGAAAGTGAAAAAGCTACTTTGTTAGAGCAAAAAGCAGCAGCTGAAGCAGAAGCTAAGGCAGCAGCAGAAGCAGAAGCAGCATACAAAGCGAAACAAACAAGTCAACAACAATCACTTGCAGCTTCGGCTAACACAACCTTTGCTGCACAAGTACAAGCAACTTCAAGTTCTTCATCATCAGATGATGAATCAAGCTACACACCTGCAGCAACTACTGTAAGTCAACGACCAACTTATAGTTCAAATGCTTCAAGTTACCCTGTAGGTCAATGTACATGGGGTGCTAAGACTTTGGCTCCATGGGCTGGTGATTATTGGGGTAATGGTGGTCAGTGGGCTACTAGTGCAGCAGCAGCAGGTTTCCGTACAGGTTCTACACCACAAGTTGGAGCAATTGCTTCATGGGATGATGGAGGATACGGACACGTAGCAGTTGTTACAGCAGTTGAATCATCAACTCGTATTCAAGTTTCTGAATGTAACTATGATGGTAGTGGAACTCAACCAATCGGAAATTATCGTGGATGGTTTAATCCGACAGCATCAAGAGGTACTGTAAGATACATTTATCCAAACTAATATACTGATTATTACTAAAATTAGGGTGAGATTTTATTAATCTCACCCTTTGTATAGTGCTGAAAAATAAATTTCATTATATAATTACTTGAACTTATTCTCTATTTTTATAATTTTTTAGTTAAAGTAAAATGAAACTTAGGGATTTAGTACGAGTGTAGCATGTTGATAAAAAAATGGTTTCTAAGGGAGTCGGTGTTGGAGTTATGTTTACGTATAAAATAAATGTTGATGTCAAAGAGTGGGATTTGTTTTTAGAAAATCATCCTCAAGGAAATTTGTTGCAGAGTAGTGATTGGGCCAAGATTAAGGATACTTGGGGGAATGAGAGAGTTGGATTTTATAAAGAGAATCAATTGGTTGGAGTAGCGAACATCTTAATTCAGCCTCTTCCATTAGGATTTTCCATGTTCTATATTCCAAGAGGCCCAGTTATTAATTATGAAGATAAAGAACTTCTGAAATTTGTGATTTTAACATTGAAAAAAATTGCTAAAAAAAGCAATGCAATAATGGTTAAATTTGATCCAAGTTTATTTATCAGTAGAGGTCTTATTGGGCAAGAAACTGTCCAAAATTCTAGGACTTTAGAAATTATTGAAGAACTGAAAAAAAATAAAGTTTATTGGACAGGCTTAACAAAGGATATGGCAGAAAATATACAACCACGTTTTCAAGCTAATATTCATAAAGAGAACTTCTCGTTGGATCAACTATCCAAGTCCACTAGACAGGCAATCCGAACTGCAAGGAATAAAGGATTGGAAGTGAAATTCGGTGGAATTGATTTATTAGATGAATTTTCATTTTTAATGAAGAAAACAGAGTCTCGTAAGAATATCAGTTTACGAGGCAAAGATTATTATCAAAAGTTACTGACTACTTATCCTAATCACTCTTTTATCACACTGAGCTACTTAGATTTACCTAATAGACTGAAAGAAGTTGAGCAGCAACTCGAAAAGAATCTTAAAATAGCGCAGAAATTTACTGATAAAACGAAAGAAGGCAAAATAAAAGAGAATCAGCAAGAGAGAAAACGATTAGAGGAAGAAATTTCTTTTCTTAAGAGCCATATTGATAGAGGGTACAGTGTCGTTCCATTGTCTGGAACTTTAACCATCGAATTTGGGAAAACTTCTGAAAACTTATATGCTGGAATGAATGAGGAATTTAGACATTATCAACCTGCTATTCCTACATGGTTTGAGACAGCTCAACATTCATTTGAACGTGGGGCAGAGACTCATAATATGGGTGGAATTGAAAACAACTTAGAAGGCAGGTTATTTAATTTTAAATCTAAGTTTAATCCCACTATTGAGGAGTTTGCTGGTGAGTTTAACTATCCAACTAGTTCATTATATTTCTTGTTTAATCTAGCTTATAAGATTCGTAAGAAACTTCGAAGTAGATAGCATAAACACCCCTACATTAAATTTTAAAAAATTAGCTATTAGAACATCTCAGCAGTATATGTTGAGATGTTTTAAATTTAGAGCTTTTAAATGGTAATTTATA
>NZ_KQ970824.1:44895-63428 GCF_001579645.1 Streptococcus infantis
TAAGGAGAAAATAACAAAATCACTTGAAATAAAGCTCCAATTATGATAAAATAAAACTTGTCGTGTGAACGATAATACTCATTCTTGATGAATTGTGAAACTGTTGCCTTTTGGTTGTTTTGCAAGTTGAAATCAAGAAGAGGAAAAAACAAAAAAGGAGAAATACTCATGGCAGTAATTTCAATGAAACAACTTCTTGAGGCTGGTGTACACTTTGGTCACCAAACTCGTCGCTGGAACCCTAAGATGGCTAAGTACATCTTCACTGAGCGTAACGGAATCCACGTTATCGACTTGCAACAAACTGTAAAATACGCTGACCAAGCATACGACTTTATGCGTGATGCAGCAGCTAACGATGCAGTTGTATTGTTTGTTGGTACTAAGAAACAAGCTGCTGACGCTGTTAAAGAAGAAGCAGAACGTTCAGGTCAATACTTCATCAACCACCGTTGGTTGGGTGGTACCCTTACTAACTGGGGAACAATCCAAAAACGTATCGCTCGTTTGAAAGAAATCAAACGCATGGAAGAAGAAGGAATCTTCGATGTTCTTCCTAAGAAAGAAGTTGCACTTCTTAACAAACAACGCGCTCGTCTTGAAAAATTCTTGGGTGGTATCGAAGACATGCCTCGCATCCCAGATGTAATGTACGTAGTTGACCCACATAAAGAGCAAATCGCTGTTAAAGAAGCTAAAAAATTGGGTATCCCAGTTGTAGCGATGGTTGACACAAACACTGATCCAGATGATATCGATGTAATCATCCCAGCTAACGATGACGCTATCCGCGCAGTTAAGTTGATCACAGCTAAATTGGCAGACGCTATCATCGAAGGTCGCCAAGGTGAAGACGCTGTAGCAGCAGTTGAAGCAGAATTTGCAGCTTCAGAGGCTCAAGCAGACTCAATCGAAGAAATCGTTGAAGTTGTTGAAGGCGACAACGCTTAATTCGTATAAATAGTAATTACCTAGGAGGGCGGGGCTTAGCCCGGCTCTCCTATTTTTAAAAAATATAGGAGAATCAAAATGGCAGAAATTACAGCTAAACTTGTTAAAGAGTTGCGTGAAAAATCTGGTGCTGGTGTTATGGACGCTAAAAAAGCATTGGTCGAAGTTGAAGGTGATATCGAAAAAGCGATTGAATTGCTTCGTGAAAAAGGTATGGCTAAGGCAGCTAAGAAAGCTGACCGTGTTGCTGCTGAAGGTTTGACTGGTGTTTATGTAAACGGTAACGTTGCAGCAGTTGTTGAAGTAAATGCTGAAACTGACTTCGTTGCGAAAAACGCTCAATTTGTTGAGTTGGTAAACGCAACAGCTAAAGCAATCGCTGAAGGAAAACCAGCTAACAACGAAGAAGCTCTTGCTTTGACAATGCCTTCAGGTGAAACTCTGGAAGCAGCTTATGTGTCTGCAACAGCGACTATCGGAGAAAAAATCTCATTCCGTCGCTTTGCTTTGATTGAAAAAACAGATGCACAACACTTTGGAGCTTACCAACACAACGGTGGACGTATCGGTGTTATCTCTGTAATCGAAGGTGGAGATGAAGCACTTGCTAAACAAATCTCAATGCACATCGCTGCTATGAAACCAACAGTTCTTTCATACAAAGAATTGGATGAGCAATTTGTTAAAGATGAGTTGGCACAATTGAACCACGTTATCGACCAAGATAATGAAAGCCGTGCTATGGTTGGTAAACCAGCTCTTCCACACTTGGCATACGGATCTAAAGCTCAATTGACTGATGAAGTAATCGCTCAAGCTGAAGAAGCTATCAAAGCTGAATTGGCTGCAGAAGGTAAACCAGAAAAAATCTGGGATAAAATCATCCCAGGTAAAATGGATCGCTTCATGCTTGACAACACTAAAGTTGACCAAGCTTACACACTTCTTGCACAAGTTTACATCATGGATGACAGCAAGACAGTTGAAGCTTACCTTGAATCAGTTAACGCTTCAGTAGTTGAGTTCGCTCGCTTTGAAGTTGGTGAAGGTATCGAAAAAGCTGCAAACGACTTTGAAGCAGAAGTTGCAGCTACAATGGCAGCAGCCTTGAATAACTAATAATAAAAAGAGGAAGCAGATTTGCTTCCTCTTTCTTATAGAAAAAATTACAAAGCCCTTGTTAAAGGGCTTTGTGTATTTAGGAGACTAGACTTCGAACTCATAGAGCGCTGTAGATAGGTAACGTTCTCCGTTATCTGGTGCAAGCGCAAGGACTTTTTTACCTGCCCCTAGTTTTTTAGCAACTTCGATTGCTGCATAGATAGCTGCGGCAGAAGAAATACCTACCAAGAAGCCTTCTTTTCCACCAATTTCGCGACCAAGTGCAAGAGCATTGTCTGATGTCACGCGAACGATACCATCATAAGCTTCTGTATCAAGTGTTTCTGGGATGAATCCTGCAGAGATACCTTGAATTTTGTGAGGTCCTGGTTTTTCACCTGATAAGATTGCTGACTCGTCTGCCTCAACTGCAAATACTTGAATGCCTGAATTAGCCGATTTAAGAGCGTGAGAGACACCAGAAATAGTTCCTCCAGTACCAACACCAGCAACAAAGGCATCTAAACCATCAGCTCCGAAATCAGCTAGAATTTCAGCTCCTGTTGTTCTTTCGTGAACTTCTGGGTTAGCTTGGTTATTAAACTGTAATGGTAGGAAACCATCGCGTTCAGCAGCAATTTCTTGCGCTTTTGCAATCGCACCTTTCATTCCTTCGCTACCGGGAGTGAGGACTAGTTCAGCACCATAAGCTTGGATGATCTTGCGGCGTTCAACACTCATTGTTTCAGGCATAACAATGACAACTTTATAACCTTTAGCAGCACCAACCCATGAAAGACCGATACCAGTGTTCCCACTAGTTGCTTCTACAATGGTAGAGCCTGGTTTCAGTTTACCCTCTTGTTCTGCTTTTTCAATCATACTAAGAGCGATGCGGTCTTTAACGGATGAACCTGGGTTAAAAGCTTCTAGTTTTACGTAAACGTCTGCTGCACCTTCTGGTACAATGTTATTCAATTTAACAATCGGTGTTTTTCCGATAAGTTCTGTGATATTGTTATAAATAGCCATGTTAGCACCTCTTTATATAAGATGCTTCTAGTATAACGCTATCTTAAACTTTTGTAAAATATAGAAATCCTATCGAAGCGATAGGATTTTTTTATAACAATCAGAAAAATAGTTAGTGTAAATCTAAAAATGGAGGGAAGATATTTAAAAGTGCTTTACACAAGGTTTACAGGAACTTCAACTTCTCGTAAGCCTTGATCTGTTAGGATAACTTTCCCATTAAAAAATTCTATGAGGGCAGCTTTGGTATCCTCTTTATCTTCTTTATCGACAAAGATAATTGTGTCAACTTGATCTGTAAAGTTTGTCTCTAATTCTATGAGATTATGCTCTTTAAGAAAATTCCCATATTCTTGATACTGGGCATAGGTCATGTGAATCTGTATCCCTGCCTGCTCTTTGATTTCAATAATGCCAATTTCCTTAACTGCTAGGGCAACACTACCAGCATAAGCGCGAATCAAACCACCAGCCCCTAGTTTGATACCACCAAAATAACGAGTAACTACAACACAGACATTAGTAAGGTTGTGATTCTCCAGAACTCCTAGCATAGGAACGCCAGCAGTTCCACTAGGTTCTCCATCATCACTAGTTCGCTTGATTTCACTACGCTCACCGACAATAAAAGCGGAGCAGTTGTGGGTAGCTTTATAGTGTTCTTTTTTGATAGCTGTGATAAAGTCACGAGCTTCTTCCTCACTATAGACACGTTTGGCATGACAGATAAAGCGTGATTTTTTGATTTCTTCTTGGACTTGTCCGTCCTCTTTTATAGTTCTGTATTCCATATTTTTATTGTACTAAAAAATAGAGTAAAGTTCTACATTTTACGAATAAAGAAATATGAAAGTAAATCCAAATTATCTCGGTCGCCTTTTTACCGAGCAAGAATTAAGTCATGAGGAGAGACAACAAGCAAAACAAATTCCATCCATGAAAAAAGAAAAGGGACAACTATCTTGTCAGCGTTGTGGTAGTCAGATAGAAGAGGAATGGCATTTGCCTATTGGTGCTTTTTATTGTCGAGAATGCTTGATTATGAAGCGAATAAGAAGTGATCAAAAACTCTATTACTTTCCGCAAGAAAGGTTTCCACAGCAAGATGTACTCAAATGGTCAGGTCAACTGACTCCATTTCAAGAGCGGGTATCACAAGGACTCCTTCAGGCGGTAGATAAGAAGGAGGCTACCTTGGTACATGCAGTGACAGGAGCTGGTAAGACTGAGATGATCTACCAAGTTGTTGCCAAGGTAATTGATCAAGGTGGAGCTGTTTGTTTGGCCAGTCCACGAATTGATGTTTGCCTAGAACTCCATAAACGATTACAAAATGATTTTGCATGTGAGATTGCGCTACTACATGGGGAGTCGGATCCCTATTTTCGTACACCTTTAGTTGTAGCAACCACTCACCAGCTATTAAAATTTTATCAAGCTTTTGATTTATTGATTGTGGATGAAGTAGACGCCTTCCCTTATGTTGATAATCCTGTACTTTACCATGCTGTCAATAATTGTGTAAAGGAGACCGGATTGAGAATATTTTTAACAGCAACGTCAACTGATGAGTTAGATAGAAAAGTTAAACAAGGGGAGTTAAAGCGTCTTAGCTTACCTCGTCGTTTTCATGGAAATCCTCTCATTGTTCCCAAGCCAATCTGGTTATCGCATTTTAATAGATATTTAGAAAAAAATGGCTTACCTCCAAAATTAAAACTTTACATTGAGAAACAGAGAAAGACGGCATATCCCTTACTAATCTTCGCATCTGAAATAAAAAAGGGAGAAAAGCTAAAAGAAATATTGCAGGAGAAATTTCCAAATGAGAAAATAGGCTTTGTATCCTCAATCACGGAAGACCGATTAGAGCAGGTACAAGCCTTTCGAGATGGAGAGTTGACGATATTAGTAAGCACAACTATATTAGAGCGTGGAGTTACCTTCCCTCGTGTAGATGTTTTTGTGGTGGAAGCCAATCATCAACTCTTTACCAAGTCAAGTTTAGTACAAATTGGTGGGCGAGTTGGAAGAAGCATGGATCGTCCTACTGGAGAACTTATATTTTTCCATGACGGACTCAATCAGTCTATTAAGAGAGCCATAAAGGAGATTAAACAAATGAATCAGGAGGCAGGAGTATGAAGTGTTTATTGTGTGCTAAAAGCTTGCAAACAGAGGTAAGCTTTACTAACCTGCTCTGTTTTAAAAAGGAGGAGGAACTAGTATGTGAATCCTGTATTTCGTCTTTCGAGAGCATTGGTGGTAATCATTGTCCTAGTTGTTTTAAAAAAGGAATGTCAATCATCTGTCAAGATTGTCAATTTTGGTGTAAAAAAGGTGTAAAGGTTGATCATGTAGCTCTTTATTCCTATAATCAGGCCATGAAAGAGTATTTTAGTCGCTATAAATTTGATGGTGATTATCTTCTTAGAAAGGTATTTTCTGATATATTACAAAAAGAGTTAAAGAAGTATAAGGACTATCAGATTGTGATTGTTCCTCTGAGTGGCCAGCGTTTTAAAAGCAGAGGCTTTAATCAAGTTGAGGGTTTGATAAAGGATACTGGGTTATCATATCTTGATATTTTGATTAAAAACGAAGTTGAAGCTAGTTCTTCAAAAAATCGATCAGATCGTTTACTTACAGTATTTCCCTTTTTGTTGAAAGATGGAGTGAAGCTTCCAGAGAATATCTTACTATTTGATGATATCTATACAACTGGAACTACCTTGAATCGTCTTAAAAGTATGCTATTAGAGGCTGGTTGTCAGAATATTAAAACTTTTTCCCTCGCAAGATGAGGAAAAAGTTTGCAAAAAAAATATGAAAGCGTTATAATATAATTAGAAAAACAAATATGTTTAGAAAGAAGGTACTTATATGATTAAATATAGTATCCGTGGTGAAAACCTAGAAGTAACAGAAGCAATTCGTGATTATGTAGTTTCTAAACTCGAAAAGATCGAAAAATACTTCCAAGCAGACCAAGAATTGGATGCGCGTGTTAACTTGAAAGTTTACCGTGAAAAGACTGCTAAAGTTGAAGTAACCATTCCGCTTGGATCTATTACTCTTCGTGCAGAAGATATTTCTCAAGATATGTACGGTTCTATTGATTTGGTGACAGATAAGATTGAGCGTCAGATTCGTAAAAACAAAACTAAAATTGAACGTAAGAACAGAAATAAAGTATCAACAAGTCAACTCTTTACAGATGCTTTAGTTGAGGACTTAGATGTAGCACAACCAAAAGTTGTTCGTTCAAAACAAATTGATTTGAAACCAATGGATTTGGAAGAAGCTATCTTACAGATGGATTTATTGGGACATGACTTCTTTATCTATGTAGATGTTGAAGATGAAACAACAAATGTTATTTATCGTCGTGAAGATGGAGATATTGGTCTTCTAGAAGTTAAATAATCAAAAAAATTAGTCTTTGAAAGTGGTTTACACTAGTGTAAACCACTTTTTAGTTTGGATGTTTTACTATTATTTGAAAATAGTGTTTCCTCTTTAAAAGTCGCATTTTGGCTACATTTATGGTATAATAATGCGCAAGAGGTTTGTAATGAAAAAAAATGAAATAAATCCCTTTTTTATGTATCTGATAGCTATGGTAACCTTTACGATTATGACCATTTTGATTGTGTTAGTAAAGGATAATCTTATCACTATAGCAAGTCTATTTTTATTTATCGTATTCTATGTTCTGCTATTTAATTTCCAGAAAAAATATTACAAAAAAACGGATATCGAGCAAATCCAGTATGTCAATCATCAGGCTACGGATAGTTTGAGTGCCCTCCTAGAGCAAATGCCTGTCGGAGTTGTTAAATTAAACATGAACAGCAGTGAGATTGAATGGTTCAATCCCTATGCGGAATTAATTTTAACAACTGAGGATGGAGAAATTGATTTTCCTCAATTTCAAAAGATTTTAAAGAGTTCGATTTCTACTCCAGGGGCTTATGCCATTATTGGGGAGAAACGTTATGCAGTGCATTTAGATAGAAATTCAGGTGTCTTATACTTTTTTGATGTTTCTGGTGAGTATGAGGCTACTGCTGAGCTTGTGACAAGTAGACCGGTAATCGGGATTATCTCAGTTGATAACTATGATGATTTGGAAAATGAAACGTCTGAATCAGACATTAGTCATATTAATAGCTTTGTTGCAAATTTTGTTTCAGAATTTGCCGGGAAACATGCCATGTTTTCTCGTAGAGTGAGTATGGATCGGTTTTATCTATTTACTGACTACACTGTACTTGATCACTTGATGCAGGATAAGTTTTCTGTAATTGACACCTTTCGTGAGGAAGCTAAGCAACGAAATTTACCACTAACGATGAGTATAGGAGTTTCCTATGGTGATGGTAATCATGACCAGATTGGGAAGGTTGCTCTCCTCAATCTCAACTTAGCCGAAGTTCGTGGTGGTGACCAAGTAGTTGTAAAAGAGAATGATGAAACCAAAAATCCAATCTACTTTGGAGGCGGTTCAGCAGCATCTGTTAAACGAACTCGGACACGAACTCGTGCTATGATGACAGCTATCTCAGATAAACTTAAAAGTGTCGATCGAGTTTTTGTTGTTGGTCACAAGAATCTTGACATGGATGCTCTTGGTTCAGCAGTTGGAATGCAGTTGTTTTCGAGTAATGTACTAGAAGATAGTTATGTAGTTTATGATCCTACACAGCTGTCTCCAGATATAGCTCGAGCGGTCAATTATTTGGAAGATGAGGGTGTTTCAAAACTTCTTCCTTTAAATCAAGCGATGACAATGGTTACCAAACGCTCTTTACTGGTGATGGTTGACCATTCTAAGACAGCTTTAACCTTATCCAAAGAGTTTTATGACTTGTTTACCCAGACGATTGTCATTGACCATCATCGTCGTGACCAAGATTTTCCAGATAATTCGGTCATTACCTATATCGAGAGTGGAGCTAGTAGTGCTAGTGAACTAGTAACAGAATTGATTCAATTTCAAAACTCTAAGAAGAAACGTTTGAGTCGTATTCAGGCTAGTGTTCTTATGGGGGGAATGATGTTGGATACTAAAAATTTCACCTCTCGGGTAACTAGTCGAACTTTTGATGTTGCAAGTTATCTCAGAACGAGAGGGAGTGATAGCATTGTCATTCAGGAAATTTCAGCCACTGATTTTGAAGAATATCGATTGGTAAATGAACTCATTTTGCAGGGGCAAATGGTACAGCCATCAATCCTGGTTGCTCAAGCTTTGGAGGATAAAGAGTACGATACGGTTGTTATTAGTAAGGCTGCTGATGCTATGCTTGCCATGTCTAGTATAGAGGCCAGCTTTGTAGTTGCTAAGAATAGTCAAGGAGCAATCTCCATTTCTGCGCGAAGCAGAAGTAAGATCAATGTCCAGCGAATTATGGAAGAGTTAGGTGGCGGTGGTCACTTTAACTTAGCTGCGGCACGTTTGACAGATATGAGCCTGCAAGAAGCAGGAGATAAACTGAAAACAGTTATTTTTAATGAAACAAAAGAAAAGGAGTCAGAAGAATGAAAGTAATCTTTTTAGCAGATGTTAAAGGTAAAGGGAAAAAAGGTGAAATTAAGGAAGTGCCAACTGGATATGCACAAAACTTTTTAATTAAGAAAAATCTTGCTAAGGAAGCTACAGCTCAAGCCATTGGTGAGTTACGTGGTAAGCAAAAATCAGAAGAAAAAGCACATGCAGAGATGCTTGCAGAAGCAAAGGAAATTAAAGCAAAACTGGAAGCAGAAGAAACAATCGTTGAGTTTGTCGAAAAAGTTGGTCCAGACGGACGAACTTTTGGGTCAATTACTAACAAGAAGATTGCAGAAGAATTGCAAAAACAATTTGGTATTAAAATTGATAAACGCCACATTCAAGTTCAATCACCAATCCGAGCAGTTGGTTTGATTGATGTTCCGGTTAAGATTTATCAAGATGTAACAAGTGTAATCAATCTTCGTGTCAAGGAAGCTTAATTTACGATTGGTTGACAATATTGTAAAAGGAAGGAAAGTCTGATGGCAGAAGTTGAAGAACTGCGTGTTCAGCCTCAAGATATCCTAGCAGAACAATCTGTTCTAGGAGCTATTTTTATTGATGAGACTAAACTCGTTTTTGTCCGAGAATATATCGATTCACAGGACTTCTTTAAGTATGCTCACCGTTTGATTTTTCAAGCTATGGTTGATTTGTCTGATCGTGGAGATGCTATTGATGCAACCACAGTTCGGACGATACTAGATAGCCAGGGTGATTTACAAACTATTGGAGGCTTGTCTTATCTGGTTGAGATTGTCAATTCGGTGCCAACCTCTGCCAATGCGGAATACTATGCTAAAATTGTAGCAGAAAAGGCTATGCTTAGACGTCTAATTGCTAAGTTGACAGAGTCTGTAAACCTAGCCTATGAAGCTTCTCAACCTGCTGACGAAATTATTGCTCGTGCAGAAAAAGGCTTGATTGACGTTAGTGAGAATGCCAATCGAAATGGCTTTAAAAATATTCGCGATGTATTGAATATCAACTTTGGGAATTTAGAAGCTCGTTCGCAACAGACTTCAGATATCACGGGTATTGCGACAGGTTATCGAGATTTAGATCACATGACGACAGGTCTGCATGAGGAAGAATTGATTATTTTGGCAGCTCGTCCTGCGGTTGGTAAGACAGCCTTTGCTTTGAATATTGCGCAAAATATCGGAACCAAACTAGACAAGACAGTTGCTATTTTCTCTCTGGAAATGGGTGCTGAAAGTTTGGTCGATCGTATGTTGGCTGCGGAAGGATTGGTAGAGTCGCATTCTATCCGTACAGGGCAATTGACTGAGGAAGAATGGCGCAAGTATACGATTGCTCAGGGTAATCTGGCTAATGCAAGTATCTACATTGATGATACACCAGGGATTCGGATCACAGAAATTCGCTCTCGTTCCCGTAAACTGGCTCAAGAAACAGGTAATCTAGGCTTGATTTTGATTGACTATCTTCAGCTGATTACAGGGACTGGTCGAGAAAATCGTCAACAAGAAGTATCTGAAATTTCCCGTCAGTTGAAAATCCTAGCAAAAGAACTCAAAGTTCCAGTTATAGCTCTTAGTCAGCTTTCTCGTGGTGTAGAGCAACGTCAAGATAAGAGACCAGTTTTGTCTGATATTCGTGAATCTGGATCTATCGAGCAAGATGCTGATATCGTAGCTTTTCTCTATCGTGATGACTATTATGAGCGTGGTGGTGAAGAAGAGGAAGGCATTCCAAATAATAAAGTAGAAGTGATTATCGAGAAAAACCGTAGCGGTGCTCGCGGAACGGTAGAATTGATTTTCCAAAAAGAATATAATAAATTTTCAAGTATTTCGAAGATGGAGGAACCAAGATGACAGACGCATTTACAGATGTGGCTAAAATGAAAAAAATCAAAGAAGAAATTAAGGCGCATGAGGGACAAGTGGTAGAAATGACCTTAGAAAATGGTCGTAAACGCCAAAAAAATCGTTTAGGAAAACTGATTGAGGTTTATCCATCGCTCTTCATCGTTGAGTTTGGAAATGTTGAAGGAGACAAACAGGCTAATGTCTATGTTGAATCTTTCACCTATTCAGATATTTTAACAGAAAAGAACTTAATTCATTATTTAGATTAAGGATAATCATGAAAGTGGGAAGTTTCTCACTTTTTTCTTTTTCTTTCGAATGATATAGATGAGGTCAACCTCAAAAATCTAATTATTTGAAGGAGAATGAATGACATTTACTAAAGCAGGACATAAAAAGGGAACTTTTCTCAGAAAGACAGCTGTAGGATCAGCTTCACTATTACTAGCAGGAGCTTTTTTGTTTGGTGGAGGAACTGTTCATGCCAACCAGGCAAACAATGGATCACTGGCACGAGGAGATGATTATCCCTATTATTAAAAATGGAAGTCAAAAAATTGATAAGTGGCGCATGTACTCAGGACAGTGTACCTCTTTTGCTGCTTTTCGTTTAAGTAGCGTCAATGGTTTTGAGCTACCAGCTGCTTATGGGAATGCCAATCAATGGGGTTATCGAGCCCAAAAAGAAGGCTATCGTGTGGACCAGCAACCAGCAATTGGTGCGATTGCTTGGAGTACAAGAGGGCAATATGGTCACGTAGCTTGGGTATCTAACGTGATTGGAGACATGATTGAAATTGAGGAGTACAATTACGATTATACAGAAACGTATCATCGTAGAATTGTAAAGGCGAGTTCTATGACTGGTTTCATTCACTTTAAAGATGTTGGGAATGCTAGTGTAGGGCATCATCAGTCTCTACTAGCTTCTAGTGGAACACATTACTTTACGGAAAAAGCAGCTATTATGGATCAGCCGACACTGACAGCTACTATTATTGAATACTATGAACCTGGAATGAGTGTTCATTATGATCAAACTCTTGAAAAGGATGGCTATAGATGGATTAGTTATATGTCACGAAGTGGAAACAGACGTTATATCCCCTTAACTAAAACAAGTAGTTCTAAAAATGGTTGGGAAAAAGAGGGAACAGCTTGGTACTACTATGAAAATGGTCAGAAAGCAGTTGGTTGGAAGAAGATTAATGGGAACTGGTATCATTTGCAAGCTGATGGTAGAATGACGACAGGCTGGTTAAAAGAAGGTTCGAATTGGTATTATCTGAAGTCATCTGGTGAAATGCAGACAGGTTGGCTGAAAGATAAGGGCGTTTGGTATTATCTGGAAAGTTCTGGAGCTATGAAAACCAGTCAGTGGTTCCAGGTTTCAGGAAAACATTATTATGTAAATGCATCTGGAGAATTGGCAGTAAATACGACTATCGATGGATTTCAAGTTGATGCTGATGGGGTTCGAGTAGAAAACCCAGTCTCATAAGTGTTATTCAGCATTTGGGCTCTTCCTAATGGTATTTTTCCCTGCTTTCCTTTATAATGGGTGTATGGACAAGAAAAAATTATTACTAATTGACGGTTCTTCAGTTGCTTTTCGGGCATTCTTTGCACTTTACCAGCAACTGGATCGTTTTAAAAATGACAATGGCCTACATACCAATGCAATCTACGGTTTTCACCTGATGCTAAATCACCTACTGGAGCGTGTCCAACCGAGTCATATCTTGGTTGCTTTTGATGCAGGAAAGACGACTTTCCGTACAGAGATGTATGCAGATTATAAGGGTGGTCGTGCCAAGACTCCGGATGAGTTTCGTGAGCAATTTCCTTTTATCCGTGAGTTGCTAGACCATCTTGGAATTCGTCATTATGAGCTAGCCCAGTATGAAGCAGATGATATCATTGGTACCTTAGGTCGTTTGGCTGAAAAGGATTCTTTTGATGTGACGATCGTCAGTGGAGATAAGGACTTGATCCAGTTGACAGATGAGCATACCGTGGTTGAAATTTCCAAAAAAGGTGTAGCTGAGTTTGAGGCATTTACACCAGAATATCTCTTGGAAAAGATGGGCATCACACCAGCTCAATTTATTGATCTTAAGGCTCTCATGGGGGATAAGTCAGATAATATCCCTGGCGTTACCAAGATTGGTGAAAAGACTGGTATTAAGCTCTTGCTGGAACACGGCTCGCTTGAAGGTATTTATGAAAATATCGATAGTATGAAGGCTTCTAAGATGAAAGAAAATCTCATCAATGATAAGGAGCAAGCCTTTTTGTCTAAAACACTGGCGACAATCGACACGAAAGCGCCGATTGAAATTGGACTGGATGATTTGGTTTATAGCGGACCAAATGTGGAAAGCTTAGGTAAATTCTACGATGAGATGGGCTTCAAACAACTCAAGCAGGCTTTAAATGTATCATCAGCTGATGTGGCTGAGAGTTTGGACTTTACTATGGTTGACAAATTCAGTCAAGATATGCTAAGTGAGGACTCCATCTTCCACTTTGAACTCTTTGGAGAAAACTACCATACAGATGACTTGATTGGCTTTGCTTGGTCGTGCGGAGACAAACTCTATGCTACAGATAAGTTGGAACTTTTGCAAGACCCGATTTTTAAGGATTTTCTAGAAAAAACATCTTTTAAAGTGTATGACTTTAAGAAAGCAAAAGTCCTTTTAAATCGCTTTGGCTTGAATTTGCAGGCTCCTGCTTTTGACAGTCGTTTGGCTAAGTATCTTCTCTCAACAGTCGAGAATAATGAAATTTCAACCATTGCTAGTCTCTACGGTCAAACTTACCTAGTCGATGATGAAACCTTCTATGGTAAGGGTGTCAAGAAAGCTATCCCTGAGCGAGAGAAATTCTTGGAGCACTTGGCTCGTAAGGTTGCTGTATTGGTTGAGACAGAGCCTATTTTACTTGAAAAATTAAGCGAAAACGGACAATTGGACCTCCTTTATGACATGGAGCAACCTCTAGCCTTTGTCCTTGCTAAGATGGAAATAGCTGGGATCAAGGTCAAAAAAGAAACACTTCTTGAGATGCAGGCTGAAAATGAGCTGGTGATTGAAAAGCTGACGCAAGAGATTTATGAGTTGGCTGGTGAGGAGTTTAATATCAACTCACCTAAGCAATTGGGCGTCCTTCTTTTTGAAAAACTAGGTCTCCCTCTCGAATATACCAAGAAAACCAAGACGGGTTACTCGACAGCAGTAGATGTCTTGGAGCGTCTAGCTCCGATTGCACCAATCGTCAAGAAAATTCTCGATTACCGTCAGATTGCTAAGATTCAATCCACTTATGTGATTGGTTTGCAGGACTGGATTTTAGCTGATGGCAAGATTCACACGCGCTATGTGCAAGATTTGACTCAGACAGGTCGTCTGTCTAGTGTGGATCCAAACTTACAAAATATCCCTGTTCGTTTGGAACAAGGGCGCCTTATCCGTAAGGCTTTCGTGCCAGAGTGGGAGGACAGTGTCCTTCTCAGCTCGGACTACTCACAGATTGAGTTGCGAGTTTTGGCGCATATCTCTAAGGATGAGCACTTAATTAAGGCCTTCCAAGAAGGGGCAGATATCCATACCTCGACAGCCATGCGTGTCTTTGGAATTGAACGTCCTGAGGATGTGACTCCAAACGACCGCCGCAATGCCAAGGCTGTAAACTTCGGAGTGGTCTACGGAATTTCTGATTTTGGTTTATCGAATAATCTGGGCATCAGCCGTAAAGAGGCTAAAGCCTACATCGATACCTACTTTGAACGCTTCCCAGGTATTAAAAACTACATGGATGAAGTGGTTCGTGAGGCGCGTGATAAGGGTTACGTAGAGACTCTCTTCAAACGTCGTCGTGAGTTGCCAGATATTAATTCGCGTAACTTCAACATTCGTGGTTTTGCAGAACGTACAGCGATCAATTCCCCTATCCAAGGTTCAGCAGCAGATATTCTCAAAATCGCTATGATTCAGCTGGATAAAGCCTTGGTTGCAGGTGGTTATCAGACTAAGATGCTTCTACAAGTACACGATGAAATCGTTCTTGAAGTGCCTAAGTCAGAATTAGCTGCTATTAAAAAACTTGTCAAACAAACCATGGAAGAAGCTATTCAACTCAGTGTGCCCCTCATTGCTGATGAAAATGAAGGCGTAACTTGGTATGAGGCCAAGTAAAAAATAGACTATTAAACAAAAAGAAATCCCCTTGAACAGTAACGTTTAAGGGGATTTTTGCTGAGAAAATTTTGCAAGAAAAGATAAAAGCGATTTTATCCAGCTAGTAGTAGACTTACTTGATTTGTTTCTTTTGTTCTTTTTTGGCAAGTACTGGTAGAATAACTCCTAGACCAATCAGAATAATTGGTGTCAAGATATTTGTAAGCAGAGAGAACTGCCAAGCAGTTGGATTTTCAGCATAGCTAATTTTTGGAACCATACCAAGGATACAAGCAAAGGCAGTAAAGAGGAAGCACCAAGTACCGATCACAAAGCCAATTTTAGGATTATTCACAAACTTGTATTCGGCATTTTTGTATGTTTTCCAAGCACGATTGAGCATCATATAGGCAAGGAATACCCAGAGGTAACGCATTGGCATTACTATAGAATTGAGGTTGGTCATCCATTTTACAAGTCCGTCAATTTCCTGAATACCAAAAATTGGAAGGATGATGATAAGGCTAACGAGGACGCCTGTAAGGAGGTAGCCGTTAATGAGGACACCTTTTTCAGTACGTTTACGAAGCCAGCTTGGGATGTAGTTTTCATCAGCGTTATTGAGAAGGATTTGCAATGGTGCGTCAATAGAGAAGGCAAGTGCCGCTATTTGTCCGACCATATTTGTAAGAGCGTAAATCACGACAAATAGGTTTCCAACTCCCCAAGAATTTCCTAACATTTGGAAGGCTTGATAAGCACCATTACGCATGAGGTCTTCAGGGATGTTATTACCATCAAATAGCATTCCCATGGCAACTGACCCGAGAATAGCAGAGAGTCCTACCATGATTGCCATGACAATCATGCCTTTTGGAAATTCTTTTGCAGGATTGCGAGTTTGATTCACATAAGGGGAAATTTTTTCACAACCACCAACTGCAAAGACTAGTAGTGAAATCGTTGTAAAGTAAGAAAAATCAAAGTTTGGAATGTAGGTGCTCAGTTGATCCATGTGTGGTGTCGCAAACTGAATATCTGGCTTGATGAAAGGCAGACCGACAGCCAAAAGCACAAAGAGTAAAGACATAATCAACATAGCACTTCCCGCTAAGCTACCGATGACTTTTAGAGTTGCCAATCCCTTTGTAGAAAGGTAGAGGAAAAGTCCAAAGATTAGCAAGCAGAGAATAACGATCCAGTGGATGTCGATTTGTTTAAGGAATTGTCCGTTACCTTGCAAGGCCCAACCAAGCGGAATTAGAATTCCTTGAGGTTTTTGTGCGAGATAAGGGATATGCACAACCCAGTAGGTCCAAGCAGCAAAGTAAGCTAAACGTTTGGTTGATGTTTTTTCAACCCAGTCACTAACACCGCTTCCGCTTTCCTTAAAGGTAGAACCTAGTTGTCCAACGATGAGGGAATAAGGGATGAAGTAGAGTGCGAGGATCAAAATCCAAGATACGACGACTGAAATTCCCTGTTGAGAATAGTTGTTGACGACGTTTCCTAGCCCCCAAACCATGTTGAAGGCAATCAGAGAAACCATCAGCCAATTAAGTTGGTGTTGATCTTTTTTCATAATGTCTCCTTTTCTATTAATTTCAGTATATCATGTTTTTTTGAAAGCGCATAACAAAACCCGAAATTTCCTATAAAAAATGTAGGGGGAATTTATCAGCTGGAGTTTGTAATTGAGTAAAAGTTATACACAATCTGTGGATAACTTTATGAAATAAAAAATTGTTTTCCAAATGTTAGTTTAGAAAAAAGAGATAGAATGTGTGAGTTGGGTACTAAGCTAGTCGGTTATAAAGACGGATAGAACAGTCTATTGAGGGTGTTTTACTTTAGAATGTCAAAAAAATGGTTGAGAGAAATCGTTTGGAAGTACATGAAATTGATTTGAAAGTTGACTGAAAGTTATGCACAATCTGTGGATAACTTTGTGGAAGATTTACTATAAATCAGAAAATCCCCTTGTACATGATAAGGGAATTTGACCTATTAGTGATTTGGTAACCAGCTGAGGGTAAAGTTGAGAGTTTGAGCATCAAGCAAATCCTGGTGACGGACACTCTGAACTTTTTTCTCATCCAGTTGACAGTTTTTTACAAAGTGGAAGTGTTCATGATTTTGTTGTGTACGAATATCCAACCACTTGTTTCTTTCTGTCAGATAGATACGAAGGTGGTCAAAGAGTGGAATCCCAAGATCATAACTTGCTTTTCCTGGGCATGTCGGGTAAAGTCCAAGAGCAGACCAGACATACCAAGCCGACAGACTACCGTTATCCTCATCTCCAGGATAAGCATCCCAGCCAGCTCGGAAGGCTTTTTGACGGAGAGTCTTGATTAAGAGACTAGTATATTGGGGATAATTACTGTAGCGGAAGAGATAAGGGATGTGGAAACTTGGTTGGTTTGAAATGGCTAGTTGCCCAAATGGCGCTGTTGCCATCTCGCTCATCTCATGAATTTCATATCCATAGCCCGTTGTTTCAAAGAGTGGGAGACTTTGACAAGTTTTCAAAAGATAGTTGCTAAAGGCTTCTTTCCCTCCCATTAGTTGGCTAAGCCCAGAAATATCATGTAAGACGCCGAGACTGGCTTGAATAGCTGAACACTCAGCGTAGTCACGCCCCCAACTATAGGGAGAAAAGTCCGGACGGAAGTTGCCATCTACATCACGCGCCCTCATATAGCCTGTCTCAGAGTCAAAGAGGTTTTGATAATTCTTAGAATAGTGAGCATAGGTTTGGGCTAGCTCTTCTTGCCCTAATTTTGCTGCGCAGGTAGAGATGCAAAAATCACTGTAAGCATAGTCCAGTGTATGACTGACACTTTCATGGAAGTCCGTGGATAGGTATCCTAGCTTTTGGTATTGGGCCAGGCCGTGTCGTCCATTGATAGCTTTTGGATCTGCCTTGGTCGCAGTTTTGATTATGGCTTTGAGAAATTCTTCCTCAAGCTCAGGTGCCATGTTTTTGCAGGCGCTATCTGCAATAAGACCATCAATCAAAGTGCCAGGCATCATTCCTCTTTCATCAGGGGCAAGCCACTTAGGAAGATATCCAGTGTCGCGGTAGCTATTGAGGAAGCCTTCAAGGAACTGACGATAGTATTCTGGAATAATCAAGGCAAAGAGTGGGAATGAAGTGCGGAAGGTATCCCAGAAACCATTATTGGTAAAAAGAAGACCTGGTTTAATTGTTCCTGAAGCGAGGTTTATATGAATCTCTTCTCCCTGTTCACTCACCTCATAAAAGGTTTGCGGGAAGAGAAAAAGTCTATAAAGGCAGTGATCAAAAAATGTTCGGTCTACTGGACCAGTTTCAACAACATCAAAACGGCCTAGAAGATCTTCCCAACTTTTTTTGGCGTCTACTCTTGTTTCTGTAAAATCCTGTTTAGGAAGATTAAAGAAAGCTTGTTCTTTGGAAATAAATGAAGTGGCTAGTTGAACTTGAGCTTCTGCTCCAGCCAAGTCGATACGCCAGTCTTGCCCCACTTGATTGATAGATAGAATATCCGTAGAGAATGCGAGAGCAGTAAACATGACGAGGGGGCTTTTGTTGGTTTCGGTTAATCCGCTTTGACCAAGGCTGACAGTACGCTCATCTACTTGCTCTAATGATAAATCATCAGCTGCATGCAGATAGAGTGAGATCTTCTTGCCTTGTATCTGTCTTAGTTGAATAGAAGCCCCATAGCAAGTAGGTGTGAGCTGAGTTTCAATCTGATAACGCTCAGAAAAAATTCTGAGATAATGGGGATTGAAAATAGCACGATCAAGGTTATAAGAAGACTGACGATGGAAGAGGGTGTCGCCACTGATTTCTCCTGTAACAGGAGTCAGTAGTAACCAAGAATAATC
>NZ_KQ970824.1:63594-106246 GCF_001579645.1 Streptococcus infantis
CCAAGGGCTAGGCTGATGGGTTAGTCGAATACCCTGAAAGATAGGAAGATGGGGATCAAAAAACCAAGACCCTTCCTGGTCACTAGTTTGTGAAACAAAGTAATTCATCCCAAAAGGCACTCCAGCGTAAGGTAGTGTATTTCCCCGAGAAAAGGCATGCTTGCTCGCGGTGCCAAAGCGGGTATCAATGGTTTCAAGTATAGGTTTCATAGCGATTTCCTTCAGTAGTTTTCTACATTATATCAGAAAAAGGATACTTTTAGAAAATGACTTCAAAATATAACAATTTTGTAGAATAATGACTAACATTTGTGTATATATTTTCTGGGCTAAAAGCTATATACTGAAAATGAAAATTTGTTTGAAAGAGGCAAAATAGTTTATGGTTTATTCAAAAGAAATTGTCAGAGAGTGGCTAGATGAGGTAGCGGAGAGTGCCAAAGAACATCCTGAATGGGTGGATGTCTTTGAGCGTTGCTATACAGACACTTTAGACAATACAGTTGAAATTTTAGAAGACGGCTCGACCTTTGTGCTAACTGGGGATATCCCAGCTATGTGGCTTCGGGACTCGACTGCTCAGCTTAGACCATACCTTCATGTGGCAAAAAGAGATCCTCGTTTGCGCCAGACCATTGCTGGTTTGGTTAAACGCCAGATGACTTTGATTCTCAAGGATCCCTATGCCAACTCTTTCAATATTGAGGAGAACTGGAAGGGTCACCACGAGACCGACCATACAGATCTCAATGGCTGGATTTGGGAACGTAAGTATGAAGTGGATTCGCTTTGCTACCCATTACAGTTGGCTTATCTCCTTTGGAAAGAAACTGGCGAGACTAGTCAGTTTGATGAGACTTTTGTTACAGCGACCAAGGAGATTCTCCATCTCTGGACGGTGGAACAAGACCACAAGAACTCACCATACCGTTTCGTCCGTGATACCGATCGTAAGGAAGACACCTTGGTAAATGACGGCTTTGGTCCTGACTTTGCCGTGACAGGAATGACCTGGTCAGCCTTCCGTCCAAGTGATGACTGCTGTCAGTACAGCTACTTGATTCCATCAAATATGTTTGCGGTGGTTGTTTTGGGTTATGTCCAAGAAATCTTTGCAGAATTGAATCTAGCTGATAATGAAAGCATCATTGCAGATGCAAAACGCCTGCAAGCTGAAATCCAAGAAGGGATCGAAAATTATGCCTACACCACTAACAGCAAGGGCGAGAAGATCTATGCCTTTGAAGTGGATGGTCTAGGAAATGCTAGCATCATGGATGACCCTAACGTACCAAGTTTGTTAGCTGCTCCATATCTTGGTTACTGTGATGTCAATGACGAAGTGTATCAAGCAACTCGTCGCACCATTCTCAGCCCTGAAAATCCCTACTTCTACCAAGGTGAATACGCTAGCGGTCTCGGAAGCTCTCATACCTTCTATCGTTATATCTGGCCGATTGCCCTATCAATTCAAGGCTTAACAGCTACAGATAAAGCTGAGAAAAAATACTTGCTAGACCAACTAGTTGCATGTGATGGCGGAACAGGTGTTATGCACGAAAGCTTCCACGTAGATGATCCGACTCTCTACTCTCGTGAATGGTTCTCATGGGCCAACATGATGTTCTGCGAATTGGTCTTGGATTACCTAGATATTCGCTAATGAGCCTTAGCTCAATAGGTTCTTGCAAAGAATCACAAATATATTTTTAAATTTAAGTTAGAATGAGGTTTTACTCATGGAAAATGTTGTTGTACATATCATCTCTCACAGTCACTGGGATCGTGAGTGGTATCTACCTTTTGAAAGTCACCGTATGCAATTGGTGGAACTTTTTGACAATCTGTTTGATCTTTTTGAAAATGATCCTGAGTTCAAGAGCTTCCACCTAGATGGACAAACCATTGTCCTCGATGACTATTTAGAAATTCGCCCTGAAAACCGTGACAAGGTGCAGCGTTATATCGACGAAGGCAAATTGAAGATTGGGCCTTTCTATATCTTGCAGGATGATTACTTGATTTCCAGTGAAGCTAATGTCCGCAATACCTTGATTGGACAAGCGGAATGTGCCAAATGGGGCAAATCTACTCAAATTGGTTATTTCCCAGATACTTTTGGAAATATGGGGCAGGCTCCTCAAATCCTTCAAAAATCAGGTATTCACGTAGCAGCCTTTGGTCGCGGTGTCAAGCCAATCGGATTTGACAATCAAGTCCTTGAAGATGAACAGTTTACCTCTCAATTTTCTGAGATGTACTGGCAAGGTGCTGATGGTAGCCGTGTACTCGGTATTCTCTTTGCTAACTGGTACAGTAACGGGAATGAAATTCCAGTGGATAAAGATGAGGCCTTGGTTTTCTGGAAGCAAAAATTAGCAGATGTGCGTGCCTACGCTTCGACCAATCAATGGTTGATGATGAACGGTTGTGACCACCAGCCTGTACAGAGAAATATTAGTGAAGCGATTCGTGTGGCAAATGAACTCTTCCCAGACGTGACCTTTATTCACAGTTCTTTTGATGAATATGTTCAAGCACTGGAAAGTGCCCTTCCTGAACACCTATCAACGGTGACAGGTGAGTTAACCAGTCAGGAAACGGATGGTTGGTATACTCTTGCCAATACTTCTTCTTCACGCGTTTACCTCAAACAAGCCTTTCAAGAGAATAGCAACTTGTTAGAGCAGGTCGTGGAACCATTAACGATTCTTACTGGCGGTCATAACCACAAGGACCAATTGACCTATGCTTGGAAAGTACTTCTGCAAAATGCACCGCACGATAGTATCTGTGGTTGTAGTATTGATGAAGTTCACCGTGAAATGGAAACTCGTTTTGCAAAGGTTAATCAAGTCGGGAATTTTGTTAAGACTAACCTTCTCAACGAGTGGAAGAGCAAGCTAGCTACTCAAAATGCGCAAAGCGACCACCTCTTTACCGTTGTCAACACAGCTTTACATGACAAGGTTGATACAGTTAGTGTTGTAGTGGATGTTGTGACTTGTGATTTTAAAGAATTGCATCCGACTGAAGGTTACAAGAAGATGGCAGCCGTGACCTTACCAACCTACCATGTTGAAGATTTGGATGGCCATGTCCTTGAAGCCAAGATTGAAGACTTGGGAGCAAGTTTTGGCTATACTTTGCCTAAGGATAAATTCCGCCAACCCTATATTGCTCGCCAAGTGCGCGTGACAATCCCAGTTCACCTTGCTCCTCTTTCTTGGGCAAGTTTCCAATTGGTTGAAGGTCAAGTAGATTACCGAGATGGTATTTATCAAAATGGAGTCATTGATACACCATTCGTAACTGTCAGTGTAGATGAAGGAATCACAGTCTATGACAAGACAACAAACGAAGCCTACGAAGATTTCATCCAATTCGAGGACCGTGGAGATATTGGTAACGAGTACATTTACTTCCAGCCGAAAGGAACTGAGCCAATTTATGCTCAACTGAAAGGTTATGAAGTCTTAGAAAACAATGCTCGCTATGCCAAAATCTTGCTCAAACATGACTTGACTATTCCAGTTAGTGCAGATGAAAAATTGGATGCGGAACAAAGAGGTATCATCGAGTTCATGAAACGGGATGCAGGTCGTTCAGAAGAGTTGACAACCATTCCTCTTGAAACGGAGATGACCGTCTTTGTGGACAATCCACAGATTCGCTTCAAGACTCGCTTTACTAACACAGCCAAGGATCACCGCATCCGTCTCTTGGTGAAAACTCATAATACTCGTCCAAGCAATGCTTCTGAAAGCATCTATGAAGTTGTGACAAGACCAAATAAACCAGCAGCTTCTTGGGAAAATCCTGAAAATCCACAACACCAACAAGCTTTTGTCAGCTTGTATGATGATGTAAAAGGAGTGACAGTATCTAATAAAGGATTGCACGAGTATGAAATCCTTGGAGATGACACCATGGCTGTAACCCTTCTTCGTGCTTCAGGCGAACTTGGTGACTGGGGTTACTTCCCAACGCCGGAAGCTCAGTGCTTGCGTGATATCGAAGTTGAATTTGCAGTAGAATGTCACCAAGCAGGGGAACGCTTCTCAGCTTTCCGTCGTGCCAAAGCCTTTCAGGTGCCATTTACAGCTCTTCAAGTTGCAAAACAAGAGGGTAGCGTTGCAGCAACGGGTAGCCTCTTTAACAATCCGGCACTCAGTTTGCCACAAGTCTGCCCAACAGCCTTTAAGGTGGCTGAGAATGAAGAAGGTTATGTCCTTCGTTACTACAACATGAGTCAAGAAAATATCCGTGTGTCTGAAAAACAACAAACCATTCTTGACTTGTTGGAACGCCCATACCCAGTCCATTCAGGACTATTGGCACCACAGGAAATTCGTACAGAATTCATTCAAAAAGAAGAAATTTAATTTCAAAAAGAAAACATAAACAGAAAGGAGGAGCGAAAAAGTAAGAACCAACTACTGACTCGCTCCTTTTTACAGGTGAAAGCAATGACCATTGCAACAATTGATATCGGAGGGACTGGCATTAAGTTTGCTAGTCTAACTCCTGATGGAAAGATTTTAGATAAGACCAGCACCCCAACTCCAGAAACTCTAGAAGATTTATTGGCTTGGTTGGACCAACGCTTGTCAGAACAGGACTATCGTGGGATTGCTATGAGTGTTCCAGGAGCGGTCAATCAAGAAACAGGAGTGATCGAGGGAATTAGTGCCATTCCTTATATTCATGGTTTTTCTTGGTACCAGGCCCTTTCTCATCACCAACTCCCTGTCCATCTAGAAAATGATGCCAACTGTGTTGGACTTAGTGAACTGCTAGCTCATCCTGAGATTGAAAATGCAGCCTGTGTTGTGATTGGTACAGGGATTGGTGGAGCCATGATTATCAATGGAAAGCTTCACCGAGGTCGTCATGGCTTGGGCGGTGAGTTTGGCTACATGACAACCATCGAACCAGCAGAAAAACTCAATAACTGGTCACAACTAGCTTCTACAGGAAATATGGTTCGTTATGTGATTGAAAAATCAGGTCAGTCAGACTGGGATGGCCGTAAGGTTTATCAAGAGGCTGTAGCAGGCAATGCCCTTTGTCAAGAAGCTATTGAGCGCATGAATCGTAATCTAGCTCAAGGACTACTCAATATCCAGTATCTGATTGATCCAGATGTCATTAGCCTAGGTGGCTCTATCAGTCAGAACCCAGATTTTATCAAAGGGGTGCAAAAAGCGGTAGACGTCTTTGTGGAAAGATATGAAGAGTATACAATTGCGCCAGTCATCCAAGCCTGCACCTATCAGGCAGATGCCAATCTCTACGGTGCCCTTGTCAACTGGTTACAGGAGGAAAACCAATGGTAAGATTTATAGGACTTAGTCCCAAACAAGCCCAAGCTGTTGAAGCATTAAAAAATCACATTTCTCTATCAGATGTAGAAGTGGCAGTCACCCAGTCTGATCAATCTTCTATTTCTATCAAGGGTGAGGGCGGAAACTATCAATTGACTTATCGCAAACCTCATCAGCTTTACCGTGCCTTATCGGTTCTCGCAACAGCATTAGCAGAAGGTGATAAGGTGGAGATTGAGGAGCAAGCGGCTTATGAAGATTTAGCCTACATGGCGGATTGTTCCCGTAATGCGGTTCTAAATGTTGCATCAGCCAAACAGATGATTGAAGTCTTGGCTCTCATGGGTTATTCAACCTTTGAGCTCTACATGGAAGACACCTATCAGATTGAAGGGCAACCCTATTTTGGTTATTTCCGCGGGGCTTATTCAGCTGAAGAATTACAAGAAATTGAAGCCTACGCCCAGCAGTTTGACATGAATTTTGTACCTTGTATTCAGACCTTGGCCCACTTGTCAGCCTTTGTCAAATGGGGTGTCAAAGAAGTGCAAGAACTCCGTGATGTAGAGGACATTCTCCTCATCGGCGAAGAAAAAGTTTACGACCTAATCGACGGCATGTTTGCTACTTTGTCTAAGCTACAAACTCGCAAGGTCAATATCGGCATGGACGAAGCTCACTTGGTTGGTTTAGGGCGTTATCTTATCCTGAACGGTGTGGTGGATCGGAGTCTCCTCATGTGTCAACACTTGGAGCGCGTGCTGGATATCGCAGACAAGTATGGCTTCCACTGCCAGATGTGGAGCGACATGTTCTTCAAGCTCATGTCAGCAGACGGCCAGTACGACCGTGAGGTGGAAATTCCAGAGGAAACGCGTGTTTACCTAGATCGTCTCAAAGACCGTGTCACCTTGGTTTATTGGGATTATTATCAGGATAGCGAAGAAAAATACAACCGCAACTTCCGGAATCACCACAAGATTAGCCAGGATATCGCCTTTGCAGGTGGTGCTTGGAAGTGGATTGGTTTCACACCACACAACCATTTCAGTCGTCTCATCGCTATCGAAGCAAACAAAGCCTGCCGTGCCAATCAGATCAAAGAAGTCATTGTGACTGGATGGGGAGACAATGGTGGTGAAACAGCCCAGTTCTCTGTCCTACCAAGTTTGCAAATTTGGGCAGAACTCAGCTACCGAAATGATTTAGAGCGTTTGTCTGCTCATTTCAAGACCAATACAGGTCTATCGGTTGAGGACTTTATGCAGCTTGATTTGGCCAATCTTTTACCAGACCTACCAGATAATCTCAGTGGTATCAATCCCAACCGCTACGTCTTTTATCAGGATGTTCTCTGTCCAATTCTTGATAAGCACATGACTCCTGAACAGGACAAGCCTCACTTTGCCCAAGCAGCTAAAACTCTCTCTGACATTAAAGAGAAAGCTGGGAACTATGCCTATCTCTTTGAGACTCAGGCCCAGTTGAATGCTATTTTAAGTGGCAAGGTTGATGTGGGACGACGCATTCGTGAGGCTTATCAAGAGGATGATAAAGACAGCTTGCAACAAATCGCTAGAGAAGAACTGCCAAAACTCAGAAGTGAGATTGAAAACTTCCACAAGCTCTTTAGCCACCAATGGTTGAAAGAAAACAAGGTCTTTGGTTTGGATACGGTCGATATCCGCATGGGTGGGCTCTTGCAACGCATTAAGCGAGCAGAAAGCCGTATCGAAGATTATCTAGCTGGTTCTATCTCTCGTATTGACGAACTAGAAGTAGAGATTCTTCCATTTACTGACTTCTACGCAGACAAGGACTTCGTAGCTACAACAGCCAACCAATGGCATACCATTGCGACAGCTTCGACCATTTATACGACCTAGAAAAACTCTATTCAGGAAGAAAGTTTCTCGTGAAACACACTTCTTATTATAAAAAAGTTCTCCACATAAAATAATTTGTGGAGTTTTTTCTATAATTAGTAGTTTAAACTATCCTTAAAATAGGAGTATACTATTTTTGTAAACGTTATCAAGTCTAAAAATTGTGAGATTATCAAGTTTTAGAAAAATAAAAAGGGAGGAAATTATGAACAAGTTTTCAAAAACTTTGAGAGATAATTGGATATTTCTCTTAATGGTTTTACCAGGGACACTTTGGTTGATCTTATTCTTCTACATCCCAGTATTTGGAAATGTGGTTGCCTTCAAAGACTACCATATGACTGGTGAAGGATTCGTTCACAGTATTATAAATAGTAAATGGGTTGGACTAGATAACTTCAGATTCTTATTTAGTTCAAAAGATGCCTTTGTCATCACTCGAAACACTGTCCTTTACAACCTTGGATTCATCTTTATTGGTTTGATCGTATCGGTTGGGATTGCCATTATCCTTAGTGAACTTCGCTCTAAGCAAATGGTTAAAATCTACCAAACTTCTATGTTATTCCCTTACTTCCTATCTTGGGTTATCATCAGTTTCTTTACAGATGCTTTCCTAAATATCGATAAAGGGCTTATCAATCACACCTTAGAAGCTCTTGGTATGAAGGGAATTAACTTCTACGCTGACATCAGTATCTGGCCTTATCTTCTCCTCTTCCTAGGAATTTGGAAAGGCTTTGGATACAGTAGTGTTATGTACTATGCAACAATCATGGGTATTGATCCAACCTACTACGAAGCAGCGACAGTGGACGGTGCTAGCAAATGGCAACGTATCCGCAACGTAACCATCCCTCAGTTAACACCACTTGTGACAGTATTGACCATCCTTGCAGTCGGAAACATCTTCCGTGCAGACTTCGGTCTCTTCTACCAAATCCCTCACAATGCTGGTCAGCTCTATAGCGTAACAAACGTATTGGACGTCTACGTCTTTAACGGTTTGACTCAGACAGCAGATATCGGTATGGCATCAGCAGCCGGTCTCTATCAGTCAGTCGTTGGTTTGATTCTGGTTATTCTATCAAACTTACTTGCAAGACGTGTTGATCCTAACTCAGCACTATTCTAGAAAGGAGGAGCATATGGCAAAAAAAATTCAAAAAGAAAAAATTGATAATGTTGGCATACACTCCTTCAGCAAGAAAGCAGATATCTTCTTTAGTATCATTTCTGGTTTGCTGGCCTTCTCTTGTATCTTGCCTTT
This sequence comes from Streptococcus infantis, assembly GCF_001579645.1. Classification (GTDB taxonomy): domain Bacteria; phylum Bacillota; class Bacilli; order Lactobacillales; family Streptococcaceae; genus Streptococcus; species Streptococcus infantis_E. The sequence goes on from NZ_KQ970824.1 coordinate 72,078, forward strand.
CATCTTTGTAATCATTATCTCAGTTACAGATGAGAAGAGTATCGTTCAATATGGATATAGCTTCTTCCCATCACAGTTTGGATTAGATGGTTTTGAGTTTTTGGCTCAGTTCAAAGATAAGATTTTACAAGCGCTCTTTATCTCAGTGTTTGTGACAGTTGTCGGTACATTGACAAACGTCTTTATCACGACAACTTACGCTTATGCCATCTCACGTTCAACATTTAAGTATCGTAAATTCTTTACAATCTTCGCTCTTCTTAGTATGTTGTTCAACGCTGGTTTGGTACCAGGCTATATCGTAGTGACACAATTGCTTCACCTTGGTGATACCATTTGGGCCTTGATTGTTCCAATGCTTCTATCACCATTCAACATCATGTTGATGCGTTCTTTCTTCAAGAAAACCATCCCAGAAGCAATCCTCGAATCAGCTCGTATCGATGGAGCTAGTGAAGCTCGTATCTTCTTCCAAATCTGTTTGCCACTGTCACTACCAGGTATCGCAACGATTACACTATTGACAGCGCTTGGCTTCTGGAATGACTGGTTTAACGCCCTTCTTTACATCAAGAGTGATAACTTGTATCCGTTGCAATATTTGCTCATGCAAATCCAGAACAACATGGATTACATTGCTAAGTCAGTTGGTATGTCAGGACAACTTGCGGTTGCCCTACCAAAAGAAACAGGTCGTATGGCCATGGTCGTTGTTGCGACTGTTCCGATTGCGATCCTCTACCCATTCTTCCAACGCTACTTTGTAAAAGGTTTGACTATCGGTGGTGTTAAAGAGTAAGGATATTTAAGAAACAATGTTTCTTTTCTAACTCTGATTTTTCTGGCAAAGGAAAATTAAGAATCTAATTTTGTTAATAACTTTAAAAATAAAAAAAGGAGTTTTTATAATGAAAAACTGGAAAAAATATGCTTTTGCATCTGCTAGCCTTGTCGCTTTAGCTGCTAGCCTTGCAGCTTGTGGAAACCTTAAAGGAAACAACCAAAAAGCTGCTGAATCATCATCATCAGGTGATACAACTGTTATCAAAATGTACCAAATCGGTGACAAACCAGATAACTTGGATGAATTGCTAGAAAATGCAAACAAAATCATCGGAGAAAAGGTTGGCGCTAAATTGGATATCCAATACCTTGGTTGGGGTGACTACAGCAAGAAAATGTCAGTTATTACTTCATCAGGTGAAAACTATGATATCGCCTTTGCAGATAACTATGTCGTAAACGCTCAAAAAGGTGCTTATGCTGACTTGACAGAATTGTACAAGAAAGAAGGTGCTGAGCTTTACAAAGCGCTTGACCCAGCTTACATCAAAGGTAACACTATAAACGGTAAGATTTATTCTGTTCCAGTTGCAGCTAACGTTGCATCTTCACAAAACTTTGCTTTCAACGGCCCACTTCTTGAAAAATATGGAATTGATATCTCAGGTGTAACTTCATATGAAACACTTGAACCAGTATTGAAACAAATCAAAGAAAAAGCTCCAGACGTAATGCCATTCGCTGTTGGTAAAAACTTTATCCCATCAGAAAACTTTGACTACCCAGTTGCAAATGGTCTTCCATTCGTTATCGACCTTGAAGGTGACACTACTAAGATCGTAAACCGTTACGAAGTTCCTCGTTTCGTAGAACACTTGAAGACTCTTCACAAATACTATGAAGCAGGATACATTCCAAAAGACGTAGCAACAAGTGAAACTTCATATGACCTTACTCAAGATACTTGGCTTGTTCGTGAAGAAACAGTAGGACCAGCTGACTACGGTAGCAGCTTGCTTTCTCGTGTTGCTAACAGAGACATCCAAATCAAACCATTTACTAACTTCATCAAGAAAAACCAAACAACTCAAGTTGCAAACTTTGTAATCTCAAACAACTCTAAGAACAAAGAAAAAGCAATGGAAGTGTTGAACCTCTTGAACACTAACCCAGAACTCTTGAACGGGCTTGTTTATGGACCAGAAGGCAAGAACTGGGAAAAAGTTGCAGGTAAAGAAAACCGTGTTAAAGTCCTTGACGGATACAAAGGAAACACTCACATGTCAGGATGGAACACTGGTAACAACTGGATCCTTTACATCAACGAAAATGTTACAGATGAACAAATTGCACAATCTAAGAAAGACTTGGAAACTGCAAAAGAATCTCCAGCGCTTGGATTCATCTTCAACACTGACAACGTGAAATCTGAAATCTCAGCTATTACTAACACTATGCAACAATTCGATACAGCTATCAACACTGGTACTGTAGACCCAGAAAAAGCTATTCCAGAATTGATGGAAAAACTTAAATCTGAAGGTGCTTACCAAAAAGTATTGGATGAAATGCAAAAACAATACGACGAATTCTTGAAAAACAAAAAATCTTAAGATAGATTGATTTCGTGTATTCATTCCTAAAAAGAGCGATCACTGCCTTGTCTGGATATTTCCAGACGGGGTGGTGATTCTTTTTAGGGTAAGTGCATATAATTATCTGTATTTCTATCTAGATATTTGCTCTTACATATAACATTGGACGCAGACACATGAAAAAATACCATCTACTCTTTAAAATCAGTGCAATCTTATCTTACTTATTTTTCATATATGGACTCTCTCAGCTAACACTTGTGGTCCAAAATTACTGGCAATTTTCTTCTCAGATTGGGAATTTTTTCTGGATCCGAAACCTTGTCAGTCTTGTCTTTATTGGCCTCATGATTTGGATTTTAACCAAGGCAGGCCATGGATATCGTTTTGTTATTCCAAAGAAAAAATGGCTATGGTATACAGTTTTGACGGTTTTCGTAACTGTACTTTGCATATCTTTTAATTTTCAAACGGCAAGACATGTACAGTCAACCTTTGAAGGCTGGGCTGTACTAATCGGCTATAGTGGGACAAATTTTGCTGAGTTGGGTCTCTACCTGACCTTATTTTTCCTAGGTCCTCTGATGGAAGAGTTGATTTATAGGGGTTTGTTCCAACACGCCTTCTTTAAAGATTCGAAGCTTGGACTTGACCTGATTCTTCCTTCGGTTTTGTTTGCTCTTCCTCACTTTTCTAGCTTTCCAAATTTCTTAGATATTCTTGTTTTTTCGACATTTGGAGTATGTTGTGCTGGATTAACTCGTTATACCAAGAGTATCTATCCTAGCTATGCAGTCCATGTGATTAATAATATTGTCGCAACCTTACCATTTTTGTTAACTTTTCTTCACCGAATATTTAGTTGAAACAAGATCTGAAAATGGTCTTGTTTTCAATTTTCAGTCAAATAAATTGCATTCGCTTTCTTGGGGGAGTATACTGGTATAGTTGAATGAAAAATTCTGATAATTTAATCTTAGAAAAGAGAATCAATCTTATGTCAAAAGATATTCGTGTCTTACTATACTACCTTTATACTCCAATTGAAAATGCAGAGCAATTTGCTGCAGACCACTTGGCTTTCTGTAAATCAATCGGCCTCAAAGGTCGTATCCTAGTCGCTGATGAAGGGATCAACGGAACCGTTTCTGGTGACTACGAAACAACGCAAAAATACATGGACTACGTTCACAGCCTTCCAGGGATGGAAGACCTCTGGTTCAAGATTGACGAAGAAAGTGAGCAAGCCTTCAAGAAGATGTTCGTTCGCTACAAAAAGGAAATCGTTCACCTTGGTTTAGAGGATGAGAACTTTGATAACGACATCAATCCTCTTGAAACAACAGGTGCTTACTTGTCACCAAAAGAATTCAAAGAAGCCCTTCTTGACGAAGATACTGTTGTCCTTGACACACGTAACGATTACGAGTACGATCTTGGTCACTTCCGCGGAGCTATCCGTCCAGACATCCGCAACTTCCGTGAATTACCACAATGGGTTCGTGATAACAAGGAAAAATTCATGGACAAGCGCGTCGTAGTTTACTGTACTGGTGGAGTCCGCTGTGAGAAATTCTCAGGTTGGATGGTACGTGAAGGTTATAAAGATGTCGGTCAATTGCATGGAGGAATTGCGACTTACGGGAAAGATCCAGAAGTTCAAGGGGAACTTTGGGATGGGAAAATGTATGTCTTTGACGAACGTATTGCAGTCGATGTCAACCATGTCAATCCAACCATTGTAGGGAAAGATTGGTTTGATGGAACACCATGTGAACGCTATGTCAACTGTGGAAATCCATTCTGTAACCGCCGTATCTTGGCATCAGAAGACAACGAAGACAAATATCTTCGTGGTTGCTCACACGAGTGTCGTGTTCACCCACGTAATCGCTATGTTTTAGAACATGAATTGACACAAGATCAAGTCATCGAGCGTCTAGCAGAAATTGGTGAGAGCCTAGATCATTCTGAAGTTGTATAATAAACATTAACAGTCCTAAAGGGCTGTTTTTCTATGCTTTTGACTAAAAAATCTTAAATTTGTTTCTGCATCTTTCAGGAAAATGGTGTATACTATATGTAAACGATTTCAAAGGAGACCATTTATGGTGAAAACATTTTTTATTCCCAATAAACAAAGTATTTTAGGACAACAGGAGATTCTTACAGCTAAGTCAGTCTTGGCCTTGGTAGATGGCTTAGAGTCACATAGTTATGATGCTGTCTACCTCCGTCAACCCCTCAATCGCCTTGAGTATATCGAGTGTGGAATCGTAGGCAAGTCTCAATTTCTCTTTAAAGTTCGTTATGCAGATGCTCAAAAAGGCTATCAAGTGATCATTCCTGACCTGATTACAAGAGCTGACTGGGAGATTGTAGAAGGGCTCTTGCGGGCTTTGTCTAGCAAGGTTGGTGAAGCGGTTGAAGGCTTGGCAGACTTTGATTTGGAAAACTATTTCCAAGAAACGGTTAAGAACTATCTAGCGGATAAGGATGCTCGTTTGGCCTTTTGCCAAGGAATTCTATCAACTATTTACTTTGATAAGAAGGATTTGGAAGGTTTCTTGGAAGAAGATGGCTTGGCACGTTTTGAAGAGCTAGTTAAGAGAGTTCAAGGGTCAGATGCTTATCCTTCCAGCGCTAAATTTTATCCAGATGGTGAGGGTAAAGTTCATGGCATCTACCATCTAGCCCAGGGAGTTAAGACTGTTTTGCCGAAAGGGCCTGTTGTTCCTGCTCCTTACATTGAGCAGTTGGCTGGTAAGAACCTTATCTGGGAGATTGACTTGGTGAAAATATCTGGAGATGGTTCTAAACCTGAAGACTATGAAGCAGTAGCCAGACTAGATTATGCAAGATTATTAGAAGCTCTTCCAAAGGAACTTTGTCAGGATTTGGATGCCAACCAAATAGTGGTAGGACCTGTTTTAGGGGAAGATTTTGAAGCATTAGCAACTGAAAAATAAAACAAGCCGTTCGGCTTGTTTTTGTGTACAAAAAATCCTGTCAAGAGCTGACAGGATTTTATCTTACATAAAAGCTAGGATTCGGAGATAATCAAAAACCAGTGCCATTTCTGCTAGGAAAAAGAGAAATAGGATGCTTCCGTTGACTAGGAAGGCCAAGAGAAGGCGATAGAAGGAGTCGGTTTGGCTATCTTTACTTGGTCTTGAGATGGTATAGAGGTTGGCAAGAAGTGCCATACCAATGCTAATGAGGCAAAGAAGAGCTGCAAAACGTAGACTATTAAAGAAGGCAAAGAAACTCGCAATACCCGTGAGCAGGATAGGAAGGGCGAAGAGTCTGCTATACTCTTGCAAGGCTTTTTCCAGTGTCCAGTTACGGTCTTGGTCGACAAAGCGTTTGACTACAAATCCACCCATGAGGATTGAAAAGAAGAAGAGACTTGTAGCTACCAAGATAGAGAAGATAGAAAAGAGATTCAGTGAAGGGAAATGCTGGAGAGCTTTAGAGTCGATGGCTGCCATATGGCCGTAGTAGGCTTGCTTGATGTGATAGATGCTAAAGAAGAAACTCGTAGCAGAAAAGATAGATAGGAGCGCAAAGGCGGTATAACTGTGTTTTTTATCTGTGTAAACACTAGAGGTCGGTTCTTTAATAGCACCCTGTAACCAAGTCCAAAATTCAGCCATTTCTTCCCTAAAAATTGCAGTTTTTGTAGGAACAGGGTCTGGGACAAATGGACTTTCCAAAGATTTGCTAGGCTGAGGTGCTTCCTTAACTGGTTTTTCTGCTTGGTCTGTCTTTGTTGCCAGTTCTTCTTGTTCTTCAGTCTCTACAGGTTCTTCTGACTTGTCTATCTTTTCTGTATTTTCCACGAGTTCTGCGTGTTCGTCATTCTCTACTTTTTCTAGGTCAGCTTCTTGTTCTTCAGGATTGACTTGAAGACTTTCTTCAACCACTGGCAACTCTTCTTTTTCTTTTAACTCTTCTTGGGGAATGACTGGGTCAGATGGATGTTCTTTTTTCTCATTGTTGGCTGTTTTCTCGAAATCAGCACTTTCGAACCATTCTTGAGTCATGATGGGACCTCCTTTTTATTTCTTGTTTGAGTAGTAATGATTAACTATTATTAATGATCTCTCGAATTGGGTGAGCGATCCGGTTCGTCTGGAATGTTGATATCTTGACCTGCCTTTGCGACGAGGAGATCTTGCGTATCTTTTTTTTCTGTTTTGTAAGGGTTCGCTAATGCTTCACCTTTACTACCTCCCGTAGGTATGTCACGTCTGTCTCGATGCCAACGATAGATATCACCATGTTCAGCAGAAAACTCAACATTGATTCGATCAAGTTCCTTTTGAGATAACTCGAGTGAGATATCTTTTCTTGCCTCGAATTCTACCTTACCGTGCACTTGGATGTCGTCAGCAGAGATATGTTCATGTTCTGTTTGGATACGGCTATCTGTTAGACTGGTTCCAAATACATTGACGATTCCAGCTGTGGTCAGTTGGCTATTTTTTATCTCGCTATTAGTGATACGAAGAAGATAGCCATTTGACTGGATCTTGGCATTGCTGACTTTTACATCGGCAATCGAAAGGACACCGTGGTCGACCTGGGCGGTTAGATCTTTTAATTCTCTTCCTTTTGGTAGTGATAGAACGACTTCATTATTGCGACTTGAGAATTCACTTGCGATAAATAGGATTCCCTCGATACTAGAACCTACAGAACGACGTGTCGTTGACTTGGTGTCAGAAATCTCAAGAGTTTTTTCTTTGATAGAATGCTGGAGGTTTTCTTTTTCAGAGATGGTCGGGTGATACTGAAGGTGAATCTTGTCATCGCTAGATTCTCTAATGACCAACGAATGTTCTGTCAGTGACATGTGAAGATTTTCAATATCTTGATCAAAAACGAGCTCTTCCATTCGGCTCTCAAAAACTGGTTTTTGTGACATTGCAAGGAGGCCTCTGATACCGTCTGTTTGGATGCCGATGATCATCATGGCAAAACCGATGATACTAGTAACAACACCAAAGATAAGAAATCCTTTTGTTAATTTACGCATGACTTTCACCTCTCTTTCCTCTATTAAGAATCCACTGAATAAGTCGAAGGATTAGTAATCCAAAGAAACGTGTTACATAGGACGTTGCCAGCAGAACTAAAGATGAAGCTCCAATAGCTAGCAAACCTCCACCAAAAATTAGCATAAAAGCAGATGTCGATTCAGCCAGAACGTAGAAGCTTTCAAATAGGAGAACGCCTCCTAGGATTAGTCCAGCAGCTGATACAGCAAAGAAGGCTAAAAGTACACTAACCGTAGCGATAAAAATCCCGATGATAGCCATGAGAAGACCAATCCCGACTGGAATCCCAATAGGTGCAGCCAGAAGTGCGAGGATTGCGATTTGTAAAACCTGACGGTTGTTCTTATTGGAATTTTCTTCGTTGATTTTTTTATCAAGAAGTGTAGTCAGGATGTCATGGGCAGCCTCTTTTGGACTTCCCAGGCTAGCTATGAGTTCTTCCTCACCTTCTGGACCAGCATCATCAAAGAGTTCTTTGAAGTAGTCCATGGCTTCGATGCGATCAGATTGAGGAAGCTTCATCAGATAGGCTTCAAGCTGATTCAAATATTCAGTTCTTGTCATGGCGAATGCTCCCTTCTATGATGCCGTTGATAGTGTCAGTGTAGAGTGTCCACTCTTCTCTGAGTACAAATAGTTGCTCCTCCCCAATCTCTGTTAAGGAGTAGTATTTCCGCATCCGACCTTGGTATTCGCGAGAGTATGTAGTCAGATAGCGGTTGGTATCCAGTTTTTTCAAGATGGGGTAGAGGGTAGATTCCTTGATTTTGGCAATGAGTTTAATGGTTTGGCTAATCTCATAACCATAGGAATCCCCTTGTTCTAGGATGGCCAAGATGAGAAATTCAATCAAGGCCGCTGATGTTGGGAAATACATGGGGCACCTCCTTTTTTAGTATGTAAAAATTTTATATATAATTATTCTACACATACATCATACATCTATTTGTAAGCCCTGTCAAGTAATATGTGTAAAATTTTTATATATAAAAAATCTTCTAGCAAAAACTAGAAGATTGGAGGCTGTTTTGCATTACTTTGAGGCAATGCTTATCTGTAATCCTCATCATAAATGGGCGGAAGATAAAAATACTTGTCTTCAATCTTGATTCTAGCACAGAGGATGCCGTTTTGATAGACATATCCATTAAATGGAGGATAGCTATCCAAGTTTTCTAGGATATTTTCAGGCAAAGAACTGAAATTGTAATCCCTCAAGGCATCAGAACCAATCAATCTTTCAGTCCGATAAACCTTGATTTCTTTGTCATATTTTTTGAGAAATTCTTCTCGTTTGCTTTCAAAGAGAGCCAAATCTCCGTCATCTAACTCGTAATAGCGTTCGTAACCAGCAATCCAAGAAATATAAACACACAGTAAAGATTTTTCTATCTCAGGAGAGTAGCCAATTGTAAAGTAATTCTCTTTGTCGACCTGCCGATTTTCGACTGTGATAGTCTGTATAAAGTTAGTCATGATAATCTCCGTTTCAAGAATGAACTAGAAAGGTTTCTCATTTAAAAATCTTTTAGCTCATCAAAGATTTCTATAAATTTTTCTTTGTCCATCCCTAAATCTTCAGGTAGTAAATCTAAGATCTCAACTAGGGCACTATAGATATCCTCTCTCTCGATTGTTTCAATAAAACAGTTACGTTTGTCCATTTTATTGAAACCTTGAGTATATTCTCTTATGAGAACTTCTACGTTTGTCATAGTGTTCTCATTGGGGTTTTCTAGAAGCTTTATAAGGCTTGCTCTAGTCTTTCTATATAGAGAGGCTGCTTTTTTTGCATTTGCGGTTGAAATATTTTCTTGTCCATCCCATGAGCGAAATGGATTATCTAGGTTTTGGGCTAGCCATTCAGCTTTCCTCGGTTTTGTTATCCAAAGATTCAGTCCCTTGTCCTGCAGTTTTTTATAATATTTTTTGGCTACTTTAGCTGCATCTTCTGGTAAGCTACTCATCCAAAACATGCTTAATTGAGGTAAATCTTCTGGTTTTGGGATATCCTCTGCAGTAAAGCCAAACAAATCAACGGTTGAAAAATTGACTAACTCTTTGAACTCTGATAATTTATGGAAATTAAGAATATGACCAGGTTTCCCCCACAATCTCAATTCCCTAAGCCTTGGATAGTTATTCAAGATTTGTGCAAAGTCTATTTCAAGGATGTTCGAACAATGGATGGCTCCTAAATCTTTTAATCCCAGTACCCTAGGTAGAGAACTATCAAGTTGTAATCGTAAGCTGGCTCCATGGTCCTTTACAAGTATCTGACAATTGTCGCTCATGTCTCCTAATAAGACTAGCTCCTCCAAATCATCGTTCAGTCTAAGTTCCTCTACGCCTGTCAAATCAATGGAAAGCCGATGTATGGATGTCTTAGAAAAATCCAGTTTTGTTTGTCCATGATTTTCAAGAACTAGTTCTGTAATAAAAGGAGTTGACTGTAAATATTCATATAAATTTTTGTGCCATCTCGTTAATGCCAATTTAGATAAACAAGGAAAGACCTTTAATTCTAATGCGTCTTCAAAAGGCGTCCACTCGTCATTGATATTGTGTTTAGAAATACGGCACTCATTTCCTGCAAATGAAACTTTTTCCTTGCTTTTATCTGCTTTCTTAAATAAATCTCTTTTTTCTTTTGGTATTTCTTGCCATTTCACTTGCCTATAAATATCGTAACCATTTCCCCAAAACATAGCATAAGTATTGGTGCTTTCAGTTGTTAATGGTGTTGTATTACCAATAAAAATATAATTTGACGGTACATGAATATCAACATTACTAAGATGTAAGTTTCTTTCCCAGTACATAAAATCTATATAGAGTGGCTTCAAAGAAGATAGTTCTTCTTCTCTAAGAGGTTGTTCTCCTGACCAGTCTAATGACAGTAGGACGGCCTGCGACTTTTTCTCCCCCTCTTCGATTTTGGTTATCTGGCAAGCTATGTATTTTTTTAGATGGAAATTGTAAACACAATAGACGTCGCCTGCTTTTGCTAGCATATAAATTTCTCATTAAATGTTACTACATTTTCAATAGTCTTTTTAGACTTTTAAATAAATACTTGTTTGTAATTGAGTTAAAACAAGTAAAGTTCTTTAAGGTTTTATTTTAGATAGATTTCTGGTTTCTCAATGACTGAGCCATCCTTCAATTTTGGGAATTGAAGGATTTTATGATGCAAAAGGTTAACCTCCTTGGAAGGTTTGATTGTTAGATATTCTAGCTTTATCAGATTAATGATTGAAGTTGCGTCCTTACTTTTTAGGATACCAGTAAAAAAGTTGAAATAGCGTAACTATGGTATATCATTTAAAAAGTTAGAGGAATCTACATGGATGTTTTTAGGGGCAAAACAATCCCCTTCAATTGAGAGAGTTTCGACTTCTTTGAGAGATAAATTGTATAGTTGTTTCCATCATGGTCTTCTTTATCAAATTTAAACGATAAATCTTCCTATGTATATTATAGCATGTTTTAGCTTAACGAAAGTCTTGTGAGGAGGCCTTTCAAACCTTTGTAAAAGAAAAAAGCCAGACAGATGTCTAGCTTGAAAAGTGAGTTTATTGTAGTAAATTCTAAAATTTTTTAGAGTATTTTATCCGCTCGATCCACCATAAAGAGGGCGATTGTCATGATGATATCAATTACTAGAAGAATCAGTACCGCTGGAACCCAAGACTGGAACATGTTAAAACTGTAACCAAAGAGAGTTGGTCCAAAGGCCGCTAGAATGTAACCACCGGTCTGGGCAAGACCAGACAATTGAGCCGTCTTTTCAGGAGAGCTGGTTTTGATGGAGAAGCAAACCATGAGATAAGGGAAAAGAGCGCTACAGGCAGTACCAATCAAGAGATGGGCAACCAACCAATACAAGAAACTGTTGCTCGGGTATAGAAGCATGGCAATTCCTAACATACCAGCCAGAGAGATGATTGTTAACATGATTTGACGGTGACGATTTGACAAACGCGTCGTTAAACTTGGAATTGTCATCGAGAAGGGAATGCTAATTAGTGAAAAGATAGAGGCGAGAAGTCCAGCGTCTGTATGAGCTAATCCTGCACTAATTGCCATGGTTGGTAGCCAGGTCATACTGGTATAGAAGAGTAAGGACTGAAGTCCACCGAAGACAATAATAGCCCAAACTTGCTTGCTTTTTAGGATATTCTCTTTTTCTTTTTTCTCTTCATGCCCTTCTAGAAAATGATTGTGGCCATGGTTGGGGAACCAGACCAATAAGGTTAGCAGGCAGACCAAGGATAGGCAGAGGATCAGCCCCTTCCAAGATGTTGCCTGAGTAATGGGTACAGAGAGGTAGGAAGCTAGTGCTGTCGCGATTCCCATAGTCGTCACATAAACCGTTGTCAGGAAGCTAATCTTTTGTGGGTAGTTTGCCTGAATCATACTAGGAAGCAGTACGTTAAAAATAGCGACACTTGCTCCGATGAGTAAGGTTCCCAGATAGAGAAGGGGAAGATTGAAGATACGAATCACTGAACCGACGGTTAAGACGAGGAGACTATAGGTGAAAAGATGCTCAAGTCCAATTTTTTGAGCCAAACGCGTCGCAAAAGAGGAGAAAAGAGCAAACATCAAGAGAGGAAGGCTGGTCAAAACCCCAAGTGAACTGACTTCAACTCCTAAACCTTGAGCAATATCTCCCAAAACAGTTGGTAAGGCCGTAAAAGGAGCTCTTAAGACCGCTCCGATTAAGATAATTCCTAGAATAAAAAAGAGTGATCGTTTTTTTATGTGAACCTCAATAAGCTGATTTTAATAACAGCTTATTTTAAGGCTTTTTCCAATAGATGTCAAGATGGTGTGAGAAAATCCGCTCCTTAGTTGAGCGAAATCATGGGGAAAAAAGAAGGATAGATTTACTAGTTTTTTTCTGGGATTCAAATAAAAATAGGAAAGTCTGGGAATTTGTGATAAAATAGTGAAAGAAAATCTATACATTGGAGAACTGCTGTGTCTGAAAATCGGAAATTTAGTGTCTTGATGTCAGTCTATATCAAAGAAAATCCTACCTTTCTAGAAGAAGCGGTAGAGAGTATCTTACATCAAACGCTTAAGCCTAGTGAAGTGGTTATCGTTGAAGACGGTCCATTGACACCTGAACTATATCAAGTTTTGGATAAATTGACAGCACAGTCAAGTATTCCAATCAAACGTTGTCCACTGGAGCAAAACCGTGGCCTGGGCTTGGCACTACAGTATGGTGTTTTGCAGTGCCAGTATGACATCATTGCCCGTATGGATACGGATGATATTGCTGTTGAAGATCGTTTTGAACAGCAGTTTGACTTGATGGAAAAGGAAAACTTGGATCTACTAGGCGGTCATATTGCAGAATTCATCGATCAACCTGATGAAATTGTTTCTTACCGTCGTGTGCCGATTAAGCACGAAGAGATTATCGCCTACCAACGTATGAGAAGTGCCTTTAATCATATGACGGTTATGTTTAAAAAAGAGATGGTTCTTAAGGCAGGTAACTATGAAGATGGGCTCTATATGGAAGACGATTTGCTCTGGCTTAATATGATTAGCGCTGGTGCTCGGACTGGAAATGTGGATCAGATTCTTTGTAAGGTACGCGTGGGAGCGGGGATGTTTGAACGCCGTGGTGGCCTTCGCTATCTTAAACTCTATCGCCAGGCACGTCAAAGAATGCACGCGCGTGGACAAATTTCTTATGGTGAATATCTGAAAAGTGTTTTAATCCAAGTTGTCGTTGCCCTCTGTCCAGGCTTTTTGCGACAGTTTATCTTTTTAAAACTATTGAGAAAAAGTAAATAGCTCATCAGTTTTAAAAAAATGTCTTGTAATTACTAGAAAATGTGATTTTGTGTAGGAGGATACCATTCACATGAATAAAAAAATGACAGATTATGTAATTGATCTGGTTGAAGTGTTAAATAAACAACAAAAACAAGTCTTTTGGGGGATTTTTGATGCTGCCAGCATGATTTCCTCAATCATTGTTTCTTATATCTTGTTTTATGGATTGATCAATCCAGCTCCTGTGGACTATGTCATCTATACAAGCTTGACCTTCCTTTTCTATCAAATCATGATTGGATTCTGGGGGCTCAATGCTGGTATTAGTCGCTATAGCAAAATCACAGACTTTATGAAGATATTCATCGGAGTAAGTATCAGCAGTGTCTTGTCTTATGTTATTTGCTACGCTTTTCTACCACTCTTTTCTGTGCGCTTTATTGTCCTCTTTATCTTGTTGACAACCTTCTTGATTCTCTTCCCTCGTATCACTTGGCAGTTGATCTATTCTAGACGTAAAAAGGGTGATGGAGAAGGGGAACACCGTCGTACCTTCTTAATTGGTGCTGGGGACGGTGGAGCTCTCTTTATGAACAGCTACCAACATCCTACGAGTGATCTTGAGTTAGTCGGTATTTTGGACAATGATGAAAAGAAAAAAGGTCAGAAGCTAGGTGGTATCCCAGTTTTAGGTTCCTATGATCAATTGCCAGAATTGGCCAAACGTCATCAGATTGAGAAAGTCATTGTTGCGATTCCTTCTCTTGATCCGTCAGAGTATGAGCGTATCCTAAAAATGTGTAACCAACTTGGCTTGAAGTGTTATAAGATGCCCAAGATTGAGTCGGTTGTACAAGGATTGCATCCTCAGGTAGGTGGTTTCCAAAAAATCGATATTACGGACCTTTTGGGACGTAAAGAAATTCAACTAGATGAGTCACGCCTAGGCTCAGAAATTACTGGAAAAACCATCTTAGTAACAGGTGCAGGAGGTTCTATCGGGTCTGAGATTTGCCGTCAGGTTAGTCGCTTTAATCCAGAGCGCGTGGTTCTCTTGGGTCATGGGGAAAACTCCATTTATCTGATCTATCATGAATTGATTCGTAGCTTCCAAGGAATTGACTATGTTCCTGTGATTGCAGACATCCAAGACTACGATCGCTTGCTTCAAGTATTTGAGCAGTACCAACCAGCCATTGTTTACCATGCTGCTGCCCATAAGCACGTGCCAATGATGGAACGTAATCCAAAAGAAGCCTTTAAGAATAATATCCTCGGAACTTACAATGTTGCCAAGGCAGTTGATGCTGCTAAGGTACCGAAGATGGTCATGATTTCGACCGATAAGGCTGTTAATCCACCAAACGTAATGGGAGCTACCAAACGTGTGGCAGAGTTGATTGTTACAGGATTTAACCAACGTAGCCAGTCTACCTATTGTGCGGTTCGTTTTGGGAATGTTCTCGGTAGCCGTGGTAGTGTGATTCCAGTATTTGAGCGTCAGATTGCAGAGGGTGGTCCAGTGACTGTGACAGACTTCCGTATGACTCGTTACTTTATGACCATTCCAGAAGCTAGCCGTTTGGTGATCCATGCAGGAGCTTATGCTAAAGATGGGGAAGTCTTTATCCTTGATATGGGCAAACCAGTTAAGATTTATGATTTGGCCAAGAAAATGGTTCTTCTTAGTGGACGTACTGAAAATGAAATTCCGATTGTAGAAGTGGGGATTCGTCCAGGTGAGAAACTCTATGAGGAATTGTTGGTATCTACTGAATTAGTTGATAATCAAGTCATGGATAAAATTTTTGTTGGTAAGGTTAATGTCATGCCACTTGAAGTTATCAATCAAAAGATTGAAGAATTCCGTGCCTTGCAAGGTTCAGAGTTGAAGCAAGCTATTATCGGTTTTGCTAACGAAACAACTCACATTCATTAAAAAAGTAAAAAGGTATGATTCCTAGCTTCATGTTAGAGGTGAGTGGAATTATACCTTTTCTTGATAACTGCTACTCCTTTACCAATTTTTTGAACAAACTTGTCATTGTTGAACATTTATGGTAAACTAAATTTATACTATTTGAAAATCAAAGTAAATGAGGTCTGCATCGTTTGACTGTACTTAGATATGGTTTATAACGAACTTTCTAATTTGCTCTTTCATTTTCATTTCGTATGAATTAAAAAAATAGGGAGTAACTTATGATTAACGCATATAAGAATTTCTTTAAAGGTTATGTAGATTTTACAGGCTGTTCAACACGCTCAGAGTATTGGTGGATTTGGTTAACAAATATGATCCTCCTTGTCCCTTTTTACTCAGCATATTTTAAGGTGCTCGCAAATCCAAGAAATGAGGCGGCTCTTATGGCCTTGGGGGGAATTGCTATTATCTATATGATCTTCGGTATAGCACTTTTCTTACCTGGACTTGCATTGACAGTTCGTCGACTACGTGATGCTGGTTTCCACTGGGCTCTAATCTTTATCATTTTTATTCCGATGGTTGGACCTCTTGCTCTTTTAGTTTTGTTAGCCATGCCATCGAAACAAGTAGAAGTAGTAACCATCAATGAAACTGAAGAAGTTGTAGAAGTTTCACCATTCGAAGAATCAGACAAAAACTAAGAAGTTTAGGTTTTACAAGTGAAACTGTTTTAGAGTTTTCTTTATATTGTTAAGCAAATATCTAACACTCCCATATCTAAAAATAGATTTGGGAGTGTTTTAAAACTATGTGGATGCTTGCTGGTATACCATTGTTAAAAAGGAGAAATATCTTGTTTAGGGCTTATATAAATTTTTTAAAAGGTTATGTAGATTTTGTAGGACGCTCAACACGTCCAGAATATTGGTGGGTTTGGCTGATGAATCATATCTTGTTCCTACCCCTGTATATCCTTATCTTCAATGAAGAGATAAACCAAGGTCCTGCTCTGAACTTTACTTTAGTTATATTGGTTGTCAGTATTTATGCCATTTTGGCTCTACTCCTTTTGTTGCCTACTTTAGCGTTAAAGATTCGCCGTTTGCGTGATGGAGGTTTTCACTGGGCCTTTATCTTCCTTCACTTTGTTCCAATGGTCGGACGTTTTGCTCTATTAGTTCTGCTAGCCATGCCAAGTAAGGAAGTAGAAATAGTAACAATCAATAGACCTAAAGAAGTTGAAAGCGAAGAAGTTTCCCCTTTTGAATAATTGGACGAGTACGGGGAATGTCATTCTCCTCATTAAGATCAGACAAAAAGCTCCCAAACCTAACTTTTAGGCTGGGAGTCTTTTGTTTAACGTTTTAATTGTAGATGCTGTAAAATGTCTGTTGGGTGGTGAGCAACCCAGTCAGGATTATAGCCCATGAGGTCTTTCTCCTCACCGAATCCCCAGGTTACCGCTAATTTTTTAATGCCAGTTTCTTGGGCACCAATCATATCAAACTTGGTATCTCCGACAATAACGACTGTTTCGGGAGTTAGATGATGAGTTTCCAGAGCCTGACGAATAACATCTGCCTTGTGTAGGGCTTGAGGGCTTGAACCATAAATGCTATCAAAGAAGTGGTCAATCCCAAAATTGCTAGTCATGTCAACTGCGGTTGGTGTATTCTTCGTAGTAGTGATATAAAGAGGATAATGCTCAGCTAGTTCTACGAGTAAATCTTTGATATCTGGAAAGAGTTGGGCTTCGTAAACACCCTTTTCCTTATAATAAGAACGATAGAGCTGGATGGCTTCCTCTATTTGCTCAGCTGGTAAACAACTAGCAAAGCTGGTTTCTAGTGGGGGCCCCATAAAACCTCGAATGGTTTTGGCACCAGGACTAGAAACTCCAAGTTGGTCAAAGGTATAGGTGAAACCATTATGGATACCGATAGAACTATCAACTAGCGTTCCATCTAAGTCAAAAAAGATAGCAGATATAGATGACATTGATTCTCCTCATAATGATGAAATTATTCGCCGAAGATCTCTTTTTGAAGGCGACGACCTGTAGGTGTGGCAGCGAGCCCCCCTTCAGCAGTTTCACGAAAGGCAGTTGGTAAGCTAGATCCTACTTGATACATGGCGTCAATGACCTCATCAACTGGAATTTTTGATTCGATACCAGCCAGAGCCATATCGGCTGCGATGAAGGCAAAACTTGCTCCCATGGCATTCCGCTTGACGCAAGGAACTTCAACCAAACCTGCAACTGGGTCGCAAATGAGACCGAGCATGTTTTTGATAACGAAGGCGATAGCCTGGCTCGCTTGATAAGGCGTTCCGCCTGCAGCTAGGGTTAGGGCAGCGGCACTCATGGCTGAAGCTGAACCGACTTCGGCCTGGCAGCCACCTTCGGCTCCCGAGATAGAAGCGTTGTTAGCAATCACGAGTCCAAAAGCACCTGCAGCAAATAAGAAGTCTAGTTGTTGGTCATGAGTTAAGTCCAACTTTTGAATAGCAGCAGTGAGAACGGCTGGAAGGCAGCCTGCACTACCAGCAGTAGGTGTTGCACAGACCAGTCCCATCTTGGCATTGTGTTCATTAACGGCGATAGCATTACGGGCTGCAGACAAGACAGTAAAGTCTGATAGGGTCTTTCCTTTTTTGATGTAGTGGTCAAGCTTGGCAGCATCTCCACCTGTTAAGCCACTACGAGATTTTTTTTCACTAAGACCAAGCTCAACTGAAGCTTTCATGACTTCAAGGTTGCGTTCCATGAGAAGGAGAACTTCTTCACGTTCACGACCGGTTAGCTCAAATTCGGTCGTAATCATGAGTTCAGCAACATTGCCTTGAAAATCAAGTTCGGCTTGTTTGACTAATTCTTTGATAGAGTAAAACATATTTTCTCCTATTGAAAGAAATTGACATTGTGCAGATGAGGAATTTTACGAATCTCTTCGATAGATTCATCACAGTTGCGACTATCAACTTCGATAATCATAATGGCTTTCTCGCCAGCTTTTTCGCGAGTTACATTCATCTGAGCGATATTGATGTCAAAGCGAGAGAGGGCCTCTGTTACGTGAGCAATCATACCTGGAACATCCTGATGAACGATGATGATGGTAGGAGTGTTCATGTTGAGGGATACCGCAAAACCATTGAGCTCTGTCACTTGGATATTACCACCCCCGATTGAAATTCCTGTTACACTGATGGTCTTGTGTTCATTCTTAACAGTGATTTTCGTAGTGTTTGGGTGAGGGGCATTACTGTCTTTCTGGATAGTCCAGACTATTTTGATGCCACGCTTGTGGGCGATTTCTAAACTATTTGGAATTTCTGGATCATCTGTGTCCATTCCCAGAATTCCAGCGACAAGGGCTAAATCGGTTCCATGCCCGCGATAGGTTTTTGCAAAAGAATTAAAAAGCTGGAACTCAACCTCGGTTGGAGTATCGTCAAAGATAGAAGAGACGATTTTACCGATACGAACAGCTCCTGCCGTGTGACTACTAGATGGGCCAATCATGACTGGTCCAATGATATCAAAGACAGATTGAAAACGAAGTGATTGCATCTGTTTCCCCTTAAAAAGATTCTTAACTCTATTATATCAAAGATTAGATGCAAGCGCTCAATTCCATGATCAAATATCTAAAATCCCTATAAAGCCCCTAAAATCAAGCCTTTTGTAACAAAAAGAGGCTATTTAAGTGAAATAAAACATAGTCTTGTAACATTTCTACATAAAACCGTCAAGAAACAGTAATAATAGTAGGGTATGATGGAAATATAAGAAAGAAGGAGAATCTTTTAATATGAAATCAACAACTAACAAAATTAAAACAGGACTTGTAGGAGTAGCAGCAGCGCTTGCTTTCCTTGCACCATCACTTGCTTTTGCACAAGAAACAACAACTTACACAGTAAAATCAGGTGACACTCTATCAGGAATCGCTGAAAAATACAATACAACTGTTGAAAAATTGGCAGAAAAAAATAAGATTAAAGATATTCATTTGATCTATGTAGACCAAGTATTGGTTATTGATGGTGAAGCACCAGCAACTTCAACTACTTCAGCTGCGCCAGCAGAAGCTCCAGTAGCAGCACCTGCAGCTACTGAAGCAACAACTTATGAAGCGCCAGCAGCAAGCGTAACTGTAGCAGAAGAAACTTCAGCATCAACTTCAACCGTCAGCGGATCTGAAGCAGAAGCTAAAGAATGGATCGCTCAAAAAGAATCAGGCGGTAGCTACACAGCTACAAACGGACGTTACATCGGACGTTACCAATTGACAGATTCATACTTGAACGGTGACTACTCAGCGGAAAACCAAGAACGTGTAGCAGATGCTTACGTTGCAGGACGTTACGGTTCATGGGCAGCTGCTAAGAACTTCTGGCTTAACAACGGTTGGTACTAAGAACTAACTAGCAGAATAAGATGCAAAAGTCGAGGGATTTCCTCGACTTTTTTATATTTCCTTTGCTTGATAACAGGTCTCTACTTCCTTTTTGAGGTAAGATAGCATTGAGGTTTCATCAGTTAACTCCAGAAGGGAGAAGCCCTTTTGAATCAGATGATCATTACTAGTACAAATACCTATTCGAACATGGGCAATAGCCAAAATATCGTATCTTTTCTTTTTCTTAGCATCCTCTAGTAAGGTGTAGCAGATTTGTTGACAGGTATTTTTATCTTGATTGTACAAGTAAATGGTGGACAGATTGAGTAGGATTGCCATTCGTAATTCATATAAATGCCGATAGTTTTTATATTCTTCCAAGCGCTGCAAGATTTGTTCAGTGATCAGATGGAGGTGTTCAATGGGAAAGCTGAAAAGGATGGTATTGAGGATTTTTAGGTCACTTTCATACCATGTATCTTGTTTTTCAATTTTTTCCCAAAGCTTTTTGACCGTTTGTTCCACTTGGATTGAAAGTTGTCCTGTTCCATGTTGACGGATATAAATAACAACTTCCAGCATATCTCTGATTTCCTCTATAGGGAGATCGTGATGGACCTTGAGATAGTCTTGGCATGTTTCAAATAAGTTGACTAGACTACTGGTACCAAAGATGGAACTCGTATTGAGATAGGTTTGCATGATTTCTGTTCGCTGGCTTGGCTGATAGAGATGGCAGATGTATTCAAACTCTTCAAAACTCATATTGATTTGACGGAGAAGAAACTCCATGTTTTCATATTTGGGAGTTGCCTTGCCACTTTCAAACTTGGAAAGGCTGGTTCTTGAAAGGCCATTTCCACAGACCTCTTCTTGTGTCAATCCTTTTGACTCACGTATGTCTTTATATACTTTCCCGAAATCATAGCGCATGATTTCCTCCTTTTCGTGAAAAAAGTTAACAGTAAATAGAATTCTATTAAATATATTGTATCATAAGAATATAGAAAGTAAATAAGAGGTATCATGTAGCTAGAAAATAATAGATTGGAGGTTGTTTCAATGCGTAAAAATAAAGATCTATTTCGGGTAATCATTGTCTTTGTGGCAGGGGTTATTTTGATTCTAGCAACCCCAGTGTTATTTAGAGTTGTTATAGAACTACTGTCAAAATAAAATCTGCATTGGTTAGATTCATTAGGATTTAAAATCATTACATGAGAGCTTCTGGATAAATTTAATTTGCTGTAAGATTTGCTTATTTCATCAATTGCTTTTAGTTAGAATCCTGATTTTTAATTTACCATATTTATATTCACAGAAGTTCTAATCAAGACATTAAAGTGGATATCATGAGAAGAAAATAAGAAAGGTGATTTTATCTATAGTAGGTAGAATCTAAAAAATAAATTATGATTCATTTAAAATTTTATATCAAATCCGTTCTTTGTTCATTGGTATTTTTTATCCTTTTAATTCTTTTTATTAAAAATATATATTACCCTGCTCTAAAGATAACTATTGAAGTTATTATGACGTTTTCGATAGGTAGTCTTTGTTATGCCATTTTTTGTAAAACAAATCGTGCTGCTTTTCTGCCAATTTCGGTTGTTTTATTTTTGCTGACACTCTATTTGATGGGAGGATAGTGTTTTAGCAGGAACTTTGCCAGTTTATATTTTTCTCTTGGAGAAATTATAACGATTGAAATTTTAGTGGCTTTAAGTGGAGTAAATTTGCTATCAAGATTTTTCAAAAAAAGAGAAGTCAATAGATTTGCTAGTGGATTATTAAGACGAAAGGTAAAATTGGGATATTTAAAATGAAACATTTTTTTGCAGGAATTGGTGAGATTCATTTTTTGTTATTTTTATTATATCTAAGCATGTCTACTAGTCCAATTATTGGACTAGTGATTGGACATACTAAAATAAATCTAATAAATTCTATTATTATGGCTCTTTGTACGATATGGGCATTAATTTTGATATTATCAAGGGTGTATAGAAAATATTTTTATAGAGACGATGATGACTAAAGTTTTTATCAATAAAACCAGAGGTTGGTAGATTATCAGCCTCTTTCTTGTCTTCTCCAACCAAGCATGTTATAATGAAAACTGCTCAAACGACCTTCAATCGTGGATGCAAACACGACCTTCAATCGTGAATAAACGAATAGATGGGAGAACTACCATGAGTGATAACTCTAAAACACGTGTTGTCGTGGGGATGAGTGGTGGTGTTGATTCGTCGGTGACGGCTCTCTTGCTCAAGGAGCAGGGCTACGACGTGATCGGTATCTTCATGAAGAACTGGGATGACACAGATGAAAACGGCGTCTGTACGGCGACCGAAGATTATAAAGATGTGGCTGCAGTGGCAGACCAGATTGGCATTCCTTACTACTCTGTCAATTTTGAAAGAGAGTACTGGGACCGCGTTTTTGAGTATTTCCTAGCGGAATACCGTGCAGGACGCACGCCAAATCCAGATGTGATGTGTAACAAGGAGATCAAGTTCAAGGCCTTTTTGGACTATGCCATGACCTTGGGTGCAGACTATGTAGCGACTGGGCATTATGCTCGAGTAGCGCGTGATGAGGATGGCATCGTTCACATGCTTCGTGGTGTGGACAATGGTAAGGATCAGACTTATTTCCTCAGCCAACTTTCGCAAGAACAACTCCAAAAAACCATGTTCCCACTGGGACATTTGGAAAAACCTGAAGTACGAAAAATAGCTGAAGAAGCAGGACTTGCGACGGCTAAGAAGAAAGACTCGACAGGGATTTGCTTTATCGGAGAAAAGAACTTTAAAGAATTTCTCAGCACCTACCTGCCAGCTCAACCTGGTCGCATGATGACAGTGGATGGTCGCGATATGGGCGAACATGCAGGTCTTATGTACTATACGATTGGTCAGCGTGGTGGCCTAGGTATTGGTGGACAACACGGCGGGGACAATGCCCCTTGGTTTGTTGTTGGAAAAGACCTGAGCAAGAATATCCTCTATGTCGGCCAAGGATTCTACCATGATTCGCTCATGTCAACTAGCCTAGAGGCGAGTCAAGTCCACTTTACTCGTGACATGCCAGAGGAATTTACGCTCGAATGTACAGCTAAATTCCGCTACCGTCAGCCGGACTCGAAGGTGACTGTACATGTCAAAGGAGACAAGGCAGAGGTCATTTTCGCAGAGCCGCAACGCGCCATTACACCAGGACAGGCAGTTGTCTTTTACGATGGTGAAGAATGTCTCGGTGGTGGTTTGATTGATAATGCCTACCGCGATGGCAAGGTTTGTCAGTATGTCTAACTGGAGTTAAGTAAAAACGATGAGTTCTCAATTTTTTTATGCATTTATGGCATTTTTCGCTATAATGAACCCAATTTCAAATCTTCCTGCTTACATGGCTTTAGTAGCAGATGATAGTCAAAAAATTTCACGAAAAATTGCTTTTAGGAGTCTTTTGATTGCCTTTGTTATTGTAGCTGTTTTTATCTTTTCAGGAGATTTCATTTTTAAAGTATTTGGAATTACAATTGTTTCTTTCAGAATTGCTGGTGGAATATTAGTGGCCGTTATCGGTTATCATATGATTAATGGTAATCATTCACCCAGCTATAAAGGAATGGAGCAGCAAGCAGTAAATTCAGATCCAATGTCTATTGCTATTTCTCCTCTTGCAATGCCACTTTTTGCGGGACCAGGTACAATTACAACTGCTTTAAGTCTGGCTAATGGAGGTTTGCAGAATCAACTGATAACCGTAGTTGCTTTTGCTCTACTATGTGTCATCACTTATCTCCTGTTAAGAAGTGCAAAACAAATTGCAGGCTTCTTGGGAGAAAATTTGATGAAAATTATAACGAAAATGATGGGACTTTTACTATTCTCGATAGGAATACAGATGATTATCGTCAGTGTGCAGACCTTGCTCAAACAGTGATTTGCATTGACAAAATGATTTGATTTGATAAAATAACTTTAACAATAGTCATGATGGTCAAAGCTCATGGATGTTGCAGGCTTTTTTGTCCTGCACTTCTTACGAGTTTTGACTGTTTTTGTGTCGTTTAAGGGAAAGGACAAAAATGACTCAACAAGACTTTCGGACAAAAGTGGGTAGTACGGTTTTTGGTGTTCGGGCGACAGCTTTGATTCTCCAAAATCGCAAGCTTCTAGTTACCAAAGATAAGGACAAGTATTACACCATTGGCGACGCTATTCAAGTCGATGAGAGAACGGAAGATGCGGTAGTCCGCGAAGTGAGGGAAGAACTGGGTGTCAAAGCTCAAGCTGGACAACTAGCTTTCGTGGTTGAAAATCGCTTTGAACAAGCTGGGATCCACTATCATAATATCGAGTTTCATTATCTGGTGGACTTATTTGAGGGTGCCCCATTGATCATGCAGGAAGATGAGAAATCGCAGCCCTGCGAGTGGATTGACTTGGATCAGCTCCAGAATATTCAGCTAGTTCCGGCATTTTTAAAAATCGCCTTACCAAATTGGGACGGACAATTACGACACATCCATCTTAACGAATAGGAGAGAAAATGATGGTTAAGCTCATTGCCCATGTGCTTGTTCATAGTGGTGGTGATTATTTACTCATTCAGCGTTCGGAAATTAAAAGAGGACAACCCAACGTTTATCCAACTTACTGGGATATTCCTGGTGGCGGGGTTGAAAAGGGTGAACTTCCGCGAGATGGAGCTCTTAGAGAATGTGTTGAAGAAGCGGGAGTTAGGCTAGACAGCGGTTCGCTCAAACTTCTTCACGAAGATAGTCAACTGGATATCTCTAAGGATACTGTCTTTACTCGCTTAGTTTATAAAGCAGAGTGGGTTGGGGAGAAGCCAATTATCAGGTTAGATCCTGAAGAGCATACACACTTTAAATGGGTTACTATGGATCAAGCTCTAGAGGAGGAGAAGATAGTTCCTTATTTGCGGGAAATTTTTGAAAGGTTAAGAAATGACTTATAATTTTATAGAAGAATACGATATTATAGTTATCGGTGCGGGACACGCTGGGGTAGAAGCATCCCTAGCAGCTAGCCGTATGGGTTGCAAGGTCTTGCTTGCGACTATCAACATTGAAATGTTGGCTTTCATGCCATGTAATCCCTCTATCGGTGGTTCTGCCAAGGGAATTGTTGTGCGTGAAGTCGACGCTCTCGGTGGAGAAATGGCTAAGACCATTGACAAGACTTATATCCAGATGAAGATGCTTAACACTGGGAAAGGTCCAGCAGTTCGAGCTCTTCGTGCGCAGGCTGACAAGGAGCTTTACTCTAAGGAAATGCGCAAAACGGTTGAAAATCAAGAAAATCTCACCCTTCGTCAGACAATGATTGATGAGATTCTGGTAGAAGATGGCAAGGTTGTCGGTGTGCGTACGGCGACTCATCAAGAGTATGCTGCTAAGGCTGTTATCGTGACTACAGGGACGGCCCTCCGTGGGGAAATTATCATTGGAGACCTTAAGTATTCATCAGGTCCTAACCACAGCCTGGCTTCTATTAACCTAGCTGATAATCTCAAGGAACTTGGACTCGAGATCGGTCGTTTCAAGACAGGAACCCCTCCACGTGTCAAGGCTTCCTCTATCAACTACGATGTGACAGAGATTCAGCCAGGAGACGAAGCACCTAATCACTTCTCATATACTTCACGTGATGAGGACTATGTTAAAGACCAAGTACCGTGCTGGTTGACCTATACCAATGGTACTAGTCATGAGATTATCCAAAACAACCTCCACCGTGCGCCTATGTTTACAGGTGTGGTCAAGGGAGTGGGGCCTCGTTACTGTCCATCGATTGAGGATAAGATTGTGCGTTTTGCGGACAAGGAACGCCACCAACTCTTCCTAGAGCCAGAAGGTCGCAATACAGAAGAAGTTTATGTCCAAGGGCTTTCAACCAGCCTTCCTGAGGATGTCCAACGTGACTTGGTACATTCCATCAAAGGTTTGGAAAATGCTGAGATGATGCGAACTGGTTATGCAATTGAGTATGACATGGTCTTGCCTCACCAGTTGCGTGCGACTTTGGAAACCAAGAAAATCTCAGGTCTCTTCACTGCTGGTCAGACAAATGGAACGTCAGGTTACGAAGAGGCAGCAGGCCAAGGTATTATCGCGGGTATCAATGCGGCTCTGAAAATCCAAGGCAAGCCTGAGTTGATTTTGAAGCGTAGTGACGGTTATATTGGGGTCATGATTGATGACTTGGTGACCAAGGGAACCATTGAACCTTACCGTCTCTTGACTAGTCGTGCTGAATACCGCCTCATTCTCCGCCATGACAATGCCGATATGCGTTTGACTAAGATGGGGCGCGAGATTGGGCTTGTTGACGATGAACGTTGGGCTCGTTTTGAAATCAAGAAAAATCAATTTGACAATGAAATGAAGCGCTTAGACAGCATCAAACTCAAGCCGGTCAAGGAAACTAACGCCAAGGTCGAAGCGATGGGATTCAAACCATTGACTGATGCAGTCACTGCCAAGGAGTTCCTCCGTCGTCCAGAAGTCTCTTACCAAGATGTGGTTGCCTTCATCGGACCTGCTGCTGAAGAATTGGATGACAAGATTATCGAATTGATTGAAACGGAAATCAAGTACGAAGGATACATCTCAAAAGCCATGGATCAGGTTGCCAAGATGAAACGCATGGAAGAAAAACGCATTCCAGCTAATATCGACTGGGATGACATTGACTCTATCGCGACTGAAGCTCGCCAGAAGTTCAAACTCATTAATCCAGAAACCATCGGTCAAGCCAGCCGTATCTCAGGAGTAAACCCAGCAGATATCTCCATTCTTATGGTGTATCTGGAAGGGAAAAATCGAAGCATTTCAAAAAACTTAGAAAAAAAGGCTGACTAATACTCAATGAAAATCAAAGAGCAAACTAGGAAGCTAGCCGCAAGCTGTACTTGAGTACGGTAAGGCGACGCTGACGTGGTTTGAATTTGATTTTCGAAGAGTATAAAGACAAAGTGCTGAATTCTCTTTTAGGGAATTCAGCTTTTTTGATAGAATCGTCCTCTATTTTCGAATAAAGAGAAAAGGAGGAATGATTATGCTGACGGTAGAAGAAAAAAATTTTTTAGACCACTATAAAAATGCTTCCTATCATCGTTTTTATGAGATTGAACGCTTCGCTAGTCTCTGTCAAAAGTTAGACAAATGGCCACCACAGGCTGACAAGCTTTAGACTTTTTGATATACTAGAACAAATTAAAACATAGGAGAGAATGAATGAACGTATATGGCAGATTAGAAGAGGAACCAACTCCATCTTGGACGGGAATTCAGGATGATTTAGTTGGGAGAGAGGAGCGCTTCGAGGATGAACCAAGTTCATTTGCTCCCTTACCATTATTTAAGATCCTAATCTGGAGCACTCTAGTTGTACTTGTATCTGTAGTTCTTCCTTTTTTGCTAGGACTAACTAGCCCAGAGCAGGCACAAGATTTTTATATGGGATGGGCGATGCACCAGGGGGGAGATATCTACACAGACTATTTTGGAACGAGTGGTCTTCTCTATTACTTTTTACAGTATCTAAGCAAGGGTAGTATTTTGTTTGCAGCCTTTACTTGGCTTGCTCTAGTGGGTGCTGGGATTTTTCTTTTCCG
Organism: Streptococcus infantis; assembly: GCF_001579645.1. Classification (GTDB taxonomy): domain Bacteria; phylum Bacillota; class Bacilli; order Lactobacillales; family Streptococcaceae; genus Streptococcus; species Streptococcus infantis_E. The sequence continues at coordinate 99,304 of NZ_KQ970824.1, forward strand.
TTCAACTTATACCTTGACGGAGGAGAACAAGCAGTCGCAACAAGTGTTGACCATCTTTTATCTTCTTGTTGGAGGACTTAGCTTTGGCGGTGGTTATGCCACCATTTTGGCCCTTCCATTCCTGTTTTACGCTCTTAGTTTAGTAACAAGGTATTTGTTAGAGTATAATCATGACAAAGGTTTCGTGCGTATCGGGATTAGCCTGGCTCTAGCATTTTTCTTCGCCCCTCTCGTCACAACTTTATATGCTCTAGTCTTATTCTTTGCTTTGTTAGCCTTTAATATTGGGCGTGGTCGCTTGGCTCATGGGCTCTATCAATTCTTTGCAGCTGGTCTTGGGTTCTCACTTTTCTTTTATCCAATTGGTTACTATACGGCTTATAACGGGAGTTTCGGGAATGCTATTAGTCAAATTCTCTATCCAGTAGATAGTTTGAAGTTTATGTCCAATCCAGCCTTGCTGGACAACCTCCTTTTTTATGGATTATTAACAATTGGTCTTGGAGGATTGAAATTCGTATTTACAGGACTTTTCCAGTCTAAACCAAGCAAGCAATATGTCTTATCTATTTTTTCTTCAGTAGCTATCCTATTGTTAGCAGGTTTGGAAATTTTCTCTACTGAACCGATCCATGGAAGTCGTCTAGCTACTTTTCTTCCTTTCTTGTCCATTCTTCTATTGACTCACATTCGAACTGGGAAATTAGAAGGAGCCAATCGCCGTAGAAGACATCGAGAAGTACCTTCAATATGGGCAATATTTCTTCAGGGTAATGTCTATTTGCCGATTTTAGCTTTGGCCTACCTATTTTTGGCTCCTCTGGTCGCCCGTTATGTTCTTCACTCAGAACAATATCAAGAACGAACTCGTATCGAAACTACGGTTAAAGGACAAACACAGGCAACAGATCGTATTTATATATGGGATGATCTTACTAATGGTTATAAGACTAGTGAACGTTTAGCAGCTAGTCAGTTGCTATCACCAAAATTATATACTGGCCTTGATGCAAATCGTAACAAACTTGTTAATGATTTACGTGATAATCAGCCTAAAATGATTGTGGTCAATACCAAAACAGCTCTGTGGACAGAAGTAGAACAGCTTCTGGCAGAAAGTTATCAACCAGTTCAAAGTGAATTCAAAGACTTTAAACTTTACAAATTAAAATAAAATAATCAATATCTAGTGTAAATTTTATGAAAATATGAATTTTGATACTAGATATTGATTTTTATTTTTATAGTGATATAATACTTTAAGAAAGAATATTTAAGAAAAGAGCCTGGATATGATTGTATTGGAAGAGAAAACAAACCCTGATCCAACCTTATTTGTTGAAAAGCGCGACGGTAGACGCGTCATTTTTGATGTAGACAAGATTGACAAAGCCTTGCATAAGGCTGCGGAAAAAGTCATGGATGTAACCCCCTTGGTCGAAAAGCGTCTTAATACTCTAGTTGAACGTATTGTAGAAGAGATTCATAGTCGCTTTCCTCAAGGTGTAAAAATCTATGAAATCCAAAATATCGTAGAACATGAGTTATTGGAAGCTAAAGAATATGCCTTGGCAGAGGAATATATCACTTACCGAACTCAAAGGGATTTTGAGCGCTCAAAAGCAACAGATATCAACTTCAGTATCCATAAACTTCTCAACAAAGACCAGGCAGTTGTCAATGAGAATGCTAATAAAGATAGTGATGTTTTTAATACCCAGCGTGATTTGACGGCGGGGATTGTTGGGAAATCAATCGGTCTTCAAATGCTTCCTAAGCATGTGGCTAATGCCCACCAAAAAGGGGATATCCACTATCACGATTTGGACTATAGCCCTTACACTCCGATGACCAACTGCTGTCTGATTGATTTCAAGGGCATGTTGGAAAATGGTTTTAAGATTGGGAATGCTGAGGTAGAGAGTCCTAAGTCTATTCAGACTGCGACTGCTCAGATATCGCAAATCATCGCCAACGTCGCATCTAGTCAGTATGGAGGATGTTCAGCAGACCGTATTGATGAAGTTTTGGCTCCTTATGCAGAGAAAAATTACCAAAAACACCTTAAAGATGCAGAGGAATGGGTCCTAGCTGATAAACGCGAAGAATATGCTTGGAAGAAAACCCAAAAAGACATCTATGATGCTATGCAATCATTGGAGTATGAAATCAATACCCTCTTCACTTCAAATGGGCAAACACCCTTTACTTCCCTTGGTTTCGGTCTAGGAACCAATCGTTTTGAACGCGAAATTCAAAAGGCAATCCTGAACATTAGAATCAAAGGGTTAGGTTCAGAACACCGCACAGCTATCTTCCCTAAACTCATCTTCACTCTTAAAAGAGGACTTAACTTGGAGGAAGGCTCACCTAACTACGATATCAAGCAGTTGGCCCTTGAGTGTGCAACTAAGCGCATGTATCCAGATGTCTTGTCTTATGATAAGATTATTGAGTTGACAGGTTCTTTCAAGGTTCCGATGGGATGTCGTTCATTCCTTCAAGGATGGAAGGATGAAAATGGAGTAGAAGTCAATTCTGGTCGTATGAACCTAGGTGTGGTAACAGTCAATCTTCCTCGTATCGCCCTCGAGTCTGAAGGCGACCTGAACAAGTTCTGGGAAATCTTCAATGAGCGGATGAATATCGCTGAAGATGCTCTAGTTTATCGTGTGGAAAGAACCAAGGAAGCCACTCCAGCTAATGCGCCTATCCTTTATCAATACGGAGCCTTCGGACGTCGTCTTGGTAAGGAAGAAAGTGTTGACGAGCTCTTTAAGAATCGCCGTGCTACTGTTTCGCTTGGCTACATTGGACTTTATGAAGTAGCGACAGTCTTCTTTGGCAACAATTGGGAAACCAATCCAGAAGCTAAAGAATTCACCCTTGATATCATTCGAGATATGAAACATCGAGTAGAAGAGTGGTCAGACCAATACGGTTACCACTTCTCAATCTACTCAACACCATCTGAAAGTTTAACAGACCGCTTCTGTCGCCTGGATACAGAGAAATTCGGTTCTATTCCAGATATAACGGATAAAGAGTACTACACCAATTCCTTCCATTATGATGTCCGTAAGAATCCAACACCGTTTGAAAAATTAGATTTTGAAAAGGTCTATCCAGAAGCGGGTGCATCAGGTGGCTTTATCCACTACTGTGAGTATCCGGTTCTTCAACAAAATCCAAAGGCCTTGGAAGCTGTTTGGGACTATGCTTATGATCGTGTAGGTTATCTAGGAACTAATACTCCGATTGATCGTTGCTACAAGTGTGATTTTGAAGGAGATTTTGATCCAACTGAGAGAGGCTTTGCTTGTCCCAACTGTGGCAATAGTGATCCTAAAACAGTAGATGTTGTTAAACGGACCTGTGGCTATCTAGGAAATCCGCAAGCTCGTCCGATGGTTAACGGACGTCACAAGGAAATTGCTGCGCGTGTGAAACACATGAACGGTTCTACTATCAAAGCAGCAGGACATGAAGTAAGAAATTAGAAAGAGATAGCATGGGAAAATATCAATTAGATGATAAGGGCAAGGCCTTGGTTCAACGATTCCACGAAAAACATTCAAAGGGTGGAGTCAATAAAAAAGACCGAGTGGCTAGCCTAAGAGAGCAATTTTTAAATAAGAATAAAAAAAAGTGAGAGTCCGCTCTCGCTTTTCTCTTAGTTGGAGGTGAAAATGATACTACGCAGACCAAGATTAGCAGATAAAGAAACAGTTTTAGAGATGATGGCAGAGTTTGAAAAGAGCCAATCAGCCCACGATGGCGGCTTTTGGGATACTGAGAACTTTGACTACGAAAAGTGGTTGGAAACTAACCATAATAAAGAAATGGGAATAAATTTGCCTGAAAATCGCGTTCCATCAATTCAGTTCGTATTGTTTGATAAATCAGGCCATGCTTTAGGTTTTTTGAATCTACGGCTGAGACTAAATGAGGGCTTGCTGAATCATGCTGGCCATATTGGCTATTCCATCCGACCGTCTGAAAGAGGCAAGGGCTACGCCAAAGAGTCCCTCCGACAAGGTCTACAAATTGCTAAGGAAAAGAATATCAAACGAGCGCTTGTGACTTGTAGCACGGAAAATCCTGCCAGCCGAGCTGTTATCTTAGCTAACGGCGGTGTCTATGAGGATGTTCGTAATGGAACGGAGCGCTATTGGATAGAGTTGGAGTAGAAGGATGACATGGAATACACCAAAGCCTGGCGAGTGGAAAAGTGAAGAACTCAGTCAGGGGCGCATCATTGACTATAAGGCTTTTAACTTTGTCGATGGAGAGGGAGTGCGCAACTCCCTTTACGTATCAGGTTGTATGTTTCACTGTGAGGGCTGTTACAACGTAGCGACCTGGTCTTTCAATGCTGGTATCCCATATACGCCAGAGTTAGAAGAACAAATCATGGCAGATCTTGCCCAACCCTATGTTCAAGGATTGACTTTATTAGGAGGAGAACCTTTCCTCAATACAGGAATCCTCTTGCCTCTCGTGAAACGTATACGGAAAGAATTGCCAGAAAAAGATATCTGGTCATGGACGGGATACACATGGGAAGAGATGATGTTGGAGACACCTGATAAACTGGAGCTTTTGTCGCTGATTGACATCCTTGTCGATGGTCGTTATGATCGAACTAAGAGAAATCTTATGCTCCAGTTCCGAGGCTCTTCTAATCAGCGGATTATCGATGTGCAAAAATCTCTGCAAAGTGGGCAGGTAGTGATTTGGGACAAGCTTAACGATGGAAAAGAAAGCTATGAACAGGTGAAGAGAGAATGAAGAAAAAAGAGTTAGTAGAAAGACTAGTATCAGAAATAGAGTCTGGAAAAGTAAAAACGCTCGGTATTTACGGTCATGGGGCTTCAGGTAAATCAACTTTTACTCAAGAATTGTACCAAGAACTTGATTTCAAAAAGGTAAATTTACTAGAGACAGATCCCTATATTACTTCGGAACGACATTTAGTGGTACCTAAAGAGACACCGGACCAAAAGGTGACAGCATGTTTACCAGTAGCGCATGAGCTAGCAAGTTTACAAAGAGATATCCTCGCTTTGCAGGCAGGTATGGATGTCTTGACAATAGAAGAACCTTGGAAGGCTAGTGAGGTCTTATCGGGAGCAAAACCAATTCTGATAGTCGAAGGGATGTCTGTGGGTTTTCTGCCCAAGGAACTCTTTGACAAAACCATTTGTTTCTACACGGATGAGGAGACCGAATTAAAAAGGCGACTAGCTCGAGATACGACTGTGAGAAATCGGGATACAAAATTTATATTGGCTAGTCAGCAGATGAGACGGATGCAGTATCTACAATACTATAAAGAAACCGAATCAAGAGCAGATATCTTGATAGATCAATCAGATGATAAATTTCAAATTAAAACTAAGATTATATAGAAGAAAAGTCAGATAATCCAGCATTTAAATATGCAAATTCATTAAAATGGAATAAGAAAACAGTTTCATCTAAAAAATTAAAAAAATCCTGTCAAATCCCTTGCAATCGCAGGGGCTTTGTGTTATTCTATTATGGTGCTGTAAATTACAGCTTTAGCTTTGATGCAAGAGGTTGCGACACGCTCGGTTGCATTGCCACGCAACGCGCATCGGTTTTCTTGTGGAGCTAGCCTATTATCTTAAATAGACGAAAAGGAGAAAAAGATGGCAAACAAAAAAATCCGTATCCGTTTGAAAGCTTACGAACACCGTACGCTTGACACAGCGGCTGCAAAAATCGTAGAATCAGCTACTCGTACAGGTGCAGAAGTTGCAGGTCCAATCCCACTTCCAACTGAGCGTAGCCTCTACACAATCATTCGTGCGACTCACAAATACAAAGACTCTCGCGAACAATTTGAAATGCGTACACACAAACGTTTGATCGATATCGTTAACCCAACTCAAAAAACAGTTGACGCTTTGATGAAATTGGATCTTCCAAGTGGTGTAAACGTAGAAATCAAACTTTAATCTAAAGCTTGATAACTTGAGCATAAAAAACGCTCGTTAAAAACTTTTTGAATAAAAAATATAGAAAAGGAACTATTTTCTCATGACAAAAGGAATCTTAGGGAAAAAAGTGGGAATGACTCAAATCTTCACTGAAGCTGGCGAATTGATCCCTGTAACAGTTATTGAAGCAACTCCAAACGTTGTTCTTCAAGTTAAAACTGTTGAAACAGACGGATACAACGCTATCCAAGTTGGTTTCGATGACAAACGCGAAGTATTGAGCAACAAACCTGCTAAAGGACATGTAGCAAAAGCTAACACGGCTCCTAAGCGCTTCATTCGTGAATTCAAAAACGTTGAAGGCTTGGAAGTTGGTGCTGAAATCACAGTTGAAACATTCGCAGCTGGAGACGTTGTTGACGTAACTGGTACTTCTAAAGGTAAAGGTTTCCAAGGTGTTATCAAACGCCACGGACAATCACGTGGACCTATGGCTCACGGTTCTCGCTACCACCGTCGTCCAGGTTCTATGGGACCTGTTGCACCTAACCGCGTATTCAAAGGTAAAAACCTTGCAGGACGTATGGGTGGCGACCGTGTAACAATTCAAAACCTTGAAGTTGTACAAGTTGTTCCAGAAAAGAACGTTATCCTTATCAAGGGTAACGTACCAGGTGCTAAGAAATCTCTTATCACTATCAAATCAGCAGTTAAAGCTGGTAAATAATAAGGAAAGGGGAATACAGTCAAAATGGCAAATGTAACATTATTCGACCAAACTGGTAAACAAGCGGGCGAAGTTGTTCTTAACGATGCAATCTTTGGTATCGAACCAAACCAATCTGTTGTGTTTGATGTCATCATCAGCCAACGTGCTAGCCTTCGTCAAGGAACTCACGCTGTTAAAAACCGTTCAGCCGTTTCAGGTGGCGGACGCAAACCATGGCGTCAAAAAGGAACTGGACGTGCTCGTCAAG
>NZ_KQ970824.1:106266-143182 GCF_001579645.1 Streptococcus infantis
TCCACGTAGCTATGCGTACAAACTTCCTCAAAAAGTTCGTCGCCTTGCACTAAAATCTGTTTACTCAGAAAAAGTTGCTGAAAACAAATTTGTAGCCGTTGATTCTCTTGAATTTACAGCTCCAAAAACTGCTGAATTTGCAAAAGTTCTTGCAGCTTTGAGCATCGATTCTAAAGTCCTTGTTATTCTTGAAGAAGGAAACGAATTCGCAGCTCTTTCAGCTCGTAACCTTCCAAACGTGAAAGTTGCGACTGCTACAACTGCAAGTGTTCTTGACATCGCAAATAGTGACAAACTTCTTGTTACTCAAGCAGCTATCTCTAAAATCGAGGAGGTTCTTGCATAATGAATTTGTATGATGTTATCAAAAAACCTGTAATCACTGAAAGCTCAATGGCTCAACTTGAAGCAGGAAAATATGTATTTGAAGTTGACACACGTGCGCACAAACTTTTGATCAAGCAAGCTGTTGAAGCTGCTTTCGAAGGTGTTAAAGTTGCAAATGTTAACACAATCAACGTAAAACCTAAAGCTAAACGTGTTGGACGTTACACTGGTTTTACTAACAAAACTAAAAAAGCTATCATCACACTTACAGCTGATTCAAAAGCAATCGAGTTGTTCGCTGCTGAAGCTGAATAATCTAAGGAGGAAATATCGTGGGAATTCGTGTTTATAAACCAACAACAAACGGTCGCCGTAATATGACTTCTTTGGATTTCGCTGAAATCACAACAAGCACACCAGAAAAAACTTTGCTTGTTGCTTTGAAGAGCAAGGCTGGTCGTAACAACAACGGTCGTATCACTGTTCGTCACCAAGGTGGTGGACACAAACGTTTCTACCGCTTGGTTGACTTTAAACGTAACAAAGATAACGTTGAAGCAGTTGTTAAAACTATCGAGTACGATCCAAACCGTTCTGCAAACATCGCTCTTGTGCACTACACTGACGGTGTGAAAGCATACATCATCGCTCCAAAAGGTCTTGAAGTCGGTCAACGTATCGTTTCAGGCCCTGAAGCTGATATCAAAGTAGGTAACGCTCTTCCGCTTGCTAACATCCCAGTTGGTACTTTGGTTCACAACATTGAGTTGAAACCAGGTCGTGGTGGTGAATTGGTTCGTGCTGCTGGAGCTTCTGCTCAAGTATTGGGACAAGAAGGTAAATACGTTCTTGTTCGTCTTCAATCAGGCGAAGTTCGTATGATTCTTGGAACTTGTCGTGCTACAGTTGGTGTTGTCGGAAACGAACAACATGGACTTGTAAACCTTGGTAAAGCAGGACGTAGCCGTTGGAAAGGTATCCGTCCAACAGTTCGTGGTTCTGTAATGAACCCTAACGACCACCCACACGGTGGTGGTGAAGGTAAAGCACCAGTTGGTCGTAAAGCACCATCTACTCCATGGGGCAAACCTGCTCTTGGTCTTAAAACTCGTAACAAGAAAGCGAAATCTGACAAACTTATCGTTCGTCGTCGCAACGAGAAATAATTTAAAACTAGTCGCTTAAGCAACTAGAAATTCCGCCAGCTCGGTAGCGCTCCTTGTGAGCGCAAGCCGCTGTGGTACAAAATTTAAAGGAGAAAATATAAAAATGGGACGCAGTCTTAAAAAAGGACCTTTCGTCGATGAGCATTTGATGAAAAAAGTTGAAGCTCAAGCTAACGACGAAAAGAAAAAAGTTATCAAAACTTGGTCACGTCGTTCAACGATCTTCCCAAGTTTCATTGGTTACACTATCGCAGTTTATGATGGACGTAAACACGTACCTGTTTACATCCAAGAAGACATGGTAGGTCACAAGCTTGGTGAATTCGCACCAACTCGTACTTACAAAGGTCACGCCGCAGACGACAAGAAGACACGTAGAAAATAAGGAGAACATAAATGGCAGAAATTACTTCAGCTAAAGCAATGGCTCGCACAGTACGTGTTTCACCTCGTAAATCACGTCTTGTTCTTGACAACATCCGTGGTAAAAGCGTAGCCGATGCAATCGCAATTTTGACATTCACTCCAAACAAAGCTGCTGAAATCATCTTGAAAGTTTTGAACTCAGCTGTAGCTAACGCTGAAAACAACTTTGGTTTGGATAAAGCTAACTTGGTAGTATCTGAAGCATTCGCAAACGAAGGACCAACTATGAAACGTTTCCGTCCACGTGCGAAAGGTTCAGCTTCACCAATCAACAAACGTACAGCTCACATCACTGTAGCTGTTGCAGAAAAATAAGGAGGTAAAATCGTGGGTCAAAAAGTACATCCAATTGGTATGCGTGTCGGCATCATCCGTGATTGGGATGCCAAATGGTATGCTGAAAAAGAATACGCGGATTACCTTCATGAAGATCTTGCAATCCGTAAATTCGTTCAAAAAGAACTTGCTGACGCAGCTGTTTCAACTATTGAAATCGAACGCGCAGTAAACAAAGTTAACGTTTCACTTCACACTGCTAAACCAGGTATGGTTATCGGTAAAGGTGGTGCTAACGTTGATGCACTTCGTGCTAAACTTAATAAATTGACTGGAAAACAAGTACACATCAACATCATCGAAATCAAACAACCGGATTTGGATGCTCACCTTGTTGGTGAAGGAATTGCTCGTCAATTGGAGCAACGTGTTGCTTTCCGTCGTGCACAAAAACAAGCAATCCAACGTGCTATGCGTGCTGGAGCTAAAGGAATTAAAACTCAAGTATCAGGTCGTTTGAACGGTGCAGATATTGCCCGTGCTGAAGGATACTCTGAAGGAACAGTTCCGCTTCACACACTTCGCGCAGATATCGATTACGCTTGGGAAGAAGCAGATACTACATACGGTAAACTTGGTGTTAAAGTATGGATCTACCGTGGTGAAGTTCTTCCAGCTCGTAAAAACACTAAAGGAGGTAAATAACCAATGTTAGTACCTAAACGTGTTAAACACCGTCGTGAATTCCGTGGTAAAATGCGCGGTGAAGCTAAAGGTGGGAAAGAAGTAGCATTTGGTGAATACGGTCTTCAAGCTACAACTAGCCACTGGATCACTAACCGCCAAATCGAAGCTGCTCGTATCGCCATGACTCGTTACATGAAACGTGGTGGTAAAGTTTGGATTAAAATCTTCCCACACAAATCTTACACAGCTAAAGCTATCGGGGTTCGTATGGGATCTGGTAAAGGGGCACCTGAAGGTTGGGTAGCACCAGTTAAACGTGGTAAAGTAATGTTTGAAGTTGCTGGTGTATCTGAAGAAGTTGCTCGCGAAGCGCTTCGTCTTGCAAGCCACAAATTGCCAGTTAAATGTAAATTCGTAAAACGTGAAGCAGAATAAGGAGAAGGCATGAAACTTAATGAAGTAAAAGAATTTGTTAAAGAACTTCGTGGTCTTTCTCAAGAAGAACTCGCGAAGCGCGAAAACGAATTGAAAAAAGAATTGTTCGAACTTCGTTTCCAAGCTGCTACTGGTCAATTAGAACAAACAGCTCGCTTGAAAGAAGTTAAAAAACAAATCGCTCGTATCAAAACAGTTCAATCTGAAGCGAAATAATAGACTAGGGAAGGAGAAATTTCAATGGAACGCAATAATCGTAAAGTTCTTGTTGGACGTGTTGTATCTGACAAAATGGACAAGACAATCACAGTTGTAGTTGAAACAAAACGTAACCACCCAGTCTATGGTAAACGTATTAACTACTCTAAAAAATACAAAGCACATGATGAAAACAATGTTGCCAAAGAAGGCGATATCGTACGTATCATGGAAACTCGCCCGCTTTCAGCTACAAAACGTTTCCGTCTTGTAGAAGTTGTTGAAGAAGCGGTCATCATCTAATCAAACCTGAAAGGAGAAAACTGAAATGATTCAAACAGAAACTCGTTTGAAAGTCGCAGACAACAGCGGTGCTCGCGAAATCTTGACTATCAAAGTTCTTGGTGGTTCAGGACGTAAATTTGCAAACATCGGTGATGTTATTGTGGCATCTGTAAAACAAGCTACTCCTGGTGGTGCGGTTAAAAAAGGTGACGTTGTTAAAGCAGTTATCGTTCGTACTAAATCAGGTGCTCGTCGTGCTGATGGTTCATACATCAAATTTGACGAAAACGCAGCAGTTATCATCCGTGACGACAAAACTCCTCGCGGAACACGTATCTTTGGCCCAGTTGCACGTGAATTGCGTGAAGGTGGCTTCATGAAGATCGTGTCACTTGCTCCAGAAGTACTTTAATCAATAAAAACAAACACAGTCCCCTGGCTTAGCCAGGGTGCCCATTGGGCGTAAGAATAAAAGGAGAAAAAAATGTTTGTAAAAAAAGGCGACAAAGTTCGCGTAATCGCTGGTAAAGATAAGGGAACAGAAGCTGTTGTCCTTACTGCCCTTCCAAAAGTAAACAAAGTTATCGTTGAAGGTGTTAATATCGTTAAGAAACACCAACGTCCAACTAATGAACTTCCTCAAGGTGGTATCATCGAGAAGGAAGCAGCTATCCACGTATCAAACGTTCAAGTTTTGGACAAAAATGGTGTAGCTGGTCGTGTTGGTTACAAATTTGTAGACGGTAAAAAAGTTCGCTACAACAAAAAATCAGGCGAAGTGCTTGATTAATCACGAAGGAAAGGAGAAGTATAATGGCAAATCGTTTAAAAGAAAAATATCTTAATGAAGTAGTTCCTGCTTTGACAGAACAATTTAACTACTCATCAGTGATGGCTGTTCCTAAAGTGGATAAGATCGTTTTGAACATGGGTGTTGGTGAAGCAGTATCAAACGCTAAAAGCCTTGAAAAAGCTGCTGAAGAATTGGCGCTTATCTCAGGTCAAAAACCACTTATCACTAAAGCTAAAAAATCTATCGCCGGCTTCCGTCTTCGTGAAGGTGTTGCGATCGGTGCAAAAGTTACCCTTCGTGGTGAACGTATGTACGAATTCTTGGATAAATTGGTTTCAGTATCACTTCCACGTGTACGTGACTTCCACGGTGTTCCAACAAAATCATTTGACGGACGCGGAAACTACACACTTGGTGTGAAAGAGCAATTGATTTTCCCAGAAATCAACTTTGATGACGTTGACAAAACTCGTGGTCTTGACATCGTTATCGTTACTACTGCTAACACTGACGAAGAGTCACGTGCATTGCTTACAGGCCTTGGAATGCCTTTTGCAAAATAATATAGGAGGTATAACTAATGGCTAAAAAATCTATGATTGCTAAGAACAAACGCCCAGCGAAGTTCTCTACTCAAGCATACACTCGCTGTGAACGTTGTGGACGTCCACACTCAGTTTACCGCAAGTTTAAACTTTGCCGTGTTTGCTTCCGTGAATTGGCATATAAAGGTCAGATCCCTGGTGTAACAAAAGCATCTTGGTAATATCATGATACAAAGAGCGTAACAACCCCAGCAAAAATAGGAGATTTGGTGCAGGAGAGATGCTCCAAGACAAATCTATCTTTTTTGCCCAGGTTGTAGCTCGTGTTCAAATGAGATTATCTTGTTTGAATGTGTCAATACTATCTGAGCCCAGCTCAATCATTAACTAGCAAGTGCAACTTGCAAACTACTAGTAAGAGGAGAAAAATAAAATGGTTATGACTGACCCAATCGCAGACTTCCTAACTCGTATTCGTAACGCTAACCAAGCAAAACACGAAGTACTTGAAGTACCTGCATCAAACATCAAAAAAGGGATTGCTGAAATCCTTAAACGCGAAGGTTTTGTTAAGAACGTAGAAATCATCGAAGATGACAAACAAGGCATCATCCGTGTATTCCTTAAATACGGACCAAACGGTGAAAAGGTTATCACTAACTTGAAACGTGTTTCTAAACCAGGACTTCGTGTCTACAAAAAACGTGAAGATCTTCCAAAAGTACTTAACGGTCTTGGAATTGCTATCCTTTCAACTTCAGAAGGTTTGCTTACTGATAAAGAAGCTCGCCAAAAGAACGTTGGTGGGGAAGTTATCGCTTACGTTTGGTAATTCATGATGTGAGAGCGTTAAAAGAATGCAGTGAAAATAGGAAGTTTGTAGCAGGAGCGATGCTCCAAGACAAACTTATCTTTTTCACCGGATTCTTAGCTCGAACTCAAATCAAGATACAAAGTTCTTAGAGCGTGTTCAGTTCAGCTCTTGAACTAAATAAGTATCTTTAACCCCGTGAAAACTGGCCATCATGGCCTGACAATTTAACAGGAGAATAAAAACATGTCACGTATTGGTAATAAAGTTATCGTGTTGCCTGCTGGTGTTGAAATCACTAACAATGACAACGTTGTAACTGTAAAAGGACCTAAAGGAGAACTTACTCGTGAGTTCTCAAAAGATATTGAAATCCGTGTGGAAGGAAGTGAAGTAACTCTTCACCGTCCAAACGATTCAAAAGAAATGAAAACTATCCACGGAACTACTCGTGCCCTTTTGAACAACATGGTTGTTGGTGTATCAGAAGGATTCAAGAAACAACTTGAAATGCGTGGGGTTGGTTACCGTGCACAACTTCAAGGAAACAAACTTGTCTTGGCTGTTGGTAAATCTCATCCAGATGAAGTTGAAGCTCCAGAAGGAATTACTTTTGAACTTCCAAACCCAACAAACATTGTTATCAGCGGAATTTCAAAAGAAGTAGTTGGTCAAACAGCTGCTTACGTACGTAGCCTTCGCTCACCAGAACCTTATAAAGGTAAAGGTATCCGTTACGTTGGCGAATACGTTCGTCTTAAAGAAGGTAAAACAGGTAAATAATCTTGAGTGGTTGAATATCAACCACCAAGCTATTTTCCAACTTTGTGCATAGCACACAATTAAAACTAAAGAGGTGAAAACTGTGATTTCTAAACCAGATAAAAACAAACTCCGCCAAAAACGCCACCGTCGCGTTCGCGGAAAACTCTCTGGAACTGCTGATCGCCCACGTTTGAACGTATTCCGTTCTAATACAGGCATCTACGCTCAAGTTATTGATGACGTAGCGGGTGTAACGCTCGCAAGTGCTTCAACTCTTGACAAAGAAGTTTCAAAAGGAACAAAAACTGAACAAGCCGTTGCTGTCGGTAAACTCGTTGCAGAACGTGCAAACGCTAAAGGTATTTCAGAAGTGGTGTTCGACCGCGGTGGATATCTATATCACGGACGTGTGAAAGCTTTGGCTGATGCAGCTCGTGAAAACGGATTGAAATTCTAATAGGAGGACACTAGAAAATGGCATTTAAAGACAATGCAGTTGAATTTGAAGAACGCGTAGTTGCTGTCAACCGTGTTACAAAAGTTGTTAAAGGTGGACGTCGTCTTCGTTTCGCAGCTCTTGTAGTCGTTGGTGACCACAACGGTCGCGTAGGATTTGGTACTGGTAAAGCTCAAGAAGTTCCAGAAGCAATCCGCAAAGCAGTAGAAGATGCTAAGAAAAACTTGATCGAAGTTCCTATGGTTGGAACAACAATCCCACACGAAGTTATTTCAGAATTCGGTGGAGCTAAAGTATTGTTGAAACCAGCTGTAGAAGGTTCTGGAGTTGCCGCTGGTGGTGCTGTTCGTGCCGTTATCGAGTTGGCAGGTGTAGCTGATGTTACATCTAAATCTCTTGGCTCAAATACTCCAATCAACATTGTTCGAGCAACTGTTGAAGGTTTGAAACAATTGAAACGCGCTGAAGAAGTTGCTGCCCTTCGTGGTATTTCAGTTTCTGATTTGGCATAAGAAAGGGGATAAAATGGCTCAAATTAAAATTACTTTGACTAAGTCTCCAATCGGACGCATTCCATCACAACGTAAAACTGTTGTAGCACTTGGACTTGGCAAATTGAACAGCTCTGTTATTAAAGAAGATAACGCTGCAATCCGTGGTATGATCACGGCAGTATCTCACTTGGTAACAGTTGAAGAAGTAAACTAATTAAATTTTAGGGGATGTGCAGTATACCATCCCCTAAAACTAGATATAGTCATCTTTGATGACTAAGGTATAGGCGAGTTGATAGGAGAGACAACCTTTTCTCTCTTATCGGCGCTAGCATTTTACAAAAGAGGAGAAAATATATAATGAAACTTCATGAATTGAAACCTGCAGAAGGTTCTCGTAAAACTCGTAACCGTGTAGGTCGTGGTACTTCATCAGGTAACGGTAAAACATCTGGTCGTGGTCAAAAAGGTCAAAAAGCTCGTAGCGGTGGTGGAGTACGCCTTGGTTTTGAAGGTGGACAAACTCCATTGTTCCGTCGTCTTCCAAAACGTGGATTCACTAACATCAACGCTAAAGAATATGCAATTGTTAACCTTGACCAATTGAACGTCTTTGAAGATGGTGCAGAAGTAACTCCAGTTGTTCTTATCGAATCAGGAATTGTTAAAGCTGAAAAATCAGGTATCAAAATTCTTGGTAACGGTGAGTTGACTAAGAAATTGTCTGTAAAAGCAGCTAAATTCTCTAAATCAGCTGAAGAAGCTATCACTGCTAAAGGTGGTTCAGTAGAAGTCATCTAAGAGAGGTGACCTATGTTTTTTAAATTATTGAGAGAGGCCTTCAAAGTCAAGCAAGTTCGATCAAAAATTCTTTTTACAATTTTTATCGTTTTTGTCTTCCGTATCGGGACTAGTATTACTGTTCCGTGGGTGAATGCCAATAGCTTGAATGCTTTGAGTGGTTTATCTTTTCTAAATATGTTAAGTTTGGTGTCTGGTAATGCCATGAAAAACTTCTCAGTTTTTGCACTTGGTGTTAGTCCATACATTACCGCTTCTATCGTTGTCCAACTCTTACAAATGGATCTATTACCGAAGTTTGTGGAGTGGGGCAAACAAGGGGAAGTTGGTCGTAGAAAGTTGAATCAAGCAACTCGTTATATTGCCCTTGTTCTTGCATTCGTGCAATCTATAGGGATTACCGCTGGTTTTAATGCTTTGTCTGGAGCTAAACTCTTGACTGTTCCTCTAACACCACAAGTTTTCCTTGTGATTGGAGGGATCCTAACAGCAGGTAGTATGATTGTTACTTGGTTGGGTGAACAGATTACTGATAAGGGATATGGGAATGGTGTTTCTATGATCATCTTCGCAGGTATTGTTGCTTCAATTCCTGATATGATCAAGGGCATCTATGTAGACTATTTTGTCAACGTACCAAGTGACCGCTTGAACTCATCTCTCATTTTTGTAGGAATTTTAATCATAGCCGTTTTGTTGATTATCTATTTCACAACATATGTTCAACAAGCTGAATATAAGATACCAATTCAGTATACCAAGGTAGCACAAGGAGCACCGTCGAGTTCCTATCTTCCATTGAAGATTAACCCTGCTGGAGTTATTCCAGTTATCTTTGCTAGCTCGATTACAGCAGCACCAGCAGCAATTTTACAATTTGTAAGTGCATCTGGTCTTGATTGGGCTTGGGTACGTAGTGCTCAGGAGTTACTATCTACAACAGCCCCAACAGGTATCGCTTTGTACGCTCTGTTGATTATACTCTTTACATTCTTCTATACATTTGTACAGATTAATCCAGAGAAAGCCGCAGAGAATTTACAAAAGAGCGGTGCTTACATTCATGGTGTCCGTCCTGGTAAAGGGACTGAAGAATATATGTCAAAACTTCTTCGTCGTCTTGCTACAGTCGGATCGCTCTTCCTTGGTGTGATTTCTATTTTACCAATTGTAGCTAAGGATGTTTTTGGTCTTTCAGAAGCTGTTGCCTTTGGGGGAACCAGTCTCTTAATCATTATCTCAACAGGTATTGAAGGAATCAAACAGTTGGAAGGATATTTATTGAAACGTAAATATGTAGGTTTCATGAATACAACAGAATAATTGTAATAGAAAAGAAAATTCACTATTGCTCAGAGAGTGGAGTTTAAAAATCAAAGACCTGGTCAGATTTTTATCTCCTCTCTTCTATTTTGTTTTTAAATAGGAGTTGAAATGAATTTTTGCTTCTATTTAAAAACAAAAAAGGAGTTTCAATCATGAATCTTTTGATTATGGGCTTACCTGGTGCAGGTAAGGGTACACAAGCAGCAAAAATTGTTGAACAATTCCATGTTGCTCATATCTCAACTGGTGATATGTTTCGTGCGGCAATGGCTAATCAAACTGAAATGGGTGTATTAGCTAAGTCTTATATCGACAAAGGCGAATTGGTTCCAGATGAAGTTACAAATGGAATCGTAAAAGAACGTCTTTCGCAAGATGACATTAAAGAAACTGGTTTCTTGTTGGACGGGTATCCTCGTACAATTGAGCAAGCTCATGCATTGGATAAAACTTTGGCTGAATTAGGAATTGAGCTTGAAGGTGTTATTAACATTGAAGTAAATCCAGATTGTCTTTTAGAGCGTTTGAGTGGTCGTATCATTCACCGTGAAACTGGTGAAACTTTCCATAAAGTTTTCAACCCACCAGTTGACTACAAAGAAGAAGATTATTACCAACGTGAAGATGACAAACCTGAAACAGTAAAACGTCGTTTGGATGTTAATATTGCCCAAGGTGAACCAATTATTGCCCACTATCGTGCAAAAGGTTTGGTACATGATATCGAAGGTAACCAAGATATCAATGATGTCTTTGCAGATATCGAAAAAGTATTGACAAAATTGAAATAAAAGCGTTTTTCATGCTTGCAAAATGTCTCTACAAATGTTATACTGAGTTAGTCTGACTTATAATTGTTGTCTCTGTGTCTAGAGGCATCAAATCGAAATTTATGGAGGTACTTTTGCGTGGCAAAAGACGATGTGATTGAAGTTGAAGGTAAAGTAGTTGATACTATGCCGAATGCAATGTTTACGGTTGAACTTGAAAATGGACATCAGATTTTAGCAACAGTTTCTGGTAAAATTCGTAAAAACTATATTCGTATTTTAGCGGGAGATCGTGTTACTGTTGAAATGAGTCCATATGACTTGACACGTGGACGTATCACTTACCGCTTTAAATAATCGAAAAACTTGGAGGGATAAGAAATGAAAGTAAGACCATCGGTCAAACCAATTTGCGAATACTGTAAAGTAATTCGTCGTAATGGTCGTGTTATGGTAATTTGCCCAGCAAATCCAAAACACAAACAACGTCAAGGATAAGATAGAAAGGAGAAAACATGGCTCGTATTGCTGGAGTTGACATTCCAAATGACAAACGCGTAGTAATTTCATTGACTTATGTGTACGGTATCGGACTTCCAACATCTAAGAAAATCTTGGCAGCTGCTGGAATTTCAGAAGATGTACGTGTTCGCGATCTTACACCAGATCAAGAAGATGCTATCCGTCGTGAAGTGGATGCAATTAAAGTTGAAGGTGACCTTCGTCGTGAAGTTAACTTGAACATCAAACGTTTGATGGAAATCGGTTCATACCGTGGTATCCGTCACCGTCGTGGACTTCCTGTCCGTGGACAAAACACTAAAAACAACGCTCGCACTCGTAAAGGTAAAGCTGTTGCGATTGCTGGTAAGAAAAAATAATATAGGAGGTAAAAGTCTTGGCTAAACCAACACGTAAACGTCGTGTGAAAAAGAATATCGAATCTGGTATTGCTCATATTCACGCTACATTTAATAACACTATTGTTATGATTACTGATGTGCATGGTAATGCAATTGCTTGGTCATCAGCTGGTGCTCTTGGTTTCAAAGGTTCTCGTAAATCTACACCATTTGCTGCTCAAATGGCTTCAGAAGCTGCTGCTAAATCTGCACAAGAACACGGTCTTAAGTCAGTTGAAGTTACTGTTAAAGGTCCAGGTTCTGGTCGTGAGTCAGCTATTCGTGCTCTTGCTGCCGCTGGTCTTGAAGTAACAGCAATTCGTGATGTGACTCCAGTGCCACACAATGGTGCTCGTCCTCCAAAACGTCGCCGTGTATAATCATAACCTTACACTGCTTTTCGTTTAAGAGGGAGTAACTAAATGATCGAGTTTGAAAAACCAAATATAACAAAAATTGATGAAAATAAAGATTATGGCAAGTTTGTAATCGAACCGCTTGAACGTGGTTACGGTACAACACTTGGTAACTCTCTTCGTCGTGTACTTCTAGCTTCTCTTCCAGGGGCTGCTGTTACATCTATTAATATCGAAGGTGTATTGCATGAATTTGATACAGTTCCGGGTGTTCGCGAAGATGTGATGCAAATCATTCTGAACATCAAAGGTATTGCAGTAAAATCTTATGTTAAAGACGAAAAGATCATTGAACTAGATGTGCAAGGTCCTGCTGAAATTACAGCTGGAGATATCTTGACAGATAGCGACATTGAAATTGTAAATCCAGATCATTATCTCTTTACAATCGGTGAAGGTTCTTCTCTAAAAGCAACGATGACTGTTAACAGTGGTCGTGGATATGTACCTGCTGATGAAAACAAAAAAGATAATGCACCAGTTGGAACACTTGCTGTAGATTCTATTTATACACCAGTTACAAAAGTCAACTATCAAGTTGAACCTGCTCGTGTAGGTAGCAATGATGGTTTCGACAAATTAACCCTTGAAATCTTGACTAATGGAACAATTATTCCAGAAGATGCTTTAGGGCTTTCAGCACGTATCTTGACAGAGCACCTTGATTTGTTTACAAATCTTACAGAAATTGCTAAGTCAGCAGAAGTGATGAAAGAAGCAGATACTGAATCGGACGACCGTATTTTGGAACGTACGATTGAGGAACTTGATTTGTCTGTGCGTTCATATAACTGTTTGAAACGTGCTGGTATTAATACTGTGCATGATTTGACAGAAAAATCTGAAGCAGAGATGATGAAAGTAAGAAATCTTGGACGCAAGAGTTTGGAAGAAGTGAAAATCAAACTCATTGATTTGGGTCTTGGATTAAAAGATAAATAAAGGAGGAATAAATGGCTTACCGTAAACTAGGACGCACTAGCTCACAACGTAAAGCAATGCTTCGCGATTTGACAACTGACCTTTTGATCAACGAATCAATCGTGACTACAGAAGCTCGTGCTAAAGAAATCCGTAAAACTGTTGAAAAAATGATTACTCTAGGTAAACGTGGTGATTTGCATGCACGTCGTCAAGCAGCTGCTTTCGTACGTAATGAAATCGCATCTGAAAACTATGATGAAGCAACTGATAAGTACACTTCTACTACAGCACTTCAAAAATTGTTCTCAGAAATCGCACCTCGTTATGCTGAACGTAACGGTGGATACACTCGTATCCTTAAAACTGAACCACGTCGTGGTGATGCAGCGCCAATGGCGATCATCGAATTAGTATAAAATCATCAATTTTGTTGAGTGTTATGATGATGGAGTCTTGTGCTCTTAGTCTAGCTCTGGTCTACCGCTAGGACTTATGTCCTAGCGGGAACACTCATCATAAGATGATAAGGTAGACGCTTGTTTACGAAATTGTTTTTTACTTAAGAACAATTTCGTAAGCAGGCGTTTTTGAGTATTTTATTAAGAAATATGCTATACTATTGAAAAAGAAAATCAACAATGTTCATTTTTTCAAAAATATTCTATAAAGAAGTTATGAGCCGATATATTATCAGTTTCAAGTTTTAAACTAGTGAGTTAACAAAAAAGATACTAGCCAGGTACAAGATCTTCTATGAGATTTTGTTAGGATTTCAACTTGAAGAATTGTTCGCTATTAAGTGTTTAGTAGTTACTCTGTCCCCTTTTTTCATTTTATTTTTGTCTGAAATGAATATCGTGTTGTGTTAGAAATGGAGTTTAATCATGAAGGCTATTATTACAGTTGTAGGTAAAGATAAGTCTGGTATTGTTGCGGGTGTCGCATCAAAAATAGCAGAGTTAGGCTTAAATATCGATGATATTTCACAAACAGTTTTAGATGAATTTTTTACAATGATGGCAGTTGTTAGCAGTGATGAAAAACAAGATTTCACTTATCTTAGAAGTGAATTTGAAACTTTTGGACAGTCTTTGAATGTTAAAATTAATATTCAAAGTGCAGCTATTTTTGATGCTATGTACAATATCTAGGAGGGGTTATGGATATTAGACAAGTTACCGAAACAATCGCAATGATTGAGGAGCAGAACTTCGACATTAGAACCATTACCATGGGAATTTCTCTTTTAGACTGTATTGATCCTGATATTCATCGTGCTGCAGATAAAATATATGAAAAGATTACTACAAAAGCGGCTAATCTAGTTGCAGTTGGTGATGAAATCGCTGCGGAATTGGGCATTCCCATCGTAAATAAACGTGTGTCCGTAACTCCAATTTCCTTGATTGGTGCTGCTACAGATGCAACAGACTATGTCCCGTTAGCCAAAGCTTTGGACAGAGCTGCTAAGGAAATTGGTGTTGATTTCATTGGTGGTTTTTCAGCCTTGGTACAAAAGGGTTATCAAAAGGGTGATGAAATTCTCATCAATTCCATTCCTCGTGCCTTAGCAGAAACGGATAAGGTTTGTTCATCGGTAAATATTGGTTCTACTAAATCGGGTATCAATATGACTGCAGTAGCGGATATGGGTCGAATTATCAAGGAAACAGCTTCTCTTTCTGATATGGGTGCTGCTAAATTAGTTGTATTTGCCAACGCGGTAGAGGACAATCCTTTTATGGCAGGCGCCTTCCATGGAGTAGGTGAAGCAGATGTTATCATTAATGTTGGTGTTTCAGGACCTGGTGTTGTCAAACGTGCCTTAGAAAAGGTTCGTGGTCAGAGCTTTGATGTTGTAGCAGAAACTGTTAAAAAGACAGCCTTCAAGATTACCCGTATTGGTCAATTAGTCGGTCAGATGGCTAGTGAGCGACTTGGAGTTGATTTTGGAATTGTTGATTTGAGCTTGGCTCCAACTCCTGCGGTTGGTGATTCTGTAGCTCGTGTTCTAGAAGAAATGGGACTGGAAACAGTTGGGACTCACGGAACGACTGCTGCCTTGGCTCTTTTGAACGACCAAGTTAAGAAGGGCGGAGTTATGGCCTGTAACCAAGTGGGTGGTTTATCAGGTGCCTTTATCCCAGTCTCTGAGGACGAGGGGATGATTGCTGCTGTGCAAAATGGTTCCCTTAATTTGGAAAAACTAGAAGCTATGACGGCTATCTGTTCAGTTGGTTTGGATATGATTGCCATTCCTGAGGATACACCTGCAGAAACCATTGCCGCTATGATTGCGGATGAAGCTGCTATCGGAGTCATCAACATGAAAACAACTGCTGTACGTATTATTCCAAAAGGAAAAGAAGGCGATATGATTGAGTTTGGTGGGCTTTTAGGAACAGCGCCAGTCATGAAAGTCAATGGTGCATCGTCTGTTGATTTCATTGCTCGTGGAGGACAAATCCCAGCTCCAATCCATAGTTTTAAAAATTAAAAAGAAATTGAATCTGTTTAAGTTGAGTTTAAGGATAGACCTGTATACTACTATTATTAAATAAAGACCTCCTAACTTTATTTAATTAAAATCCTAACTTTTTCATAATAATCTCCTACAAAAGTCACTCCAAAGGGTGACTTTTGTTTTATCTCAAGAGAAAGTAGCATGTTCAAATTTGTAAATTTGTCAAAAAATAATATGATTTAAAGGATAAAACTAGTTTTTTCATTCTGTAAAATGGGCTAAAACCTTGCTATGATTGGCTTTTTGAAAAATTATGGTATAATAGTAGTAGTTTTAATAGATGGAGTTGAATTTTGAAAAAACGCTTTCGTGTAAAAAAAGAGAAAGATTTTAGTGCAATATTTAAAAAAGGGGAGAGTTTTGCTAATCGTAAATTTGTTATTTATCGATTAGAAAATAATGAGCAGCATTTTCGAGTTGGTCTGTCTGTCAGCAAAAAATTGGGAAACGCTGTCATGAGAAATCAGATCAAAAGAAGAATTCGACATATTCTGATTGAACATAAAAATCAGCTGGTTGAAAACGTAGATTTTGTTGTGATTGCTCGAAAAGGTGTTGAAATCTTGGACTACGCGGAAATGGAAAAAAATCTACTTCACGTATTAAAGTTATCAAAGATTTACCAGGAAGGAAATGGGAGTGAAAAAGAAATTACAGTTGACTAGCTTAATGGTGTTTGCTTTATTTGTGATGAGCGCCTGCACGGCTAGTGGTACGACGAGTGAGATTACAGCTGAATCAACAGGTTTTTGGAGTAAATTTGTTTATTTTTTTGCTGAAACTATTCGCTTTTTATCATTTGATACAAGTATTGGTCTGGGGATTATTTTATTTACCCTTTTAATCAGAACCATTCTTTTACCAGTCTTTCAGATACAGATGGTGGCATCTAGAAAGATGCAAGAAGTACAACCACTGGTTAAGGAGTTGCGAGAACGTTATCCGGGACGGGATATGGAGAGCCGTACCAAGCTGGATCAAGAAATGCGTCAGTTGTTCAAGCAACATGGTGTGAAGCAGTCAGCTTCTCTTTGGCCAATCTTAATCCAAATGCCAGTCTTGTTGGCCTTGTTCCAAGCTTTGAGTAGGGTAGAATTTCTAAAAACGGGTCATTTCTTATGGATTAACCTTGGTGGTGTTGATACGACTTTTGTTTTGCCTATTCTGGCAGCTATCTTTACTTTCCTTAGCACCTGGTTATCCAATAAGGCCATGGTTGAGAAAAATGGTGCTATGACAGGAATGATGTATGCAATGCCAGTCATGATTTTCTTCTTTGCCATGTATTCACCAAGTGGGGTTGCCTTATACTGGGCGGTATCCAATGCTTATCAGGTGCTCCAAACCTATCTACTCAACAATCCATTTAAGATTATTGCAGAGCGTGAGGCAGGAGTACAGGCTAAGAAGGATTTAGAAATCAAGAAGAGAAAAGCTCTCAAGAAAGCACAGAAAAAGAAAAAGTAAGGAGGAATCTTGTAATGGTATTATTTACAGGTTCAACTGTTGAGGAAGCGATCCAAACGGGATTGAAGGAATTGGGGATTCCTAGAATGAAGGCGCATATCAAGGTTGTCTCAAGGGAGAAAAAAGGTTTCTTTGGCCTTTTTGGGAAGAAACCAGCGCAAGTTGATATCGAAGCAATTAGTGAGACAACTGTTGTGAAGGCAAATCAGCAAGCAGTTAAGGGAGTTCCAAAGGAAGTTAATGCTAAGAACGAACCCGTTAAGACTGTTAGTGAAGCAACAGTAGACTTAGGCCATGTTGTTGAAGCAATCAAAAAAATCGAGGAAGAAGGACAAGGAATCTCTGAAGAAGTCAAGGCCGAAATTCTTAAAAATGAGAAAGAAGCTAGTACAATTTTAGAGGAGACTGGTCATATTGCCATTCTAAAAGATTTGCTGCCAGAAGAATCTAAAGAGCAGGAAGAAGTCGAGCAGAATGATGATTTAGAAAATCTAGGTTTGAAGATTGAACCGACCTATGATATTGACCAGGTGGTCGAAGAAGTAACCAACTATGTTCAAGGTATTATTGATGATATGGATGTTGAGGGAGCAATTTCAAGTACCTCAAATCGCCGTTCTATCAATATGCAAATTGATACCAATGAACCGGGTCGTATTATCGGTTACCATGGTAAGGTCTTGAAATCTCTTCAGCTCTTAGCACAAAATTATCTTTATAACCGCTATTCAAGAACCTTCTATATTACCATCAATGTTAATGACTATGTAGAGCACCGTGCAGAAGTCTTGCAAAGTTATGCACAGAAGTTAGCTACACGTGTCCTAGAAGAGGGGCGTAGTCAGGTGACTGATCCAATGTCTAGCAGCGAACGCAAAATCATCCATCGTATTATTTCACGTATGGAGGGTGTTACTAGTTACTCAGAAGGTGATGAACCAAATCGTTACGTTGTGGTTGATACAGAATAATCAAAGCAAAATCAGGGGCATCCTGATTTTTTGCTAGCTAAGGGAGGTTGATCCTATGTTGAATACAATGAGAGAATATCTAGCTTACTCTGGTTTACAGTATCAAAAACCCGAGAGGGCAGCTCAAGAAGCTGAAAAAATGCTTTATTTGAGGAGCAAGGGGCAGGAGGCCAGAAAGGTCTTTACACACTTAGCCAAGGCTTTTCAAGAAAGACATCCAGAATGGGATCTCCAAGGGACGAGTCAGTGGATGAATCAAGCCCAACGTTTGCGACCGCATTTCTGGGCCTATCTACAGCGTGAGGGAGAAGTGACAGAGCCTATGTTGGCCCTTCGTTTGTATGGAAGCCCTTCTGATTTTGGAGTTTCACTAGAAGTGAGTTTTATAGAACGTAAGAAGGATGATAAAACTTTAGACAAACAGGCCAAGGTCCTAGAAGTTCCAGTAGTAGACGGAATTTACTATCTAGTCTACTCAAATGGAGAAAGTCACAAGATGGAGGCTACTGAGGAAAATCGTCAAATTTTAAGAGAAAAACTATCCCATCAGGAAGTCCGAAAAGTTTTGGTGAAGATAGATGTTCCAGTGGCCGAAAATTCATCTGAAGAAGAAATCCTAGAAGCCCTACTGGAATCTTATGAAACAATTCTTCCTTTTTATCTAGCTACGAGAAAATAAGATAAACCGTAAAATATCATAAATCATACAGTCCAAGAGTGAACAGTCCGCTGTGTAATTCTTGGTCTTTTTGTTTCCGTTTTCACATTATATAATAAACTTACAAAAACAATTCAAAAGGAGAACAATTATGGAAGTCATTTCAAGTGTTCTAAATTGGTTTTCTAGCAATATTTTGCAGAATCCCGCATTTTTCGTAGGTTTATTGGTGTTGATAGGATATGCACTTTTGAAAAAACCTGCTCATGACGTTTTCTCAGGTTTCGTTAAAGCAACAGTAGGCTATATGTTGCTCAACGTAGGTGCTGGTGGTTTGGTTACAACCTTCCGTCCAATCTTGGCAGCCCTTAACTACAAATTCCAAATTGGTGCAGCGGTTATCGACCCTTACTTTGGACTTGCTGCAGCAAACAACAAAATTGCAGCTGAGTTTCCAGATTTCGTCGGAACTGCAACTACAGCTCTATTGATCGGTTTTGGAGTAAATATCTTGCTTGTAGCTCTACGCAAGATTACGAAAGTAAGAACCCTCTTTATTACTGGTCACATCATGGTACAACAAGCTGCGACTGTATCTCTTATGGTTCTATTCTTAGTCCCACAATTGCGCAATGCTTATGGTACAGCAGCAATCGGTATCATCTGTGGCCTTTACTGGGCAGTTAGTTCAAATATGACTGTTGAGGCAACTCAACGTCTGACTGGTGGTGGCGGATTTGCGATTGGTCACCAACAACAATTTGCAATCTGGTTTGTAGATAAAGTGGCAGGACGCTTTGGTAAGAAAGAAGAAAGTCTAGATAATCTTAAATTGCCTAAGTTCCTCTCAATCTTCCATGATACAGTTGTTGCCTCTGCTACTTTGATGCTTGTATTCTTTGGAGCCATTCTGTTAATCTTGGGTCCAGATATTATGTCTAATAAAGAAGTCATCACTTCAGGAACTCTATTCAATCCTGCTAAACTAGATTTCTTTATGTACATTATTCAAACAGCCTTCACCTTCTCAGTTTACTTGTTCGTTTTGATGCAAGGTGTCCGCATGTTCGTATCTGAGTTGACAAATGCCTTCCAAGGTATTTCAAACAAATTGTTGCCAGGTTCATTCCCAGCAGTCGACGTTGCGGCTTCTTATGGATTTGGTTCTCCAAACGCGGTCTTGTCAGGATTTGCCTTTGGTTTGATTGGTCAATTGATCACAATTGTCTTGCTCATCGTCTTTAAAAACCCTATCCTTATTATTACAGGATTTGTACCAGTGTTCTTTGATAATGCAGCCATCGCGGTCTATGCTGATAAGCGTGGCGGATGGAAAGCAGCCGTTATCCTATCCTTCATTTCAGGTGTCCTCCAAGTTGCTCTAGGAGCTCTCTGTGTAGCCCTTCTCGACTTAGCATCTTACGGTGGTTACCATGGAAATATCGACTTTGAATTCCCATGGCTTGGATTTGGCTATATCTTCAAATACCTTGGTATTGTTGGTTATGTACTTGTATGTCTCTTCTTGCTCATTATTCCTCAACTTCAATTTGCAAAAGCAAAAGATAAAGAGAAATATTACAACGGTGAAGTTCAAGAAGAAGCTTAGTGTCTAGAAAAGGAGAAATAAAATGGTTAAAGTATTAGCAGCGTGCGGAAATGGAATGGGTTCATCTATGGTTATCAAGATGAAGGTTGAAAATGCCCTCCGTAAGCTTAATCAAACAGACTTTACAGTCAATTCATGCAGTGTCGGTGAAGCAAAAGGTTTAGCAGCAGGCTATGACATCGTAATCGCTTCTCTTCATTTGATCCAAGAATTGGAAGGTCGGACTAATGGGAAGTTAATCGGGCTTGACAACTTGATGGATGATAAAGAAATCACTGAAAAACTCAGTCAAGCACTACAGTAAAAAGTTGGAGGGGGCTGGACAGAAACTGAGAGTTATCGTTTCTGTCCTTCTCCCTCTTTAAATAAAGGAGGCAGATATGAATTTAAAACAAGCTTTAATTGACAATGACTCGATCCGACTAGGTTTAGAGGCTAACGATTGGAAAGAAGCAGTCAAGGTAGCAGTAGATCCCTTGATTGAAAGTGGGGCGATTTTGCCAGAGTATTACGATGCTATTATCGAATCAACTGAAGAGTATGGGCCTTACTATATCTTAATGCCAGGTATGGCTATGCCCCACGCTAGACCTGAAGCTGGAGTGCAAAGAGATGCCTTTTCATTGATTACCTTACAAAATCCTGTTGTATTTTCAGATGGGAAAGAGGTCTCTGTTTTGTTGGCACTAGCGGCAACAAGTTCAAAAATTCACACAAGTGTAGCCATTCCACAAATCATTGCCTTGTTTGAATTAGAAGATTCTATTGCACGTTTACAGGCTTGCCAGACTAAAGAAGATGTCTTGGCGATGATCGAAGAATCTAAGGATAGCCCTTATCTTGAAGGATTGGATTTGGAAAGTTAGAAAGAGGAATAAAGAAATGACAAAAAGAATACCTAATTTACAAGTTGCATTAGACCATTCAGACTTGCAAGGAGCGATTAAAGCAGCTGTTTCTGTTGGTCACGAAGTAGATATTATCGAAGCTGGAACTGTTTGCTTGCTTCAAGTTGGAAGTGAATTGGTTGAAGTCTTGCGTAGCCTTTTCCCAGATAAGATTATTGTGGCAGACACAAAATGTGCCGATGCTGGTGGAACAGTTGCCAAAAATAATGCCGTTCGTGGAGCAGATTGGATGACTTGCATCTGTTGTGCAACCATCCCTACTATGGAAGCAGCTCTAAAGGCTATCAAGGCTGAACGTGGAGACCGAGGAGAAATCCAAATCGAGCTTTATGGTGATTGGACTTTTGAACAAGCTCAGCTTTGGTTAGATGCAGGTATCTCACAAGCTATCTATCACCAATCTCGTGATGCCCTTCTTGCTGGTGAAACTTGGGGTGAAAAAGACCTTAATAAGGTTAAAAAACTCATTGACATGGGCTTCCGTGTTTCTGTAACAGGTGGTCTAGATGTAGATACTCTCAAACTCTTTGAAGGCGTTGATGTCTTTACCTTTATCGCAGGTCGTGGAATTACAGAGGCTGCGGATCCAGCAGGAGCAGCGCGTGCCTTCAAGGATGAAATAAAACGAATTTGGGGGTAAACCATGGCACGTCCAATTGGAATTTATGAAAAGGCAACCCCGACCCACTTTACTTGGCTAGAACGTTTAAATTTTGCTAAGGAGTTAGGCTTTGATTTTGTCGAGATGTCTATTGATGAACGTGACGAGCGTTTAGCCAGACTTGACTGGAGTAAGGACGAGCGCTTGGAAGTTGTCAAAGCAATCTATGAGACTGGAGTTCGTATTCCTTCTATCTGTTTTTCAGGTCATCGTCGTTACCCATTGGGATCGAATGATCCAGTTCTAGAGGAAAAATCTCTGGAACTCATGAAAAAATGTATCGAATTAGCTCAAGATTTGGGAGTTCGTACGATTCAATTAGCTGGTTACGATGTTTACTATGAGGAAAAGTCACCCCAGACACGCCAACGTTTTATTAAAAATTTGAGAAAAGCTTGTGACTGGGCAGAAGAAGCTCAGGTGGTACTTGCCATCGAAATTATGGATGATCCTTTCATCAATAGCATCGAAAAATACTTGGCTATAGAGAAAGAAATTGACTCTCCATACCTCTTTGTCTATCCAGATATTGGGAATGTGTCTGCCTGGCATAATGATGTCTACAGTGAATTTTATCTGGGCCATCATGCCATCGCAGCTCTCCATCTCAAGGATACTTATGCAGTGACAGAAAGTTCAAAGGGCCAGTTCCGAGATGTACCTTTTGGGCAAGGTTGTGTCAAATGGGAAGAAGCTTTCGATATTTTAAAGCAAACCAATTATAATGGACCTTTCCTAATCGAAATGTGGTCTGAAAATTGTGAAACTGTAGAAGAAACACGCGCAGCCATTCAAGAGGCGCAAGCCTTTCTCTACCCACTTATTAAGAAAGCAGGTCTGATGTAAGATGAATCAAGTAATCAATGATATGCGTAAACGAGTCTGTGATGCTAATCAATCATTGCCAAAACATGGACTTGTTAAATTTACCTGGGGCAATGTATCGGAAGTCAATCGCGAACTCGGTGTCATTGTTATCAAACCATCAGGTGTAGATTATGACGAATTGACACCTGAAAACATGGTGGTAACTGACCTGGATGGCAAGGTTCTAGAAGGAGATCTAAGACCATCTTCGGACCTTCCGACTCATGTGCAGTTATATAAGGCTTGGCCAGAGATTGGTAGTGTGGTTCATACCCATTCGACTGAAGCCGTTGGTTGGGCTCAGGCAGGTCGTGATATTCCTTTCTACGGAACAACCCATGCAGACTACTTCTACGGTTCAATCCCTTGCGCTCGTAGTTTGACTAAGGATGAAGTAGAAGTAGCCTATGAAAAAGATACTGGCCTAGTTATCGTAGAAGAGTTTGAACGTCGTGGTCTCAACCCTGTTGAAGTACCAGGGATTGTCGTACGTAATCACGGTCCATTCACCTGGGGCAAAAACCCAGAGAATGCTGTCTATCACTCTGTTGTACTAGAGGAAGTATCTAAGATGAATCGCTTTACAGAGCAAATCAATCCAAGAGTTGAACCTGCTCCTCAGTACATCCTAGAAAAACACTACCAACGTAAACATGGACCAAATGCTTATTACGGTCAAAAGAAATAAGAAATTGAATTGAAAAGAGGCTAGGAGCTTTCGATCCAAGCCTCGCTTTTGTAGTTGTCAGTATCCACTGTTAGGAGTTTACAGCATATAATTGCAAAGTCTGTACGAATGTGATACCATTATAAAGTTGTTTTGGAAGCGATTGACAAATAGAGGAGTATGAATTATGGTTTTAGATAAGGCGAGCTGTGACTTGCTTCAATATTTGATGGATCAAGAAACGTCCAAAACGATTATGACGATTTCAAAAGATCTGGCTCAATCTCGAAGAAAAATCTACTATCACATTGATAAAATCAATGATGCTTTGGACGATGAGAATTTGCATATCATCAGTCTGCCTCGGATTGGTATTCACTTAACTGAGGAACAAAGAGAAGCTTGTCGTCAATTATTAGACGAAGTTGATTCTTATGATTACATCATGAGTGCCAACGAGCGGATGCAGCTGATGCTCCTTCTGATTGGTATTTCCAAAGAGAGAATCACGCTTGAAAAACTCATGGAATTAACAGAAGTCTCTCGAAATACGGTCCTAAATGATTTAAATACTATTCGTTACCAGCTGACACTAGAGCAGTATCAAGTAACGCTTCAAGTTAGTAAATCTCGCGGTTACTATCTAAATGCACATCCTCTCAATAAAATCCAGTATCTTCAATCCCTTCTCTATCATATCTTTATGGAGGAGAACCCAGCCTTTGTAGCTATTTTAGAGGAGAAAATCAAGGAGCGATTAGAAGATGAGATGCTTCTTTCTGATGAGGTCAATCAATTCCTCAAAAAACAAGTTCCACTGGTTGAGCAAAATTTAGGGAAAAAAATAAACCATCACGAAGTCACCTTTATGTTACAGGTCCTTCCCTATCTTCTACTAGGGTGTGATACCGTTACTAGAAATCAAGATAAACATCAAGAAATTGATCAAGAATTTTCATTGATTCGAAAGAGGATAGAATACCAGGTGTCTAAGAAACTAGGAGAACGCTTGTTTGAAACATTTGGCATCTCGTTTTCAGAATTAGATAGATCTCTATTAGCCATTCTTTTGTTATCCTATCGAAAAGATCGAGACATCCATGCAGAAAGTAAAGATTTTCAACATTTGAGAAGAGCTTTAGAAGAGTTTATTTGGTATTTTGAATCTCAAACCAGAATGGAGATTGAACAGAAAGAAGATTTGTTGAGAAATCTCGTGATTCATTGTAAGGCTCTACTATTTAGAAAAAACTATGGGATCTTCTCAAAAAATCCTTTAACTCGGCAGATTCGTTCTAAGTATAGTGAGCTTTTCGTAATTACAAAAAAATGTGCAGAAGTGCTAGAAGAAGCCTGGCAGATTCGATTGACGGATGATGAGATTGCCTATCTGACCATTCACGTTGGAGGATTTTTAAAGTATACTCCATCGATTCAAAACAATACCAAGAAGATTTATATTGTGTGTGATGAAGGAGTGGGCGTTTCTAAACTCTTACTTAAACAATGTCGCTTCTATCTTCCAAACGAACAGATTGGGGCAGTCTTTACCACTGAGCAGTTCAAAAGCGTGGAGGATATTACTCAGGTTGATTTACTTATTACAACAAACGATGAGCTTGAGAGTCGCTTCCCAGTGCTAAAGGTAAACCCTATACTTGAGGCAGAAGATATTTTACGCATAACAGACTTTATGAAAAATAAGGTTCTTCGAAAAGATGGTCGAACCTTCAAGGATAATCTCTCAATAATTATTGCTACCTATATAACTGATAAACACGCTGCAGCAAAATTACAAGAAGAAATTCAACTCTTAATCAACCAAGAATTAGTCATCCAAGCTTTTTTAGATGAATCATAAACATCACAGTCCAATGATGAACACAAGCCTGTGTTTTTCTTGGTCTTTTTTAATATATCGGTCGGTGTTATACTAAGTATGAAATAAATACTTGAACAAAATATGGAGGATTTCAAATGCCAAACGTAAAAGAAATTACAAGAGAATCATGGATTTTAGCTACTTTCCCAGAGTGGGGAACATGGTTGAACGAAGAAATCGAAGAAGAAGTCGTTCCTGAAGGCAACTTTGCCATGTGGTGGCTAGGCAACTGTGGTACTTGGATTAAAACACCCGGTGGTGCTAACGTTGTCATGGACCTTTGGTCAAACCGTGGAAAATCAACTAAAAAAGTGAAAGATATGGTTCGTGGACACCAAATGGCAAATATGGCAGGTGTTCGTAAATTGCAACCAAACTTACGTGTTCAGCCAATGGTTATCGATCCATTTGCTATCAATGAACTCGACTACTACTTGGTTTCACACTTCCATAGTGACCATATCGACCCATACACAGCTGCAGCAATTCTCAACAATCCTAAGTTAGAACATGTTAAGTTTATCGGCCCTTACCATTGTGGACGAATCTGGGAAGGATGGGGTGTTCCAAAAGAACGCATCATCGTTGTCAAACCAGGTGATACTATTGAACTAAAAGACATGAAGATTCATGCGGTAGAATCATTTGATCGCACTTGCTTGGTAACGCTACCAGTGAACGGTGCTGATGAGACAGGTGGCGAACTTGCTGGTTTAGCTGTTACAGATGAAGAAATGGCTCAAAAGGCTGTTAACTATGTCTTTGAAACACCAGGTGGAACCATTTATCATGGTGCGGATTCTCACTTCTCAAACTACTTTGCGAAACATGGTAAAGACTTCAAAATTGATGTTGCTTTGAATAACTATGGTGAAAACCCAGTAGGTATCCAAGATAAAATGACCTCTATCGACCTACTTCGCATGGCAGAAAATCTTCGTGCAAAAGTCATTATTCCAGTTCACTATGATATCTGGTCTAACTTCATGGCTTCTACGAATGAAATCCTAGAACTTTGGAAAATGAGAAAAGATCGCTTGCAATACGATTTCCATCCATTTATCTGGGAAGTTGGTGGTAAATACACTTATCCTCAAGACCAACACTTAATAGAATATCATCACCCACGTGGTTTTGATGACTGCTTCGAACAAGACTCAAATATCCAATTCAAAGCCTTGCTTTAATATAAAAATTTTTTCTGGAGGTTATCCGTATGTTGCACGATACGGATAATTTTCATATAATAGTACAAATAGAATATGTGATAGACCTATCACCTCAAAGAGAAAGGAAATTCTATGTCAAATCTATCTGTTAATGCGATTCGTTTTCTAGGTATTGACGCTATCAATAAAGCGAACTCAGGTCACCCAGGGGTGGTTATGGGAGCTGCACCGATGGCATACAGCCTATTCACTAAAGAACTTCGTATCAATCCAGCTCAACCAAACTGGATTAACCGCGACCGTTTCATTCTTTCAGCTGGTCACGGATCAATGCTTCTTTATGCCCTTCTTCACCTTTCTGGATTTGAAGATGTGAGCATGGATGAAGTGAAGAACTTCCGTCAATGGGGCTCTAAAACTCCAGGTCACCCAGAATTTGGTCATACAGCAGGGGTTGATGCAACAACAGGCCCTCTAGGACAAGGGATTGCGACTGCGACAGGTTTTGCACAAGCAGAACGTTTCCTTGCAGCTAAGTACAACCGTGAAGGTTATAACATCTTTGACCACTACACTTACGTTATCTGTGGAGATGGTGACTTGATGGAAGGTGTCTCAAGTGAAGCTGCTTCTTATGCAGGCTTGCAAAAGCTTGACAAGTTGGTTGTTCTTTATGATTCAAATGATATCAACTTGGATGGTGAGACAAAAGATTCTTTCACAGAAAGTGTCCGCGATCGTTACAATGCTTATGGTTGGCATACAGCCTTGGTAGAAGATGGAACAGACTTAGAAGCTATTCATGCTGCTATCGAAGAAGCTAAGGCTTCAGGAAAACCATCTTTGATCGAAGTGAAAACTGTTATTGGTTATGGTTCTCCAAATAAACAAGGAACCAATGCTGTACACGGTGCTCCTCTTGGAGCGGATGAAACTGCAGCAACTCGCCAGGCACTTGGTTGGAACTATGAACCATTTGAAATCCCAGCAGAAGTTTATGCTGATTTCAAAGAAAATGTTGCAGACCGTGGTGCATCAGCCTATGAAGCATGGACAAAACTAGTCGCAGATTATAAAGAAGCTCACCCAGAACTGGCTGCAGAAGTGGAAGCAATTATCGAAGGACGCGATCCAGTTGAGTTGACTCCAGAAGACTTCCCAGCTTTAGAAAATGGCTTCTCTCAAGCAACTCGTAACTCAAGTCAGGATGCTTTGAATGTAGTAGCTGCTAAATTGCCAACCTTCCTTGGTGGATCAGCTGACCTTGCTCATTCAAACATGACTTACATCAAAACTGACGGACTTCAAGATGATGCAAATCGCTTAAATCGTAACATTCAGTTTGGTGTTCGTGAATTTGCAATGGGTACTGTCTTGAACGGAATGGCTCTTCACGGTGGACTTCGAGTTTATGGTGGAACTTTCTTCGTATTCTCAGACTACCTTAAAGCAGCAGTTCGTTTGTCAGCCTTACAAGGTCTTCCAGTGACTTATGTCTTCACTCACGATTCAATCGCAGTTGGTGAAGATGGACCAACTCATGAACCGATTGAGCACTTGGCAGGTCTTCGTGCGATTCCAAACCTTAATGTTTTCCGCCCAGCAGATGCGCGTGAAACTCAAGCGGCTTGGTATCAAGCAGTGAAGAGCGAGAAAACACCAACTGTTCTTGTCTTGACTCGTCAAAACTTGACTGTTGAAGAAGGAACAGACTTTGCTAAAGTTGCAAAAGGAGCTTATGTTGTATATGAAAATGCAGCAGACTTTGATACAATTTTGATTGCGACTGGTTCAGAGGTTAATCTGGCTGTTGCAGCTGCTAAAGAATTGGCAAGTCAAGGTGGAAAAGTTCGCGTAGTCAGCATGCCATCTACAGATGTATTTGATGCACAAGATGCAGCATATAAAGAAGAGATTTTACCAAATGCAGTTCGTCGTCGTGTAGCAGTTGAAATGGGAGCAACTCAAAACTGGTACAAATACGTTGGTCTTGATGGAGCGGTTCTCGGTATTGATACCTTTGGAGCGTCTGCCCCAGCACCAAAAGTTTTAGCAGAATATGGATTTACAGTTGAAAACTTAGTAGAACTTGTAAACAACTTGAAATAAGAAAAATCAGGGCATTTGCTCTGGTTTTTTATTGACCTAAAATCAAGGTGCAATCTTGTAAAAACAAGTGAAATTTGATATAGTAGTTTTATCTGAATTACAAAGGAGAAAAAATAATGGGTGGGAATTTAACATTCTTGATTATGCTTGTTTTGATGTTTGGCTTGATGTTCTTCATGCAACGTTCTCAAAAGAAACAAGCTGAAAAACGTATGGAGAGCCTTAACAAACTTCAAAAAGGCTACGAAGTAATCACTATCGGTGGTCTCTACGGTACAGTCGATGAAGTTGATACTGAAAACAAAACGATTGTACTTGATGTAGACGGAGTATACTTGACTTTCGAATTAGGTGCAATTAGAACAGTTTTGCCAGTCAAAGAAGCTGTCACACCTGAAGGTGCAGTTATCGAAGAAGGCAGTGCTATTGAAGAATAAAACGGGGTGGAATGCATTCCCGTTTTTCTATAAATGAGAGGAACAATGATGAAAAAAGTTGTCTTTGTCTGTCTTGGTAATATTTGCCGTAGTCCTATGGCGGAATTTGTAATGAAATCCCTGACCGATAAATATGAGATTCAAAGTCGAGCGACTTCTTCCTGGGAACACGGTAATCCAATCCACAAAGGGACGCAAGGCATCTTTCGAAGTCATGGCGTTCCTTATGATATTTCAAAAACTTCCCAACAAATTTCTAAAAAAGATTTTGAGTATTTTGACTATATCATTGGGATGGATGAGTCTAATCTCGCTGATTTGCATCAGATGTGTCCACAGGATCAACAATACAAGATACAGCCTTTTGCATCTGAAAGCGTTCCAGATCCCTGGTATACAGGTGATTTTGAAGAAACTTATGACCGAGTTTTAACGGGTTGCCAGGCTTGGTTAAGTCGCTTAGAAAATGAGAGTGAACATGGAAAATTTAAAAAAACTCTATGAAAAAT
Source organism: Streptococcus infantis (assembly GCF_001579645.1). Lineage (GTDB taxonomy): Bacteria > Bacillota > Bacilli > Lactobacillales > Streptococcaceae > Streptococcus > Streptococcus infantis_E. Next base: position 135,509 of record NZ_KQ970824.1, read on the forward strand.
ATAGTGTCTATTTAACACGTCCCCGTTTAGAAATTGCGACAGTGATCGTCATTGTTGTCTGTGCAGGTCTCGTATTTCTGACCAATCTTCCAAAACAGGGCGTTCTTAAGCTTGATAACGATGCTATTATTTATGATGGGAGCCTAGTTCGTGGTAAGATGAATGGTCAGGGGACTGTTACCTTCTCAAACGGTGATACCTATACTGGAGAATTTAGCAATGGTGCCTTCAATGGTAAAGGTACCTACCAAGCTAAAGCAGGTTGGGTATATGAGGGAGACTTTGTAAATGGCCAAGCTGAAGGAAAAGGAAAACTGACTACCGAACAAGAAGTAGTCTATGAAGGAGACTTCAAACAAGGTTTATTTCAACAAGCACAATAACCTCCTCCTAGAAGGAGGTATTCTTCCAGAACGATAGAAAGCGCTTACATGGAAATAAAAGACATTTCCAGCCCCTCTTTACAACTAAGTTTGTGAAAAATAAAACTTTTTTAAAAACATTCACAAACTAGTAGCTCAAAAGCATCTGGAAAAGGGTGTTTGACATCATTTTCACAAACAAACAAAAAAAGTTTGTGAAATGCTCATGAAACTGTTTACAAACGTTTAAAAAAGAGTTATAATAATCTTGTGAAAAAATTAACAAAGGACTTGCAATCCTTGAAAGCTATGGAGGAAAATATGGCTGATAAAAAAACTGTAACACCAGAAGAAAAGAAACTCGCTGCTGAAAAGCATGTCGATGGTTTGGTGCAAAAAGCTTTAGTTGCCCTTGAAGAAATGCGTAAACTTGACCAAGATCAAGTCGATTATATCGTAGCAAAAGCTTCAGTTGCTGCACTTGATGCTCACGGAGAATTGGCTTTACATGCCTTTGAAGAAACAGGACGTGGAGTATTTGAAGATAAAGCAACTAAAAACCTATTTGCTTGTGAGCACGTGGTAAATAACATGCGCCACACTAAAACAGTTGGTGTTATCGAAGAAGATGATGTAACAGGATTGACTCTTATCGCTGAACCAGTTGGTGTTGTTTGTGGTATCACTCCAACAACTAACCCAACTTCAACAGCAATCTTTAAAGCGTTGATTTCATTGAAGACTCGTAATCCTATTGTCTTTGCATTCCACCCATCAGCTCAAGAATCATCAGCTCACGCAGCTCAAATCGTTCGTGATGCAGCGATTAAAGCAGGTGCTCCTGAAAACTGTGTACAGTGGATTACTGAACCATCTATGGAAGCAACTAGTGCATTGATGAACCACGAAGGTATTGCAACAATCCTTGCAACAGGTGGTAATGCCATGGTTAAAGCTGCATACTCATGTGGTAAACCAGCTCTCGGGGTAGGTGCCGGAAACGTTCCAGCTTATGTTGAAAAATCAGCTAACATCCGCCAAGCTGCTCACGATATCGTAATGTCTAAATCATTTGACAACGGTATGGTCTGTGCATCTGAACAAGCGGTTATCATTGATAAAGAAATTTACGATGAATTTGTAGCAGAGTTCAAATCTTATCACACTTACTTTGTAAACAAAAAAGAAAAAGCTCTTCTTGAAGAGTTCTGCTTCGGCGTGAAAGCAAATAGCAAAAACTGTGCTGGTGCAAAATTGAACGCTGACATCGTTGGTAAACCAGCAACTTGGATTGCAGAACAAGCAGGATTTACTGTTCCAGAAGGAACAAACATTCTTGCTGCAGAATGTAAAGAAGTTGGTGAAAACGAGCCATTGACTCGTGAAAAATTGTCACCAGTTATCGCAGTTTTGAAATCTGAAAGCCGTGAAGATGGTATTGCTAAAGCTCGTCAAATGGTTGAATTTAACGGTCTTGGACACTCAGCTGCCATCCATACTGCTGATGAAGAATTGACTAAAGAATTTGGTAAAGCTGTTAAAGCTATTCGTGTTATCTGTAACTCACCTTCTACTTTCGGTGGTATCGGGGACGTTTACAATGCCTTCTTGCCATCATTGACACTCGGATGTGGTTCTTACGGACGTAACTCAGTTGGGGATAACGTTAGCGCCATTAACCTCTTGAATATCAAAAAAGTCGGAAGACGGAGAAATAACATGCAATGGATGAAACTTCCTTCAAAAACATACTTTGAACGTGATTCAATTCAATACCTTCAAAAATGTCGTGACGTTGAGCGTGTCATGATCGTTACTGACCACGCTATGGTAGAGCTTGGCTTCCTTGATCGTATCATCGAACAGCTTGACCTTCGTCGCAATAAGGTTGTTTACCAAATCTTTGCAGATGTAGAACCAGATCCAGATATCACTACAGTTGAACGTGGTACTGAGATCATGCGTGCCTTCAAACCAGATACAATCATCGCTCTTGGTGGTGGATCACCAATGGATGCTGCTAAAGTAATGTGGCTCTTCTATGAGCAACCAGAAGTGGACTTCCGTGACCTTGTACAAAAATTCATGGATATCCGTAAACGTGCTTTCAAATTCCCATTGCTTGGTAAGAAGACTAAATTCATCGCTATCCCAACTACATCTGGTACAGGATCTGAAGTAACTCCATTTGCCGTTATCTCTGATAAAGCAAACAACCGTAAATACCCAATCGCTGACTATTCATTGACACCAACTGTGGCAATCGTAGACCCTGCTTTGGTATTGACAGTTCCTGGATTTGTAGCTGCTGATACTGGTATGGACGTATTGACTCACGCAACTGAAGCATACGTATCACAAATGGCTAGCGACTACACTGACGGACTTGCGCTTCAAGCAATCAAACTTGTATTCGAAAACCTTGAAAGTTCAGTTAAGAATGCAGACTTCCACTCACGTGAGAAAATGCATAACGCTTCAACAATCGCTGGTATGGCCTTTGCGAATGCCTTCCTAGGTATTTCTCACTCAATGGCTCACAAGATTGGTGCGCAATTCCACACAGTTCACGGACGTACAAATGCAATCTTGCTTCCATACGTTATCCGTTACAATGGTACTCGCCCAGCTAAGACAGCTACATGGCCTAAGTACAACTACTACCGTGCAGACGAGAAATATCAAGATATCGCTCGTATGCTTGGACTTCCAGCTTCTACACCAGAAGAAGGGGTTGAATCTTTCGCAAAAGCTGTTTACGAACTCGGTGAGCGCGTAGGTATCGAAATGAACTTCAAAGCACAAGGTGTTGACGAAAAAGAATGGAAAGAACATTCACGTGAATTGGCCTTCCTTGCTTATGAAGACCAATGTTCACCTGCAAACCCACGTCTTCCAATGGTTGACCATATGCAAGAAATCATCGAAGATGCTTACTATGGTTACAAAGAAAGACCAGGACGCCGTAAATAATTGATTATCAGCCAAAACCGAGGGTAAACCTCGGTTTTTTATGCTTATAGAATATGTTTTTATTAAGAAATGCATAGAATTGGAGTAGGCTGCAAGGCTAAGTAAAGGAATGAAAATATTACCAAAGCTTATCAGAAAAACAAGGCCAGCGCTTGCAATTAAACTCAAATAGTTATATAATAGGTATGTTGAAAGGTGATTTGTAGTGATTCAAGTTACTCTTTTCACAATAAAATTTTCATGATTTTCATAAGGAGGAAATCACTAATGGTAGTTAAAGTTGGTATTAACGGTTTCGGACGTATCGGTCGTCTTGCTTTCCGCCGTATCCAAAACGTAGAAGGTGTTGAAGTTACTCGCATCAACGACCTTACAGATCCAGTTATGCTTGCACACTTGTTGAAATATGACACAACTCAAGGTCGTTTCGACGGAACTGTGGAAGTTAAAGAAGGTGGATTTGAAGTTAACGGTAAATTCATCCGTGTTTCTGCTGAACGTGATCCAGAGCAAATCGACTGGGCTAACGACGGTGTAGAAATCGTTCTTGAAGCTACTGGTTTCTTTGCTAAGAAAGCAGCTGCTGAAAAACACTTGCACCCAGGTGGAGCTAAGAAAGTTGTTATCACTGCTCCTGGTGGAAACGACGTTAAAACAGTTGTATTCAACACTAACCACGATGTTCTTGATGGTACTGAAACAGTTATCTCAGGTGCTTCATGTACTACAAACTGCTTGGCTCCAATGGCTAAAGCTCTTCAAGACAACTTTGGTGTTGTAGAAGGATTGATGACTACTATCCACGCTTACACTGGTGACCAAATGATCCTTGACGGACCACACCGTGGTGGTGACCTTCGTCGTGCTCGCGCTGGTGCAGCAAACATCGTTCCTAACTCAACTGGTGCTGCTAAAGCTATCGGTCTTGTAATCCCAGAATTGAACGGTAAACTTGACGGATCTGCACAACGCGTTCCAACTCCAACTGGATCAGTTACTGAATTGGTAGCTGTTCTTGAAAAGAACGTTACTGTTGATGAAGTGAACGCAGCTATGAAAGCAGCTTCAAACGAATCATACGGTTACACAGAAGATCCAATCGTATCTTCAGATATCGTAGGTATGTCTTACGGATCATTGTTTGACGCAACTCAAACTAAAGTTCTTGACGTTGACGGTAAACAATTGGTTAAAGTTGTTTCATGGTACGACAACGAAATGTCATACACTGCACAACTTGTACGTACTCTTGAATACTTCGCTAAAATCGCTAAATAATTCTTGAGTTGATAAATGCAAGGCCAACTGGTCTTGCTTTTTTGTATCTATAAGAAAAAATGGATGATAATGTCATCCATTTTGGTTTAATTCTCTTTCAAATGTGCCTGATAGCGCAGTAAAGCTTAATTGGTTTAAGGTCAGAGGATGGATAAAGGATAATTTAAATGCATGAAGCATCAGTCTCTTTGCTTTTGAATGTGGATTGTAGAGAGGATCTCCAAGGATTGAATGTCCATGGTGAGATAGATGAACCCGAATCTGATGTGTTCGACCTGTTTTTAATCTACAGCGGACCAGAGAGGTCTTGTTTTGAAATTGCTTCAATCGAGTTACATGAGTTTCAGCATATTGACCATTTTTGAAATCCACCACCCGTTTTCTACGATCGTGACGATCGCGACCTATTTTATCTCGGAAGATAAGTTCTTTAGAACCTACTTTTCCTTCAACCAGAGCCCAGTACTCGCGGGAAATCTCTTTTTTCTCCAGTAATCGATTGAGGATGGGCAGTATAAATGGATTTTTAGCAAAGAGGATGAGACCGCTCGTTTCCTTATCTAGACGATGGACAACATAGCAAGTCTGGCCTACATAGGCGCTGACATGATTGAGAAGTGCAATTTCTTCTGGTTGATTCCCGTGAGTTTTCATACCTTCGGGTTTGTTCACGATGATCAAATGTTGGTCTTGGTAGACTTCTTGGACAAGATTAGGATTTCCCCAAACAATTTCTTTTGTAGGATAATCCTCCTCATCGAAAATCAGTTGACATTCATCTCCAGATTTGACAGTTTGATGCCAGTGGACTTCTTCTTGATTGATGAGAATGTGCTTTTTAATTCTCAAGAAATGCCGTATTTTTCTCGGAATGAGTAGTTGCTCCTCCAAGAAGACTTTGACAGTCATTTCAGGAAGAGAATCAGGGATAACAAAGGTAAATTTCATACAGATATTGTAACAAAAAATAGATTATTTGGATAGGGAAACTAGCTAAATTCTTGTCTTCCTAAGGGGAAGATGATAAAATAAACGCATGAAATTAGATACATTATTTGAAAAGTTTCTTTCTTTGTTTAAGAAAGAGGAGAATGAAACTCCAGAAGCAAAAAATGACGACGCTTATAAAGAAGAAAGATTGACGAGTAACTTGCGACGGTCAAGAGGAGACCGAAAGAAAGCAGGACAAGTCGGACCAATTCGCAAATTTTGGCGTCGCTACCATCTGACGAAAATCGTCCTTATCCTAGGACTTAGTGCCAGTTTATTCGTTGGGGTCTATCTATTTGCCTTGGCTAAATCGACAAATGTTACAGACTTGCAGAATGCTTTGAAAACACGAACGGTGATTTTTGATAGAGAAGAGAATGAGGCTGGTGCCTTGTCAGGCCAAAAAGGAACCTACGTTGAGCTCTCGGAAATTAGTGAAGATTTGCAGAATGCTGTTATTGCGACAGAAGATAGAAGCTTCTATAAAAATAGTGGAATTAACTATGGTCGTTTTTTCCTAGCTATCCTAACAGCTGGTCGCTCGGGTGGTGGATCTACAATTACTCAACAGCTGGCGAAAAATGCTTATCTTTCACAAGATCAAACTGTGCAGAGAAAGGCCAAAGAATTCTTTCTTGCTTTAGAATTAACCAAAAAATACAGTAAAAAAGAAATTCTAACCATGTATTTGAACAATGCCTACTTCGGTAATGGAGTTTGGGGTGTTGAAGATGCTAGCAAAAAGTACTTTGGCGTTTCGGCATCGGAATTAACTCTTGATGAAGCCGCCACTTTAGCAGGTATGCTTAAAGGCCCAGAATTGTACAATCCTCTGAATTCTATTGAGCATTCAACTAACCGAAGAGATACTGTCTTGCAAAATATGGTGGCTGCAGGCTACCTTGACAAAAATAAGGAAGCAGAAGCAGCAAGTGTTGATATGGCTTCTCAGTTGAAAGATAGTTATGAAGGGAAAATATCAGACTACCGTTATCCTTCCTATTTTGATGCAGTTGTCAATGAAGCTATTGAAAAGTATAATCTAACAGAGGAAGAAATCGTTAATAACGGTTATCGAATTTATACGGAGCTAGATCAAAATTATCAAGCAAATATGCAGGTTATCTACCAAAATACTTCTCTCTTTCCAACAGCTGAAGATGGGACACATGCAGAGTCTGGTAGTGTCGCATTAGAACCAAAAACAGGTGGAGTTCGAGGAGTTGTTGGTCGAGTGGCAGGGGATGATAAGACAGGTTTCAGGAATTTTAACTATGCAACCCAATCCAAAAGAAGTCCAGGGTCTACTATTAAACCCTTGATAGTGTACACACCAGCGGTTGAAGCGGGTTGGTCTCTTAATAAGGAGTTGGATAATCATACCATGCAATATGGTGATTATAAAGTAGACAACTACGCAGGAATCAAGACATCACGAGAAGTACCCATGTATCAAGCTTTGGCTAAATCTCTAAATTTACCTGCAGTAGCTACTGTTAAAGAACTTGGAATTGATAAAGCCTTTGAAGCGGGTGAAAAGTTTGGTCTCAACATGAGCGATGTAGATCGTGTGCTTGGAGTAGCTTTAGGTGGTGGCGTAGAAACTAACCCTCTTCAGATGGCCCAAGCCTACGCAGTGTTTGCAAATGAAGGACTCATGCCGGATGCTCACTTTATCACCCGTATTGAAAATGCTAGTGGTCAAGTGATTGCTACTCATAAAAATACTCAAAAACGAGTGGTTGACAAATCGGTAGCTGATAAAATGACCAGTATGATGTTAGGTACTTTTACAAATGGTACAGGGGTCAGTTCGTCTCCAGATGATTATGTCATGGCTGGAAAAACAGGAACAACAGAGGCAGCCTTTAACCCAGAATATACCAGTGATCAATGGGTGATTGGTTATACACCAGATCTAGTGATTAGCCACTGGCTTGGTTTCCCTACTACCGATGAAAATCATTATCTAGCAGGTTCGACTTCGAATGGTGCTGCTCACATTTTTAGAAGTATGGCGGAAACAATCCTACCATATACGCCAGGAAGCACTTTTACAGTTGAAAATGCT
>NZ_KQ970825.1:0-30293 GCF_001579645.1 Streptococcus infantis
TTACAAGAGTAAGAACACTAGTTGTTCTTTTTTTTATTTATTATAAATCTTTTTTCACTGTGTCAACTGCTGTAGAATGATGAAAAAATTTCTATTTGAAAGAGTTTAATCGGGTCCTCTCCTTTTTGATATTTTAGCAATGGATAAAACAACTTTTTGAATTATGGACTCTATTTTTGTCGTATTATTATTAACTCTTGAATAGTCATTAACTGTATTAGGAACACAAAATTTTAGTAAGAAATAAAATATATCACCGATTCAATCATAATGGGTTGAATCGGTGATTTTTACATAAGGAAAAAATATGTATCTTGTTAAATACTCGTTTTAGTATGAAAGGAATTATACACTTTAGTTTTAATTATAGTCTTACCAAAGAATCTCGCATAAATGTTTTGTCTCAATTGTTGACTTTGGAAATTGTTCAATAAAGAGAGGAAGCACAAAACCTCATTCGACAATCAGAATTACTGAAAAGTTATGCAGTAGAAGATTTGGATAATGTCGAAACTAGTCAACGGTTTTTCAAGTCATTAGTGGAGAAGGGGGAGTAAATGTTAAAGAATATTCCTAAAATTATTAGCCCAGAGCTAGTTAAGTATCTAATGGAGATGGGACATGGAGATGAGCTAGTCATAGCTGATGCTAATTTCCCAGCTCACAGGATCGGACAACGTGTTGTTCGTTGTGATGGTCATGGAGTTCCTGTGATCTTGGATGCTATCTTGCAACTACTACCTCTCGATACATACAGTGACTATCAAGCAGGCCTTATGCAGGTTGTACCAGGAGATCCAACAATTCCAGTTATTTGGGATGAATATAAAGCCTTACTTGGAAAGTATCATACAGGTGCATCTATCAAAGAGTTTGAACGTTTTGAATTTTACGATCAGGCAGAGAAAGCTTATTTAGTGATTCAAACTGGAGAAAGTGCTCTTTATGGAAATATTATCCTGAAAAAAGGCGTTTTGTAAAAAAATAAGAGGGATGTGGGGCTTCCCACTCCCTTCCTTTGCGATATATTTGTTAAAAAAATCACAAATATTTGAAAATGTAGAAAATATATTATATAATTAACCTAAATATAAAGCGTGAAACACGCAAGGAGGAAAAAATATGGCAACATTTTACGTTCCAGCAGTTAACCTTATTGGCAAAGGTGTGGTAAATGAAGTTGGGCCTTATGTTAAGGAGTTGGGCTATACTAAAGCTCTTTTGGTGACAGATAAGTATATCGAATCAAGTGATATATTGTCAAAAATTTTAAAACCTTTAGATGATGAAGGGATTGCTTACGTTATCTTTAGTGATGTTGAACCGAACCCTACTTGTAAAAATGTCATGGATGGGGTCGCTGCTTTGAAAGAGCATAACTGTGACTTTATCATCTCTGTCGGTGGTGGCTCTCCACAGGATGCAGCTAGCTGTATTTCTGTAATCGCTACTAATGGCGGTAAGCCACAGGATTATGAAGGTTTGCATAAGTCTGCTCAAAAAGGCCTTCCTGTTGTAGCTATTAATACTACTGCAGGTACATCAGCAGAAATTACTATCAACTACGTTATCACTGATGAAGAACGTAAGGTTAAAATGGTAATGGTTGATAAGAATAGTCTTGCTCTTATCTCTGTTAATGACCCTGAATTGATGGTTTCAAAACCTCAAGCTTTGACTGCTGCTACTGGTATGGATGCTCTTACTCACGCTGTTGAAGCTTTGGTAACACCAGGTGCTTATGATGTGACTAAGAAACTCTCTATTGGAGCTATCGAGCTGATCAAAGAATATCTTCCACGTGCAGTAGAAAACGGACACGACATCGAAGCTCGTGAAGGTATGGTTAATGCCATCTTCCTTGGAGGAATGAGCTTTAACAATGCTGGACTCGGCTATGTTCACTCAATGGCTCACCAATTGGGTGCTGTCTATAACTTGCCTCATGGCGTTTGCTGTGCTATGCTTTTGCCAGTCGTTGAGCGTGAAAATGCCAAACGTGTACCTGTAGCCTTCCGTAATGTTGCTAAGGCCTTGGGTATGCAAATCGAAGGAAAATCAGATGAAGAATGTGCTGCTTATGCTATTTCTGAAATTGAAAAACTTTCTGAAACTGTCGGTATTCCTAAGAAATTGACAGAACTTGGTATCGAAGAAAAAGACTTTGACTTTGAATACCTTTCTAAGAATGCCTTGATTGATGCTTGTGCACCAGGTAATCCATTCATGCCAACTTTGGAAGAAACTATTGCTTTCTATAAGGAATTGTTCTAAGCAAAGCTCCTTTGGAAAATTTTTTAGGGATTGTAAATTTAAGATTCTTACATTAGGAATTCCTCCCGAATATTCAAATAATGTATTAGGAAACCAAATACTATTTCTATGATTTAAAACCAATAATATTTAAGAAGAACTATCCTTGTGATAGTTCTTTTTTGGAAAATTTGATATGCTAGGATTATGAAGAAAATCAAAATCGATGTTGTGATTGTTCCTTTAAGTGGACATTTGTATCCAACTATGAATTTATTACTACCTCTATTAGACAATCCTCAGTATGAGATTCGTTTATTTACAGGTCCTCAGAAAAAGGCTGTTGCAGAGGCGGTTGGTTTTCAAGTTCTTCCCATTTTAGAAGGACACGTAAAAGAATTTGAAAAAGCTGCTAACAATAAGGAGCAGTTAGGGATTTTTTCAGCCTATCGGCAGTTGTCTGCTAGTCTTGATTTGATTAACCTAGTTTCGGACCAATTAATCCAAGAATGGACAAATCATCGTCCGGATATTGTTATTGCTGATTTTATAACTCTGTCTGGTGGCCTTGTAGCTGAGCAGATGGGAATTCCGTGGATAACAACTATGGCGACCCAGTTTGCGATTGAGACGACAGAGGGACCTCCTTGTTTCTTTGGAGGTATGGGGGCTCCCCAGAATAGTTGGCAGGTTCTAGAACAGTTTCTTGGGAGAAAAATAACGCGTTTGGGAAAACGGATAGTAACTTTTTTATTACGAGACCGCTTAAGGCGTTATCATTTTAAACTTTACAATCAGAAAGGCCAAGAAACTATTTATTCTCCCTATTCTATCTTAGGTATTGGGATGAAAGAAGTGGAGTTGAAGAAAGGATTTCCAGAGCACTATTGCTGGGTAGGACCTTTTGGCGCTTCAGTTGAGGCTGTAGAGGATTATCCATTAGATTTATCGGCTTTTCCTAATCGCAAGAAGGTTTTGGTAACTTGTGGGACGCAACTAGCTTGGGCCAAAGATAATCTAATCTATCAAACTAAGCAACTAGCTAAAGTACATCCTGACTTTCACTTTTTTGTGACTCGTGGAGTTGGTGGACAACCTTTCAAGTGTGAGAATCTGATGGAGAATCTTTCCGTTGTTTCTTATCTTCCTTACAAGGAATACATTCCTCAGATGGACTATGTCATTCATCATGGTGGAGCAGGTATCTTTTATCAGTGCATTATTTATGGCAAACCTGCTCTGATATTGTCTCATGACTACGACCAATTTGATTATGCTGTTCGGGGTGTGGAAGCGGGTGTTGCTTATACAGCTAAAAGAGATAATAGCAAGGAGATTGGGCAGGCCTTTGATAGGCTATTGGCTAAAGAAAATTGGACAGAATTGGAGAATCTCCGCCAAGTCGCACAATCTTATCATCCGACAGAAATATTGGAAGGTGAAATCCACCGCCTGTTAGCAACTAAGGAGAAAGAGTGATGAAAAAAGTATTAGTTACAGGAGCCACTGGTTTTCTTGGAAAATATGTTGTTAAAGAACTAGTTGAGCATGGTTACCAAGTGCGAGCTTTTGGTAGAAACAGTAAGGTAGGTCGCTCCTTGGAAAATTCTTCGGTTAGTTTTTTTCAGGGTGATTTGACCAAAGCTGATGATGTGCTAGAGGCTTGCAAGGGGATGGATCTGGTCGTTCATGCGGGAGCCCTGTCAACAGTTTGGGGCCCTTGGGAAGATTTTTATCAGGCTAATGTTTTAGGAACCAAATATGTTCTCCAAGCTTGTCGCCAAGCTGGGATTCAGCGCTTAGTCTACGTATCCTCACCAAGTATTTATGCAGCACCTAAAGACCAACTTGGTATTAAAGAAACGGATGCTCCAGAGGAAAATAATCTCAATAACTATATCCGTAGTAAATTGGCTTCGGAGAAACTCTTTAAAGATTATCCAGATTTTCCGAGTATCATCTTGAGACCTCGGGGGCTTTTTGGGATTGGGGATACCAGTATTTTGCCACGTGTGATCAATCTTAGTCAAAAAATTGGAATTCCTTTGATTGGAGATGGGCGTCAGCTCATGGACATGACTTGTGTGGAAAATGTAGCTTTGGCAATTCGTTTAGCTTTGGAAGCTCCAGAAGCAAAAGGTGATATCTATAATATCACTAATGGCGAACCAAGGGCTTTTAGGGATTTGCTAGAGGAAAGTTTGACAGGTTTGGGTTACCCAATCAAATATAGAAAAATTCCAGCATCTCTCTTATCAGGAATTGCAAGTAGTTTAGAATTTATATACAAGATCTTGAACCTTAAAGGGGAGCCACCTCTAACTCGATATACCTATTATCTGCTTCGCTATAGTCAAACTTTGGATATTAGCAAGGCTGAGAGGAAATTGGGGTATCATCCGAAAATTAGTATTTCAGAAGGGATCGAACAATATGTCCAAGATTATCGAAAGCATTGAGTATTTCCCAGCCGGCTACTGTACTAGCTACGCGGGTTTGCTATTTAAGGGTGTCAAAAATAGAAAGATGACTTTCCCAGCAGGTGTCTTTTTAATTAAGCATAGAGAAAAGGGGTATCTGCTTTATGACACTGGTTATCACTATGATATTAAGAGAAAACTTCGTTATGGCTTGTACCGTCTAGGAACGCCTGTTCAAATGACGGACAAGGATCAGATTTTACATTTGCTGAAAGCTAAAGGAATGAAGCCAGAAGAAATTAACTATGTCTTGCTGTCTCATCTACATCCTGATCATCTGGGAGGGGCTAGCTTCTTTTCGAATGCAAATTTTATCCTGACCCAGGAAGTCTATGATGTTTACAAGAAACCAAAACTAAAAGATTTAATTTTTAAAGAATTTTTGCCGAGTGACTTCGAGGAAAGATTGACAGTCATCAAGGCAAATCAGCAAAATGCTAACTTTAAGTATCGCCCTACCATCGATCTTTTTGGAGACGGAAGTATCCTTGTAGCTTCTATTGATGGGCATGCTAAGGGGCAAGCTTGTCTCTTTATTCCAGATTATCATCTCTTTATCGCAGCAGATCTTTGTTGGGGAATAGACCTCTTACCTTACACCAAACAGATGCGCCTGATTCCTTCCTTGGTGCAGGACAACAAGGAAGCCTATATCAAGGGAACAGAGTTGCTGGAAGAGGTTTTAAAAGATGGCATAGAAGTACTAGTCAGCCATGACCCTGTAGAAAGGATTGAGCGGATCTTGTATGAAAAAAATAACCTTTCTTAAAACGTTTATCCAAACGCGTTGGCTTCATAATTTTAAGTCTCGAGAAGCTTTAGAAAACTATCAGAAGAAGCAACTGGCTGCCTATATGGACTTTCTCAAACGTGAGTCACCTTATTTTAAAAATGGTGTACCTAACGACTTTGACCATATGGATAAGGCTTTTATGATGACGCATTTCAATGAGCTTAATACTCAAGGTGTAGATCGAGACGAGGCCTTGGCTTTGGCTATCGAAAGTGAAAAGACCAGGAATTTTACAGAGCTCAAGGGAGAAATAGCTGTTGGGTTGTCTTCTGGAACATCTGGACACCGGGGACTCTTTATCACAACTGAAAAAGAGAGAAGTATGTGGGCAGCAGCTATCTTGGCAAAGATGTTGCCCAAGGGCCAACTTTTTGGGCACCGCATAGCCTTTTTCCTCAGAGCGGATAATGAACTCTATCAGACCATCAATACGGCACTTATTCGTTTAGAATACTTTGATATTTTCAAGAATACAGATGAGCATATAGAGCATCTCAATAGTTATCAACCGACCATTGTGGTAGCGCCTGCTTCTATGTTGATTGAATTGAGTAAGCGTCTAAAAGATGGGGAGTTAGTCATTTACCCACAAAAAATCGTTTCGGTGGCTGAAATCTTGGAAGATAGTGATAAAGAGCGAATTTTGAGCGCTTTTGAGTTGCCGATTATTGACCAAGTATATCAAGCAACGGAAGGTTTTCTAGCTTGTACTTGCTCTGCTGGGAATCTTCATCTCAATGAAGATATCATATTTGTAGAAAAGCACTACTTGGATGACCGGCGTTTTTATCCAGTGATTACGGACTTTAAGCGAAGCAGTCAGCCTGTTTATCGCTACCAGCTCAATGATATTCTAGTTGAAAATCCTGAACCTTGTCCATGCGGATCTCATTACACAAGGATTGACAAGGTCGAAGGTCGCTCTGATGACATCTTCTACTTTGAAGGACAGGACGGGGGTCGAATAACGATTTATCCTGACTTTATCAGACGTTGTATTCTCTTTGTGGAGAATGTCGGAGACTACCAAGTCAAACAACATTCTGAGAAGTTAGTGGAAGTCTGTCTGAGTCGAAGAGGTGAGCAAGTTGAAACAGCGATTACAGAGCAGTTTCGACTCTTGGCGCAACAAAAAGAGTTTAAAGAACCTGAAATACAATTTTCGGATTATCACTGGGATACAAGTCGTAAGCTCAAACGTATCCAACGTTTATGAAAGGACAAAAAATTATGACGGAAGTAAAAAGACATGTAGAAATTGCAGGTTATGGAGTCTGCCTTCCAAAAAATACGGTGCAATTTAAAGACCAGACCCGTCATCGTGTGGTTGAAAATGAAGAAACGCAACTAGATTTGGCAGAAGCAGCTATCCAAGCTGCACTTGAAAATGCAAATTTGAGTATGAAAGACATTGATTGCCTGGTATCAGCTAGTGCGGTTGGTGTTCAGCCGATTCCTTGTACGGCAGCTTTGATTCATGAACGTGTGGCAAAAGGGCTCTCTATCCCAGCTATGGATATCAATACGACTTGTACAAGTTTTATCTCTGCTTTATCAACCATGTCACATTTGATTGAAGCTGGGGAATACCGTCGTGTTTTGATTGTATCTAGTGAAGTTGGTAGCTTGGGTCTTAATCAAAAGCAAAAAGAAAGTTTTGAACTCTTTAGTGATGGGGCAGCAGCCTTTATTTTCCAAAAAAGTAGTCAGGAAAAAGGAGTGATAGCAAGCCTTCAACGTACTTGGTCAGAGGGGGCTCACGATACAGAGATTCGTGGAGGCTTGACTTCTTATCAACCAAAAGAATACTCTGAAGAGACCAAGACAAATTTTATGTTTGATATGAAAGGCAAGAAAATTCTCTTGCTTTCTGCTCGTGTCATCCCAGAAATGTTCCAAGAATTCCAAGAGAAATCTGGTATTTCTAAAGATGCTGTAGACTATATTATTCCCCACCAAGCTAGTCGCGCTCTTCCTTTGGTCATGGGAAAACTGGGTGTAGACGAAGACAAATACCTTAATCTCGTTACGGATTATGGGAATATGGTTTCCGTTGCTGTACCTTTTGGCTTGGCCTATGCACTCGATCATGGCTATGTAAAAGAAGGAGATACCATCTTCTTGATGGGAACTGCAGCTGGTATGACGGTCAATATGTTGGCATTAAAATTGTAATATAAGAGCAGGCACATATAAGTGGCCTGCTTTTTATTGTTCACCTCAGTTGGAGAACTATCGGCCTAAACAGAAAAGACTTGCTAAGTTCTTCTAAACTAAGTATACTAGAAGGTAACAAGCGTTTTCAGACGTTAAATTAGGGAGTAGACTTAGAAATTGAGGGGGAGTTATGGGAACTAGAAAATTGCGACTATTGATGTCCAAGTATGGTTTTAGCATTGCGATAATTCTGATAGAATTATTTGTAGTTTTTGCAGTCATTCTTTACATGAGTCAGATTGCTCCATTTGTTTGGGTTACTCTTGTATTTCTTGTCAGTGTGGCAACTGTTTTAGCCATTGTTAATCGTTCCATGTCTCCTGAGAGCAAGGTGACTTGGTTGATTGTTACTTTTGTCCCTGTTTTTGGTCCCTTACTTTATATCATGTTTGGTGAGCGTCGGTTATCAAAAAAGGAATTCAAACAACTGCAGGAACTTCGTTCTATTGCATCTCATGAAAAGCGAGAGCATAGTCTTCATCAGATCCTACAAGAAACAGATAAATCGGCTTACGGTATTATCAATGCCTTGCTACATATGGATAGTAATGCAGAGGTTTATGACCATACAGACTCACAATTCTTTGCTAATGGAGAAGAAATGTGGCAACAGATGCTCGAGGATCTGAAGAGGGCTGAAAAATTTATTTTTCTAGAATACTACATTGTCGACGAAGGTTTGATGTGGGATAGTATGCTTGAAATTCTTGAAGAAAAAGCTGCTCAGGGAGTTGAGGTCAAGATGCTCTACGATGATATTGGTTGTATGGTGACCTTGCCTGGGGATTATACCGTTCATTTGCGTTCTAAAGGGATTGATGCTCATAAGTTTAATAAGGTGATTCCTCGTATGACAGTGGCCTATAATAACCGTGACCACCGTAAGATTTTGGTCATTGATGGGCAGATTGCCTATACTGGTGGGATCAACCTTTCCGACGAATACATCAACCAGATTGAACGTTTTGGACACTGGAAAGATAGTGGGATTCGGATAGATGGTCCGGCGACTCAAGCCTTTACCAGACTATTTCTCATGAACTGGTACATCAACCGTGGAGAAATTAGTGATTTTGATCAGTATCATTTGGAAAATCAGACACGACCAGGAGATGGTCTTTGTATCCCGTATGGAAGTGGCCCTAAGCCTATCTATAAAATGAAGGTGGGTAAAATCGTCTATCAAAATCTGATTAATCAAGCGGAAGATTTTGTCTATATCACCACGCCTTATCTCATTATTGATTATGATTTGACAGAGGATATAAAAAATGCAGCCATGCGAGGTGTAGATGTGAGAATTATAACTCCATTTATCCCAGATAAAAAGCTCATCCAGTTAGTAACTCGAGGGTCTTATCCTGATCTTTTGTCTGCTGGTGTACGTATCTATGAGTATACTCCTGGTTTTATCCATAGTAAGCAAATGATTGTTGATGATCGATTTGCGGTTGTTGGAACCATAAACCTTGATTATCGCAGCTTGGTTCACCACTATGAAAATGCAGTTTTATTGTATGAAACACCGTCCATTGCAACTATTCGTAATGATTTTGAAGAAATTTTTGAAGAGTCGCAAGAAATTTTTCCTGGAACAATCAAGCCTACTTGGTATCAAACATTAATCAAAGAAGTAGCTCAGTTATTTGCACCTATGCTTTAATTGAAAGAATTAACTGAGAATAGATGATTAGAGGAGAGGTTGGGACAAAAGTCCTAGCCTCTCAATTTTCTTTGGATTGTCGAGTAAGACGCAGTGGTTGAGTGGGCTCTACTACGCTGATTTCATCAGCTTTTACGGCCCTACTCAACTGTGCGGAGGTGGGACGATGAAATCGAATTCTAACGAATTACCGATTTCTGTCCCACTCTCTTTTCTGTAAGCAGTTTCCTTGACATCTTATTTTTTTTGCGTTATCATATGTCCATATAATATATGGGAGTCTGTGTACAGTCTGAGAGGAAGTGTTTAAACTTCGACCGCACCTGATCTGGGTAATGCCAGCGTAGGGAACGATACTTGGCCTAATTTTGCACCTTTTTCATATATGAAAGAGGTTTTTCTTTTTTTCAAAGAAAAACTGTAACTTAGAAGGAGGTTTGAATGAAAGCAAGCATTGCTTTACAAGTCCTGCCCCTGTCACAAGGGATTGACCGCATAGCTGTAATTGATCAAGTCATTGCTTATCTGCAAACTCAAGGAGTGACCATGGTGGTGACACCCTTTGAAACAGTTTTGGAGGGAGAATTTGATGAGCTTATGCGCATTCTCAAAGAAGCGCTAGAAGTGGCAGGTCAAGGAGCAGACAATGTTTTTGCCAATGTGAAAATAAATATAGGAGAGATTTTAAGCATCGATGAGAAACTTGAAAAGTATAATGAGACGGCATATTAGTCTGCTAGGAATTTTGGGTGTCTTATCTCTTTGGCAGGTGGCGGGATTCTTGAAACTCTTACCAAAGTTCATCCTACCGACGCCACTTGAAATCCTCCAGTCTTTTGTTCGTGATAGAGAATTTCTTTGGTACCATAGTTGGGCAACCTTGAGAGTAGCTTTGCTAGGTTTGGTGCTGGGTGTCTTGATAGCCTGTATCATGGCCGTCCTTATGGATAGTTTGGGATGGCTCAATGACCTGATTTACCCCATGATGGTAGTTGTCCAGACCATACCGACCATTGCCATAGCCCCTATCCTAGTTTTATGGTTGGGTTATGGAATTTTGCCCAAGATTGTTTTGATTATCTTGACGACTACTTTTCCTATCATCGTCAGTATTTTAGATGGTTTTAGGCATTGTGACAAGGACATGCTGACCTTGTTTAGTCTGATGCGAGCCAATCCTTGGCAAATCCTTTGGCATTTTAAGATCCCGGTTAGCCTGCCCTACTTTTATGCAGGTCTGAGGGTTAGTGTTTCCTACGCCTTTATCACAACAGTGGTATCTGAGTGGTTGGGAGGCTTTGAAGGACTAGGTGTCTATATGATTCAGTCCAAAAAACTGTTTCAGTATGATACCATGTTTGCGATTATTATTCTGGTATCACTGATCAGTCTTCTGGGTATGAAGCTAGTCGATATCAGTGAAAAATATGTGATTAAATGGAAACGTACTTAAAATAGAGCGTTTTGAAAAAGAAAAGAGGAAATAAGAATGAAGAAAACATGGAAAGTGTTTTTAACGATTGTAGCAGCTTTTGTAGCTATCGTGCTGGTGGCTTGTGGCCAAGGAACTGCTTCTAAGGACAACAAAGAGGCAGAACTTAAGAAGATTGACTTTATCTTAGACTGGACACCAAATACTAACCACACAGGGCTTTATGTTGCCAAGGAAAAAGGATATTTCAAGGAAGCTGGAGTGGACGTTGACTTGAAATTGCCACCAGAAGAGAGTTCATCAGACTTAGTTATCAATGGTAAGGCACCGTTTGCTATCTATTTCCAAGACTACATGGCTAAGAAATTGGAAAAAGGAGCAGGTATTACTGCTGTTGCAGCAATCGTTGAGCATAATACATCAGGGATCATCTCTCGTAAGTCTGACAATATCAACAGTCCAAAAGACTTGGTTGGTAAGAAATACGGAACCTGGAATGACCCAACTGAGCTTGCGATGTTGAAAACCTTGGTAGAATCTCAAGGTGGAGACTTTGAGAAGGTTGAAAAAGTACCAAACAACGATTCAAACTCGATCACACCGATTGCCAATGGCGTTTTTGATTCTGCTTGGATTTATTATGGTTGGGATGGAATCCTTGCTAAATCTCAAGGTGTAGATGCTAACTTTATGTATTTGAAAGACTATGTTAAAGAATTTGACTACTACTCACCAGTTATCATCGCTAACAATGATTATTTGAAAGATAATAAGGAAGAAGCTCGTAAAGTCATCCAAGCTATTAAAAAAGGCTACCAATATGCTATGGAGCACCCAGAAGAAGCTGCAGATATCCTGATCAAGAATGCCCCAGAACTCAAAGATAAGCGTGATTTTGTCATCGAATCTCAAAAATACTTGTCAAAAGAATATGCAAGCGACAAGGAAAAATGGGGACAATTTGATGCGGACCGCTGGAATGCCTTCTACAAATGGGATAAAGAAAATGGGATTCTCAAGGAAGACTTGACTGATAAAGGATTTACTAACGAATTTGTAAAATAATGACAGAAATTAGACTAGAACACGTAAGCTATGCCTACGATAATGAAAAGATTTTAGAGGATATCAACCTAGAGGTGACTTCAGGTGAAGTGGTCTCTATCCTAGGCCCCAGTGGTGTCGGAAAGACCACTCTATTTAACCTGATTGCAGGAATTTTAGAAGTCCAGTCTGGCCGAATCATTCTTGACGGTGAGGAAAATCCCAAGGGGCGCGTGAGCTATATGCTACAAAAGGATCTTCTCTTGGAACACAAGACGGTACTTGGTAATATCATCCTGCCCCTTTTGATTCAAAAAGTGGATAAGGCAGAAGCCATTGCCAAAGCAGATGAAATCCTTGCTACCTTTCAGTTGACGGCGGTACGGGACAAGTATCCTCATGAGCTTAGCGGAGGAATGCGTCAGCGCGTGGCCCTACTCCGTACCTACCTTTTCGGGCATAAGCTCTTTCTTCTAGACGAGGCCTTCAGCGCTTTGGATGAGATGACTAAGATGGAACTCCACGCCTGGTATCTGGAGATTCACAAACAGCTAGAGTTGACGACACTCATCATCACGCATAGTATCGAGGAGGCCCTCAATCTCAGTGATCGCATTTATATCTTGAAGAATAGACCTGGTCAGATCGTTTCTGAGATCAAACTAGATTGGTCTGAAGCCGAAGACAAGGAAGTTCAAAAAATTGCCTATAAACGCCAGATATTAGCGGAATTGGGTTTAAATAATTAGAAAGATAAGGAGTTGGTGAAGATTATATTTTACCAGCCCCTTTTTCTTTTAAAAAATTGAAAAATTCGGTATAATAGTCAAAGATAGTCAAGGTTTAAAGAGAGAGGTGGGTTTGTAATGAGATTTAAAAATACATCGGATCATATTGAGGCCTACATCAAGGCAATTTTAGATCAATCTGGTATTGTGGAGTTGCAACGGAGTCAGTTAGCAGATACTTTTCAGGTTGTTCCTAGTCAGATTAACTATGTGATCAAGACACGCTTTACGGAAAGTAGAGGCTACTTGGTTGAAAGTAAGCGAGGTGGCGGAGGTTATATTCGCATTGGTCGAATTGAATTTTCCAACCATCATGATATGCTTCGAGATTTACTGTATTCGGTAGGTGAAGAAGTTAGCATAGCTATCTTTGAAGATGTTTTAAGACTCTTGTTTGAGCAGGATTTGGTGACCCGTCAGGAGATGAATCTATTATTAGCGATGGCGACAGACCGAGTTTTAGGCGATGATGCCAATCTTATCCGTGCCAATATGCTTCGGCAGTTATTACAAGAGGTAGATAGAAAAGGAAAATAGAACTAAATGAAATATTCAAAAGCATTGAAAGAATGTATAGAAAGTGCCTTTCTGGTCGCCAGTCATTTTGGGGCAGAATACCTAGAGTCTTGGCACCTATTGATTGCTATGGCCAATCATAGTTACAGTGTAGCTGGGGCGACTTTAAACGAATTTCCATATGAGATTGATCGTCTGGAGGAAGTTGCTGTAGAGCTGACTGAAACAAAGTATAGCGATAAGGAAAATTATCAGGAGCTTCCTTTTTCCCACCGTTTGAAGGTATTGTTGTTGGAAGCAGAGCACGTTGCTTCTGTTGTGCATACCAAGGTATTGGGAACAGAGCACCTTCTTTATGCTATCTTACATGATGGCAATGCCTTAGCTACTCGAATTCTGGAAAAAGCGGGCTTTTCTTACGAAGATCAGAAGGATCAAGTCAAGATTGCTGGACTTCGTCGTAGTCTTGAAGCGCGTGCTGGTTGGACTAGAGAAGATTTGAAGGCCCTTCGCCAGCGTCATCGTACGGTAGCGGATAAGCAAAATTCCATGGCAAATATGATGGGCATGCCTCAAACTCCAAGTGGTGGTTTGGAAGATTATACGCATGACCTTACGGAGCAAGCTCGTTCAGGTAAATTGGAACCAGTCATCGGGCGCGACCAAGAAATCTCTCGTATGATTCAAATTCTGAGTCGAAAAACTAAAAACAATCCAGTTCTAGTTGGAGATGCGGGTGTTGGTAAAACCGCTCTAGCACTTGGCCTTGCGCAACGTATTGCCAACGGAAATGTACCTGATGAAATGGCTAAGATGCGTGTCCTAGAGCTTGATTTGATGAATGTGGTTGCGGGAACCCGTTTCCGTGGAGACTTTGAAGAACGTATGAACAATATCATCAAAGATATTGAGGAAGATGGTAAGGTCATCCTCTTTATCGATGAGCTTCATACTATTATGGGGTCTGGAAGTGGGATTGATTCGACTTTGGATGCGGCCAATATCCTGAAACCTGCCTTGGCACGTGGAACTCTGAGAACTGTCGGAGCGACTACTCAGGAAGAATACCAAAAACACATCGAAAAAGATGCTGCCCTTTCTCGTCGCTTTGCAAAAGTGATGATTGAAGAGCCGAGCGTGGCTGATAGTATGGCTATTTTGCAGGGCTTGAAAGCAACTTATGAGAAACACCACCATGTTCAAATTACAGATGATGCAGTAGAAACAGCTGTCAAAATGGCCCATCGCTATCTGACGAGTCGTCACTTGCCAGACTCAGCAATCGATCTTTTGGATGAAGCAGCAGCAACTGTCCAAAATAAATCGAAACACGCTAAAAAAGACGAGTCAGGTTTAACACCAGCTGATAAGGCCTTGATGGATGGAAAATGGAAGCAAGCAGCTCAACTCATTGCAAGAGAGCAGGAAGTTCCGGTCTATAAAGATCTAGTAAAAGAGTCTGATATTTTGACAACACTCAGTCGCTTGTCAGGTATTCCAGTTCAAAAATTGACACAAACGGATGCCAAGAAGTATCTCAATCTTGAAACTGAATTGCATAAACGGGTTATCGGGCAGGAACAAGCGGTATCTAGCATTAGTCGTGCCATTCGTCGTAATCAATCGGGTATCCGCAATAACAAACGTCCGATTGGATCCTTTATGTTCCTTGGACCGACAGGTGTTGGTAAAACTGAACTAGCCAAGGCTTTGGCAGAAGTTCTTTTTGATGATGAGTCTGCTCTTATCCGCTTTGACATGAGTGAATACATGGAGAAATTTGCGGCCAGTCGTCTTAATGGAGCTCCTCCGGGTTATGTAGGTTACGAAGAAGGTGGAGAATTGACCGAGAAGGTTCGTAACAAACCATACTCAGTCTTGCTCTTTGACGAGGTAGAAAAGGCCCACCCAGACATCTTTAATGTTCTCTTGCAGGTCTTAGACGATGGTGTCTTGACTGACAGTAAGGGTCGCAAGGTTGATTTCTCAAATACTATCATTATCATGACTTCAAACCTAGGTGCGACAGCTCTTCGTGATGACAAGACAGTCGGATTTGGAGCAAAGGATATTCGTTTTGACCAGGAAAATATGGAAAAACGGATCTTTGAAGAGTTGAAAAAAACTTATCGCCCAGAGTTCATCAACCGTATTGATGAAAAAGTTGTCTTCCATAGCCTATCAAGTCAAGATATGCAAGAAGTGGTTAAGATTATGGTCAAACCATTGATTGCGAGTCTCGCAGAAAAAGGAATTGACTTGAAACTTCAAGCTTCTGCCCTTAAACTTCTAGCTCAGAAGGGTTACGATCCAGAGATGGGAGCTCGTCCACTACGTAGAACTCTACAAACTGAAGTGGAGGACAAACTTGCAGAACTCCTTCTTAAAGGTGAATTGGAAGCTGGCAAGACACTGAAGATTGGGGTTAAAGCTGGTCAGTTAAAATTTGAGATTGTATAAAAATGTGAGGCTGGAACAGATTGTTTCAGCCTCTTTTTTTGGAAATTTGTTACTTAAATAAGCATTTGGATGTTGCATTTAGTTTAAAGGTTTTAAAAACGGATTTTTCCTAATCAAGTTTTGTATATCAAGTAAAAAATCCGATTATGTATTAATGTTTTTATAAAAAATAATAAAAAAGTGTTGACAAACATAGGTGAGTGGAGTATAATATAAAAAATTATAAAAAGATTGAAAAGACATGAAAAAGAAAATAGCAGTGGTTTTCGGAACCTTTGCTCCCTTACATCAGGGGCATATTGATTTAATCCAAAGAGCAAAACGTCAATGTGATGCTGTATGGGTGGTAGTTTCAGGTTATAAGGGAGATCGTGGTGAACAGGTGGGACTTACACTACAAAAGAGATTTCGCTATATTCGTGAAGCTTTTCGAGATGATGAGTTGACCTCTGTTTGTAAACTTGACGAAACTACTATCCCGCGCTATCCAATGGGCTGGCAGGAGTGGTTGAATCAGATGTTGCAGGCCATTTCCTATGATCAGACTGCTGAGGAGCTAATCTTTTTTGTAGGAGAGTCCGACTACCAAACAGAGCTTCATAAACGTGGTTTTCAAGCAGTTTTGCAGGAAAGAAAATTTGGAATTTCGGCTACCATGATTCGAGAAAATCCAAGTAAATATTGGAAATATATCGCTCAACCCTTCCGCCGACAGTTTACAAAGAAAGTGTTGATTATGGGAAGTGCGAGTAATGGGAAAACAACTCTAGCCAAGGATTTAGCTCGCTTCTATGATGCGCCAGTCAGTCTGGAGTATGCTCGTGAGTATCAGATAAAAAATAATGTCCGAGATGATGAGCTTACCCCAAAAGATTATTATTACCTTCTATTGGGGCAGTATGATCAAACTTCCAAGTTGATTGATAGCAATGCCAATCGAGGCCTAGTCATTGCAGATACCAACTCACTAGTAACCAAGGGATATTACGATTACTACATGGAAAACGAAGAGCAGGAGGACTTGTCCGGAGAGACCTTTGACAATCTCTTTGTTTCCATCTTAGCCAAGGAAAAGTGGGATTTAATCCTCTTTGTGCAACCTATCGGTTCTTATGTCAATGATGGTTTTCGAGACATGACCATGGCAGAAGACCATATCCGTCATAGTTTTTCTCAGCATTTGGATATGATGAGGGAGCAATATCTAGCCAATATCCCTCATGTTTATCTAGCTGATGACTATCTAGGAAATTATGAAGCAGCCAAAGTGGCTATCGATGCTATTTACCAAGCAGATTAGGAGAAAAAAATGAAAAAAATAGTAGAAAAAATCACACAATTTATCGAAAACTTTAAAAATGTTCACGCGGAAGCTCGTAAAATTGGTTTTGCAGGAGTTATGCGTTTACTTTGGAATGACCTCTTTGTGGGACGCAGTCTTTTCCAGTGGCTCTATTTGATTGTTTTATCAAGTGTTCCTCTTATTCTGGAGTTTACACAAAACACGGAAAGTCATGACTGGATTGGCCTCTTTGCCTCTTGGACAGGAATTGTCTGCGTTATCTTGGTAGCTGAAGGTCGAGCTAGTAACTATCTTTTTGGAGCTATTAACTCTGCAATCTACTTGGTCTTATCTATGAATGCTACTTTCTACGGCGAAGTTTTGACAACAGTTTATTTCTTTGTCATGCAGCCTATTGGTCTCTATGCTTGGTTGTCTAATCGGATCAATGAACAAGGAAAACCAGAGGAGTCTCACTTTGAAGCTAAGAAACTTGGTCTGGTTGATTGGCTCAAGTACTTGGCCTTGACAGCTCTCATCTGGATTGGCATGGGATTGGCTTACCAAAGTATCCATAGTGCTCGTCCATTCCGTGATAGTGTAACGGATGCGACCAATGGTGTTGGTCAGCTCTTGATGACACGTCTTTACCGTGAGCAATGGATTTTCTGGATTGCAACCAATCTCTTTAGTATTTATCTCTGGTGGGGTGAAAACATCCATATCCAAGGTATGTACTGGGTTTACACTCTCAATAGTCTAGTCGGTTGGTATCAATGGACTAAGGCTGTCAAGGAGGGATAAGGTGACTGAAACGATAACCCCAGCTGGAATGACAGAGAGAGAATATTTTGAGATTCATGCGACTGAGAAGGAATTTTTAGACTGGTACTGCAAACAGGAACTTCCTCAGTATGAAAAACCGAGCGTGACGGTGGATATGGTAGCTTATTGCTTTGTGGAAGGGAAAATCAAACTCTTGCTAATTCGTCGCAAGGCCCATCCTTATCAAAACTGTTTGGCTTTGGTTGGTGGTTTTATGGATAAGAGCGAAGATGCAAGACATGCTTGTCAGCGTGAAGTGAGAGAGGAGGTTAACCTTGACCTTCCTTTGGAAAAAATCGAACAGTTGATGACAGTATCTACTCCAGGTCGTGATCCGCGGGGCTGGACGGTTACTATCGCCCACTTGGTGTATCTACCTAGCCGCGCACTTGATCTCGTTCAAGCTGGTGATGATGCCAAAGATGTGGTTTTTGTCGATGTTGATTTTCAGACGGGCAAGTGCTTCCTAGAGGGACTAGAGCTGGGGGAGCAAGCCTTCGCCTTTGACCATTATGCCATTATCCAAGAGTCTATTAAACGAATCCAGGGGCGACTTGACTGGAATCCGACCTTTCTCTATCTGCTAGAGGAGGAATTCACTGTCTATGAAGGAACCGAATTAGTCAATCTCATCAACCCAGGACGACCAATCGTCAGCAATAACTTTCTCGTAAAATACGGTGAGTATGTAGAAGAAGTTGGGCTCAAACGAGTGCCTAAAAAGAAACCAAGAAAAACCTATCGATTAAAATAAAAAGATTGAGGACCGAAATCGATAGACCAAGTCTTGGTTTCCTAGTTTCAGTCCTAAGAAGTTTCAACAAATCCGATGACTGGTTGAGCTTGAGAATAGAGAAAATACAGCTTGTGTCAAAAGTCAATTCAGCTATCGTGTCAAAGGTTTATTATTCATAAAAAAGCGAGGTCGGGATTTTTCCCGACCTCTTTTTGACTACTAAGGATGTTTATCTTTCTTTGAACTGCTCATGATTCGAATGAATAAATCCTTGTATTTATATTTTAAATAGGTTTCGTGTAAATACAATAAAGCCACGTAGACAATCATGAAAATGGCAGTTAGGTAGAACAAATCAAATGTTGTTTGAGCGTAATGAGTAGCAACCCCATAAGAAGAGAAAGCACCAATAATCAACCAAGGAAGATATTTGTAATATTTCTTTGACATAAACCTACACCTCCAATATCCTATCTCATTTTTATTATAGCCCTTCAAGAAAAAAATGCAAGCGATTACACTTATAAAATATAGTATTCTCATAGGAAAAATTTCCCTGTTTTTTAAATTCTTTACGAATAAAAGATATAGGAGGGATAAGGAAATAAATGTACTAAAAAATAATTCTAAAAAATTTTAGATAAATAGTTGACAGATTCAAAAACAAACATTACAATAATGTTACAAAAATATTTCTTAACATTTCAAAAATGTTACAAAAGGAGCATAAAATGAAAAATAAAACTTCTATCAAATTAATGGCTGCAACTGTACTCGCTTCAACATTACTATTGGGGGCTTGTGGCAATAAGAAAGAGAATACTGCAAGTGATAGTTCTAGCAAGACAACACAAGCATCTTCTAGTTCTAAGGCAAGTTCTTCAAGTAAAGAGAACAAGACTCAGAAGTCCTCAAGTTCAGCTTCAACAGAAAAAGCTAAATCATCATCTTCTGATCAGTCAACGACTACTGCTAACCAATCGCAAGCAACACCAGCACCAGAAACAAAACAAAATCAAGAACCTTCTGCTAAGCAAACCCCTTCTCAAGCCCCATCCAATCAACAAGGAACACAAGCAAAATCGAATCAGTCAGCTTATGATCCAGCAACTGATCGCAAACTCCAAGACAAGCAAGCAGAGCACAACAAACGTTATAAAGGTGTCTTGACTATGGTAGACAAAGATTTTTCGGCTGCGGCTGGAAATTGGAAGGGTGCGAATGGTGAAACGATCACTGTTTCATCAGGTGGTCAATTTACAGTAGAATCTGCTGATGGCAAGAAAGAAAACTACTCTATCCAAAGCTATTCTTATACCCTTGATGATGGGAAATACAATGCTGAAGTAGGTGGTGGAAAAGTCATCCAAATTACAACAGGTGCAGATGGTACTGTTTCAAGTGTTACTTTGATTAAGCCATAGACTTCAGTACAGAAATAATTTGTTTAAAATTAGTTCAGTTGATGAGTACCTACAGCATTTGAAGTTGATAAGACGTCATAAATGAACTCCAGAGATGAGACTAACTTAGGAGTATATGTAATCATGTCTACCTGAACTGACCGTTTTTCACTTAGTTTCTCCGAGAGAAGTGGTATAATGAATGCATTAAAGGGAAACGAGTGATGAATCAATGACGGATAAATTAATTTTACCTCAAAACACACGGCTCATGGGAGTGTTTCTTGGCTTTATCGGTGGTTCTTTGGATGTATTCTGTCACATCCAGTACCATAGTTTGGTGGCGACACAGACAGGGAACATTCTCCTACTGATATCAGATTGGCACGACTCACATGTCATCAATACCATGTTGCGATTCTGCTCGATTATATTCTTTTCCCTAGGCTTTCTTTTTGCCTTACACATGAAAGAATATCGCAAAACAGCCTATTGGCGGGTTAAGATGCTGCTTCCCTTATTTATCGGGACCCTTGTTCTGCCCTTCTTTTCCCGCTTTCCTCTATTAGAAGTTCCTTTTATTGCTTTTGGAACTGGAATGATGATGCTAACATTTACGGGTAGTTTGATTGAAGATCATCCCTATGTCATTTTTATGACCTCTGGAAATTACCGAAAAATGTTGACTGCTTTGTATCGCATCGTTAGAGGAGAAGGAGATATTCAAGAATATCGTCGTCAAGCCTTGAACTATGGTATTGTTGTAGGTAGTTTCGTAGTGGGGGCCATTAGCTTGGCTGTATCTATGCATTTTTTCCATGAATGGTCTATTTGGATTGTCAGCTTTAATTTGTTGTTGATTATGGCATACTATATTGCTAGAGTGAAGCAGCTAGATTTGCAAGATGAAAATATATAAAAAAATGGCAGATCTCAATTTGAGATTTGTCCATTTTTTATTACGTTTATTGCTTTTTCTAACTGTAAGAGAGCTTCAATTTCTGCAAGTGTGCTTGCTTGTGAGATGGCTCCACGGAGTTTAGCAGCGCCAGATGTTCCACGGAGATAGTGAGGAGCTAGGCCACGGAATTCACGGACAGCAACCTTTTCTCCCTTGAGGTTAATCAAGCGTTTCAAATGCTCGTAGGCGATGTTCATCTTATCTTCGAAGGTCAAATCAGGCAGGATTTCTCCAGTTTCAAAGTAGTGATTGATTTGATTAAAGAGGTAAGGATTTCCCATAGCTGCGCGCCCAATCATAACGGCGTCAGCACCGACTTCCTCGATGCGTTGTTTAGCTTCTTGGACTGTGCGGATATCGCCGTTGGCGATAAATGGAATCTTGGTTAGAGCTTGTGCAACCTTATGAAGAGTCTCAAGGTCAGCGTGCCCAGTGTACATCTGTTCACGTGTACGTCCATGCATAGCGAGGGCAGAGACACCTGCCGCTTCGGCAGCAAGGGCATTCTCAACTGCTAGGGATGGGTCAGACCAGCCCGTACGCATTTTGACAGTGAGAGGGATATCAAGGACAGATTGGACCTTGTTGATGATAGAGTAAATCTTATCTGGGTCCTTGAGCCACATAGCCCCAGCTTCGTTTTTTACGATTTTATTAACTGGGCAACCCATGTTGATATCAACGATATCGGTCTTGGTGTTTTCTTGGATGAATTCTGCTGCGCGTGCTAGGCTGTCTTCATCACTACCAAAAAGTTGGATAGAGACTGGGTTTTCGCCTTCATCGATATGAAGCATGTGAAGAGTTTTTTCGTTGTTGTATTGGATTCCCTTGTCAGAGACCATTTCCATGACAACGAGTCCAGCTCCGAGTTCTTTTGCAATAGTACGGAAGGCTGAGTTGGTCACGCCGGCCATGGGGGCTAAAACGGTACGATTGGGAATCTCAACATTGCCAATCATAAAGGGTGTATTAAGATTTGTCACGAATGAGTTCCTCCAGGTCATTTTCATCGAAATTATAAGTAGTTTGGCAGAATTGACAAGTAATTTCTGCCCCGTGGTCTTCGTCCTTCATTTCCTGCAAGTCTGAGCTTGGAAGACTAGAAAGAGCCTTCATAAAACGTTCTTTGCTACAGTCACATTGGAAACGAATTTCTTCTTCAGACAGACGTTTGTATGGTTCGTCTCCGTAGATAGCCTTGAGAAGGGCTTCGATATGGTCGTCGCTTTCTAGAAGAGTCGAAATAGCTGGCATCTCTTGGATACGTTTTTCAAAGCGAGCAATCTCTTCTTCCTTGGCTTCTGGCAAAACTTGAACGAGGAAACCACCTGCGACTTTGACCTTGTCGTCTTCATCCAAAAGGACATTGAGGCCGACTGCAGAAGGGGTCTGTTGACTTTCTGTTAGGTAGAAAGCTAGATCTTCACCGATTTCTCCCGAGATGAGGGGAGTCATAGAGTTGTAAGGATTTCCAGTGCCGTAGTCTGTGATAACGAGGAATTGGCCATTACCAACAAAAGGTCCAACTAGGACTTCACCGGTTGCAGTTTTTTTGATATCAACGCCAGGATTTTGAACGTAGCCTTTGACATTCCCCTTGGTATCAGCGACGGTGATAATGGCCCCTAGAGAGCTAGTTCCCAGCACCTTAACTGTTAGTTTGGTATTTCCTTTTTCATTGGCGGCGAGAATCTGGCTAGCAATGAGGGTACGGCCGAGTGCCACAGTTGAGCTAGCTTGGGTTTGATGTTTTTCTTGAGCAGTGCGGACGGTTTCAGTGCTGTCTAGAACAAAAGCACGAAAAGATCCACTTTCTGATATTGTTTTTATAATTTTATCCATAGCTACTATTTTAGCATAAAAATGCCCAAAGGGGGAGTGGCGTGTTTGATGATTCTGAGGATTACTTGAGTCAAAAGGACAGAATACTTCACTAGTTCATTCATCAATCTTTTAGATTTTGAATTATAGTTATTGTGTGACTAATGATATCTCATCATTGGGATTTAGTACTAAGAATTATCTGTACCTTTTCAGGGAATTAGATAATAGAAGTATTTTTATAGTTTTTAAATTATGATATAATAGAAAAAATTAACTCGCTTGGGGATCTGCTAGGAGCTAATTCTAAAAAGATAAACCATGAGATGAGAAAAAGTAAAAAGGAGTTCATCTGGTATGAATTATTTTGAGGGGAATGAGTTTTTCCTTCTCTTGTTTGTAGTTTTACTGATTGGTTTTGTGGTAAACTTTTTTGAAAAACGTAAGGACTACTATATTTTGGCGCTCTCCCTCTTATTTGCAGGAGCTATTTATGGCAAGAGTTGAGCGATGATAGTCTATTTGCTTGCCTTTATCGTTTACCAATATTTTCTGGTATTTCTTGCACAGAGGATAGAAGCAAAGCGACTGAAACCACTGGTTTTTCTTTCCATTCTTCCTTTGGTGATCAATAAAGTCTTTGCCCTGACTTCTCTCCATTTGTTGGCCTTTATTGGAATTTCTTATATGTCCTTCAAGACTATTCAGATTATGTTGGAAATATCAGATGGTCTGATCAAGGAGAAGGTTAGTATTAAAGACTACTTGCAATTTTTACTTTTTTTCCCTACGGTTAGTGCGGGACCAATTGATCGGAGCAGGAGATTTTTAAAAGAGATAAATGAGGTCATGCCTCGAAAAGAGTATCTAGAGGTAGCAGGAGACGGTGTTTATCGTATCGTTCTAGGCCTTCTTTACAAGGTTGTTTTATCAACCTATGTGTATCAGATGATGCTCGCTCTGAGCAATACTGGTACAGTCGCCTACTCAATCAAGTACATGTACCTCTATACCTTGTATCTGTTTTTCGACTTTGCAGGCTATAGTCTAATGGCTGTTGGAAGTAGTAACATCCTAGGCATTCAGACACCGATGAACTTTAACAAACCTTTCCTGAGTGTCGATATTAAGGATTTCTGGACCAGATGGCATATCACCTTGTCGACTTGGTTAAGAGATTTTGTGTTTTCAAGAGTTTTGATGCAGGTTATCCGGAAAAAATGGTTTAAAAACAGGCTACACAATGCAACCTATGCCTATATGGTCAATATGTTGGTCATGGGTTTTTGGCATGGTCTTAGCGTTAGCTACATTGTTTATGGTTTTTATCATGGTGTCTTGATGGCTGGATTTGAAGTATATCAAAAAAAAAGTAATTTTTATAAGAAAAATAAAAACAAAAACTGGTATAAACTACTGAGTTGGTTTGTGACCATGAATTTGGTCATGATTGGTTTCTTTATCTTTTCAGGTGAACCCTATAAAATCTTAATTACGATTTTAAAGAGATAAGAAATGGAAAAGAGAGGACGGATCGAAGGGATAGGATAAAACGAGATGATTAAACTAAAAGCATTTTTACTATCGCTTGTGCTCGTAATTGCGACGCTTGCTCTTTTAAATGTGACGTATGTCAAGAAAATTGATGATTATTATAAAGTCAAGGATAATAGTATTCGTTATAGCACCTCGTATGAAAAGTATAAAAGTAGAGACATTCTGACAAGCAATATTACTCCTAATACACTGGTTTTAATGGGTTCCTCAGAGTTGGTTGCGACGATAAATGAAGACTATCATCCCAATAAAATTTTTAACTACAACGATTTTAATATCATGCAGATTGGGACTAGTTATTCTCAAAACATCATTCAGGCTACGACCTTGGGCTCGATTGAGGGATCTATGAGTAAGCGAAAAGTAGCTATAGTAGAGTCTGTTCAGTGGTTTGAAAAAGATGGAACCCATCAAGATGCCTTTTTGAACAAGGCTTCTCAGGAACATATTTTCCATATGCTAGATAATGATAAGATTAGTAAGGAAACGAAAGAAAAACTAATCAATCGCATTATAGAGATTACCAAGGGGAACAAGCAACAAAATGACATCTACAAAAAATACAAAAGTTATTTCATAGATGAAAAAGGAACGATTGTTGATAAAAAATTATTGGAGTTAGATAACGCGATTTATTCCTTTAAGCTCAAACAGACTTTTTATCAAAAACATGCCAAATCAGATTATCCTTCACTAGGGGATAAAACCCCAGACTATGATTGGGAGAAAATGACGAATCAGTTTGTAGAAGAGGTCAAAAAGAAAACAGACAATAATGATTATGCTGTTGATAATAACTACTACAATACCTATTTAAAAGATCGTTATACATCGCTGAAGAATTCTAATAAAGATTTGAGCTACCTCGAGTCACCAGAGTATTCAGATATGGAACTTTTCTTGACAGTTGCCAAAGAATTGGGCATTGAAGTTGAGGTCATTATTTTCCCAGTAAACGGGAAATGGAATGACTACACAGGTGTCTCAAGAGAGATGCGGGAGAAAACTTATAAAAAAATAGAAGATGTCGCAAAAAGCTATGGTGCAACGGTATTAAACTATGGAAACAGAGAGTATGATGATTACTTTTTATTTGATGTGATGCATGTTGGAGTGAAAGGATGGATGGAAGTTGAAAAAGAACTTTACAAATTTGCAAACCAAGATAACTAACACACACCGTTTAATCTTGTGGACGCTATTTTTCTATACGGTTATCTTAAGCATCGTGATTTATTGTTTTGTGACCGATTTTTCGAACATTCAAGAATTTATCTATAGTGAATTCTAGGATTACATACTATAAAAATCTCTAGATAAAGAGAACTGCACCGATAAAGTGAGACATAAGATAAGGCTCTATAATATTTATAGTGGAAAAATCCTCTATAGGTAGTATGGAGCCTACTTTGTTGTAGCTCCCCATATAATCCATACTGAAAAGCATTTAAGCTATCATTAGAAAGAATCATATGGAACAAATTAATGTTACTGGAACGTAGTGAAAATAGACGGGTAAACAATTGAAAAACTAGTCTATAAAGTGGTATAATAGCAGAAAAATAAATTAGTAAGAAATTGATTTTATTTTAACGGAAAATTACAGAAATGAATGGTTTTTCTTGATGAAACAGAGAAAAGAATTGTACATATTTCTTGGTCGGACAGCCTTGTATTTTCTTATCTTTCTAGGGCTGCTTTACTTTTTTAGCTATCTTGGTCAGGGTCAAGGAAGCTTTATCTATAATGAATTTTAACTTGAAGGAGAATCCTTATTATGTCAAATAAAGCAATCGTAGATATGATTGAAACCATTGAGCATTTTGCTCAGACACAGCCTAGCTATCCTGTTTACAATGTTTTGGGGCAGGAACACACTTATGGAGATTTGAAGGCTGATTCGGATAGTTTAGCTGCAGCCATCGACCAACTGGATTTACCAGAGAAGTCTCCTGTGGTTGTTTTTGGTGGCCAAGAATATGAAATGTTGGCAACTTTTGTAGCTCTGACTAAGTCAGGACATGCCTACATTCCCATTGACAGCCATTCAGCCTTGGAGCGAGTTTCGGCTATTTTAGAAGTAGCAGAGCCAAGCTTGATTATTGCTATCTCAGACTTTCCATTGGAGCAGGTTTCTACGCCAATGATGACTCTAGCTCAGGTTCAAGAAGCCTTTGCTCAAGGGACTAGTTATGAGATTACGCATCCAGTCAAGGGTGATGATAACTACTACATTATCTTTACTTCTGGTACAACTGGTAAGCCTAAGGGAGTACAGATTTCCCATGATAACCTCCTCAGTTTTACCAACTGGATGATTACGGATAAGGAATTTGCGACGCCAAGTCGTCCGCAAATGCTGGCTCAGCCACCTTATTCTTTTGATCTGTCTGTCATGTACTGGGCACCGACATTAGCACTTGGTGGTACACTTTTCGCTCTTCCTTCAGCTATTACTCAGGACTTTAAGCAACTCTTTGCGACCATCTTTTCATTGCCAATCGCTATCTGGACATCAACGCCTTCTTTTGCGGATATGGCCATGTTGTCTGAAGACTTTAATAGCGAGAAAATGCCTGGTATCACGCATTTCTACTTTGATGGAGAAGAATTGACGGTCAAAACGGCTCAAAAACTACGTGAGCGTTTCCCAAATGCCCGTATTATCAATGCTTACGGCCCAACAGAAGCGACAGTGGCCCTGTCAGCAGTTGCCGTGACAGATGAGATGCTAGCGAATCTCAAACGTCTACCAATTGGCTATACCAAGGCTGATTCTCCAACCTTTATCATTGACGAGGAAGGAAATAAACTGCCAAATGGTGAACAGGGAGAAATCATTGTTTCAGGACCGGCCGTCTCAAAAGGTTATATGAATAATCCTGAAAAAACAGCAGAAGCCTTCTTTGAGTTTGAAGGTCTGCCAGCTTATCACACAGGTGATGTGGGAACCATGACAGATGAGGGCTTGCTTCTCTACGGCGGACGCATGGACTTCCAGATTAAGTTCAACGGTTACCGCATTGAGTTAGAAGATGTCTCTCAAAACCTCAATAAGTCTCGCTTTATCGAGTCTGCCGTTGCAGTACCGCGCTATAATAAAGACCACAAGGTGCAAAATCTTCTAGCCTATGTCATCTTAAAAGATGGTGTTCGTGAGCAGTTTGAGCGTGATATCGATATTACCAAGGCCATTAAGGAAGACTTGACAGATATTATGATGTCTTATATGATGCCGTCCAAATTCCTTTATCGAGACAGTTTGCCACTGACTCCAAATGGAAAAATTGATATCAAAGGATTGATTAATGAGGTAAATAGGAGATGATGGATTTCCTGAAACAGCTCCCTCATATTGAGCCGTATGGGAATCCTCAGTACTTTTTGTACGTGATTACTGCTACCTTGCCAATCTTTATCGGTCTTTTTTTCAAAAAACGCTTTTCCTGGTATGAAATATTGGTTAGTCTCTTCTTTATCGTCACCATGTTGACAGGTGGCAAGACCAATCAATTAGTCGCCTTAGGAATTTATCTGATATGGCAAATTGTACTGGTTCTTTTTTACAAACGGTATCGAAAAACTAAAGACGGGAAATGGACTTTCTATCTCGTTAGTCTGTTATCTTTACTTCCTATCATATTTGTGAAGGTACAGCCGGCTATTAATGGCACACAGTCCTTGTTAGGTTTTATCGGAATTTCTTATCTGACTTTCCGTTCGGTAGGAGTTATTATCGAACTCAGAGATGGAGTCATTAAGGAATTGAAGATGAGGGAATACTTGCATTTTCTCCTCTTTATGCCGACATTTTCAAGTGGTCCAATTGATCGCTTCAAGCGTTTTAATGAGAATTATAAGACGATTCCAGAGCGTGATGAGTTGATGGATATGTTAGCTGAGTCCGTTCGGTATATCATGTTGGGATTTCTGTACAAATTTATCCTAGCTCATATTTTAGGTGAGATTTTGTTACCTCCTCTAAAGAATCTAGCTTTACAGGAAGGGGGCGTCTTTAACTATTATGTGGTGGCAGTCATGTACACATTTGGTTTGGAGCTCTTCTTTGACTTTGCGGGTTATTCCATGTTTGCTATAGCTATTTCAAATCTGATGGGGATTCATAGTCCGATCAACTTCAACAAACCCTTCTTATCAAGGGATTTGAAAGAATTTTGGAATCGCTGGCACATGAGCTTATCTTTCTGGTTCCGTGACTTTGTCTTTATGCGGATGGTTATGGTGTTGACCAGAAAGAAGGTCTTTAAAAATCGAAATGTTACCTCAAGTGTCGCCTATATCCTGAACATGCTCCTTATGGGGTTCTGGCATGGAATAACATGGTTTTACATCGCCTACGGACTCTTTCATGGGTTAGGTTTAGTGATTAATGATGCCTGGGTTCGTAAGAAAAAAACGCTCAATAAGGAACGAAAGAAAGCAGGGCAAGCTCCCTTGCCTGAGAATCGCTGGGTTCAGTTGCTTGGCATGGTTATAACTTTCCATGTCGTGATGATTTCATTCTTAATCTTCTCTGGATTTTTGAATGATTTATGGTTTAAAAAATAAAAGGAATTAAAAAATGGATATCAAATCAGAAGTTATTGAAATTATTGATGAATTGTTTATGGAAGATGTTTCTGACATGATGGATGAGGATCTTTTTGATGCAGGTGTCTTGGATAGTATGGGAACAGTTGAATTAATCGTGGAAATCGAAAACCGCTTTGATATTCGTGTCCCGGTTACAGAATTTGGCCGTGATGACTGGAATACAGCCAATAAAATCATAGCTGGTATTGTGGAGCTACAAAATGCTTAAACGCCTATGGCTGATTTTTGGGCCTGTCTTTGTAGCAGGATTGTTGGTTCTTCTACTAATCTTTTTTTATCCAAGTACAAGAAGCCATAATCTGACGGAGGAGAAATACTCTGCGGCTTCTGTTAGTACAGAGAGCTTTAAGGAGAGAAGCCAAAAAGTGAGAGCTCTAACAGACCCTAATATGCGTTTTGTCCCTTTCTTTGGTTCAAGTGAATGGATTCGTTTTGATAGTATGCATCCAGGAGTATTAGCTGAAAAGTACAATCGCTCCTACCGCCCTTATTTTATGGGGCAGGCAGGGGCTGCTTCACTCAGTCAATTTTTTGGGATGCAACAAATCACGTCTGAACTTGAAAACAAACAAGCGGTATTTGTAGTCTCGCCGCAGTGGTTTACCAAAGAGGACCATGAATCAACTATTTTTCAAACCTATTTTAACAATGATCAGTTGACTGCTTTCTTGGAAAATCAATCTGGGGATGTGGCC
Source organism: Streptococcus infantis (assembly GCF_001579645.1). Lineage (GTDB taxonomy): Bacteria > Bacillota > Bacilli > Lactobacillales > Streptococcaceae > Streptococcus > Streptococcus infantis_E. The sequence continues at coordinate 29,544 of NZ_KQ970825.1, forward strand.
GCTCAGTATGCGGCTAATAGACTCTTGAAGCAGAATCCAAGAGTACCGATGAAGGGGATTGTTGAGAAGTTAGCTAAGAACGAACAATTGTCGGACTTTGATCATTCAATCATTACAGCTTCTGCAGAGTTCAATGAAAAACAAGCTGCTCTTTTTGGTCAATTCTCGATTCGAGGTCGATTAAAGTACAAAAATCATGTTGAGAAATATTTGAGCAGTCTCCCAGATCAATTTTCTTATGAAGAATTGGAAAATATCGCTCGAAAAGAGGGCGAAGAAAATACAACCAATAATGATTTGGGAATGGAGAACCATTTTTACAATACTCAGTTAAAGAAAGATTTGAAAAAGTGGGAAGGATATCAAAAAAATTACAACTTTCTCAAGTCATCTGAGTACAATGATTTGCAGCTAGTACTTGATCAATTTGCCAAGTCTAAGGTCAATGTGCTCTTTGTTTTTCAGCCTGTCAATAAAAAATGGATGGATTATACTGGACTGAGTGAGGAAATGTATCAACACGCAGTTGAAAAAATTCGTTACCAATTGGAAAGCCAAGGTTTCACCAATATTGCTGATTTTTCAAAAAATGGAGGGGATCCCTACTTTGTTAAGGATACCATTCACCTAGGTTGGTTGGGTTGGCTTGCTTTTGACAAGGCAGTTGATCCTTTCCTATCCAATCCCATACCAGCTCCGACTTACCATTTGAATGACCGATTCTTTAGCCAGGATTGGGCTAATTACAAT
>NZ_KQ970825.1:30313-55819 GCF_001579645.1 Streptococcus infantis
CTCACTCAACCACTGCGTTTTGATCGACAATCCAAAGACAATTGAGAGGCTAGGACTTTTGTCCCAGCCTCTTTTTTAAGAAATGTCGGATAGCTTAGCCTAAAAAAGGCAAAAAGTTTTAAAATGATACTAAATAGCGTATAATGGTAGAAGAAAGAAGAGAAAGGGATTTAAAAATGAATAAACGTTTTTTGTTGCCTGTCCTATCGACAGTCCTATTAGCTCCAGCCTTTTTAGCTGGACAAGTCTATGCTGAAGAAAATACTAGTTCTTCAGAAGTTACAGAAGTTGTGAGCGCTGCAGAAGCACCAGTAGTAGCAGCGACTCCTGAGGTTGTTACAAGTCCGGCAACGGCAGCTGAGGAAGCTGCACCTCAAAAAGAAGAAGCAGATACTGTTATCTTGCATACCAATGACGTGCATGGCCGTATCGTAGAAGAAAAAGGAGTAATTGGAGATGCCAAGCTCGCGACAGTTATTGAGAAGGAGCGCGAAAAAGGCAATCAAACGACCCTAGTGGTGGATGCTGGTGATGCCTTCCAAGGTCTGCCAATTTCAAACTCTACAAAGGGTGAAGCTCGTGCCAAAATCCTAAATGAGATGGGCTACGATGCTATGGCTGTAGGAAATCATGAGTTTGACTTTGGACTTGACGAAGCAAAAAATACAAAGAAATCTTGAACTTCCCACTGCTCAGCTCAAATACTTACGTTAATGGAGCTCGTCTATTTGAAGCAGCAACAATTGTTGATAAGAACAAGGATGTTGAAGGTGATGAGTTTGTCGTCATCGGTGTGACAACACCTGAAACAGCTACTAAGACTCACCCTAAAAATGTTAAAGGTGTAACCTTTACAGAACCTATTGCAGAGGTTAACAAGGTTATCGAAGAAATTCAGGCTAAAGCCTTGGCAGAGGGCAAAGACTACAAACATTATGTTGTTCTCGCTCACTTGGGAGTTGATACAACAACACCTGTAGAATGGCGTGGTTCAACACTTGCAGAAGCACTTTCAAAAAATCCTCTTTTGAAAGGCAAGCGTGTTACAGTGATTGACGGCCACTCTCATACTGTAGAATCAACAACTTACGGCGATAATGTAACCTATAACCAAACAGGAAGTTATCTCCATAATGTCGGTAAAATCACTTACAAATCTCGTCAATTATTAGGAAATCCAAGCCAGATACCTGCTGCAGATGCTAAGAAATTAGAAGCTAATCCAAAGATTGCAGTCATGGTCAAAGAAATCAAACAAAAGTATGACGCTGAAAATGCTGTAGAAGTTGTTTCAAATAGTCCAGTTGAATTGAACGGTGACCGTGAAAATGTCCGTGTCCGCGAAACAAACCTTGGAAATGTTGTAGCAGATTCTCTCTACCAGTATGGTCAAACAGGATTTAGTCATCCAACAGATATCGCTGTGACAAATGGTGGAGGCTTGCGTGAAACTATTGCCAAAGGTAAGCCAATCACAAAAGGAAATGTCATTGCAGTTTTACCATTTGGAAACACAATCTCACAAATTCAAGTAACTGGTCAGCAAGTTCTGGATATGTTTGAAAAATCACTCGGATCTATCTTGCAGGTTGATAAGGCAGGAAAAACTGTCTTGGATGAAAATGGTCAACCATTGCTAGAACCAAGCGGTGGATTCTTACAGATTTCAGGTGCCAAGGTCTACTATGATACAAACCTAGCTGCAGGCAAACGTATCTTGGCTGTTCAAGTTAAGAATCGTGTGACTGGTCTTTATGAAAAACTAGATTTTGAAAAAGTCTACTACCTAGCAACCAATGACTTCCTTGCGGCAGGTGGTGACGGTTATACCATGCTTGGTGGTGCTAGAGAAGAAGGTCCTTCAATGGATGCGGCCTTTGAAGACTACCTCAAAACAGCTGATTTGACTCAGTATGAAAAGGTAAATCCAAATTCACGCACGATTTCTGTGGACTCAAAAACATTTAAACTAGCAGAAGAGCAAGGTAAAGAGCAAGAACCAGCAAAACCAGAAAAAGATTCGGCAACAAATCCAGCTAAACCAGAAAAAGATCAAGCCGTAACTCCAACTAAACCAGGAAAAAATCAGGAAACAACTCCTGCTGGATCAGGAAAAGATGCAGTTAAACCAGGAAAAGTCCAAACGACAACTCCGGCTACATCAGAGACAGATTCAACAACAAAAATAACTCAATCAGAAAAAGACCAAGCAACAAAACCGACTCAACCTTCTACTGTAAAAGTTGATTATAAGGTTGCAGATAAATTTACCGACAAGACAGTCGTATCAGAAAAATTACTGCCAAATACAGGTAGTGAGCAATCTATTTTCATGATGCTACTTGGTATGATTCTTGGAGCGACAGCCCTCTGGACTAGCCGTAAACAAGAAAAATAATTCTACAGGATGAAAACATCTCAGATGTTTTCATCTTTTTTCTTGACTCCTTGCAGGGATGTGATATACTTAACTAGTAAAGGAATGGTGTGAGAACCTTGTATTTATAGAAATTCTGTTCTGAGAAAGGAGCAAATCATGAGACAGTTGGCAAAAGATATCGATCAATTTTTAAACGAGATTATTTTAAAAGCTGAAAATCAGCATGAAATTTTGATTGGCCATTGCACGAGTGATGTAGCCTTGACCAATACCCAGGAGCATATTCTCATGCTTTTATCAGAGGAGTCGCTCACCAACTCTGAGTTGGCGCGTCGTCTCAATGTCAGTCAAGCTGCCGTTACAAAGGCTATCAAATCCCTGGTTAAGGAGGGAATGTTAGAAACGTCTAAGGATCCCAAGGATGCTCGCGTTGTCTTCTATCAATTGACAGACTTGGCTCGACCTATTGCTGAGGAACACCACCATCATCATGAACATACCCTCTCGACTTATGAGCAGGTTGCCACTCAGTTTACACCAAACGAACAAAAAATTATCCAGCGGTTTTTAACTGCTTTAGTAGGAGAAATCAAGTAATGAGATACATCACAGTAGAGGATTTGTCCTTCTATTATGACAAGGAACCTGTGCTTGAGCATATCAATTACAGTGTTGATAGTGGGGAATTTGTCACCCTTACTGGGGAAAATGGAGCAGCCAAGACAACGCTAATCAAGGCTAGTCTTGGAATTTTACAACCGAGAATTGGAAAAGTAACCATCTCAAAAACAAATATTCACGGAAAAAAACTAAGAATTGCCTATCTTCCTCAGCAGATTGCAAGTTTTAATGCAGGCTTTCCTAGTACTGTTTATGAATTTGTCAAATCAGGTCGTTATCCTAGAAAGGGTTGGTTCCGTCGCCTTAACGCCCATGATGAAGAACACATCAAGGCTAGTTTAAACTCTGTCGGCATGTGGGAACATCGGGATAAACGCATTGGTTCCCTTTCTGGTGGTCAAAAGCAAAGGGCTGTCATCGCACGTATGTTTGCTTCAGATCCGGATATCTTTATCTTGGATGAGCCGACAACAGGGATGGATGCCGGCACCAAGAATGAATTTTATGAACTCATGCACCATAGTGCCCACCATCATGGTAAGGCTGTTTTGATGATTACCCACGATCCTGAAGAGGTCAAGGACTACGCAGATCGTAACATCCACCTTGTTCGAGACCAAGATTCCCCATGGCGTTGCTTCAATGTCCATGAAAGTGATCAGGAGGTGGACCATGCTTAATCTATTTTCTTATGATTTTATGCAACGGGCCTTTTTGGCTGTTATTGCCATGAGTCTCTTCTCACCAGTCCTTGGGACCTTCCTCATCTTGCGTCGTCAAAGTCTCATGAGTGATACACTGAGTCACGTATCGCTATCAGGTGTGGCCTTTGGTTTGGTTTTAGGGATCTCTCCGACCATCTCGACTATTGCTATTGTCTTGATTGCGGCGGTTTTCCTTGAATATCTCCGTACAGTTTACAAGAGCTTTATGGAGATTGGGACAGCTATTCTCATGTCTACAGGACTTGCAGTTTCACTCATTGTTATGAGTAAGGGTAAGAGCTCTAGTTCTATGAGTCTGGACCAATACCTCTTTGGTTCTATTGTGACTATTAGTCAAGAGCAGGTCATTGGACTCTTTGTCATTGCAGCGGTTGTTTTAATCCTGACCTTCCTCTTTTTAAGACCCATGTACATCTTAACTTTTGACGAGGATACAGCTTTTGTAGATGGTCTTCCAGTGCGCACTATGTCTATCCTCTTTAACATGGTGACGGGTGTGGCTATTGCTCTTATGATTCCAGCTGCAGGGGCACTTTTGGTATCAACTATCATGGTCTTGCCAGCTAGTATCGCTTTGCGTTTAGGGAAGAACTTTAGCTCGGTGATGATTCTTGCCAGCGTTATTGGTTTTCTAGGTATGGTAGCAGGACTTTATATTTCCTACTATGCAGAGACACCACCGAGTGCAAGTATTACCATTATCTTTGTAGTTGTCTTTTTGTTAGTCAGCTTACTCAAACGTTTTATCAAATAGGAGAAGAAAATGAAAAAACTAGGCCTACTTTTGGCAAGTCTTGTGACACTATTCTTAGTCGCTTGTTCCAATCAAAAACAGGCAGACGGAAAATTAAATATTGTCACAACTTTCTATCCTGTCTACGAATTTACCAAGCAAGTAGCAGGGGACACAGCCAATGTCGAGCTCTTGATTGGGGCAGGGACAGAACCACATGATTATGAACCATCGCCTAAGGCAGTTGCTAAAATCCAAGACGCTGATGCCTTCGTTTATGAAAATGAGAACATGGAAACATGGGTTCCCAAGCTTTTAGATTCACTAGATGCGAAAAAAGTAAAAACAATCAAGGCTACTGGAGATATGTTGCTTCTTCCAGGTAGTGAAGAAGAGGAAGACCATGACCACGGCGAAGAGGGTCATCATCACGAGTATGACCCTCATGTATGGTTGTCTCCTGCGCGTGCAATCAAACTTGTAGAGCACATCCGTGATAGTCTTTCAGCTGACTATCCAGATAAGAAGGCGACTTTTGAGCAAAATGCAGCGGCCTATATCGAAAAACTACAAGCCTTGGATAAATCCTATACTGAAGGTCTTTCTAGTGCTAAACAAAAGAGTTTTGTGACTCAGCACGCAGCCTTTCGTTATCTAGCCTTGGACTACGGACTCAATCAAGTCTCTATCTCAGGTCTATCACCAGATGCTGAGCCGTCAGCAAGCCGCTTGGCAGAATTGACCGAATATATCAAGAAAAACAAGATTTCTTATATCTACTTTGAAGAAAATGCCTCACAAGCTCTAGCTAATACTCTTTCAAAAGAAACAGGAGTTAAGTTAGACGTTCTAAATCCTCTGGAAAGCTTGACCGAAGAGGACATGAAAGCTGGAGAAAACTATATCTCTGTCATGGAGAAAAATCTCAAGGCCCTCAAGCAAACAACTGACCAAGCAGGGGCAGAAATTGAGCCAGAAAAAGCCGAGGAAACTAAAACCGTTCAAAATGGTTACTTTGAGGATGCTGATGTCAAGGATCGTACCTTGAGTGACTATGCTGGTAACTGGCAGTCAGTCTATCCTTTCCTTGAAGATGGTACTCTAGACCAAGTCTTTGACTACAAGGCTAAATTGACTGGTAAGATGACCAAGGATGAGTATAAGGCCTACTATCAAAAGGGTTACCAAACAGACGTGACCAAGATTAACATCACGGATAACACTATGGAATTCATCCAAGGTGGCCAAAGTAAGAAATATACTTACAAGTATGTCGGCAAGAAAATCTTGACTTATAAGAAAGGGAATCGTGGAGTACGCTTCCTCTTTGAAGCGACTGATGCAGACGCCGGACAATTCAAGTATGTTCAATTCAGCGACCACAATATTGCTCCAGTCAAGGCAGAGCATTTCCATATCTTCTTTGGAGGCACTAGCCAAGAAGCCCTCTTTGAAGAGATGGACAACTGGCCAACTTACTATCCAGATGGCTTATCAGGTCAAGAGATTGCCCAAGAAATGTTGGCTCATTAAATCCAAACAATCCTTCCTACATGGGGAGGATTTTTCTTGTTTTATCAGCGTTGAGCTTTTGGATTGACATTAGCTGAGAGGGGAGTATAACAGATGTAACAATAAAAGTTACAACAAAGGAGCTTTTCTATGGTTTACGAATATAATAGTCGCATTCATTTGGCTGAAGTAGCTTTAAATGTCAAGGACTTAGAAAGTCAGACAGCATTTTATCATCAATTGCTAGGTTTGGAAATAGTACATCAATCGGAAGAGGAGGTTCTCTTAGGTGCGGGAGAAAAACCGCTTGTGAAGCTTATTCAAACAGAAAATACAGGCAATCCTAAGCAGAGCTACGGTCTTTACCATATGGCCTTGCTTTTGCCGACTCGTGAAGATTTGGCTAATGTTTTTAAACACTTGTTAGACTTAAAGATCCCATTAGTTGGTGGAGCTGATCATGGTTATAGTGAGGCAATCTATTTAGAGAACTTAGAGGGTAATGGGATTGAACTCTACAGAGATAAACCGATGACAGACTGGGATATTCGTGAAGATGGCCGTATTATCGGTGTGACAGAAGAACTCTCTGCTCAAGATATCTACCAACTAGGAAAAGAAATAGAGCCTTTTACAATCGCAAGTGGCACTTGCATGGGTCATGTTCACCTATCTGTAAAAAATAGCCGAGAAGCGAGTGCATTCTACCAAGAGTCTCTTGGTCTTGAAGATAAATTCACGATTCCACATGCCAGTTGGATTGCATCGGGAGATTACCATCATCATCTAGCAGTTAATGAATGGGGAGGTAAAAACTTAGCTCCTCGTGAGCAAGGAATGGCAGGCCTAGCCTACTATGTAGTTGAAGTTGAGAATAAAGAGTATTTGGTCAATTTGTTTGCGCAAGCACAGGATCGGCACGGGCAGCTTCAGTGGATTCCCTCTTCAGAGTTCTCTATTACAGATAAAGATGGGCTTGTTACTCATGTGAGAGTGGGGGCTAGAAGACTTTGACTACTAAAAAAGTGATACTTTTGACAAAGCCCTTTATTAGAGATATAATGTAGAAAAATCGTTTAAGGATAAAGATATGACAAAATCAAAGTACATTACACGCCTCAAACGCTCAGAGGGTCAATTGCGAGGTATTCAAAAAATGATGGAGGAAGAGCGTGATTGTGTCGATATCATTACTCAATTAACAGCAGTTCGATCCAGTGTTGATCGTATTATTGAACTGATGATAACGGAGAATTTAACAGCTTGCATTAACGACCCTCTAGAGGATCCTCAAGCACAGAAGGAAAGATTGGAAAAGGCAGTTAAATACTTGATTAAACGCAAGTAATTAAAAATAGACGTTTCTTCTAAATAGTGATTAAATGATTAAAAGAGCAGTTGGTTTTCTTGGAATTAGACCAATTGCTCTTTTTGAATTTTATTTATTCTACATCACCAGGCCATTGGTTCATGCCGCCTTCTACATTGGTAACGGTGAGGCCTTGGGCGCTGAGAAATTGACAGGCAGAGGCAGAACGTACTCCACCTTGACAGATGACATGGTATTCATGGTCAGGTTTGAGTTCTTTGTAGCCTTGCTCCAAGGTACTTAACGGAAGATTTTTGGCAGCTGGTGCATGTCCTGCTTGGAATTCATGTACTTCACGGACATCGATAAGATCTAGATTTTCATTTTGATATTTTTCATAAAAGTCAGCCATGCTGATATTAGTTACCATATTCTACTCCTTCTGGGTTAGCCATTTTGTATAGTGAATAAGAGCCGTCAAGGTTTTGGACGGTAAATCCTGCTTGCTTGAGGATACGCTCTGCGATATAGCTGCGCAAACCACTGTGACAGCTAACGATGTAGGCTTGGTTCTTGTCTAGTTCATCCAAGCGTTCCCGTAGTTCGTTTAGGGGGATGTGGATGGTGTCAACCTTAAGTCGACCACTTTGGTATTCGCTACTGGTCCGTGCATCCAGGAATTTCTTGCCAGTAGCTATTTCATCTTCTAGCTGGTACCACTGTATATTGTCGCTCAGACCTTCGATAAGGTTTAAGGCTGCGTATCCCAGCATATTTACTGGATCTTTGGCAGAACCAAATGGTGGTGCATAGGTGAACTCTAACTCTGGCAAGTCAAAGACGGTGAGATTTGCCTTGATAGCAGTTGCTAGGATATCGATTCTCTTGTCAACACCTTTCTTCCCAACTCCTTGGGCGCCATAGATTTTGCCACTGGTTGGGTCAAAGAGGAGCTTTAAGGTCATACCAGTAGCACCTGGATAATAACCAGTGTGGTCTTTCCCGCTGACATGAATTGCCTTGTATGGGAGTTGATTGTCACTAAGAGTGCGCTCGCTAAGACCTGTCGAAGCAGCGGAATACCAAAAGCACGAACGATAGCAGTACCGATACTACCCTTGTTTTTGCGCTCCATTCCAGCAATTATGTCTGCCACTTGACGTCCTTGACGGTTTACAGGAGAAGCTAGTGAGATGATAGTATCTTCCATGAGGCGTCTGAGACGAGTCGCCACTGACATACCACCTGCAACTCATCCAACAATGATAATCTTCATTGAGTTTCTTCCTTTTAGTTCTATATAGTTTCGCCTGTCCAAGCGATCATACCGCCTCGGACGTTGATAACATCATAGCCTTTTTTCTTGAGCTTTTTAGCAGCCATCTTACTTCGGATACCAGAATGACAGATGACATAGAGAGTTTCTTTTGTCGCAGGGGTGTAAGATCCGATTTCGGTTAGAGGAATATTCTTTGCATTTTTGATATGACCTTTACGGAATTCCGTAGGCGTCCGAACGTCCAATAGCTGAATCGGTTCCTTGAGTTTAGCTTCTAATTCGCTGGTAGAAATACTATCAATTTTTGTAAATAAGTAAAACATAGGCACCTCCAAATATACCCGTATAGGGTATATTAAACCACTAAGAAGTGCTTTTGTCAAGCAAGTTGAATTGATCAGCATTCTTTCTTATTTAGAAAAATTTTTGTGCTTTTCCAGTATGTTAGATGATACCCTACAAACAAGGGAGAATCGTTTTTTCAGTTGGTTGGCAGGATATATCATACAAGTGATTCTAATTATTCAAGAACGAACCTCTGAAAACAATCTTTTCAGAAACAACTTACAACTATACCAAAGCAAGAAAAAACCGTCAAAGGACTTGAAAAATTAGAGAAAATCGGGTATAATGTGAGTAATCATTTGTCGTAGGTTTTGTCTGAAATATTGTCCAGACAAGGCTCACAGCAGTTAAATCTCCTGAAAAAAGTCGGATTTAACTGCTCTTTTTGTGCTTTTTTTTCGGGATTTTTTGCATCTGTAACAGAGATTTAAAGATTCTGAAAATTACCCAAAGAGGATAAGTTGATAGGGGTTTTAGAACCATCTAACGATAATTACTAGCTTAGGTCACTAAGCTTGGAACTTTATTTAAAAAGGAGAATCATCTTGGCAGGACATGACGTTCAATACGGGAAACATCGTACCCGTCGTAGTTTTTCAAGAATCAAAGAAGTTCTTGACTTACCAAATTTGATTGAAATTCAAACTGATTCATTCAAAGATTTCCTAGACCATGGTCTGAAGGAAGTGTTTGAAGATGTATTGCCAATTTCAAACTTCACAGACACAATGGAGTTGGAATTTGTTGGCTACGAAATCAAAGAACCTAAATATACGCTTGAAGAAGCTCGTATCCACGATGCCAGCTACTCAGCACCTATCTTTGTAACCTTCCGCTTGATTAACAAAGAAACTGGCGAAATCAAGACACAGGAAGTATTCTTTGGTGATTTCCCAATCATGACTGAGATGGGAACCTTTATCATCAACGGTGGTGAACGAATTATCGTATCACAGTTGGTGCGTTCTCCAGGTGTTTACTTTAATGACAAGGTAGACAAAAATGGTAAAGTGGGTTACGGTTCAACTGTTATCCCTAATCGTGGAGCTTGGTTGGAACTTGAAAGCGACTCAAAAGACATCGCCTACACTCGTATCGACCGTACTCGTAAGATTCCATTTACGACCTTGGTTCGTGCGCTTGGTTTCTCAGGCGATGATGAAATCTTTGATATCTTTGGTGACAGCGATCTTGTTCGTAATACTGTTGAAAAAGATATTCACAAGAATCCAATGGACTCTCGTACAGACGAAGCTTTGAAGGAAATTTACGAACGCCTTCGTCCAGGTGAGCCTAAGACTGCTGAAAGCTCACGTAGCTTGCTTGTAGCTCGTTTCTTTGACCCACGTCGTTATGACTTGGCTGCAGTTGGTCGTTACAAGATCAATAAAAAACTCAATGTTAAAACACGTTTGCTTAACCAAACCATTGCTGAGCCATTGGTAGACCCTGAAACAGGTGAAATCTTGGTAGAAGCTGGAACAATCATGACTCGTAGCGTGATTGAGAGCATTGAAAGCCATTTGGATGGCGATTTGAACAAGATTGTCTACATTCCAAATGATGCTGCTGTAGTAACAGAGCCAGTTGTTCTTCAAAAATTCAAGGTTGTTGCACCAACTGATCCAGATCGTGTTGTAACAATCATCGGTAATGCAAATCCAGACGATAAAGTTCGCACAATCACTCCAGCAGATATCTTGGCTGAGATGAGCTACTTCCTCAACTTAGCAGAAGGTATTGGTCGTGTGGATGATATCGACCACCTTGGAAATCGTCGTATTCGTGCTGTTGGTGAATTGCTTGCCAACCAAGTGCGTCTTGGACTTTCACGTATGGAACGTAACGTTCGTGAACGTATGTCTGTTCAAGATAACGAAGTACTAACACCACAACAAATTATCAATATCCGTCCAGTAACTGCAGCAATCAAAGAATTCTTTGGTTCTTCTCAATTGTCACAGTTCATGGACCAACACAACCCGCTTTCTGAGTTGTCACACAAACGTCGTTTGTCTGCCTTAGGACCTGGTGGTTTGACACGTGACCGCGCTGGATATGAAGTGCGTGACGTGCACTACACTCACTATGGTCGTATGTGTCCAATCGAGACACCTGAGGGACCAAACATCGGTTTGATCAACAACTTGTCTTCATACGGACATCTCAACAAATATGGTTTCATTCAAACACCATATCGTAAGGTTGATCGTGAAACTGGAAAAGTAACTAACGAAATCGTTTGGTTGACAGCCGATGAAGAAGATGAGTACACAGTAGCACAGGCTAACTCTAAATTGAACGCAGATGGCACTTTTGCTGAAAAAGTTGTCATGGGACGTCACCAAGGGGTTAACCAAGAATACCCAGCTTCAAGTGTTGATTACATGGACGTTTCTCCAAAACAGGTAGTTGCCGTTGCGACAGCATGTATTCCTTTCTTGGAAAACGATGACTCCAACCGTGCCCTCATGGGTGCCAACATGCAACGTCAGGCTGTACCATTGATTGATCCAAAAGCACCTTACGTTGGTACTGGTATGGAATATCAAGCAGCCCACGACTCTGGAGCGGCTGTAATTGCTCAGTATGATGGTAAAGTTACTTATGCCGATGCTGACAAGGTAGAAGTTCGTCGTGAAGATGGCTCATTGGATGTTTACCATATCCAAAAATTCCGTCGTTCAAACTCAGGTACTGCCTACAACCAACGTACGCTTGTTAAAGTTGGTGACGTTGTAGAAAAAGGTGACTTTATCGCAGATGGACCTTCTATGGAAAATGGAGAAATGGCGCTTGGACAAAACCCAATCGTTGCCTACATGACATGGGAAGGTTACAACTTCGAGGATGCCGTTATCATGAGCGAACGCTTGGTGAAAGACGATGTCTACACATCTGTCCACCTTGAAGAATACGAATCAGAAACGCGCGATACAAAGCTTGGGCCTGAAGAAATCACTCGTGAAATTCCAAACGTTGGTGAAGATGCCCTTAAAGACCTTGACGAAATGGGTATTATCCGTATCGGTGCTGAGGTTAAAGAAGGGAACATCCTTGTAGGTAAAGTGACACCTAAGGGTGAAAAAGATCTTTCAGCTGAAGAACGTCTCTTGCACGCTATCTTTGGAGACAAATCTCGTGAAGTTCGTGACACTTCTCTTCGTGTACCACACGGTGCCGATGGTGTTGTTCGTGATGTTAAGATCTTTACACGTGCAAACGGTGATGAATTGCAATCAGGTGTTAACATGCTGGTTCGTGTTTACATCGCTCAAAAACGTAAGATTAAGGTCGGAGATAAGATGGCCGGACGTCACGGAAACAAAGGGGTTGTTTCTCGTATCGTTCCTGTAGAAGACATGCCTTACCTTCCAGATGGAACTCCAGTTGATATCATGTTGAACCCACTTGGGGTGCCATCACGTATGAATATCGGTCAGGTTATGGAGCTCCACCTTGGTATGGCAGCTCGTACTCTTGGTATCCATATCGCAACACCAGTCTTTGACGGAGCAAGTTCTGAAGATCTTTGGTCAACTGTTAAGGAAGCAGGTATGGATAGCGATGCTAAGACTATCCTTTACGATGGACGTACTGGTGAACCATTTGATAACCGTGTGTCAGTTGGTGTCATGTACATGATCAAACTTCACCACATGGTTGATGATAAATTGCACGCTCGTTCAGTCGGACCATACTCAACCGTTACGCAACAACCACTCGGAGGTAAAGCTCAGTTTGGTGGACAACGTTTCGGTGAGATGGAGGTTTGGGCGCTTGAAGCCTATGGTGCATCAAATGTCCTTCAAGAAATCTTGACTTACAAGTCTGACGATATCAACGGACGTTTGAAAGCTTATGAAGCTATTACAAAAGGAAAACCAATTCCAAAACCAGGTGTTCCAGAATCCTTCCGAGTTCTTGTTAAAGAATTGCAATCACTTGGTCTTGACATGCGTGTTCTTGACGAAGATGATCAAGAAGTTGAACTTCGTGATCTTGATGAGGGCATGGACGAAGATGTCATCCACGTAGATGACCTTGAAAAAGCACGTAAAAAAGCTGCTGAAGAAGCAAAAGCTGCTTTTGAAGCTGAAGAAGGTGCAAAAGCGGAAGCAACAGAAGAAGCTACTGAACAAGAATAAGCAGTTCACTTATAATAGAAAGGGAAGAAATAGTGGTTGATGTAAATCGTTTTAAAAGTATGCAAATCACACTAGCTTCTCCAAGCAAAGTCCGTTCATGGTCTTATGGAGAAGTCAAAAAACCTGAAACAATCAATTACCGTACGTTGAAACCAGAACGTGAAGGACTCTTTGACGAAGTCATCTTTGGTCCTACAAAAGACTGGGAATGTGCTTGTGGTAAATACAAACGCATTCGTTACAGAGGGATTGTTTGTGACCGTTGTGGTGTTGAAGTAACGCGTACAAAAGTTCGTCGTGAACGTATGGGACACATCGAGTTAAAAGCTCCTGTATCTCATATCTGGTATTTCAAGGGGATTCCAAGCCGTATGGGCTTGACCCTTGACATGAGTCCTCGTGCCCTCGAGGAAGTTATCTACTTTGCTGCTTATGTGGTGATTGATCCTAAGGATACTCCACTTGAGCACAAGTCTATCATGACAGAGCGTGAATACCGTGAACGCTTGCGTGAATTTGGTCATGGTTCATTCGTTGCTAAAATGGGTGCCGAAGCTATCCAAGACCTCTTGAAACAAGTAGATCTTGAAAAAGAAATTGCTGAACTTAAAGAAGAATTGAAAACAGCAACTGGACAAAAACGTATCAAAGCCATCCGTCGTTTGGATGTTTTGGATGCATTTTACAAGTCTGGAAATAAACCTGAATGGATGATTCTCAACATCCTTCCAGTTATTCCACCAGATCTTCGTCCAATGTTGCAGTTGGATGGTGGCCGTTTTGCCTCATCTGACTTGAACGACCTCTACCGTCGTGTTATTAACCGTAATAACCGTCTAGCTCGTTTGCTGGAGTTGAATGCACCAGGTATCATCGTTCAAAATGAGAAGCGTATGCTTCAAGAAGCGGTTGACGCTTTGATTGACAATGGTCGTCGTGGTCGTCCGATCACAGGACCAGGTAGCCGTCCACTTAAATCATTGAGCCACATGCTCAAAGGTAAACAAGGACGCTTCCGTCAAAACTTGCTCGGTAAACGTGTTGACTTCTCAGGACGTTCCGTTATCGCCGTTGGTCCAACTCTTAAGATGTACCAGTGTGGTGTGCCACGTGAAATGGCGATCGAGCTCTTCAAACCTTTCGTCATGCGTGAAATCGTAGCTCGTGATATTGTGCAAAACGTTAAAGCGGCTAAACGTTTGGTAGAACGTGGAGATGAGCGTATCTGGGATATCCTCGAAGAAGTGATCAAAGAACACCCAGTACTTCTTAACCGTGCACCGACCCTTCACCGTTTGGGGATCCAAGCCTTTGAACCTGTCTTGATTGATGGTAAGGCCCTTCGCTTGCACCCACTTGTCTGTGAAGCCTACAATGCCGACTTTGACGGGGACCAAATGGCCATCCACGTACCGCTTTCAGAAGAAGCTCAAGCCGAAGCACGTATCTTGATGTTGGCTGCTGAGCACATCTTGAACCCTAAAGATGGGAAACCAGTTGTTACTCCATCTCAGGACATGGTATTGGGTAACTACTACTTGACCATGGAAGAAGCTGGCCGTGAAGGTGAAGGAATGGTCTTCAAAGACCGTGATGAAGCTGTTATGGCCTACCGCAATGGTTATGTTCACCTCCACTCACGTGTTGGTATCGCAACAGACAGCCTCAACAAACCTTGGACAGAAGAGCAAAAACATAAAGTCTTGCTTACAACTGTTGGTAAGATCCTCTTCAACGATATCATGCCAGAAGGCCTACCTTACTTGCAAGAGCCAAACAATGCCAACTTGACAGAAGGCGTTCCGGATAAATACTTCTTGCCACTGGGTGGAGATATCAAGGAAGCGATCAGCAAACTTGAATTGAACCCTCCATTTAAGAAGAAAAACCTTGGAAATATCATCGCTGAAATCTTCAAACGTTTCCGTACGACAGAAACTTCTGCCCTACTTGACCGTATGAAGAACCTCGGTTACCACCACTCAACGCTTGCAGGATTGACAGTGGGTATTGCCGATATTCCAGTTGTTGAAGACAAGGCTCAAATCATCGAAGAATCACACAAACGTGTAGAACAAATCACCAAACAATTCCGTCGTGGTATGATCACAGACGACGAACGCTACAATGCTGTTACAGCTGAATGGCGTGCTGCCCGTGAAAAACTAGAGAAACGTTTGATTGCCAACCAAGATCCTAAGAACCCAATCGTTATGATGATGGACTCTGGAGCCCGTGGTAACATCTCAAACTTCTCACAGCTTGCCGGTATGCGTGGTCTGATGGCGGCTCCGAACGGACGTATCATGGAATTGCCAATCCTTTCAAATTTCCGCGAAGGTTTGTCAGTACTCGAAATGTTCTTCTCAACACACGGTGCTCGTAAAGGTATGACCGATACGGCCCTTAAGACAGCCGACTCAGGTTACTTGACTCGTCGTTTGGTTGACGTTGCCCAAGATGTTATCATCCGTGAGGACGACTGTGGAACTGACCGTGGTCTCTTGATCCGTTCGATTACTGAAGGTAAAGAGATGATTGAATCTCTTGAAGAGCGCCTCAATGGTCGTTACACTAAGAAAACTGTTAAGCATCCAGAAACTGGTGCAGTTATCATCGGTCCAAATGAATTGATCACAGAAGACAAGGCGCGTGAAATCGTCAATGCTGGTGTCGAAGAAGTAACGATCCGCTCCGTATTTACATGTAACACTCGTCATGGGGTCTGCCGTCACTGTTATGGTATCAACTTGGCGACTGGTGATGCGGTTGAAGTTGGTGAAGCAGTTGGTACTATCGCTGCCCAATCTATCGGGGAACCTGGTACACAGCTTACAATGCGTACCTTCCACACGGGTGGGGTTGCCTCAAATACCGATATCACTCAGGGTCTTCCTCGTGTCCAAGAAATCTTTGAAGCCCGCAATCCTAAAGGGGAAGCGGTCATCACAGAAGTCAAAGGGGAAGTTACAGCAATCGAAGAAGATGCTTCAACTCGTACCAAGAAAGTATTCGTTAAGGGTGAAACTGGAGAAGGCGAATACGTGGTACCATTTACAGCCCGTATGCGTGTAGAGGTTGGAGATCAAATCTCTCGCGGTGCAGCTCTTACAGAAGGTTCTATCCAACCAAAACGTCTCCTTGCTGTACGTGATGTCTTGTCAGTTGAAACTTACCTCCTCGGTGAAGTACAAAAAGTTTACCGTAGCCAAGGGGTAGAAATCGGTGACAAACACATCGAGGTAATGGTTCGTCAAATGATCCGTAAAGTTCGAGTTATGGATCCAGGAGACACAGATCTTCTCATGGGAACACTTATGGACATCAACGACTTTACAGATGCTAACAAGGATGTTCTTATCGCAGGTGGAGTGCCAGCGACTGGTCGTCCAGTTCTTATGGGAATCACCAAAGCCTCGCTTGAAACAAATAGTTTCTTGTCAGCAGCTTCCTTCCAGGAAACAACTCGTGTCCTTACAGACGCAGCTATCCGTGGTAAGAAAGACCATCTCCTTGGTCTCAAGGAAAATGTTATCATCGGTAAGATTATCCCAGCTGGTACAGGTATGGCACGTTACCGTAACCTTGAACCACAAGCAGTCAACGAAGAGTCTTACCTAGCATCTTCACAAGAAGAAGCTCCAGTTGATACGACTGTAGAAGAAGTCGTTGAAACTGTTGAAGTAAGCGAATAAAATAATGCTTAAACAAAAAGAGGGTCTTCCCTCTTTTTTTGTATTAAATATATAGAAAAGGTATATTGATTTTTATATGATTTACTAAATAATTTGAGCTATAAAAGTAGAAAATTTTTTCCAAAAAATTGAGCAAAATGCTTGGTATTCAAGGGCTGGCATGATAAAATATAACAGCGATTAGTTTACGAAATATAATGAATAGTAAATACATATTTATTCTAAACTAAGTTAAATTTTATGCAACTTGGAGGTAATGTTAGTGAAAAATGATCTGTTTAATGACCGTATTAGTCGATTTTCAATTCGTAAGTTAAATGTAGGAGTTTGTTCAGTTTTACTAGGAACTTTAGTTATGCTTGGAACTGCTACAGGAGTAGCAGCTGAAGAAGTCGTTGAGAATAAGCAAACTGACGAGGTTGCTGTGACAACTGAAAAGGAACAGCCGGAATCTCTTTCTACATCTCAAGCTGAGAAAGAAGATGTTACAACTTATCAGGCAACTCCAGTTGTTCCAGGTGCAACTGAAACTAAGCTGAAACTAGATCACACAAGATTGCAAGGCTATATTGCTGAGATTGAAACAAACCTGGCGAATGGTAAATATAGCAATAAGACTGATGAAAGTATTGATGCTTTAAAAGCAAGTCTTGATAATGCTAAGAATGCTCTTGCCTCTGCTGAAAGTCAAGCTGAATTGGATGCAGCTTACCAATCACTTGTAACAATTGTCAATTCTAAACTTAAAAACAAAGAAAAAGCTGTAGCCGAAACAGAAGTAGCAGCTCCTGAAAAGACAGAAGCCACTACAGGTAAACCTGCAGAAAACACAAAACCAGCTGAAGGTACAAATTCAATTGCGAATACAGGTAAAAACGACCCTCGTAATGGTAAAGAGATTGATAAGAATACTGCCTTCCGTGCAGATACTGCAACAGCTACTGGAATTGGTGCAGACGTTGAAGACGCAACTTCAACTCCAAAAGTTGAAAAACCAGGATTTACAACAGATATAAAAGCAGCGGATTTGGCGAGTCAAATCTCATGGTTGGACTTTGGGGATAAGGCTAACTGGACAGGTACAACGATAACGTCAGATGGCAAACTTGCACTCCAAGTTGGTGCTACCTATACTAAGGAAATAATGCCAGGCTATGTAGTTACCATCAAGGTTAAGTCTTTGAAACCATTCCAAGCAACTGAACTCTATAAAAAACGTCTTGAAGAGCGAGGAGCAACAGAAGCAGAAAAGGCAACCTATGATCCAAACGCTAAAAATGGTTATATCAACTCTATTCGTGATGCAACAACAAGAGCTGCTTTTAATAATAAAGAAGAAGCAAAAGTAATTGCGGTTCCACAAAATAAATGGACTGAAATCCGTAAAGAAGGGATCGACACTGGTAATAAACAAACTACGATTTCTTCAGAATTCAACGGTGGAAATATCGGTGTTCAGTTTGAAATTTCTGCGACCTTCCGCGGGAAAGCGGTCAAACCTGCTATTGTCATGGCGGATGGGGAGTCAGCTAACCCAGGTGAGTTAGTACTTTTCACTACAAACGGTTCAGGTTGGCAACATGTTGGGGAATGGTTAAAAAATAATAACTCAAATACGAAAAACTATGTTCCTCAAGATACAAATAACTTATTCGATCCTACAAAACCTAATAACGTTGTAAATATTGATGGAGTTAACTTTAATGGACTTAACTTAAACCTTTTACGTAGAGCAACTGGTGTGGGTGAAGAAGGGAAAACTGTAGCATGGAAATACTATGGAAGCGCAGACTTGAAGACAGGTGGTTTAGGAACAGGCGTATTTGGTCCTAACGTTTCTTCAAACACGATTGCCGTACCTATGGTCATGACACGTGGCGCTTCTGAAATTGGATTATATATCGCATCTTCAGGTAAACAGTCAGCAATGCTAGGATTCTTCCCAATTGATGAAGGAGACGCTCCTGAGTCATACGGTAAGGCTATGCATACCATTGCAACTGTAGATGGCGTAACTGGTGCTAAAGTAAATCAACCGTATATTGGTAATGTGAGCCCAGATATGGATGAGAATACGACTCCTGACTGGTTCGGTGATGATAAGGCAACTACGGCCGATGAAGGAATTGACCAATTGCTTCCAGATGAGCTTAAAGGTACAACCAATGAGATGATCAAGATGGACCGTACACGCCCAGGTAACTACAAGCTGTCAGTTCAAGCCCATACAGATGGAGCTTCAGAAGCTTATATCTACGGTTGGATAGACTTTAACCAAAATGGTACCTTTGATGAAGATGAACGCTCTGATCTTGCAAGAATCACAAATGACGGCACCGTTGAGTTGACCTTTGCAAAGAGCAAGACTTATATCGATCCTAGCGTTAAAGAACTAGGTGCTCGTGTTCGTATTGCCAAGAAAGCTACCGAGATTGAGAGCCCAACTGGTATGGCCTTCTCAGGGGAAGTGGAAGACTTCAGAACTCAAATTACGCACCCACCAAAAGGGGAATTCAAGGAAACAAGTGGTCTTCAAGGGGAGGAGCAAACTGCAACTGTAACCTTTACAGCACGTGGAGAACACAAGTATGAGCTTAATTCTAGTGCCGTTATTGACGAAACGGTAGAACCATACATCGTTGATAAAGATGGCAACCGTGCAACTCTTAATGCGGACGGTTACTATGTCGTTCCAGGACAAGGTAAGTACAAGATTACTGCCAACGGTAAAGATGTCGACGTTGAATTTATTCCTGAAGATAACTTCCTTGGAACAGCTGATGGTATTTCTATCCGTCGTTCAGATAACAACGGTTATGATACTGGTTGGTCAACAAAATTCCCAGATCAAGAAGCAAACATTAATGGTCAGTTGAATACCATGGATGGTCAATACGTTCCAACAGTCACTCCAATTGAAATCGAAGGAGTTGACAAAACTTCGACTGATGTTCAAGGTGCGACTCAAATAGGTACACCAGAGTTTGAACTAGAGGGTACAAATAGTAATGGTGAAAAAGTTAAAGTAGCACCAGACTTTGACTATCCAGCTAAGTTTGTGAGTCCTACGACTGGCAAGATAATCAATGATCCTGTTGTAACTGTAGAAGGGGAAGGAATTTACTACTTAGACGATTTGACTGGGAAAGTTACCTTTGTGCCGGAACCGGGCTTTACGGGCACTGCTAAGGGAGTAACAGTTTCACTCACTGCTCCAGTTGGACGTGATAAAAATAAACAAGTTCAGTCAGAGTTTATAAAAACAGCAATAGCTAAGTACACCCCAACTGTAACGCCAACTACAATCACACCCACTAATAAGGTTTCCGAGGATGTTCAAAATGTTCCTCAAACTCAAACACCAACATTTGAGTTAAGCAACGATAAGGCTACGAAGATTACTAGTAAGAAATTAGTAGATCCAATGACTGGTCAACCTACTAATGAAACAAGTGTAACAGTAGCGGGTGAAGGAACTTATACAATCGATCCTACTACAGGAGCGGTTACCTTCACACCTGAAAAAGACTTTGTTGGAACTGCAACTGGAGTAACAATTCAAGCGACTGCTACGATTATAAATGCTAACGGCAAGACTGCAACCATCACTTCAGATGCTACTTACACACCAACTGTTGTAGCAGCAGTGCCAACAGCCCAACCTGCTAAATCTAAGGATATTCAAGGTGCAACTCAAACAGGAGCACCAACCTTTGCAGGTACAACTGTTCAAGTCAACGGTCAAGACAAGGCAATTACTATCAAAGAAAATAGTTACAAACTCTTGGATAAAGACGGTAACGAAGTTTCAAGCACGCCAGCTTATGCTGCCGATGGTACAACGTCAATCGGTACATTCACTATCAATCCAGCAACTGGTACTGTAACATTCACACCGTCAGACAAATCATACACTGGTGCGGTAACACCAGCCAAGGTGCAAGCTGAAAGCTCAAACGGTATCAAGGTTGATACAACCTACACACCTGAGATTGTTCCTGTAACCCCAACAGCAACATCATCTGAATCAACTGACATCCAAGGTGCAACTCAAACAGGTAAACCTGAATTCAAGGGTGGAGCTGTAACTGTTGACGGTGTCGAGAAGACTGTTGAGATTAACGAAGCTGTTCCGGCAACATTTGATGATGGTTCAACAACCAAGACAGTTGATGGTGTTGGGACATATACAGTAGCCGCAGATGGTACAGTAACCTTTGTTCCTGAAAAGTCATTCACAGGTAAAGCACCGGCCGTAACGGTTGTCCGTGAAGATAAGAACGGAACCAAAGCCTCTGCAACCTACACACCAACAGTAACACCGGTTAAACCAACTGCAGCACCAGCTGAATCAACAGATGTTCAAGGTGCCACTCAAACAGGTAAGCCGGTATTTACTGAGGGTGATAGCCGTGTGCCAATGAACAATGCTGTTCCAGCAACATTTGATGATGGTTCAACGACTAAAACTGTGGAAGGTGTTGGTACATACACAGTAGCAGCAGATGGAACAGTAACCTTTGTTCCTGAAAAGTCATTCACAGGTAAAGCACCGGCCGTAACGGTTGTTCGCGAAGATAAGAACGGAACCAAAGCCTCTGCAACCTACACACCAACAGTAACACCGGTTAAACCAACTGCAGCACCAGCTGAATCAACAGATGTTCAAGGTGCCACTCAAATAGGTAAGCCGGTATTTACTGAGGGTGATAGCCGTGTGCCAATGAACGATGCTGTTCCAGCAACATTTGACGATGGTTCAACGACTAAGACAGTAGAAGGTGTTGGTAAGTTCACAGTAGCAGCCGATGGAACAGTAACCTTTGTTCCAGAACCAAGCTTTACAGGTACTGCATCAGCCGTAACAGTTGTCCGTGAAGATATGAATGGTACTAAAGCCTCTGCGACCTACACTCCAACAGTAACCCCAACCACAATCAGCCCTACTAATAAGGTTTCTGAGGATGTGCAAAATGTCCCTCAAACTCAAACGCCTACATTTGAGTTAAGCAATGACAAGGCTACGAAGATTACTAGCAAGAAATTAGTAAATCCAGTAACTGGCCAGCCTACTGATGAAACCAGTGTGAAAGTAGCAGGTGAAGGAACATATACAATCGATCCAACGACTGGAGCGGTAACCTTTACTCCTGAAAAAGATTTTGTAGGCACTGCACAAGGAGTAACTGTTCAAGCAACTGCTACTATTACAAATGCCAACGGTAAGACTGCAACAATTACATCCGATGCAACCTACACACCAACAGTTGTAGCGGCTGTTCCAACAGCAAACCCTGCAACTTCTAAAGATATTCAAGGTGCAACACAAACAGGGACACCAACCTTTGCAGGAACAACTGTTCAAGTGAATGGTAAAGATAAAGCTATTACGATCAAAGATAATAGCTACACGCTTTTGGATAATGATGGCAATGAAGTGACAAGTACACTAGCTTATGCCGCTGATGGTACAACTGAAATCGGTACTTACTCTATCGATTCAGCTACTGGTCAAGTCACTTTCACACCAACTGATAAATCATACACAGGTGCTGTAACACCAGCCAAGGTTCAAGCTGAAAGCTCAAACGGTATCAAGGTTGATACAACTTATACACCTGAAATTGTTCCAGTAAGCCCAACAGCGACACCAGCTGAAACAACTGATATCCAAGGTGCGACTCAAACAGGTAAACCTGTATTCACAGAAGGTGACAGCCGTGTGCCAATGAACGATGACGTTCCGGCTACTTTCAGTGATGGCTCAACTACCAAGACAGTTGACGGTGTTGGTACATACACAGTAGCAGCAGATGGAACAGTTACATTCGTACCAGAAAAATCATTTGTCGGAACTACACCTGCTGTAACAGTTGTTCGTGAAGATATGAACGGAACCAAGGCATCAGCGACTTACACACCAACAGTGACACCAGTAACTCCGACAGCGACACCAGCTGAAACAACTGATATCCAAGGTGCGACTCAAACAGGTAAACCAACCTTTACTGAAGGCGATCCAAATGTTCCAATCGATGAGGATAGTCCAGCGACCTTCGAAGATGGCTCAACCACTAAGACAGTAGATGGCGAAGGAACATACACAGTCGCACCAGATGGAACAGTAACCTTCGCGCCAGAAAAATCATTTACTGGAACAGGAACAGGCGTGACTGTAAAACGTGTAGACAAGAACGGTACACCAGTCACAGCTAAGTACACACCAACAGTGACACCAGTAACTCCTACGGCTACTCCAGCTGAGTCAACAGATATCCAAGGTACCACTCAAACAGGTAAACCAACCTTTACTGAAGGCGATCCAAATGTTCCAATCGATGAGGATAGTCCAGCGACCTTCGAAGATGGCTCAACCACTAAGACAGTGGATGGTGTTGGTACATACACAGTAGCAGCAGATGGAACAGTAACCTTTGTTCCTGAGAAATCATTTACTGGAACAGGAACAGGCGTAACTGTGAAACGTGTGGATAAGAACGGAACTGAAATCACAGCTAAGTACACACCAACCGTAACACCAGTAACACCGACAGCAACACCAGTTGAAACAACAGGTAAGCAAGGTCAAACCCAAACAGGTAAGCCTGAATTTACTGAAGGCGACAGCCGTGTGCCAATGAACGATGATGTACCTGCAACATTTGACGATGGTTCAACTACCAAGACAGTTGATGGAGTTGGTACATACACAGTAGCAGCAGACGGAACAGTAACCTTTGTTCCTGAAAGGTCATTCACGGGTAAAGCGCCGGCCGTAACGGTTGTTCGTGAAGATAAGAACGGAACCAAAGCTTCTGCAACTTACACCCCAACAGTAATACCGGTGACTCCAACTGCTACACCAGCAGAATCAACTGGCCCTCAAGGTCTTGTTCAAACTGGAACAGTTACCTTCACTGAAGGTGACCCAGTCGCACCAATCGACAAGGATACCATTACTCTTCTTGACAAGAATGGTCAACCAGCTATATCAGTAGAAGCGAAATCACCAGAAGGCAAGGTTGTTGGTACTTTCACAGTTGATAAGGAAACAGGTGTTGTAACCTTCACACCAACTGATAAATCATACTCAGGTGATGTTGTTCCAGTTAAGGTTCAAGCTAAAGATGCTAACGGTACTGCTGTAGAAACAACTTACACACCTAAGATTACTCCAGTCGTTCCAACATCTGAAGATGCGACATCTACTGATATCCAAGGTGCCACTCAAACAGGTAAACCAACCTTTACTGAAGGCGATCCAAATGTTCCTATCGATGAAGATACTCCTGCAACATTCAAAGATGGCTCAACAACGAAAGTTATTCCAGGAGAAGGTACATACACTGTTGCTCCAGATGGGACAGTAACCTTCGTCCCAGAAAAATCATTCACTGGCACAGGAACAGGCGTCACTGTTAAACGTGTAGACAAGAACGGCAAACCAGTCACAGCTAAGTACACCCCAACTGTGACACCAGTAACTCCAACAGGTGAACCAGCTACAACTATTGGACCAAAAGGTAAAGAACAGTCTGGTAAACCAACATTCAAGGAAGGCGATAGCCGTGTTCCAATGAATAATGACGTTCCAGCAACATTTGACGATGGTTCAACAACTAAGACTATTTCAGGTGTTGGTACATACACAGTAGCAGCAGATGGAACAGTAACCCTCGTACCTGAGAAATCATTTACTGGAACAGCTCCATCTGTTACAGTTGTTCGTGAAGATATGAACGGAACAAAAGCTTCTGCAACATATACACCAACAGTAACACCGGTTACTACATTTGTAGATAAAGAAGGCAATTCAATT
The DNA here is from genome assembly GCF_001579645.1 of Streptococcus infantis. Taxonomy (GTDB): domain Bacteria; phylum Bacillota; class Bacilli; order Lactobacillales; family Streptococcaceae; genus Streptococcus; species Streptococcus infantis_E. Next base: position 54,880 of record NZ_KQ970825.1, read on the forward strand.
CCAGGATATCCTACAGTTGATGGTGAACAAGAAAAAGCAGAAATCCCAGGCTACCGCTTCGTAGAGACTAAGAAACTTCCAAACGGAGATACAGAGCATGTCTACGAACAAGTTAGGACATCATTCAAGGATAAAGAAGGAAAAGAAATCCCAGGATATCCTACAGTTGATGGTGAACAAGAAAAAGCAGAAATCCCAGGCTACCGCTTCGTAGAGACTAAGAAACTTCCAAACGGAGATACCGAGCACGTCTACGAACAAGTTAAGACATCATTCAAGGATAAAGAAGGCAATTCAATTCCAGGATATCCAAGTGAAGATGGCGAACAACCGAAGAAAGAAATCCCAGGCTACCGCTTCGTAGAGACTAAGAAACTTCCGAACGGAGATACCGAGCACGTCTACGAACCAGTTACGACATCATTCAAGGATAAAGAAGGTAATTCAATTCCAGGCTATCCAAGTGAAGATGGCGAACAACCGAAGAAAGAAATCCCAGGTTATCGCTTCGTAGAGACTAAGAAACTTCCGAACGGAGATACCGAACACGTCTACGAACCAGTTACGACATCATTTAAGGATAAAGAAGGCAATTCAATTCCAGGATATCCAAGTGAAGATGGCGAACAACCGAAGAAAGAAATCTCAGGTTACCGCTTCGTAGAAACGAAGAAACTTCCAAACGGAGATACCGAGCACGTCTACGAACCAGTTAAAACATCATTCAAGGATAAAGAAGGCAATTCAATTCCAGGCTATCCAAGTGAAGATGGTGAACAACCGAAGAAAGCTATTCCAGGTTACCGCTTCGTAGAGACTAAGAAACTTCCAAATGGAGATACAGAGCACGTCTACGAACCAGTTACGACATCATTTAAGGATAAAGCTGGCAATTCAATTCCAGGCTATCCAAGTGAAGATGGCGAACAACCGAAGAAAG
>NZ_KQ970825.1:56070-84749 GCF_001579645.1 Streptococcus infantis
GCGAACAACCGAAGAAAGCTATTCCAGGTTACCGCTTCGTAGAAACGAAGAAACTTCCAAACGGAGATACCGAGCACGTCTACGAAAAGATTACGACCTCTTATGTTGATGAAAATGGAAATCCAATTCCAGGATATCCGACTGAGAATGGTGAACAGCCTAAGAAAGAAATTCCAGGTTACGAGTTTGTGGAGACAGTTGTAGATAAAGATGGTAATATCCAACACATCTACAAGAAGGTGGTAACACCGAATCCGGTGCCAACGCCAGATCCAGTGCCAACGCCAGATCCAGTTCCGACACCAGAACCAAAACCAATCCAAGTTCCAGAAACACCAAGTAAATCAGCTCTAGTAACTGAAACAGGAGCTAAGACAACAACTCCTCAGTTGCCAAATACTGGTACTAAAGACCATGCTGGTCTTGCTGCCCTTGGATTAGTAGGTGTCTTGAGTGGATTCGGACTTATGGCTCGTAAAAAGAAAGAAGACTAATCAACTCTGTAAAGTATTGATAAAAATCAACTTTCTAATAAGAAACTAGTGCATCGTGCGATGCACTAGTTTTTTTGATGCTTGTATTAAAGATAGAACTATGCTACAATCATCTAATACTCAATGAAAATCAAAGAGCAAACTAGGAAGCTAGCCGCAGGTTGCTCAAAGCACGGCTTTGAGGTTGCAGATAAAGCTGACGTGGTTTGAATTTGATTTTCGAAGAGTATAAAATAAACAAGGATGTCAAAATATGAAAGCTGAATATCAAAAAATGATTGCGGGGGAACCCTATCACCCATTCGACCCAGAACTCCGTACCTTAGCGCAAACAGCGCGACAAAAGCAAGCAGCTTTTAATGAAGAAGTTGATCCAGTAAAAGGTATGGAAATCATCAAAGGATGGTTTGGTTCAACTGGTGAAAATCTTTATGTCAATCCTCGATTGGTAGTAGATTACGGGGTCAATATTCATCTGGGAGAAAATTTTTATTCCAATTGGAATTTAACTATGCTAGATGTTTGTCCTATAACCATCGGTGATAATGCCATGATTGGTCCTAATTGTCAGTTTTTAACACCCCTTCACCCACTGGACCCCGACGAACGAAACTCGGGACTAGAGTTTGGCAAACCCATCACGATTGGTAAGAACTTTTGGGCAGGTGGTGGTGTCATTGTCCTACCGGGTGTTACTTTAGGGGACAATGTCGTTGCAGGAGCAGGAGCGGTCATTACAAAATCCTTTGGTGACAATGTAGTTCTAGCAGGAAATCCAGCACGAGTTATCAAAGAGATTCCAGTTAAAGGAAATTAAAGGTTGTAGAAAGAGAAAGTGAAGTCTTTTTCACAAGAACTCTTTGGAATCGAAAAGCCTAACCAGTCTCAGTATCAAAAACTTATTGCTAGCAAAAAACGAGGTCGGAATTTTTATCCCAGCCTCGTTTTTCGTCTTTAGAGATTTTTTCTCTTTTTAGCTTTTTTAGTCAATGCCACATCGCATTGATGAATATTTTGTGTAAGATAGCTAGTCACTTGGAAATCATCTGCCTCTGTTTTTAGCTCGACTTCATAGACAATGCTAAGGTTGTCCCCTGCATTTGTGCTGTTGATCGTAATCATGTCAATTTCTGAGCAGAATTGGTCAAGAGCTGATTGGATAGCTTCCTGTACCTTCTCTTGATTGGCTACCGTGATTGTCAAAAGTCTACGACGTTGATTGTCAGTTTTGACTTGTTGATTTTCCAAAAGGAACCAAACGCCCAAGATAAAGAGTGTGAAGAGAATTGCCAGGAAGAGATAGCCTGTTCCACAAGCCAGACCGATAATCATGGCAAGGAAAATTGCAATCAGTTCTCTTGAACCACTGGTTGCAGAACGGAAACGAATCAAACTAAAAGTTCCTGCTACAGCAATTGAAGTACCCAAGCTCCCATTGACCAGAAAAATAACCAAGGTCATAAGGCAGGGAAGCAGAGTCAAGCTGATAGCAAATTCTCTGGTGTAGAGGGTCCGATATTTGTAGGTCCAAGTAAGTGCCAAACCGAGGACTAGACTGACTAGAAGTGCCAGCAGTAGTTGGAAGGGGTCTGCACTTGCAGTAGCGTTGTTGAAAATGGAGTTAAATAGATTAAGCATAAGCGGTACCTGCGCTTTCTATACTGGGACGTGGTGCATAAGGAAGCCCTTGAGATTTGTGGTAAGCACAACTGTATTTTGAAAATTTGTGCTCCATCAAACTATACTTGTCTAGAATGTCTTGTAACCACTGAGGTTTGTTTCCAGGAGCTTTAATCTCCATAATCACAGTATTATCATCTAGTAAAGCATCCCCATGGTTTCCAGCGAAAAGACTGACATTTTCACCTCTATAGACTAGATTTTGGTCAATTGTGATACGAATTTTGTTATAGTTGTAGCCCTCGATGTATTTTTTTTCTTTTAATGAATAACGATCGTAGTAGATGTACATACGAGGCTGGATTGCTTGCTTGTAATCCTGATGAAGTTTTTTCACTTTTTCAATGACGACTGTATCAGTAATGCTAGCATCCAAGTGCCCTTTGGTCATAAAATTAAGGATAGAAGTAGGAGTTGAGAGTAGTCTAAACTTGCGACCAACTCCTTCTTGGTCCTTGGTTTTGATTTCTAAAAATACTTGACTATCTGCTTTAGGTTGGCTGAGATAGGTCCGCATCCGAACCTTTTCTTTTCGCTTATTTCCAAAATCATCATCTTGGAGCACAGCAAAGTCTTCCGTATCAAAGTAGATATTTGAAATAGTTGAAATTGGATAGTCGTCTTCTACTAAATATTCCTTTAAATCTTGAATCAGTTTGTCTAGTTTATCTTTGGAGATAATATATTTGGTTTCAATCCGCTTAAAAGTTGTTTCTAATGGTTTCATAAGTCTTTCTCCTCTTGCTTTCAGTTATACTATTTTTAAACAAGGTGAACTTGCTTGTCTACAATTCTAGAGGGGGTTTCTAAAACTTTTGTTAAATTTAACTTAATTGAAACTAAACTTAAGAAAACTTTCAGAAAAAGTTTAGGCTTCTTTTAGGAAAGACCCGTAGACTAAGAGCATGTAAAATGAAAGACGAGGAAACGAGCATGAAAGCAAAAAAATGGACATTCCTATTAACAAGTATAACAACTCTAGCACTGGTAACAGCATGTACCCAGTCAACTTCAAATACAACAGCTAGCAATAGTACTGCAACGACAACAGTGACTACCAATAAGAAAACAACTAGTTACTTTACAGATAAGGACTATGATACTTCTTATGATGAAAAAACAGCTGCAACTGTAACTTTGTCAGGGTCAACGGCGACGGTATCAGGTGACGGAGTGGCCGTATCAGGATCTACCGTTACAATCTCTAAGTCAGGTACCTATGTCATTTCTGGTCAATCTGATGGAGTTCAAATCAAGATCGAAACTGGAAGTTCAGATGACGTACACATCGTTCTAAATGGTGTAACAATGACCAACGCCAATGCAGCTATTTCTGCAACATCAGCTGGACATGTTTACCTAACTCTAGCAGATGGCACAACCAATAGCCTTTCAGATTCAGCTTCAAATAGTGATGACAAGGCTGACGCGGCCCTCTTCTCTAAAGTGGACTTGACCATCAATGGTAAAGGAACTCTCAATGTAGATGGTAAGAAAAACAATGCTATCAAGGCCAACGACACACTTCACATCACAGGCGGTACTTACAATATCACAGCAGTCGGAGATGCCTTTAATGTCAATGACGAACTTAACATTACCGGCACAACCATGACTATCGATGCTAAGGAAGACGGAGTTAAGGTTGATAATGATGACGATACTTCTGTTGGAACCATGTATCTCTCTGATAACACTATAACCGTTACTGCAGGGGACGATGGTATCCACGCTTCAGGTGATTTGGTTATCGATAGTGGTACCTATACTGTTAAGAATTCTACAGAAGGGCTTGAAGGTAAGTCAATCACAATCAACGGCGGAGATATCACCATCTATTCAACGGATGATGGTGTCAATGCAGCCAACAAAAATGCCCAACAAAGTGAAATTTTCTTCACTATGAATGGTGGGAACTTGACAGTTGAAGTTGGTCAAGGGGATACAGATCCAATTGACTCAAACGGTAATATCACAGTCAATGGCGGAACCATCAAAATGACAGGTCAATCAGGATTTGACTTTGATGGGACAGCGACCTATACAGGTGGAGATATCTACCTCAACGGTGAAAAACAAACTGAAATCGTCAATTCTATGCCTGGAGGCGGAGGAGCACCTGGCAGTGGCCCTCAAGGAAATGGAGGCCCTGGTGGACGACCATAAAAGAAAATCTCCTTTCTCGAAAGAGAAGGGAGATTTTCTTATGTTATTAGGACGAAAAAGAATTATTCTCCGTCTTTTTTAAAGATATTTTTTACACCAGATACTGCGCCTTCGACAGCTTCTTTTGCATCTTCAGCAACTTCTTTAGCTTTTGAAGCTACCTTTTCTGCAGCTCCTTCTGCTTGAGTTTTTGTATCGCCAGTTAGTTTACCAAAACCTTCTTTAACAGAACCTTTAGCTTGGTTGAATTTTTCTTCGATTGACATGGGGGATACCTCCGTTAAATTTTTGAATTATCTAAACTAATACTCAATGAAAATCAAAGAGCAAACTAGGAAGCTAGCCGAAGGCTGTACTCTAGTACGGCAAGGCGAAGCTGACGTGGTTTGAATTTGATTTTTGAAGAGTATAAATCAGATATTAATTTAAGTATATACCCTTTTATGCTAAAAAGCAAAAAACTGATACGAAAAGCATCAGTTTATTTTTTTAATAGGTTACAATATTCAATTGACCTTTATCATATTCAGCGATAAAGATATTAGAAACATCTTCGAAACCTTCTTCTTTCAATTTCTCAGTTAGCCACTCTTCTGATTTGCCAATGGTTTCTAGGATTTCAACTTGGACAACACCGTCTGTGATGACGGGGTACTTAGGATTTTCGTCACCCATTCTTACAACAATTAGCTGTCCATTTTGCTCAATCACAGCTCTCTTGACATCCTTCAGTTGGAAGATTCCTTGAGAGCGCAATTTAAGAGCTACATCTGCGGCTGCAAGACCTTTTGAGCGACAAGCTTCTGGATCTAACTTACCATTTTTAATGATAATAGTTGGTTTCCCGTCAATCAGATGTTTGATGAAGGAAACATTGGTATTCAACCATTTAAGGAGTAAAATGAGAATAGTCCAAATAATGAGGATAACAATGTATTGGATGATGGTAATAGAACTATTGTAGATAACCCCACCGATAATACCCCCGAGAACAAAGTTCTGGATTTGGTCCACTGCAGAACTTGGTGCTAGATTTCCTTTACCTGTTACGTTAATAACAAAAACAAGAGAAAGAAGCCCCAAGGCCAATTTAATTGCAATTGTAGCAAAAAAGCTTATCATTTTTCAACCTCCACGAGTTCAACATCTGATTTATAGAGTTCCATTTTTTCTAATAAATAGCTATCTTGGTCAGTCCCGCTAATGGCACGATAAAAATGTTCGCCAACCTTAATAATAGCTCCATCAGTTACTGCTGAGGTATTGACATAGACCTCTTTTTTATCTACACCTAATTCTTTTGAAACGACTTCGATAAAGTTTAGGGAAGAGCGGAATTGATTATCATTGGATTGACTGTTTTGAAGATTCGTAATGCTTATCAAAACGAATGCGATTAAGGTCAAAATAGAAATGAGCGATAATTCACGGAACTTGCTCCCTTTTTTATCTTTGAAAGCTTTAAATGCAAAAAAATCCAGTCACGATAAGCAGTAAAGCTGATACGATAATCATGGCCCAATTCTGTTGACTGATCTGACTGAGCACATAGTCATAGGAATAGAATTTCATAAGATTTCTCCCTTTTTCAAATTCAATCTATTATAAGATAATTCCTAAGCTATAGCAAGTTTATTATGACGAAAAAAGCATTTAATTGTTGTTTCCTACTTAAGGTAGGTTTTTTCTGATTTGACTTAGGCTTCCGTCTTGACTTTCGTTTTGCTTTTGTTATAATAGTACAAATTTAGAGGAGGTACTCTATGATTCAAAAACATGCCATTCCTATTTTAGAGTTTGATGATAATCCTCAGGCAGTCATCATGCCAAATCACGAAGGATTAGATTTACAGTTGCCAAAGAAGTGCATCTATGCATTTTTGGAAGAGGAGATTGACCGCTACGCTCAGGAAGTAGGGGCGGAGTGCGTTGGGGAGTTTGTGTCTGCCACTAAAACCTATCCTGTTTATGTCATGAGTTACAAGGGTGAGGAAGTGTGTCTGGCTCAGGCTCCTGTTGGTTCTGCCCCTGCGGCCCAGTTTATGGATTGGTTGATTGGCTATGGTGTGGAGCAAATCATTTCCACTGGTACTTGTGGAGTCCTAGCCGATATAGAGGAAAATGCCTTTCTCGTTCCTGTTCGCGCTCTGCGAGATGAGGGAACCAGCTACCACTATGTAGCGCCTTCTCGTTATATGGATGTGCATGTAGAGGCTGTTTCTTCTATCGAGCAAGTTTTGGAACAACTAGGTGTCCCTTACGAAGAAGTCATGACTTGGTCGACAGACGGATTTTACCGAGAAACAGCTGAAAAAGTTGCCTATCGCAAGGAAGAAGGCTGCGTAGTTGTGGAGATGGAGTGTGCAGCTCTTGCGGCAGTAGCTCAGCTTCGCGGAGCAGTTTGGGGTGAGTTGTTGTTTACGGCAGATTCTTTGGCAGATCTTGATAACTATGACCAACGCGATTGGGGTGCAGAAGCTTTTGATAAGGCGCTAGGTCTCTGCCTTGATATCGTTAGTCATATGTGAGTATTCTCAGATTTTTGTGGTACAATGTAGCTATGTTATTAAAATCAATTGTTGAAAAAATAAATACCATTCTAGGGCGTTTATCACCCGCTCGGAGAATCTTTTTAAGTTTTGCTTTGGTTATTCTCTTGGGGTCTCTCCTTTTGAGTCTGCCATTTGTACAATCTCCAACATCTCATGCCGGTTACTTTGATCATTTATTTACAGCTGTATCTATGGTCTGTGTGACAGGACTTTTTACCTTACCTGTCGCTTCGACCTACAATGTCTGGGGGCAGCTGATCTGTATGTTCTTGATTCAGATTGGTGGTTTGGGTCTCATGACTTTTATCGGAATTTTCTATATCCAGGGCAAGCAAAAACTCAGTCTTCGAGGTCGAGAAACGATTCTGGAGAGCTTTAGCTTCGAAGAAACCCAGTCTCTGAGGGATTTTCTACGTTCCATCTTCGTGACGACTTTTCTAGTAGAAGGATTCGGAGCCTTTCTGCTAAGTTTTCGTTTTGTCCCCGAGTTTGGTTGGGGACGGGGAATTTTTACTTCCATTTTCGTAGCTATTTCAGCTTTCTGTAATGCTGGATTTGATAATTTTGGTAGCACGAGTTTGCTAGCCTTTCAGACAGACCCATTGATTAATCTAGTGATAGCAGGCTTGATTATTACGGGTGGTCTAGGTTTCATGGTTTGGTTCGACTTGGCTACCCAATTAGGAAAGAAGAAAAAGCGTCGTCTTCGTTTCCATACTAAGCTAGTCCTCTTCTTAACAGCGGGGATTTTATTTGCTGGAACAGTTTCAACCCTCTTGATAGAGTGGAACAATTCGGGAACGATTGGCAATCTCAGCTTCCCAGATAAATTGCTGGTTAGTTTCTTCCAAACTGTTAGCATGCGGACGGCAGGATTTGCTTCTATTGATTTTACTCAGGCTAGGCCTGTTACCTTGATGATCTATATTTTGCAGATGTTTCTGGGTGGGGCACCTGGCGGTACAGCAGGGGGACTAAAAATCACAACCTTCTTTGTCTTGTTGGTATTCGCACGTAGTGAATTTTTAGGGTTACCTCATGCCAATGTAGCACAGAGAACGATTGAACCTCGGACAGTCCAAAAATCATTCAGTGTCTTCATTATTTTTTTATTGACTTTTCTGGTTGGCTTGATTTTACTAGGAATAACAGCAGAAGGGAATCCGAAATTTATCTACCTGATGTTTGAAACTATTTCAGCTCTTGCCACGGTTGGAGTAACTGCTAATTTGACACCAGAGTTAGGTAAGCTAGCGCTTAGTGTCATCATGCTACTGATGTTTATTGGGCGAATCGGACCTCTGACGCTATTAGTTAGTTTGGCTGAGTATCGGCCAGATAAGAAAGATATGATTCACTATATGAAGGCAGATATTACCATAGGATAAGAAAGGATAAACTATGTCAGATCGGACAATCGGAATTTTAGGCTTGGGTATTTTTGGGAGTAGTGTTCTGGCTGCTCTCGCCAAGCATGATGTAAATATTATCGCTATTGATAATCATGAGGAACGAATCAATCAATTTGAACCAGTCTTGGTGCGTGGTGTTGTTGGAGATATCACAGATGAGGAACTCTTGCTATCAGCTGGAATTGATACCTGCGATACCGTAGTCGTCGCAACTGGTGAAAATCTAGAGTCTAGTGTTCTTGCAGTCATGCATTGCAAGAGTCTGGGTGTGCCGACTGTTATTGCTAAGGTTAAAAGCCATACAGCAAAAAAAGTCCTTGAAAAAATCGGTGCAGACTCAGTCATTTCACCAGAGTTTGAGATGGGTCGTTCGTTGGCACAGACGATTCTCTTTAATAACAGTGTAGATGTCTTTCAGTTGGACAAGAATGTCTCAATTGTCGAGATGAAAATTCCACAGTCCTGGACAGGGCAGAGTCTTAGTCGACTAGACCTTCGAGGACGATACAATCTCAATATCCTCGGTTTTCGTGACTACGAAAATGCTCCCTTAGATGTACAGTTTGGACCAAATGATTTATTAAAACCGGATACCTATATCATGGCGGTGATTAATAACCAATATTTGGATACCCTAGCAAGCCTTAGTGAGTAGAAGAGGAATGACTATTCTTTTTTTCAACGACTATTGAGTCAATATAAGTATTTTATAAGAGGGATTTAAGAAAAATTTTAACTTTTTCTTAATCCTTTTTAATTTTAGGAGATTATACTAGAGTCATCAAAAAAAGAAAACTCTAAGGAGAATCCTATGAAATTCAATCCAAATCAGAGATATACTCGTTGGTCTATTCGCCGCCTCAGTGTTGGTGTTGCTTCAGTTGTTGTGGCTAGTGGCTTCTTTGTCCTAGTCGGTCAACCAAGTTCTGCACGTGCTGATGTCGTCAATCCGACTACTGCTCAAGTCGTGCCAAACGACGCCTCGGTGAGTGAAAAGGGCGACTTACCAGCAGAGGTTCTCAAAAAAGCAGTCGATGTAGCTCTTCCTTCAGAACAGTCTATTCCAACACCTCAAGCAAGTGTGGACACCACAAGCTCTTCAGAAAAAGCGGACGAAACTGCTAAAGAGCCAGTAGTAGCACCAAAAGAAGAAGTGCAAGCACAACCTGACTCTAAGAAACAAACAGAAGATACAGTTAAACCTGTGGAAGGTCCCACGTCTACAGTTTCTGGACAAGACCGCGAAGCCAGTGAAGCGCAACCAGCGACTGCTCCAGCTGAAGTGCAAAAAGGTGTGGCTGATAACACCAAAGACACAGTAGATGTTCCAGCTAGCTACCTTGACAAAGCCAATTTCCCAGGTCCATTTACAGCTGGAGTCAACCAAGTCATTCCATACGAATTCTTCGCTGGTGACGGTATGTTGACTCGCCTTATATTGAAATCCTCTGATAAGGCTCCATGGTCAGACAATGGAACGGCTAAAAATCCTGCTCTCCCACCGGTAGAGAAATTGGGCAAAGGCCTTTACTTCTATGAAGTGGATTTGGCAGGTACTCAAGGTAAATCAGATAAAGAGCTTCTTGATTTCTTGAAACAAAACGGCACTCAAAGTTATAAAGCTACTATCAAAGTGTATGGCGCTAAAGATGGCAAGGCTGATTTGACAAATCTTGTGGCGACTAAGGATTTGGATGTCAACTTGAATGGTTTAACCACACCAGCTGAAGTGCAAAAAGGTGTGGCTGATAATACCAAAGACACAGTAGATGTCCCAGCTAGCTACCTTGACAAAGCTAATTTCCCAGGTCCATTTACAGCTGGAGTCAACCAAGTTATTCCATATGAATTCTTCGCTGGTGATGGGATGTTGACTCGCCTTATCTTGAAAGCGTCCGATAAGGCTCCATGGTCAGACAACGGTTCAGCTAAAAATCCCGCTCTCCCACCGGTAGAGGAATTGGGCAAAGGTCTCTACTTCTACGAAGTGGATTTGGCCGGCACTCAAGGAAAATCAGATAAAGAGCTTCTTGATTTCTTGAAACAAAACGGTACTCAAAGCTATAAAGCTACTATTAAAGTGTACGGTGCAAAAGATGGCAAGGCCGATTTGAGCAATCTCGTAGCGACTAAGGATTTGGATGTCAACTTGAATGGCTTAACCACCCCAGCTGAAGTTCAAAAAGGCGTAGCCGACAACACTAAAGACACAATAGATGTTCCAGCTACTTACTTGGACAAAGCGAACTTCCCAGGCCCATTTACAGCTGGCGTCAATCAAGTTATTCCATACGAATTCTTCGCTGGTGACGGTATGTTGACTCGTCTTATTTTGAAAGCCTCCGATAAGGCCCCATGGTCAGACAACGGTTCAGCCAAAAATCCCGCCCTTCCACCAGTAGAAAAATTGGGCAAAGGTCTTTACTTCTATGAAGTAGATTTGGCTGGCACTCAAGGTAAATCAGACAAAGACTTGCTTGACCTCTTAAAACAAAACGGCACTCAAAGCTATAAAGCTACTATCAAAGTGTACGGCGCTAAAGATGGTAAGGCCGATTTGACTAACCTAGTAGCGACTAAAGATTTGACAGTGAACTTGAATGGACATCAGTCTCTTGTTCCGATGCAGTCAGATTCCGTCTCATCTTCTAATGGTTCAGCTATGCCGGCTCCAATGATGAATGGTCATCAAGATGCGTCTAATATAAACGCTCAAATGCCAAGTGCTAATCAAGATGAGATGAAATCTAAAATGCCAGCTACTAGCCAGGATAAGATGATGCCAAACAAAGAGCAAGATAAAACCATGAATGCTAGCCAGCCTATGGCAACACCAAGTATGAAACAAGATCAAGTTCCAGCAGCCACAAGCAAAATGCCTGATGAAGGCGAGATGGCATCTAATAACAAGGTGTCAAATCCGATGATGGCTGATCAAATGAAAGGCAAAAAAGACATGCTTCCATATACTGGTGAAGCCCAAACATCAATGGCTACTCTTGGATTCTTTGGACTCGCCTTGGCTGGACTGTTAGGTGGACTCGGTTTGAAAGCTAAAAAAGAGGAGAATGACTAGTCTAGTTACAGACTTTCTATCTAGAATTTGAAAAATCCGGATATGGTTTAGAATGTTCGTAAAGCGATTAAAATAGTGTTATACTATTGTAGTATAGCACTGTTTTTTTCAAAGGAGAGACAGATGGGAAAGACTATTTTACTCGTTGACGACGAGGTAGAAATCACAGATATTCATCAACGCTATCTGGTTCAGGCAGGGTATCAGGTTTTGGTGGCTCATGATGGAGTAGAGGCCTTGGAAATCTTCAAGCGAAAACCGATTGATTTGATTATTACAGATATCATGATGCCTCGGATGGATGGTTATGACTTGATTAGTGAGGTTCAGTATCAATCTCCAGATCAGCCTTTTCTCTTTATCACGGCTAAGACCAGTGAGCAGGACAAGATTTACGGCCTGAGCTTGGGGGCAGATGACTTTATTGCTAAGCCCTTTAGCCCACGTGAGCTGGTTTTGCGTGTCCACAATATCTTGCGTCGCCTTCATCGTGGAGGTGAGACAGAAGTCGTTAGTCTCGGGGATTTACGAATGAATCACGGTAGCCATGAGGTCCAAGTCGGAGATGTGGCGCTTGATTTGACAGTCAAATCCTTCGAACTTCTATGGCTTTTAGCTAGCAATCCAGAGCGGGTTTTCTCTAAGACAGATCTCTATGAAAAGGTCTGGCAAGAAGACTATGTGGATGATACTAATACCTTGAATGTTCATATTCATGCTCTTCGACAGGAGTTGGCTAAACATGCCAGTGCAGAAACGCCCACTATCAAAACCGTCTGGGGTTTGGGCTACAAAATTGAGAAAGCACGAGGTAGTCAATGAAATTAAAAAGTTATATTTTAGTGGGGTATATCATTTCAACACTCCTAACGATTATCGTGGTTTTTTGGGCTATCCAGCGCATGTTAATTGAGCAAAGAGAAATTTATTTCCTGATTGGCATGACTTTAATCGCAAGTTTTGTCGGTGCTGGGATTAGTCTCTTTCTCCTATCGCCTGTCTTTACATCATTGGCCAAACTTAAGGAACATGCCAAGCGAGTAGCGGACAAGGACTTCCCTGCAAATCTGGAGGTTCAAGGGCCTGCAGAATTTCAGCAGTTAGGGCAAGCTTTCAATGAAATGTCCCATGATTTGCAAGCAACCTTTGATTCCTTGGAAGAAAGCGAACGAGACAAGGGCTTGATGATTGCCCAGCTGTCGCATGATATCAAGACCCCTATCACTTCGATCCAAGCGACTGTAGAAGGGATTTTGGATGGGGTTATCAAGGAAGGAGAACAAGCCCATTATCTAGCAACCATTGGACGCCAGACAGAAAGACTCAATAAACTGGTTGAAGAGTTGAATTTTTTGACCCTAAACACAGCTAGAAATCAGGTGGAAACTGCCAGCAAAGACAGTATTTTTCTGGACCAACTCTTGATTGAGTGCATGAGTGAATTTCAGTTCTTGATTGAGCAGGAGGAGCGAGATGTCCATTTGCAGGTAATCCCTGAGTCTGCCCGAATTGAGGGAGATTATGCCAAACTCTCTCGTATCTTGGTGAATCTGGTCAATAACGCTTTTAAATACTCAGCTCCAGGAACCAAGCTGGAGGTGGTAGCTAAGCTGGAGAAAAACCAGCTTTCAATCAGTGTAACGGATGAGGGGCAGGGCATTGCACCAGAGGACTTGGAGAATATTTTCAAACGACTTTATCGTGTCGAAACTTCGCGTAATATGAAAACAGGTGGTCATGGCTTAGGTCTTGCGATTGCGCGTGAATTGGCCCATCAATTGGGTGGAGAAATCACAGTCAGCAGCCAGTACGGACGGGGAAGCACCTTTACCCTTCTTCTCAATCTATCTAGCAGTGAAAATAAAGTCTAGTAAGTGTCTAGTGTTTTGATAAATAGAAAATATTGAACTAACGGAAAAATCCGTTAGTTCTTTTTTGTATTTTGGGAGGAAAAATTATGAGACGAAAAAGTAAGGAGATAATTTCAAGAGAGATGATAATCCAGTTTTTGATGAAGGAAACAGGTTCAACACGAAAAGAAATAATAGCAAGTATAGGAGAACTTGAGGCCTTTGGGTTGATAGGATTTACCATGAATGGTGACTTTAGACTGAAAGAGGTGTAATTTATGAAACAAATTCAGTTTATTAGTGCTAGCCATTATCAGACATCTGATCGCTTTTATGCCTTACCAAAGGTTTTGTTTGAAAATCCTATTTATGAGGATATGAGGTTAGATGCAAAAGTCGCTTATGCCATGCTTAAAGATAGACTAGATCTTTCTTTCAAGAATAATTGGATTGATGAGAATGGAAATATTTATCTGGTTTATTCCAACTCTAATTTGATGAAGATACTAAGTTGCTCGAAATCTACCCTATTAAGAATTAAGAAGCAACTCACAGAGTATGGATTAATTCATGAGGTTCAACAATCTACAAGTAAATCAGGAAATCTAGCTAACCGAATTTACCTTGGTCTCTTGCAAGATGACACAGTTGCTAGAATGGTTGATAAATCAGGTGATTCCAAATCTGATACTAGGGGGGTGTCAGATTTAGACCAGGGGGGTGTCAAAAAAACACCAGGGGGGTGTCAGATTTATACGGGCCTGGTGTCAAATTTAGACCCTAACGATACTGAATATAGTGAGACTAATAATAAAGACACTGAATTAGTTATTTCTGATGAGGACGAGGAGAGGTTCCCTAGAAATTCCCCAAATAATAAACAAGACAGACTTTCCAGAAAAGTTGATAAAGCTAGCAAGTATGATAAGGATTATATTTATGATTTAGTTTATTCTCAACTTTTAGAAGAAAATTACTCAGATACGATGGCAGCCTATATCATGATGCCATTTGAAGAACGCTATCGATATGCTTTAGAAAATATGCGATTTGCCCGTTCATCAGAAGTAATTGCTGAATATGTTTTTAATGGGTTACTTGCGATTTACAATAGTAACGCTCGAAAGTGTATTGAAAATCATTAAAAAAATTATTCAGAAAGTAATTTTTATATGTGATATCTGACCTGAGCAAGTCCTAAAACTACTCTTGTTCTTTGAAAATTGAATATCCCCACTGTCCCGATTAGCGCAGTCTAGGCATAAAAAGAAGAACAGGGGCGGTGTGTATCTAGAAAGTATATCTAGTGCTGACTGCATTATGTAAAGTCACGGTTGACTTGTCCCGTAAGACGAAAGAGTTTGCGATTTCTAAACTATAAATCGTGCGTAAAAAACACAGTAGAGATGTACGGCATCAACTCGGCATGGCTGTAAATCAGCCTTTGATTCAAAAAGGAGGACAATATGAATCAAATAAAATCAACCAGTGAGGTTATACTCACTGACTTAAGACGACTAGGTTTGCAAGGTGATGCAACTGCACGGCTTGCAAGTGGTGAAGAAATGAAATTAACTAGTAAGTATGGTCTTATTCCCAAAAAAGGGTATGTGGCAGGAAAACTTCAAACCGTTGAAATGATTGCAGAATACTCTAAAATCTATAGAGATATACGCACCATTAAACGTGGAGATATTTTAGTTGCCAGACGAATTAAGCAAGGTAATAAAACTATCTTACAGCTAACCGGTAAAGGTTATCACAGACCTAGCGGTAAAATTTAACAGATAGAGTCCTCATCTATCTGTTTTGGGGAGCAAGGAATTGTTTCTTTGTTGCTGAAAGCAGATAGGTGATGTTATGAAAAGGTGAAGAAATGAGTATTATACAGATAATATTTACAGTTATTCTTTTAGCCTCTGGGATTCTAGTATATATGACTTTTATCCCAAATAAATTGTCTGATAAAATCTCACGAGAACTAAAAGACTATTCAAATAAGCATTGTTTTAAGTAATATCAAAAAGGAGAAATCAAATGGAAATGATGAATGAAGTTAAGAAAGTTTTATTGGCTGGCGCAATCGCAACTGCAGCGGTTGGAGCAACGACTCAAGCTTCCGCAGAAGAATTAAAACCTACAGAGCCAATTTCAGGGAGCCAACAGAAGACAGCAACTAAAAAAACAGTTACAGAAACTGATGTTGCTATCTCCCAAGCAAATGTGGATCAGGCAAACACAGTTGTAAAAAAACATGAGGAGATTGTAAACACAGCTCAAAATGAGGTGAACGATGCTGAGAAAGTAGTTGATGAAGCTACAGAAACTGTTACTCAAGCTGAGAAAGTAGTTGATGAAGCAACCCCTAAAAATATCCAGGATGCAAAAGAAGATGTCTCTGCAAAAGAAATTGCTGAGAAGAAGGCTCAAAAAGAACTGTCCTCTGCTGAAGAGCAACAAAATCAAGATGAAAAGAATGTTACTGATCAGGAAGCAAATGTCACAGAAGCTACGAGAAAGCTAGCTGACAAAACAGAAGAAGTTACAGATGCAGAACATAGCGTAGCTGAAAAACAGGCTATTTTAGACGGCACTGGAGTTGCAGGCATTGTTGCCAATGCTGAAGCAGCTAAGCTAAACTTAGAAATGAGCGAAAAAACTGAAGCACAAGCTCGACAAGAGTTTGAACTTGCTAAAGAAGCAGATGATCAACGTGCTTCTAAACTGAAACAGGCAGAAGCAGAGGTAACGAGTACTGAAGGAACTAGGTTGGTGAAAGCGAAGGAGCTAGATCAAGCAACCACTCAAGCTATTAATGCTGAAAATCTGTATCGAGTAGCTAAAGAGAATCTATCTAAGGCTCAAAGTATCCTGGATAGTTTGACAACGACCTCTATCACTTATCCTGCTGGCTATGTAGAAGCTTTAAAGGCTTACTTCAATAACCCCACTGAAGAAAATTCAAATAAGTTACAAGAAATTGCCAAGAAAGGAATGACCGCTGCTGGATTTAGCTCTCCAGATGGTGGTGAGACTTATTACGGCAATCCAACTTCTCCATTTAAGCAGAGTGAAGCAGATAAAAAGACTGTGATTGCTGATGTAAACCATTTATCTGCTGAAGTTCAAGATGAACTTGCCATTTTCAATGCACATTTGATTAATGATTTCCGTCAATTGATGGGAACCGATGATATTCCAGTTTTAGTGAATCGGGATATGCAGAAAGTGGCACAGAAAGTAACTCAACTATCTACTAATCAGTACGGCCATGACCTAGATGCTTTGAACAATGTTGCGAAAGAAGTTGGCTTGAATCAAGGTAATCAAGGTTTGCTTACTGAAAACATAGGCTTCCAAAATGCAGATAATGTAGTAACATTAGCTGATCTGAAACAACAGGCTTACAACAACATGATTATGATGCTGTTTTATGATAAGCACGCTGATTGGGGCCATGCTTTAAACTTTGCAGGACTTGATTGTAAGTCAGTCACGCTACAGTATATCGGTGTAGCAACCCGAAAGACAGATCTTGGTTTGGTTGCGATGCACTATGTTGGAACAGATTCTAAAACAATTGATTTGCTGAAAAATGGTTTCCATCAAGAAGTTAAAATTGATACTAAGAACAATCTAGCTAGTCTTCAGGAAAGAATTCAAGTAGCTAGAAATTCTGTGGCACAGGCTCAGGATACTTATGATACTGCGGAAACGAAACGTAAGGATGCACAAGCTAGAAAAGAACAAGCACAGACAGAATATACTCAAGCAGAAGTTACTGCGCAAAATGCAGTGACTAATCGTAATGATATTCAGAATATTGCTTTAAAAGCTCCTGAAGCAGAAGTTAAGTTAAAGCAGGCGGAAGCAAACCTTAAAAAAGCTAGTTTAGAAAATAAACAAGCGCAAGAGGCTTTGGAACAGTTGAATGCGGACGTACAAAATAAACGTGAAGTACTTGCGTTAGCTAAAGATAAACTAGCTGAAAAACAAACTGAATGGAAATCACTGAATGAAGCTTTGACTGCTGAGAAAGAGGCATTATTAGCTAAACAAGGTGAACTTACTCGAATTAAAGAACTTGTTCTCAATCGTCAAGCTTTACTTTCAGAATCAACTGAAGCCTTGAAAGCATCAAAAGAGCGAGTGGAAGTTTTGAAGAATGCCCCACAACTCTTAGAAAAGGCAAAAGTTAATCTTGAAACTGCTCAAGAAGTTTTGAAAGAAAAGAAATCCGTTCTTGAGTTAGCACTAGCAAAACTTGAATCTGCAAAAGCAGAACAAAGAAAGGTATTAGAGGCTCATGAAGAGTTGTTGTCTGCTTTTCGTGATTATCTGGAAGCACAGCAAGAAATTGGGCATCAAAAAGAGTTGACTGTTCAAAAAGCAAGTATTGAACAAGAAGGAACTCATTCTACTCCAGTAGTTCAAAATGGTAAGACTGCGAAGTATGTACATGAACAAGTGGCAAAAGTTAAAGATCCAGTCTATCAAGTACCTGCTGCAACATACGAATTACCTAAGACGGGAGAAAAATCTTCTAGTCTCTGGTTATTGGGAATGGTAACTGTTTCACTTTTAAGTCTGTTGAAAATCAAACGAGAATCTAAGGAAAATTAAATTTATTAAAGTCATCAAGGTTTCTTGGTGACTTTTTGGTTGGAGGAAAAATGATAATTGTATATTTTAGAGCAAGAGATCCATCGATTATATCCGATAGAAAATATTCCAATGAACATTTAGAAAGGCGATACTATGAAAAAAACATTTAGCTATAGAAAATACGGAAAACGTCTATGTTCTGTAGCACTAGGACTCGTTGCAGTTGGGCTTGTCGGTTCGGCGATAGCTCAAGCAGATGAATCCAAAAGTGAATCTTCAGTAAAATCAGCTACGACTGAAAAAACAGAGCAGAAGGCTACAGAATCCTCTGGGGGTGACGAAAAACAGGTTAACAATAATAAATCCGACAAATTCAAGGATTTGGAAAAGACCAAAATTGAAATTGAAAAGGTCAAGAAAGATGCGCCTAAGGTTAAAAATCCTAATCCAGAACCAGTTGATCCTAAACAACCTGATTTTTCTCCAGAACTAAAAACTACTGAAAATACAGTAGTAACTGGTGAAGATAAAGCGGGATCTAATGAGCTTCAGTTTAAGACGAAAGCTCCTACAAATACTAGCACAACAAATGAAATTGATCCTCTTATTACGGATCATGTTTATGACTATTCTTCTTCTAATGCAGGTAAAGTAAAGGATTCCTTACTCCTAAGTAAGAAGATTATTGAAGAAAATAAAAACCCTCAAAGTCGTCACATTATTCAACTTTATGCGGATAATTACGGACAGAGTTCATATCATGCGAGCACAAAAAAAGAAATTAAAGACACTGTGGGCATATCTTCAACTCTCTTGACGAAGCAAGAAGCGCTTGAAATCATTGATAATCTGTTGAAGATTAAGGCTCCAACAGAAAAAGATTCTGAAATTCACGAGTATGGTGCTTATTTTGCAGCTTTAGCAAATGCTCTAGGTTCACACCGTTACCTAGATGAGTCTGTAGATGTGGTTGTTCCATTTGAAGAGATTGTTGAAAAAATTACAAAACCTTCTGATACTGTATCTGTTATCCAATACACTGACGGTTGGATGGATAAAGGTAAACCAGAAGAAATGGACAAATCTTTCGCTGAGTGGGCAAAACGACGGGCTAAGACCTTTATGTCAGTTGTCAATCGTAATCAGGTTACAGACAACGACACTAACTCTATGCGTTCGATTGAGCAAATGAAAGAATTGGGTCATCCCAATATATACGATATGACTGGTAAAGACAAGTCAATTGTAGATGCTGAAGTGGTTAAACAGTTTATGGAAACTGCTACTGTCAAAGTACAAACCTCTAAGGGCGCAGATCAAACAGCTCAAGTTGCCATCGGTGGAGATGGAATAAAAATCACTAAGGCTTTGTTAAAAGGTGGTAAAGTCAATAAAGAATTACCGGTCAAAGATGGGAAGGTTGATTTTTCAGAAAAACTACCTGATGGTGATTACTCAATCGTTTATAGCTTTACTGGAGAAGGAACTGCAACAGGTACAGTGTCACTAGATGGAAAAGAAGTGGCTAAGAAATCTGATTCTATCAAAAACGAAGGTGGAGCTGTTACTTCTGATTTCCGAACAGCGGATGGAAAAGAAATTCCTGGGCAAAGCGATATCACAATTATCGAAGCTGGTAAGGAGATTGGTAGTGAATGGAAGGCAACTGAAGTTAAGAAGGAATTGACTGTTGATGGTGAAACCTATGTATTGACTGGAGAACCTAAAGAATCTTCTGGAAAAGTTACTAAGGATACTGTTAAACTACATTATCTGTATGAAAAGAAACCAGCAGATAAAAAGGTTTATTCTTTAACAGTCAAGGTTCTGAATGCTTTAACGAATGAGCAGATTGATCAGGATATTCTTGTAGCTAAGGGATTCTCTGGGGATGATTATGATATCAAAGCTCCGACTGTTGATGGATTTGAAGTTACCCTTAAAGAAGGCGAAGAGAAAGGGAAATTTGCTGAAAATGACCTTTTGCTGACTTACTTGGCACATGAAAAAGGTGAGGAAGTTAAAGCTATCTTTGTCAACGAAAAGGGCGAGGAAATCAAGAATTCTGAAGTTATTTCCAAAGCTGGAGAGCTTGTAGGTAAAGACTGGAAATTTGATCGTGATGTTGAAACAGAAATTAAAGTTAAAGATACAACTTATGTTTTGAAGGCAGTTCCAGAAGAGTTGGAAGGGAAGGTTTCTTCGGATAAACAGACACTGAAGTTTGTTTATAAAGAAAAAGAGAAACCGGCTGAGCCAAAGAAAACGGAAGAAAAAGCTGCTGAACCAAAGAAGGAAGAACCTAAAAAACTTCCTAAAACTAGTGCTGTAAAGGATGTATTGAATGGATAATAAAAAAGGAGAATGAATGAAATTTAATAACGAGACACAAGCAATCGGTTCAATCCGAAAAACAAAACGATGGGGAACATGTGGAGTAATTCTTGGTTTAGCTGCCTTGGGCTTGATGACTAGTCCGGTTAGAGCAGATGAACGAACTGAAAATCCAGCCACAAATGCTCCCTATGCACAGACGAATCCAAGTAGTATTTCTACAGATAACCAAGGAAAGAGTGAAGAAAAAACAGGTTCATTAGAAGTTTCTATTTCACATTCAGGTTTAGATGAAACTGTTAAAAAGGCACAGGAAGCTGGGGTGAATGTAGAATTCGATTCTGTAGTGGACAAAGGTACAGCGAGTTCAGCTTCTGAGTTGGATCAAAAACAAAAGGAAGTCGAAAACGATTACCGAACACAAGCGGATAGTATTGCGGAAACTACTGAAAAATATCTCGAAGATAAAAAACAGAATCAAGCGGAACGCAAGAAAATCCAAGAAGAAAATGCTACAAAGAAAGAGCAATATAAAAATGATTTAGCTTCTTATCAAGCTGAAGTTGAGCGTATCAATCAGGAAAATTCGAAAATCCGTGAAGAGAATGGGAAAAATCAGAAGGCTAATCAGGCAGAAATTGATCGTATAAATCAAGAAAATGCAGAAATCCGAAAACGAAATGAAGCTAAGAAAGCAGCTTATGAAACTTCTTTGACAGAATATAAAAATAAGCTAGCAACTGCTAAAGCTGAGAAAGAGGCAATTCAAACAAGTAAGCCTTTATTCGGATCTGATACAGGTTTCAAAGTCTATGGAGGCTTTAACTCATCTGGTCGAGGGATGGAGTATTATGGTGACTTTACAGTTGTACCAGATGATGATCTCCAAGTAGAGAGCATGGAAGGATTTTTAGGCTATCATGCAGACACTTATGTAACAGGGACTGAAGGAACTCAAGTTGGCAAAGATGTTACAGGAGCTTACGATGTCATTAAAGCTCCAAAAGTCGGAGATACATTTTATATTCACAATATTGGAACTCTTACGGATGGTAGAAAGGTAACGGCCAAAGTCAGAGTTTCTGATTTAGGTGACTACCAAGGCGAAGTTCGCAATGGTGTTCCTGTGACAGATCCAGATATTTATCTTAAGGGTGGAGATGGTGGAAGTTTCTACTTTGTCTATAATAATCATACCCGTTTGGAAATGGTTTTTGATTTTTATATTGAAGGAACGACAACACCAGCTTCTCTATTAATCGGAACTGTGATTTCAGATGTCGATTGGGGTCAAGGCTCAAATTTGAGTTATGGTTCATCTGGTCGTGGAATGGTTATTAATCCGAGTGGCTCTGGTTTGAATTTTGATGGACGAGTTATGAGAGGAGTTGAAGAAGGTGTAAATGATGCTTCAGATATTCCTAGAGCTTCCTTTGCCTCAGTAGGGTATGGATCTAGCCTAACTTATCTCCACACTTCCTCTCCAGGATCTAGAGAGGGAAGAACAGCAGCCGAGTGGGATGCGGAGAATGCGAGAGGAAATGCTCAAAATGTTGTGTTTACAATTCTGGGATCTGGAGCGGAATTGAAGAAGGTTTCTTTCGTGCCAAAACCTGCTGCCGTAACATACGAAAAGGAAACTCCTCTACCAACTTCCCCGAAAGGAAAAGTAGAGGAAGCACTACCACCAAAACCGGAGGAGCCAAAGGAAAAAGAGCTTCCGTCTTTGTTGCCAGCTCCAACTGTTAGAGTTAGATATGCCCGTCTCCAAGCAGTGCCTGACCTAGAAAAATTTGTAAAGAATTCTGCAGGTGAATCTATTGATAAAAGCTATGTGACTAAGCTTTCAACAGTACAGTGGGAATTAACAACTAAGCCTCTTCCAGCTAATCGTGAAGCTATTACAGACTTTGAAATTGTAGATGCATTACCTTCAGGTTTTGTACTAGATGTAGAAGCTTCAAAGAAGGCTAGTTCAGATTTTGAATTAACTTATGACGAATCAAGCCATGTTGTTCGGATGAAAGGCTTAGAAAGTTTGAAATCTAAGCTTAATCAAGATTTAAGTAAAGAAGTGCTAGTTCCAGCTCCAATTTTAGTAGGTAAGGTTACGAATGATGGGGCAACTTATAAGAACAATTTCCAATTAAAGATCAACAATAAGTACGAAAGTTATTCAAATATTGTTCAGGTTTCAACACCAGGTAAACCGAATGATCCTGACAATCCAAATAACAACTTAATCAAGCCTCTCAAACACAATCATAATAAGGATGGTGTTATCATTGATGGTAAAACAGTTCTAGCTGGTTCAACTAATTACTACCATATAACTTTGGATTATGATCAGTATAAGGGGATAAAGGCAGATCCAAATGCTATTCTAAAAGGCTTTGGTGCAATTGATGATTATCCAGAAGAGGCAGTGACTATCAATCAATCTGATATTCGTTATATTGATAGCGAAGGAAAAGAAGTTTCGGGTATTTCAGTGTATCAGTACGATTCTATCGAAGCTGTTGATAATGATAAAGTTAAAGCCTTTCTAGATAGTTCTGCAATTAAGCCTAAGGGAGCTTTCCAAGTATTTTTAGTGGATGATCCAGAAGCCTACTTTAACCAATATATCAAAGCAGGAAAATCTGTTACAATTATTGATCCAATGGTAACTAAGGAAGAACTACGAAATACAGGAAAATCATTTGAGAATACGGCTTACCAAGTTGATTTCGGTAACGGCTATCAAACTGATACAGTTGTCAATAATGTTCCTACTGTTAAACCGAGCAAGAAGAATCTGAACAAGGCAGGTGTTGACATCGATGGGAAACAAGTCTTGGCAGGATCTGTAAACTACTACAAGGTAACTGCAGATTATAGCCAATACAAGGGCATTGAAGTAGATAAAGATCGTATTGGTAAAGGCTTCTACATTGTTGATGATTATCCAGAAGAAGCTGTTACGATCAATCAAGATGGTGTTCAAGTGACTGATTCTAAAGGTCAAGTGGTTAAAGGCTTGAAAATGGCTCTTTATGAAAGTCTAGAAAAAGCTCCATCAGGTGTACAAGAAGCCTTGAAGTCTAGCAATTTCACTCCAAAAGGAGCTATTCAAGTATTTGAGGCTGAGAATCCAGAGGAATTCTACAAGACCTACGTTCAAACTGGAGAAGTTCTGACGATTACTAATCCAATGACTGTTAAGAAGGAATTGGGTCAAACAGGTGGTAAGTATGAGAATACAGCCTACCAAATTGATTTTGGGATGGCCTATGTAACTGAAACAGTAGTCAATAATGTTCCAAAGATTGAACCGAAGAAAGATGTAGTGATCGACCATTTAAGCAAGGAAAGTTTAGATGGAAAAGAAGTCAAGATGAATCAAACATTTAATTATAAATTAGTTGGTTCCTTGATTCCAAAAGATCGCTCAGAACAGTTGTTTGAGTATAAATTTAGCGATGATTACGATGAAACACATGATGATTATCAGAGTGTTTATCAAGTGTTTGCGGCTGTAGATTTTGAAACAAGTGATGGCCAAAAATTCAAAGCTGGTGATGAATTAACTAAGTTCACAAGTCAAGTAGTAGACAAGGCTAAAGGTAAAGTAGATATTAGCTTTGATGATACTTTCTTGAAGTCAATTTTAGAGACATCAGAGTTTCAAGCAGAAGTATATCTACAAATGACACGTATTCAGTCAGGAACAGTAGAAAATACTTATTATCATACAGTTAACGGTGTGGAAGTTGTTTCTAATACGGTTGTGACTCATACTCCAGAAGAACCAAAACCGGAAGAACCGAAAAATGAAGAGCCAAAACCGGAACCAAAACCAGAGCCAAAAACTCCTGAAGAACATCCGCAACAACCAGTAACTCAGCCAGAACGAAGCTTGCCTTCAACAGGGGAGAAGGATTCTGCAGATTTACTATTAGCTGCTCTAGCAATGGGAAGTGTTGCTACAGGCTTGCTCTACAGCAAGCGCAAGAAAAAAGAGGCTTAGAATACTCTAGGAACCTTTGAAATAAGCTATTTTTATGGTATAATAACGGTAAATCGTGGAGGAGTAGGATTATGAAATTTGGGAATGATTTTTCCTGGTTATGGGTAGCTATCATTAGAATTTTTACAGCTCCCTTTTATATCGTTCTTTGGTGTATTAATGTTGTAAAATCCACTATTGGTATGTTTATTCTGTGGGTTATAGCTAAAATATGTATAACAATCGTATTGATTGGGGGAATGGCAATCATTCATCATCTATTCAATTTTCCAAGCGAAAACATAATTGATAATATTTTTGGATGGTATACACCGCATATTTTAGGAATGTCCCATGATTCACTTATTACTGCTGGTCAAGTGGTTGATGCACCAAAAGGAGGAGGGTTATTTTTCCCATATCCGAATTTTGAAGTTCCAATTATTATTGGCCTCAGTATTCTAGTAGCTACTGTTCGGACGATTTATCGTGAAGAATTTGAAGAATTATAAAAATAGTATTGTGTTTGGCACTGTAGAAATCTCTGCAGTGCTTTTTGTTATAAAAAAATTAAAAGAGGTAAAACAAATGGAAATCATTACAAAAATTATTACTGGTCTAGGCGTAGTTGGAACAATTACAGGTCTTATTTGGATCTGGAATGGTTCAGTTGACTATATCCAAGGAAGAAAGAATAAAGACAAGCAGAGACAGGATGATGGTTCTGATTCTATGATTAATGGTGCATTTCTGGCCGTGGCTTCTGCAGGAATTGCCGCAGCAGTCGTCGCATCGCTATCCCAACTAAAATTTTAGGAGTAGCCTATGAATTTAGATATTAGAGAGCTAACAAGCTCTCTTTCTAGTTATAGCTCTGCTACAAATCAAGCTGTAAATATGATGGCTGATGCCGTTAGACCTATTGGGTATATCCTTTTAGGTCTTTTTTTCTGGTTTGAAATGGCATCGTGGTCACAAATGGTCAAGTCAAGGGGAGGTGCATTAACGCAGAAGATTTGGTTAGAGGCTTTAATGAAATATTTATTTGCTTTCATTATGATCTCTGCTTCATCTCAGATTTGTGATGCCATTCTGGAATTACTTAATATTGTTGTGAAAGTGATTGCTCATGTAACACCTACCGTTAAAACAACCATTGATTCTAATATTTCTGGTGGGAAAGGAATGATTGAAAAAACTATCATTACCTTAGTCGGAAAAGCTGTAAGTGGAGTGGCTAACATAATTTTAGGGATTATTGTTTTCTTACGTTACTTGGATTTGTATATGCTTAAAGCTATAGCTCCATTGTTAGTAGCGTTCTTTATGATGGACTCGTTACGATCTGTTACGATTAATTTCTTGAAATACTTTGCGGCCTCTGCCCTTATTGGTGTCATCCTAATTATTGTTTCTGTTGTATATGATTCGATTGTTGCAGCAGATATCCTTAAGGTTACGACTGGTTCCAGTGATTCATGGGGAACAGCCTTTGCTTCAATTGCTAAGGGGGTTATCTATATCTTTGTAATGGTTGGATCTAGTCGAAAAGCTAAGCAACTTTTAGGAGTGTAATCCATGTCTAGAATAATTAGAATTGATCGATCTTATTTTATATGAAAGGAAAATAATTGAAAAAAATTGGATCAGAATTTTTAAGAGAATTTGAAACTGAGGATAAGCCTATTCTATTTGGCTTAACTACTAGAATGATTGTTCTATATGTGTGTTTAGTAATAGCTGTCTCAGGGACAATTACTATTTATTTCTTTGGTTTACCTGATTGGTACATTTATCTTTGGGATGCTATATTTGTAGTTCCTGGTGCAATGTACGGTACAGGAATGACAAAAAGAATGCGGATTAAAGAAAAAATCAATTTCTTTTTCCGAATTCAACAAAGAAGCTATGAGACAGAGTTTGGAAAGGTAGGAATGTATACGAAAGATGAGTTTATTCAAAAGCAAAAGAGAAAAACTAGAAAACGCAGAAAAGAAAAGAATTGAGCGCTTGCGTCGTCAGATGAAACCGACGACTCAAAATACCATCAATTACACGCTGCTCCATGAAGATGGATTAATGCACATTGCACGTGAGAAGTATTCTCGTAGTTTTATGCTGGGGGATGCTTCTTACTCAACTGCTCAACAAGATGAAAAAGAGAGCATCATCGATACAACGATGGATGCTCTAAATTCACTGGATGAGGGCAGTAACTATCAACTCTTAGTAATCAACCGTAGAGTATCGGATAACTCCTTGCAGAATATCTTGTTTGAAGAAACAAACGATGGCTACGATGACTATCGTGAAGAGCTAAATGAGATGATTAAGGAGCGATTTACGACACACGCTAACAACTTCGAGGTACATAAGTATGTGACCATTTCAACGAACGCTGATGATCGAAAACAGGCGCAGTTGTTACTACAAGATATTGGAGTTTCCCTGGGAACACAATTTCAGGAAGCTGATATTACATTTAAGGAAATGAATGGTCTGGATCGTCTGAAGGTCTTTTCTGAACTATTACGAGGAAACCCGTATGTCAACTTTGATTATCGAGAAATTGCTCTTTCTGGGTTATCAACGAAATCATTTATCGCTCCGAACCGAATTGAGTTTCAAGAAAAACGAATGATTATTGATGATAGTTGGGCCAAGGTACTCTATGCCCACCGATATCCTAACTGGATGTCTGATCGTCTCATTCGTGATTTAACAACACTGGGATTTGAACTAGCCATTACTATCCATGCAGAGCCCTATGAGAATGTTGAAATCTTAGAAAAGATTGACGATGCAGAAACGGATGCTGAAATTGGGAAGCTACGTTCTAAACGTAAGGCTGCTCAATCTGGTATCTTTGATGATGCGGTGGTTGCTGGTCGTGACCAAGAAATCTCAGAAGCTACCAAGAAGTGGCGAGATGAGATTACTGAGTATGATCAGAAAATCTTTTCCGGCTTGATTGCAGTGTATTTTAAGGCAGATAGCCAGGAAGAACTACAACGTAATGAGCAGAAGATTAAGCGTGCTGGACGGAAGCTAGGGGTAGAATTTGAAGATCTTTATTATTACCAGGAAGAGGCTCTAAATACGATTCTACCTATCGGAGAGTGCTTCGTAAATGTGAAGAAGAATTTCATGAGAAAGATGACAACAGCTAATATTGCTACGCAAGTTCCTTTTACTAACGTGGATTTAAAGTCTGACAGCTCACATGCTCGCTACTATGGTCAAAATCAGTTATCAAACAATATCATTACACTGGATCGAAAACGTGATCTGAATACGGGTTCAGGTGTTGTGCTTGGTTCCTCTGGATCTGGTAAGTCTACTACGATTAAGGGTGGAGAAGTCATTCCGACTTTGCTGAAATATCCAGAAGATCAAGTAATCATTGTGGATCCCGAAGATGAATATTCTGATATTGGCCGTGCTTTCGGTGCTCAGATGGTGGATATTTCGATTGGTTCTAAAACACATATCAATCTTTTGGATCTACCAGACCTAGATCGTCTGGATGATGAGGATGATGATCCGATTGGAGATAAAGCAAACTTGTTGATGGGATTGTTTGAATCGATTCTATCTGAGGTAACAGATGCACAGATTGGGATTATTGACCGGGTAACAGGTGTGACTTATGAGCGATATTTGACAGAGGATTTCACTCCTACGTTAAAAGAGTGGCACCAGGTATTGAAGGAACAACCAGAGCCAGAAGCTCAAGATTTGGCTTTGGCGGTAGAAACCTATACAACTGGTTCTCAAGATATTTTCGCTCACAATACCAACGTGGATCTCAATCATCGCTTTGTTATCTTTAATCTGAAGAAGTTGTCGCATAAGTTGAAGCCGTTCGCATTGATGGTTATTCAGGATTATATCTGGAATCAAATTGTGGAGAATCAAGGAAAATGTACTACATGGGTTTACTTTGATGAGATGCAGATTCTATTTAAAAATAAGGCTCAAGCAGACTTCTTTACTACGTTGTATTCACGTATTCGGAAATACGGTGCGATTCCAACAGGAATTACCCAGAACGTTGAAACGCTAGCTGCTGTTGAAGAAGGTCGAAAATTGCTCTCAAACAGCGAGTTTATGATTTTACTTAAACAAAAACCCCAGGATTTGGCTATCTTAAAAGAGATTGTTAACTTGACTGACAAACAGATTCGCTACTTGGCTCGACCAAAAGCTAAAGGTACTGGCTTAATCGTAGCAGGGCCAGTTGTAGTGCCATTTGAAAATCCAATACCTAAGGATACTAAGTTATATAACTTAGTCGCAACAGACGCTTAGGAGTCTCACTATGGATCAGGAGAAAGGCAGACCAAAAACAATCGGTCATAAGATAGATCAGAAGCTGGAAACAGTCCGGAAGAATTACCGCACTGTTCAACAAGATAGTGCTATGCGAATGAAAGAGCTAAAGTCACAATCACGTTCTACGAATCGCATAGTTAAGAATAGTCATAAACAATTTAGAGCTTCAAGAGCCAAAGTCAAAAAA
>NZ_KQ970825.1:84769-103570 GCF_001579645.1 Streptococcus infantis
GAGCCAAAGTCAAAAAAATCCAAAAAGAGTATAAGAATATCCAGAAAAAGGGAAGAGAGCTTCGGAAAGAAGGGAAAGCCCTTCGTCCAGAAGATATCAAGAAGCAGGCTTTTCTTAAGCAGGAATTGGATAAAGCAAAGCTAGAGAAAAAAGTTTCTAAAAAAACTTATAAAGTTGCTCAAGAGGCTAACGGTGGATCACGGAAGAAGAAGTTTCTTCGTGCGGCCAAACAATCTGTAGAACGAGTTTCTAATCAACAGGCTAGTTCTACAGCTCATCAGGATGATACCCTTTCAGATATAGCACGAACTAAGAATCAGTATCAAGATATACAGATTCAAGGAAAACGTATTAAAACGATTGGGAAGTATAGCGGTAAGCTTGGCCAAGGAGTAGTTAAATCAAGCTATGGTCTAGGAAATAGATTCTACAATAAGGCTAAAGGGAGAGGCTTCACTCGAACCCCAAGAGAATTTTCTTGGGAAGGGAAGTTATCTCGACAGATACAGGCTTATAGAAAACGCTTAGCTGCATCTAAGACAGGGAAGGCTGCTAAGAAGGCTAGAAAGGTCTATCGTTTTGGATCTAAACCAATTAAAGCTATTATCAAAAATCCTTTTGGCTTTAAGGCTTATCTGATTGCTTTTGGTCTGCTTTTGTTTCTGGCAATACTTGGTATTGGTAGTTCAGGAATTACCCGTCAAGATGAGTTTGATATGAATGATACCTGGTTGTATATTTCAAAATTGGATCGTGAAAAATCGAATGATAAGGTAGATTATTGGACAAAAATTGATGATCCACTTTTGTACTTGAATTATAAGTATGATGATATTTCAGATAAACTTCGTATAGACGGGAACAAGTATCTTTCGCAAAATAATCGAGGGAAGCTTTACTTAGATACCTTATGGAAGAATTTGAATGGGGATAAAGATAATCTTAAAACAATGGAAGATCTTTATACAAAAAATGACCTTTACAAGTTGAGTGAGGATGAGTTAGAAGAGTATAAAGAACTCTTAGAAATTGCTCGAGATAGTGGAAAATATATGTTGCTACAAGAGCTAGATAATCCATTTTATACAGAAGATCAGCTTGAATCAGAAGCTCCCCTTCAGATTATTGAGCGCTTTGGTTATAAAACTAAGAAGGAGATCTTTAATGGTTCTGTTTTGCAAGCCACAGGTGGGCAAACTCTATTAGCAGTTCTAGATGGGAAAGTTGAAGTAAATGGTAATGATATAGAAATCAGTGATGAGAATTCCAAGTTCCTGTATAAGAATGTAGATACGATTCGTTACAAAACAGGAGATCATGTTAAATCTGGAGATATAATTGGAAAGGTCGCATCTGAAGGAAATCAAACGGTTTATTATCAAAAACTAGAACCTGATCGTTCAAATAAGAAAGACAAAGATGGTAATGTTGAAAAGAGTTGGACTTATGTCAATGTCGGTTTTTACTTCCAGCGTGTAGAGTACACACAAGCAACGTCTGTTGTGAGTAGCATTGAAACATCTGGAGAGAAAGGAAAACGTGCGAGAGCTTTTGCAGAAGCGATCAAAAAAAATATACCAGAAGCAACAGATGAAGGAATTGCAGCCGTTTTGGGTGGATATGATATTGAGAGTTCCATAACTTTTAAACGTTATGAAACAGACTATCTAACAAATAATCAGTTTGATAAAATTGCTAAAGAACCAACTGCAGAAAATCTAGTTGGTAACTGGGATGCTTTCCAAGCTATGTATCCAAATTTACGTTTAAATAAAAAAGAGTACATGGTCAATGGTTTACACTATATCGGGATCGGGATTGGCCAATTTACTGGACCTCGTGCTCTTTCATTGTGGAATTTTGCAAAAGATATGAATGGAGATATTTGGTCTGCGGAAGTTCAAACTAAATTCCTATTAGAAGCAGATGATCCAATTAGACGAGAAGCTTTTAAAAGAATTGTAACCTCAACAGCTTCCGTAGAAGCTCTTGCAGAGGATTTTTTGAATGCTTGGCTGGGAGTACCAGGTAATAAGCTTCTAGAACGACAAACTGCAGCTCGTCAATGGCTAAATTTCTTAAAAAATAAAGGAGGAGGTTCAACAGGAGTTTCGAGCCAACAAGTTCCAGCAGAGTATAAAGACAAACTTCCATATGGACTCCCTACCGATCAAGCAATTCTAGAGGGTCAAGGTTATCCAGGTAATGCCTATACACTAGGAAATTGTACTTGGTATGTCTATAACCGTTTTGCGCAGATTGGGATTGGAATTTATCCCTATTTAGGCAATGCTAATCAATGGGTTGATAGTGGTCAAGCTCAAGGATATGAAATTTCAACGACTCCTAAACCAGGTTCTGCAGTTGTATTCATGAATGGTGTAGCTGGAGCATCACCAATCTATGGTCACCTTGGATTCTGTGAGTATGTTAATAGTGATGGTAGCTTCTTAATTTCAGAAATGAACTTTGCTGGTTTATACCTAATGACTTGGCGAACCTTGACACCACAATTAGGCATCTATTTTGTTACCCCTAAATAAGAAAGGAAAAGAATGTATAATCAAAAGTTAATCAAAATGGTAAAGGGACTCCTTATCGGAGTCGCTGCCGTTTTATGTATTATCCTGGGCTATTCTATTGCTCAAGTACAACAGAATTTGAGACAGAATAGTCAAGTTCAGGAAGAGGCGAAGCAAAAACCAGAAGAGAAACAGCAGGAAAAATTATCTCTTACTGAACAGCAGGTCGAGGACTTTCTAATTGCTTACTATACCAAAAAGGATTTAGAAGAGAATCGTCCACGCTATAAGCCTTTTATGACTGATTCTATGTATCAGGAAACCATTCAAGAAGAACAAAAGCCAGTTAACCAGACCTATAAGGGATATGTGGTTGACCAATCTTATGAATCAGGCTCTATCTACATTGATAAAACACATAAAGTTGCGTTGGCTCAGATTCAATATTCTAGCACAAATTTAGCAGAAAAAGATAATCGAGATTCTAAGGGGCTTACTGGTATCACTAAGGCTACTATTCGATTGACCTATTTAGAACAATCAGGTAAACTATTGGTCAATAAAATTGAGCCTATTGTCCTGACTGAAGCAAAAGGGCAAAGTATAGGCACCTATTCAGATACTAGCAGTTCAAGCTCGACTCCAGTATCCTCTTCATCAACCACAACATCTACATCCTCTGAACAAACAACCGCAACCAGTAGTAACCAATAAGGAGAATTGAATGAATAAAAAAATAGAACAACTTGAAGCTAAGCTTGAGAAAGTCAGAAGAGAGAAGGAAAAAGCGCAACGTCAAAAAGAAGCAGCAGATGAAAAAATCAAGAATTACATAAATCAAGAAAAAGATTTTGAAGCGCAGCTTTTTGTGGCACTATCAGAAGAAAGTGGCTTATCCTATCAGGAAATGAAGGAACTCATTCTTCCAGCCTTATCAAGTAACCAAGGAGAGAACCATGTATAAAATTATCAATCAACTGACTAATCAAGAGGAAACATTTGAGTACCGAGATGAGTTGTTATCAAGGCTAGAAATCATCAATGAGCGAATGAAGAGTAATAGAATAACCGGAATCTATCGACTTTATTCACTCAATTCTGAAGGTGAAATCTTACAAGAAGAGAGGCTTGAAATACCTTTTGTTGGAATCATTGATCAGTTGCTGGAAAATTTTGGTACGAGTGTTGGGAAGGAAAAGAAAGGTTTTCTTCATTTTTTAGCAAAACATAAAGAAAAGAAGTCCTCACAAGGCATACCAGAACCCCAACCCGAGCTCCAACTAGAACCAGATCCTGAACTAGAAAATCTAACGGTAAAGAAAGAGGCGAATATGGCTCGTCAAAGAATTGCTGAGCTAGTTTCTCAGAAGCCTAAAGATGAGGTTAGAGAGGAAGTGCCTTTGGAAGATAAAATTACCTATTCTTCTAGTGAATGGACTACAGATCATTTCAGTAGATTAGATGAAAATGAGGAAGAACGAGTAGAACCTTCACAAGATGAAAATACACAGGATGTAGCTACAGAAGAAGTAGCACCAGTTGTTGCTACATTTAGTCAGAAAGGGAATAAAACGCTTCCTAATCAAAGGGCTGAATCTTCCTTCTCTCTTTCTCATGCAGCTGCAGTAAATGTGCCTTCAGAGGTTATTGATAGCTTTGAGGCTCAGACGGTTACTTATAAGCAATCTATTAAAAATAAAATCAAATCTAACGAAGATTTTATCAAGGAAGCAAATGCGGAAATT
Organism: Streptococcus infantis; assembly: GCF_001579645.1. GTDB lineage: Bacteria > Bacillota > Bacilli > Lactobacillales > Streptococcaceae > Streptococcus > Streptococcus infantis_E. The sequence goes on from NZ_KQ970825.1 coordinate 89,037, forward strand.
GCTCAGTGCCAAAATAGGATCGATGAGTTGCAACAACAGATTCTTGCGAAAGACTCTCAAGCTACTCAATTGAAGGATCTTTATTTCAAAATTGAAGAGGTGAGCTAAAATGGAACAAGAACAAGTTGTAGCCCAGTTAGGACGGGCAACTCTTGTGACAGGAGAAGTAATCTTAAAAGGACTCTTCCTGGTGAGCTCTAAAGCAGTTGAAATGTATCAAGCCAGAGGAGAGAATGTAGTCTTTACTGGTGATACAGACTGGAATAAATTCATGGCAACAGCAGATGCAAAAGAAGTCCAGCAATTACTACATAATGAAGTCAATCTCGAGGCAGTTCGAAAAGAACTGGGCCAATACGGGATTGGCTTTTCTTTTTATACTCATCCAGATGGAAAGACAACCCTTGCTTTTAATGCAAAAGATAAAGGTGTTGTTGAACAAGCCTTTAAGGATGTCCTAGAAGGCATCACAAGAGATCCTAAAGGATTCAATGAGCGAAACCTTAAAAATGGAAAAACGACTTCTTTTGAGGAAAAATTGAAACATTTTAAAGCAGTTGAACAAGAGAAAATTAACTCTCTCCAGGTAAACATTCATACGAAGGAGTTTGTTCTTCCGGAAAATATCGAACCACAGATTGGAGGGAAAATGAAGTGATTACAGAAAAGAAGAAACGGAGACTTAGACCATATTTGTTGTTAGGATTAGGCCTATTTTATCTATTTCATTGGCTTTTTAAACTGTGGCTGTTAGCACCAGATACCGATTCAGTAACGGATGTATTTGGTCTTGGAAAGCTTAACTGGATGAGCGACCATCTGGGCGATAAATCTTGGTTTGATTTTCAATTCACATCAACTTCTTTATTGATTGGTATGAGTGGGTTTTTGATTGCTTTTCTGTTGTATTTAAGAGTAACAGATACAGGTACATACAGGTATGGGGAGGAACATGGATCAGCTCGCTTTGCAACTAAAGAAGAGTTGATGAGATTCCGAGATGAAGAACCTGAAAAGAATATGATTTTCACTCAAAATAGCCAGATGGGACTATTTAATAACCGATTGAGCTTTGAAAATCAGATCAATAAGAATATTTTGGTGTATGGTGGTACAGGGGATTCAAAGACTCGTAGTGCTGTAAAACCAAATATTTTACAAGGCAATTCTAGTTTTGTAACCACAGATACCAAAGGGATTCTGATTCATGAAACAGGGAAGTCACTTGTAGAAAAAGGCTATAAGATGAAGATTTTTGATTTGATTACTTTCTTGAATTCAGATGGTTTCAACGTCTTTAGATATATTCATAATGAAATGGATATAGACCGAGTGGCAGAAGCTATTACAGAGTCTCTCAACAAAAATGGTCATGAGGGTGATCCTTTTTGGCCAGCAGCCAATAAACTCCTGATGCGTTCTCTAATTGGCTATCTTTATTTTGATGGTAAGCTCGATCACTATCTGCCTAATTTAGGGCAGGTTACAGATATGATTCGAGAATTGAGAAGAAATCATCCAGAAGCGGAGAGTCCTGTTGAATTGATGTTTGAAGACCTGGAGAGAAGGAGCCCAGGGAATTATGCTAGTAGGCAGTGGGATCTATTCAATAAAAACTTTGATGGCCAAACACGGGCTTCTGTTTATGCTATCTTTGCAACAACCTTCTCAGTATTTGATCATGAGCAACTAAGAAAGATTATTGAAAAGGATACACTCGAGATTGAAAAATGGAATATTGAGAAAACAGCAGTTTTTATTCATATTCCAGAAGTGGATCCAGCTTACCAGTTCTTATCTGCCCTTCTCTTTAGTACCATTTTTGATGTGCTAATAAAAACTGCAGATGCAGTTATATTAGGTGAGCATCCAACAAAGACCAAGGAAGACTTATTGCATCTACAGGTGTGGGCGGATGAGTTTGGTCAGATTGGGAAGATTCCTAATTTACCACCAATTATCTCAGTTATTCGTTCTCGAGAGATTTCTATCAAGATGATGGTACAATCTCAAAGCCAGATTGAAGTATTATATGGTAAAGAAAATACTAAGACGATTATCAATAACTGTGGTGCTATTCTTTATTTAGGTTCAAATGACTTAGACACGCTTAAGTACCTATCTGAGCGATCAGGGAAGCAAACTCTGAATGATCAGAATTATAGTGAGAGCAGAGGAAGAAATGCCAGCAGCTCTAAGCAGAACTCTAAAATTGGTCGAGAACTGTTGACACCGCATGAGGTGGCCACGATTGGAACAACAGAAGCCCTACTCTTCCTATCCAAACAAAATGTCTTTCGAGATCAAAAATTTAACCTGGATACGCATCCAAGAGCCAATCTCCTAAGCAATGGCCCAAACGATGACAATTGGTATAGATATAAGCGCTATCTGAGCGATATTGATGAGTGGAAAGACCAGGTTGGGGAAGAAAATGTTATTCATATTGGAATTAAGGAAGTTGAGGAAGTTCCTCTCAGAGTTAGTTAGAAAGGATAAAGAATGAATACATTACCACAAAAACAATTTAAACGAATGAAGCGTGAAGTTGAGGAGGAGACTGCACGAGGGATTGGTTATTTTGAGGGGATTTTAGAACATATCCCTTCTTACCCTCTCTCTGAGGCAGTAAAAGAATTAGCTTTAGCTGGTTGGATTACACCTCATACAGATGTCGTTGATGTCCAAAATATGATTGTTACAGAATCCATAAAATGGATGAATTATCAAGATTTCAAAGAAGTTGCTCCCTATTTATTTTCATATCCTCGAGAGCAAAGAGAGAAAGATTTATTGGTTCGACCAGTGAAGATTTCCAGAGAGTATTTTGAGGAATTGAAGGCCAATGCAGAAGAATTATTTCACTTGAAGCAAGACTTGCTTCAGGTTAATGATAAATTAGATGCTAGGATCCAGGAATTGGAGATGGATCAGCTACCAAATGGCGATCAGGTCATTGGAGTTGATCTAGAAGCTGAGGAGGTATTGTTACTACGAACTCCAGAAAATGCTCAGGTTGAGGAGTGGGAGGTTCGTAAAGATGGCTTGATTACTGATTATCGTTCCAATATTTCAGAATCAGCTCAAATTGTGGATGCTTTGCTTGAAATGAAAAATTCGGAGATTGATACCATTCTCTACGAAGAAGTAATCAACTATTCTAAGAAAACTTGGCCAGATTCGGAGCCAATTCAACTTCCAGAAAATATCAAGGAACTGTTAAATCAAGAAGCTAGGCTAGATCCTTCATACTACCAAATAGCACGGTTTGAAACATTAAGACAAGCCTATATTTATGGGATGATTTCACCTAGCTTCCAGGAACATTTCCCTCATTATTCAGATTTCGTTAGGAATTATGTCGAAGATAGGGAAGAATACGAATTTTTCGATTATCGTACAGAAGCAGTCTCTCTAGCTCAAGAAATTTTAGTCCCCCGTTTAGACGATATTAATCAGATTTTAAGTACGGACAATCAGGAGTTAATCGTTCAAGAAGTCACTGGATATTCTCAGGGTGAAAGCTGGGAACTAGCTTATTTACGGGATACAAAGACGGAAGATAGAGAATCTGTTCAGTTCTATCTTGAAAGTGAGATTGGAGCTTGGTATAAGGGGAGTTTAACAGAGTTGGCTGTTATCCGCTTTGATGATATTGATCTAGAGAAAGGATTTAATGGCCATCAGGAAGCAGTCTATCATATCGATGAGAACCTATTAGTTCATGATAAGCTAAAACAAGCTCAACTCCATTTTCCTGATTTAAACCGTTTTGTAGAAGCAGAAGAACTTGAGAGAGAACAGACACAAGATATAGTCGCAGAAAAAGAAGGGCCAGAATTTTCATTGTAGGGAGGTAACAGATGGCATTAAGTAAAGAAGAAGCCAAAAGATTATCTATTATTTCTGTTGCAGAGCAACTAGGCATAGAGTTAAAGCGTACAGGAAGCCATAGTTATACCTGGACAGAGCACGATTCATTTGTGATCGATGCAAGAAAAAATGAATTTCACTGGAATTCAAGAACTGAATTTGGAGATGTCATTCAGTTAGTACAATCCATAAAAGGAGTTTCTTACAAAGAAGCGATGCATTTTTTGGAAACTGGAGAATTTAAGCCAGTTAATGCCGAAGTTCAGATGGCTCCAAAAGAGCCGTTTCACTATAATTTGGAAAGATATGAGAATCAGGATTTTAGCGCCTCTAGGGGCTATTTAAAGACCCAGAGAGGCCTTTCAGATGATACGATTAATTTCTTTATTAGCCAGGGGAGTATGGCAGAGGCAACCCGAAAAAAAGGAGGCTATTTCGAGCCTGTGATTGTCTTTAAATATAAAGACAACACGGGCTTTTTAGCTGGCGCTAGTCTCCAGGGAATAGTAGAGAATCGAGTGCATTATCCAGAACGTGGGCGCTTAAAACAAATTATGAGAAATTCAGACGGACAACTAGGATTTTCAATTGATATTGGTACTCCTAAACGTTTGGTATTTGCGGAAGCTCCAATCGATCTAATGAGTTACTATGAGCTTCATAAGGATACTCTTCAGGATGTCCGCTTAGTAGCTATGGATGGAATCAAAGATGGTATCATTAGTCGAAGATTTATGGAATTATATACCGAGATGAACGGTAAATCCTATCAAGTGGATCAGAATGTTGGAAAAGCGCTAGAAACTGTCGTTAGAACAACGAATTATTTTAAAGATGGTCAGCATCAGGATATGATAACCTTAGCTGTAGATAATGATGCAGCTGGTCATAATTTTATCACTCGATTGCAGGAAAAGGGGATCCCAGTACAGATTGCGATTCCTCCTATTGTTAAGGAAAATCAGGAAAAGGAAGATTGGAATGATTTCCTGAAAAGAGGGGATGAAGTTTCTAAGGATCTGGCGCACGTTTACATAGCAGATGAAAAGTCCTGGCATTACCAGGGCTTTTTTGAGAAGGAAATAGCTCTTGCAAAAGTGCAAGAGCTAACTGCAGATGATGTAAAAGCCTTTGTGTCAGATAGGCAATTGACAAGGGAAGAAGTCCGTCAAGAATATCAAACAATTATTAATCAAGAGAGAGGAAGAGAAAATACTATGTCAGAATTGAATGAGAATGGGACTAAGTATGAAGCAGAGGATGTACCAAGTATTCCCAAAAAAGATGACGGATTCGTTATTCAACCTGAAACACAGGATATAATTGATTCCGGAGCGGTCAAACAATGGGCTAAATATCCCAATATCTACTTCGTAAAAGGGCTACGGTTTGTAGCTCTAGAAATGACAAAAGAAGGAAAATTTGAACAATCATCTCAATATCTCCCTAAAACGGAGGAGGAAGAAGAGGTGGTAAATAAGTTACTGGCTAAACAAAAAAAGCAAGATGAAGTAGTTCTTGAAGAAATTCAGAGTACAGAAAAAGCTCCTGAGAGTTCTCAGGAGCAAATGAATGATAGGGCCAGTGGTGGAGAGGGCTATTCACAGCCTGATGCTGTAGGCAGTGCCGAACCTGAAGCTGAATCATCAGCAACCTTTGAGCAAACTGTTACCAGTCACCCGACATCACCCTATCGTTACTTACATTTTAGCACAACTTTTGAGGAAGTGCAACGAAGACAATCGAAATACCATCCAATTACATCTGATGATTTGAAAAGAATGAATCAGTACGCTGGTTCTATTCAGAAATCATCTCAATGGTATTTAAAGGAATTAGCGAATAGTAAAATCTATTATTTCTATTCCAATAATGGAGAGGTGAGTTTGCTAGATGTTAATTTTAAACGAGAAAACTTTTTACACTTAACAGGAATCAGGCCAGTTGTTCCAGGTAGAAATGCTGGAGATTTTGTAGTCGATTTTGCTGAGGGAAGGGGAGACTATAATCAAATACTGGTTAGTAATAGTCTAAAAGAAAAATTACAAGTTATTCCTATGTTAGAGGATATTCTTGATCCTAAATCGTTTGTTTTGGATAACTTAGATGAAGTAAGAATTGCACAACGACTTAACTTTTCAGAAGCTATTAAGAGTAAAGACGAGGATTTCTTACTTCTTTTCAAAGATATAGGAGATGAACGTGTCCCTGCATCTCTCATGAAAATTAAGAGAGATCTAAGAGTTGATGTAGAGAAAACTAAGGAAAAAGTTATTCTTGGTGTTTTCCGTGAACGTGATGGCCATATTGAACAGTTATCTATCAATGAGGATTATGTCAAGGATAGAGGTAATGAGTTGGAAACCATTTTGAAAGATGGCTTGTTTGAAGAAATCAAGCCTGATACAACTAAAGAAATTGAACAAACAACGCCAGAGAACACACTGAATAGCCCCCTACTTGATTCGGCTACGTTTACTCAAGTCTTAGATACTGTCTATAATTTAGGTGTGCCAGGTGACATCTCAAAAACTCCAGAAGAATTTCATCAAGCATGGAATCAGTATCTTGACTATGCGAAGCGGTACAATGATAAATTTGACCAGATTGTTGCTGCAGCTGGAGAAGATAATCTCCTGGATAAAAATTCAGACTTTTATAAAGAGTGGAAACAAGATCATATCTATAAGGAGAACTACCATGTACGCCTTCAATGGGCTGAGGAGCGCCCAGATGGGCCTAAATTGCCCTTTAAAGAAACAGAGCTGATACCTTATCAAGATTTTGCTAGAGAGCTTTACAAGGCCAATCAGAGCTTCTATCAGCTATATCAGGAAGGGCTAAAACAAGTGACTGGTGGTCATCCAGAAGCCTACATCTCTCCAACTAAGATCCAGTTTAGTATCTACGCTCCTGATGGTGAACTTATTCAGGATAGCATCCGTTACAATATCGGTGAGGAGATTAACCCCATCGCTCACAAAGAAAGACTTGGAACACGAGAAATGAGAGAGTACCCAGAATTGATGAAGATAGATGGGGCCATATTCACTCCGTATTATCTGGAGAGATTGACGAGTGAGTTAGATATTTCTCAGTTCAGTTACGCTTTGGAAGATACTCCTTATGCCGATCAACTTTTATCCCAAGTACCTTATGGAGTGTTAGAAAACAGCCCGATTGGTTTTTCGGATAGTAGTCATGATAGTCGTCTAGGATTTATTTCTTTTGATGGAATGGATAGTGTTGAGGTCGAAAATTTATCTGCTTGGTTTGAGAAGTTGGGAGTTAAGGATTCTCCAATGGAACAAGTAGCTCTTGTAGAAAAATGGCAAAAAGAAATTAAAGATTTATCAGAAAAAGTTGAACAAACCATCGAAAACATTCGGGATGAATTTGAACAAACACAAGTCAAGAATTTGCAAAATACACCAGATAATCCATACGAAAAAATTTATCAGTATAACCGAAAAGATGAGAGAGATCGTGATTTGGATGGTGATGGTATTTCCAATTCTGATGAGATGTTGCAAGGAACAGATCCATACAATGCTGCTTCTAACCTTCATAAAAAGCAGGAAGATCGAGAAAGAAGGACAGATGCTGAAGTGGCTGCAGGAGCTATTATTACCGAAGCAGTTGCTACTAAAAAATCAGAACAAACTATTTCCCAGTTGGTTTCAAATAAAGATACAAAAGCTTTGGCTGAGCATTTGAAAGAGGGAATGAAGAACTATTTGGACTCAGAACAGTTTAGATCGTTCTTGGATACGATGAGTAAGTTTCATAACTACTCACTTAACAATATTCATTTTCTGAAGATGCAGAATCCTAATGTTTCCCAAGTCGCAAGTTTTAACAAATGGAAAACGGATTTTGAAAGAACAGTCAAAAAGGGTTCTAAAGCTCTGAAAATTTGGGTTCCGTATCAAGTGAAAACTAAGATTTCTGCTAATCAAAATGAGTTGAGTTTTTCTCCATCTGAGAATGAAATGGAAGAGAAGGAAGTCACAGTTACTCGATTCAAGTTAGGGAATGTCTTTGACGTCTCTCAAACAGAAGGAAAAGAATTGCCAAAAGCAATTAATGAATTGACTGGTTCTGTTAAAGATTATGAAGATTTATATCGAGCAGCTAAAGCAGTTTCGATGGATAATCATGTCTCTATCAGTTTTGAAGATATTAAAAGAGAAAGCGCAAATGGTTATTACTCTCCAGATGAAAATCGAATTGTCATTTCAAAAGGATTGAAGGGGCAAGAACATATTCTAAAAACAATTTTTCATGAAATGGCTCACTCAGATTTACATAGAGGAACGAATGCACAATATGGTGATGACCAATATCGTAAGCAAGAACTACAAGCTGAAAGTGTAGCTTATGTCGTAGCTAATCATTTTGGTTTTGATACTAGTAGTTACAGTTTTGGATATTTAGCTATCTGGGCGAAGGATAAAAATGGCTTTGAAGATATGGTAGAACAACTGCAGATTGTTCAGAAAGAAGCCAAAAGTTTGATTGAACGGATGGATGCCAAGTTAGAACTAGTGAAAAATAAAAGCGTAAAGAAAGATAAATTTGCAGATAAACTTCAACAGGCAAAAGAAAAATCTGAGCAGTTAGGTAGTCAAAAGGCGGAGGCTGTAAAGCAGGTGGAAGAAAAAAAGTCCCTGAGCAGCCCTCAATAATGGAGGCGATAACCCGCAGAAAGAAAAACAAAAAAGGAGAAACAGAAGATGATTGAAAATCTAAGACAAGAAACCTTTGATATTTTGATGGAGATATTTTTTGAGGATGAGACTACAGATTCGCCCAAAGTGAATGAAGTTAATCAGCACATTTCACGTAAAGAATGTCTCTATATTCTTCGTAGGGATATGCGAATTAAAACAAGCTATGAACTAGAAGAAGTAGAAATGTATCCAGTTGCGCTTAAAGAAATCGAGGAAATGAGTGACGAAAGATTTGAGCAACTTAGAGATGAAATATTAAAAATGAAGTTGCTTGATGGGATGGATTTTCTGTTGGAAACTTTAAAAGTTTAATCAAACTTTTCTCCTCGAAATAAATAAATTCCTGCTTGCAGGGATTAGGGGATTGGGGATTTCCCCAAAAATTTAAAAAGTCAAGAATGGTCAGGTGTGGCACTCTGACCATCTTTGACCTTTTTAAAAACAGCATTTGGGGACCCAAGTGCTAATCTTGCCAGAAGAAAAGGGGCTTAGCCCCTCAATCAAGAAACAGCAGATCAGAGGTGATGATTTTTGAAAAATGGAGAAAAACGAAAACGGATGATTCAGAAAAAAATCCGTTTGACGGAGGAGGAAGCTCGGTTTATTTCAACTAAAGTTGCAGAATCTGGGATGACAAATTTTAATGCTTTTGCTCGAATCATGTTGATTATGGGCGAGGTCAAAATTTTAAAATTTGAAGAATTGAGAGAACTGCGTAAGGAAATAAATCGAATAGGGGTCAATATAAATCAGGTCGCAAAAAAGGTAAACGAAGATGATCAAGTTAGCCTCAATGAATTGAGTCAGATTCTTGAATTGCAAAAACATTTGAAAGATACAGTCAGCCAGTTTATCCAAAAACAAGAAAATCAAACAAAGGAACAAGAGCGATGGTTGTAACAAAAGTTCTTCAGATAAAAGGAGTGGCATCTCTAGGAAGAGCTACAAAATATATTGAGGATGAAGCTAAGACGGTCGAGATGACAGACCTAAAAAGTCTGACAAATGCTTTGCACTATATTGAGAATCCCTCAAAAACAAGTTTACTGGAGAATGATGAAGTAGAGTTTCCAGCAGTGGTTAAAGATGGGCGAGTAGTCAAGCAACTTGTATCTACTTATGGAATTACAGATGCGAGTACAGCAACAGAAGAATTTCTTTTGACCAAAAAGAATGCGGCTCAACGAGCAGGAACAAAAGAATTAAATGATATTCAAAATCCGAATCGAGTTTTAGCACATCACATCATTCAATCATTTTCTCCTGAAGATGATTTAACTCCTCAAGAAATTCATGAGATTGGTCGTAAAACAATTTTAGAATTGACTGGTGGACAACATGAATTTGTCATAGCGACTCACATGGATAAGGGTCACATTCATAACCACATCATTTTCAATTCTACCAATTCTGTCACTTTAAAAAAATTTCGTTGGCAGAAAAATACTGCTAGAAGCTTATTCAATATTTCAAACAAGTATGCGGATTTGGCTGGCGCTAAAATTCTCAAAGAGAGATTATGGACTAATAGAAAAACCTATCATGCCTATCGACAAAAAAACTCTTTTCGTTATGAGATCAAATCACGCATAGATTTCCTTTTAAAACATTCAACCTCTTTAGAGGATTTTAAGATCAAGGCACGAGCTTTAAATCTAATAGTTGATACTTCAGGAAAGGAAATAAAGTATCGTTTGGCTGATCGAGATCAAACCAGAAATATTCGGGATCGCACTTTGTCAAAAAAAGGAAATTATTCTTTAGAGAAAATTTCTGAGAGAGTGATTGCCAACGAGGTGACTTTTTCAGTCAATGAAATAAAATCCGAATATGAAAAAATGGTAGCAGAACGAGAAGATGATTTTGAAATGAGAATCACAGTTGAAGAATGGCAGGTGATGGAAGAAACAAAAAATGGGATCTATCTTGAAATGGAATTTGGGATTAGAAATAAGGGAACCATTCTTATTCCAGCTCATCAAATTGAAAAATCAGAAGATGGATCTTATGAAATTTTTATCAGAAAAAATGATTTCTACTATTTTGTTAATCCTGAACACGCTGATAAGAATAGGTATATGAAGGGAGAAACAGTCGCTTCTCAGTTGTCGTATGATAACGGAGAAATGATTGTCCGTAAAAATCCGAAAATCTCCAGTTTGGATCAGCTTGTTCGTGAATATAATTATCTATCTGCTCATGGAGTGACAGAAGGACAGCAATTTGATGAATTGTTAAATCGTTTTGAAGAGGAACTGGAAGAAGTAGATAACTTGCTTGATAAATTAGATCAACGCTTGGGTGAGCTTAATAAAATTCAGTCTGCGTTTCTTGCATTGGAATCAAGCGATCCTCAGGAAGTGAAACTAGCTATTGATATTATGAAAGACTTGAGAGTAGATCCTAGCACTCGCAAAGCTGAGATTGATAAACTTGTTAAGGAGGCTACCTTTGAGCGCCAGGCTTTGTATCAACGAGTAGAATCAATTACAAAAGATTATAAGTTACATCAAGACATTGAGAAAAATGTGGAGCAGCGTAAGGATATAGAAACTTCATTGTAAAAAATAATTATAAACATATTGGCAAATATAATTATAGTGGTATAATAGAAGTATAGAAAAGGAGAAAATTATATGATTTTTCGGAATATTGTATTGTTTGTTGCAGGATTGTTTGACAAAGAGCAACAAAATATGACAGAAGAAGTTAAAATCTATGCTTACAAGTTAAGTATCACAGAGGGGAATATCCAAGTTGAAGAAATAGTGTTTAACACCTTAGAAAAGCAAAAAACATTTATTTTGAAACAAGACGGAGATTATAATGCTACTAAGAGAGTGGTTTATGACCTTAACTCACCTATTCCAGAAGGTAGCATCGCTGAGAAACGCGATAGTTTCATGTTTGGTAGAAGAACTTTGATGAAAGAGGAACTTGACGTAGTAAACCAGTTTATTATTTCTAATTATATTGATAACCTTATTGTCTATTATAGAGAGTTTTCTTTAGAAAAAGCTCTATCTGTACTTGCTAAATGTTTAGAGGAACGTATACGTATCATCCCTTTAAAAGAAAATAATGAGAAGTTGACAACTAAGATGCAAGATTGTGAGAAGTTTATTGCTGATGTAAAAGGAGGGGAAGTATGACAGTATTGTACTATTATCTTTTCCTAAACAAGGATATCTCGAAATCAATAAGAGAGAATATTCTTTATTCTGAGAGTGTATGGAAAGTGCCAGCAAATATTATTTATTGCTCTATCACGTTTATAGTTATTCCCTTATTTTGTTCTGAGCTTTTGCTATATCTCAATAACTGGATTTCTACGTCGTTAGTTGGTTCAGGAATGATTGAGAACAAAGTATTGCAGTTTATGTTAGCGTGCTTTCCAATTATTTCTGTCATTGATATAGTCGGTTTATTTGCTATTGCAATATCGGGAACTTTATTTTTAGTTTTTTATGCTGATATTGACGATATTGACGATATTGACATAGAACAATAATCATAAACTACTAGCTCACGTGAGGCAGTTGAAAAGATTGCTAAAAAACAAGGATACCTTATTAGTTTCTAACCTGAAAATTATTAAGTTTGCAGCCATCAAAGGAGCTTGTTGGTGGATAGATGGAGAAGAAACAATGTGTAGCCATTGCTATTACGGATGGAATGGAGAAATAGAATGAAAATTATTACTTTTGCGGCTATTAAAGGCGGTGTTGGAAAAACTACTTTAACTTTTAATTATGGGGAATGGTTGGCTAAGAAAGGTCATAAGGTTCTCTTTATAGACTTAGACCATCAGTGTAATTTGACTCAGTGTTACAATATCTATGAGAGCAAGAATACAATTGCCAATGCTTTTAAAGGAGGCGATGTGGATATTAAGCAAGTCAAGGAAAATATCAGTCTAATTCCAGGTTCAGTTCAGCTTGATACGGTGGAACGAGATCTGGAGAACAGCGATAAGAAAAATATGTTACTTTATCTTTGGCTAGAGGATAACTACGAAAAGAAAAAGTTGGATCAGTTTGACTATATCTTGATTGATTGTAGACCAGACTTTGCGACAGCTACTAAAAATGCTGTTGCGGTCAGTCACGCTATTATTAGCCCTTTGACTCCTTCAGAGTTTGGTTATAATGCCAAATTCAATCTATCAACTCGGTTAGAAGCATTCAGAAAGGATGTAATTGACTATCGTACAAGGGAATCATATATTACAGCAGAGCTTTATTTCCTAGCTAATATGATCCGGCCAAACTATGGGTCATCAAGAGAGTTACTGGAAGCCCTAGGACTTGAAGCTAAAGAAAAGGGAACAGATAACCTTCTAGGAATTGTACCAGCAAAAGAGTTATTCAATCATTCCACGATTGATAAAATCTCTATTGCAGATATGGAGAAGAATCCTGAACTTTATCAAAAACACAAAAAATTTTTCACTGAGCTGGAGCAGACTTTTTCAAAAATTTATGATACAATACAATTATATTTATAAATACAATTACAGTTATAAATATAATTAGAAGGAGATTGTTATGGCATTCACACCAAGAGAAAAAGAGATTTCGCAGATTATTGAAGCAACGCATCAACCTGAGCAGATTTCAGATGTAGGCAACTTTGAAAGTTTTGAACGCAAAAAGCAATTCCAGTTTACTTTGAAACCAAGCAATCGGAAAAAATTAGATGTAATTGCTAAAGCAGCCGGTGCAAAGTCTGCATCAGATTACCTTGATAGGTGGTTGGAAAGTTTACAATAAAAACAGATATAAATATATCTGTTTGCTACGAGGAGAAATTATGGATTTAATCACGAGACTCTTAGCAGAGAGAGAAGGAAAAGTACATGGTGGTATTTATGATATCACACAGAAACGCTTTGCTTATAATTCTAACCGGATTGAAGGAAGTCGTCTGACAGAAGAACAGACTAGCTTAATTTATGAGACAAAGACTATTGCAAATATTGATGCAAAAGGAATCAAAATTGATGATTTGGTAGAGATGAATAATCACTTTAAATGTTTTGATTATATCTTAGATACCGTTAATGAACCACTGACAGAGGACTATATTAAAACACTGCATCGTATTTTAAAAAGTGGAACAAGTTCTGAGTATAATCCAATAGCTCCAGTTGGTCGTTATAAAGTTTTACAAAATGAGGTAGGAAAAATTGCTACAGCTTCTGTTGAACAGACTGAGGAAGAGATGCTTTCTTTACTGATTGGCTATGACTTGAAAAAACAGAAAGATTTGGATTACTTAACAAGTTTTCATGCACAATTTGAAAGGATCCATCCTTTCGCAGATGGTAATGGTCGAATAGGTCGATTGCTCTTGTATAAACAGTGCTTGAAAGAAGGAAGTGTCCCCTTTATTGTAGACGATATTAATAAGGCGACTTATTATTCAGCGCTTGAAGCATTTCAGGTTCACGACAACAGACAGCCATTATTAGATTATTTCCGATCTGAGCAACTTTTTTATATGAATTATCTTAAAAACAAAGGATTTGAAGGAGCTATCAATGATGAGAAAGAGGGCGACTTCATAAAAAAGTCAGATAAATTTTCAACAAAACTGCAACAGTTTAAGCAAAAGGCAGAAGAAAACCGTCAAAAAAGCCAACTCAAAGAAGAGACGGGCTTATATTTATAACTATAAACATAATTGTAATTATATCCGTAAATGAATTTATTTTAACTCATTGTTTTGTTGCTAAATGAGTCATCTTAGTTATGAGATGATACTACTGTTAACTACCTAAAGTCTGGTTTAATACCAGGCTTTTATCTTTGCTGACAAAAAACATTTAAACTCTCGAACTAAAATCTTTATACTTTTTTATTATGATTTTAGTTGGGAGTGTTTTTATTTTGGATACAAAAATTATTGATGAAAGAGAATTTGTAG
>NZ_KQ970825.1:103977-105416 GCF_001579645.1 Streptococcus infantis
GTAGAGAAATTTAAAGAGAAAAATCTACAAGGATTTCATAAATTTGTAAGTGACTATGACAACTATATTGCTCCCACAATGAGAGCTAGAGGTTACAAATTTGTAAACTATGCTGAGAGAACCGTTACATTTACGTTTGGCCAGGTAACTTTTTCAAGAAGGCGCTGGTATAAGAATGGGAAATGTAGGATTCCAGTAGATGAAAAGTTAGGCCTGGAGAAACGTATTGCCTATTCCAAAGAATTGTTGTATCAGATAACTAAACTAGCTACAATGTTACCGTATCGAAAAGTTGTGGAAGTTATTGAACTGATGTACCAGGTTTATATTACTAAAGACACAGTGTTAAAAGCAATTAAACTAGCAAGTCAGTTGTTAAATGAAAAAGAAGATTATCGTTACTATAGTGATGAGGTAGTTGTCAAGAAAATTGATGCACCTGTCATTTATCTTGAAGGGGATGGAGTATGGATAAGAGTCAGTGGAAGAGAAAGAGAACAACAGAATAAAGAATTATCACATTTTGTCATTCATACTGGAACGGAGGAGTATGGAAAGAGGAAAATTTTAAAAAATAAGGTGGAAATTGTGTCTCCCAATAATCGAATAGCAAGGAAAAGAGTAGTAGATTATATTTATAATCATTTTAAAATTACGTCAGATACTCTACTTGTGACTAATTCAGATATGGGGCACGGATATACTCCACGTTAATTTAAAGAGATATCAAATGATTTAGGAATAAAGCATCATCAACATTTTTGGGATCGATATCATCTAAACAAAGAAATAAAAAAGTTGGTCAAACCGTATTCAGTAGAGCTACTAGATCAATTTATGAAAGCTATAGATAGCCATTGTAAGCAGAAGTTGAAAGCAGCTATTGATACTCTAGAGTCATTAGTTCTACTTAACCAGAATGAAAAGAAGATTGATAATTTTACTATTTTTAAAAATAGAATTCTTGGAAATTTTAAATATACGCAACCACCTGAACAGAGGAATTTAGATACAGCAAGTCTAGGAATTATGGAAAGCCAGCATCGGAAAATCAGTTACCGGATGAAAAATAGAGGGATGTATTGGTCAATAGACCATGCAGATGCGATGTCTCATCTTATTTTGTTGTCTTACAATCAAGAACTCCGAGATTTATTTTTTGGTAATTGGAGAAATGAATATGAAAAATACCACTCAGAGGGAATGAGTGGTGCAAAAGTACGAAAAAAAATTGATCAAGCTCCAAGGAGTTTAGGAACAATTGTAAATGCTTCTTGGAAAGGTCGAAAACAGCGAGACAAGCAACGTTTTGCAGGAAAAAAAATTAATAGATAAGATACCAGAAAGTCAGTAAACTATTGACTTATAGCGACAAGTATTGTATAATAATCTTATCAATAAAAAAGAGGCACGCAGCAACGTACCTCTCATAAAGATGG
>NZ_KQ970826.1:0-3665 GCF_001579645.1 Streptococcus infantis
GAAGCGCTCATCTGCCCAGAGACGTTCGTAAGCTTCTTGCTTATCTTGGGGCAACTTTCTTCTATAATTATCCAACAATTCATGAAGGGCATAATAATCATCCAGCCATAGACCTCCTTCTGGTAGTCGATGGCTGATCTCTCCTACTTCTTCATAAGCCATTCGGTCCAGACGTCGTTTTTGACTCTCTTGTTTTCTTACAGTATCAAGGATTCGGTTGCGGAATTTTGTTTTAAAGTAGACGTAGAGTTTCTTTTCTTCTTCCACTAGTTCTGGATGGGACTCTAGAAGTTCGTAAAGGCAGATCAGTCCTTCTTGATCCCAGTCCTCTTTTTCCCACAGGTGGAGATAATAATCTTTTCGGCATTTATGGACAATCCCTTTTACCTTTGCGTAGTATTTCTCAAGCATTTGCTTTCCCCCTTTCTCTGCTTGTAGTATAGCAGAGAAAGAGGGAAAGAGGGGCTTTGATTTCTGTCTTGTGTTTTTTCAAGTCCAAGGTGTATCAGGAAGTATTGAAAAAGGCAGATGAGAGATAAAAAGACAACTGTTGTCTCTACAGTTGTCTTTGTTTGTTATTTTATATTGATAATATTTTTGATTAAAGTTCTGCAATCTGGTTAAGATTTACTTCTGCAACTGTATCATTACCAAACATTGAGATAATCATCTTAACTTTATTGTTATCAATTTCTGTAATCTTGCCTGTGTAATCTGCGAAAGCACCGTCAATAATACGAACAGTTTGACCAACTTCGACATCAATATCAAATTCTTGGACAGTTTGACCCATAGAAACTAAAATATCGCGAATTTCTTGTTCCAAAAGTGGAGTTGGTTTTGATCTGTTTCCGTGTGAGCCTACAAATCCTGTTACGTTTGGTGTGTTACGCACAACAAACCATGCTTCGTCGGTCATAACCATTTCTACAAGAACATAACCTGGAAAGCGATTTTCTTCGATTTCTTTTTTCTTTCCATTTTTTTCCACTTGCACTGTTTGTGTAGGAATCTCAACACGCAGAATATTTTCTAGCATATTGTATGTTTGTGCACGTTGCAATAAATTTTCTTTTACTTTATTTTCGTAGCCAGAGTAAGTTTGTAGCACAAACCATCCTTTATCAAAACTATCCATGTTTTTTCCTTTCCTAACTGAAGAATTTCAGCGACTAGATCTTTTTCTTAGCTTATTTTAAAAAATATTAATAAAACGAATCAATCCGCTAACAATCAATTGGTCAAAAATATAAATCATCACTACAAAGAAAGCAGTGTATTCCATGATAGATTTAAAATCTAACCAACTTTCCTTGCGAGTCGGCCAAGTTGTTTCTTTAAGAAGTTTAAAAATGTCCTTAATAAAACGCATCGTTTTCTCCTATCTCGTTTCTCGGTGTGTGGTGTACTTGCCACAGTGTTTACAAAATTTATTTACTTCTAAGCGTGTTGGTTTTGGATTTCCACTAATCTTAATCGAATAGTTTCTAGAACCACAAACCGCACAGGCTAGACTTGCTTTTTTAAGTGCCATAACGCCTCCATCTTACCTATTATAACAAGAATCCTCTGCTTTGACAAGCTTAATTGTTTTTTGAATTCTTAAATCTTGAACGGTAACTTCTCAAAGCAACTTCCACTTGTACTAACGGTAAAACTTAGTTTGGGAATTCAGCCTTCCAAAATCTCAGTTCAAGTTTTCTTCTACCTCAGACTGTATGTTTCGAAAATCAAAAACCTAGGAATCATCCTAGGCTTTATGATGTTTATTTTCCAAGGTAGTATTCAGAAACTACGTTCAATTTTTCGTCAAATTCGAATACCAATGGTGGGAAGTTAGGGATTTCCACGTCCATGATTTCGTCATCTGACAATTGTTTGATGTGTTTTACAAGAGCACGGATTGAGTTACCGTGTGCTCCTACGAATACGTTTTTACCATCTTTAAGCGCTGGAGCGATTTTATCTTCCCAGAATGGAAGGGCACGTTCCAACGTTACTTTCAAGTTTTCAGCATCTGGAATTACTGAGTCGTCAAGTAAAGCATAACGACGGTCTGTGTGAGCTGAGTGCTCATCATCGCGATCCATGTTTGGTGGCAACACATCGTATGAACGACGCCAGATGTGAACTTGTTCATCACCAAATTGTTCAGCTGCTTCAGCTTTGTTTTTACCAGTCAAACCACCGTAGTGACGTTCGTTCAAGCGCCATGATTTTTCAACTGGAACCCACAATTGGTCAGATGCTTCAAGAGCCAAGTTAGTTGTTTTGATTGCACGTTTCAATACTGAAGTATAAGCTTGGTCAAATTCGATACCAGCTTCTTTGATCAATTTACCAGCGTCAATCGCTTGTTGTGTTCCTTTTTCAGACAAATCAACATCAGCCCAACCAGTGAAAAGGTTAGCTTTGTTCCATTCAGACTCACCGTGGCGAGCAAAAACCAATTTTACCATTTGATGGATACTCCTTTTATTTTCCGAGGTTTCCCTCGTTTGTCTATTCTATTTTACACAATTTTTCACAAAAAAGCTAGTCAAAATCAATCAAAAAAGAGAAGCGACTTCTTGTCTCTTCTCTTTTAGTATAGAATTATCCTTCGATTTGGAAATGTTTTAAGCTTGACAAGTATAGCGCTCCACCAATGATGAGGATAATTCCACCAATCCATCC
Source organism: Streptococcus infantis (assembly GCF_001579645.1). GTDB lineage: Bacteria > Bacillota > Bacilli > Lactobacillales > Streptococcaceae > Streptococcus > Streptococcus infantis_E. Next base: position 2,677 of record NZ_KQ970826.1, read on the forward strand.
CAAGAACGGAATCAATGATACTACCGATCCAACGATAAATAAGATAGATGGAGCAAGTGAGATACGCTTGTCATCCTTGTAGTAGACAAGAGTGAGAATTCCTAGGATTAGAGTTGCGATTTTTACTAAAGTAAAAACAAGGAAAACAATTCCCAAAACAACTCCTGCAAAATCTTCATTTTCAGAAATAGCCGCAATCATAACTATAACAACTGGTAAAATTGCCAAAACAGCTCCTGCAATGATCCCAATAATTCCATCAACTTGTGCAAGTGTTTTTGTCTTCATAAATGTCTCCTAAAAATTTTATTTAATCGTTATTTTACCATATTTTAGTTTTTATTTAAAGTTTTTACCAGTCTGGTATGGAATTGTGATTCCTTTACTGGCTCTCTATACGAATCAAACTAGTGATATTTCAAGTTTTATAGTTCTATTTTTTACTTGTTATTTTACATTATGTTCAGTCATTCAAGTAATCCACTTATTTTTTTCATAACCTCGTGAAATATTCTCACTCAAATCAGAAACTATATCTAACTTACCTATAATTAATAGAGACGTGTTTATCATTAGATTTGGTGCTAATCTTTAGTATTCCCCATTTTTAGTTTAGATTATACTCATCATTTATTTTTTTGATTCCCCTTATTATTTACAATAATGAAACAGTTCGTATGTCATTCTCATGCTTAATTTTTGGCATTTTATAGATGTTATAGATTTTCTATTATAGCATATAGCACACCATATTCCTCTCTTAGGTTATCTGAGGTTTAGTAGCAGTTTCCCTGTACTATTTCTTACTCAGATTTAATTTAGCGCTCTTGATTGTTTCTGATAGAACTATACAACTAGTATTAATAAATGGTTGACTAATTTACATACAGCAATTTTTCCGAGATATCGTTATTAGCAAAAAATTTAATTTATCTGACTTCAAATAGTAGTAAAACGAGCCTTGAAATCAAAAAACCGTAAGAATTTGG
>NZ_KQ970826.1:5380-9006 GCF_001579645.1 Streptococcus infantis
AACCATCTGGGTAAGTTACAACAACGGTTGCTTCCTTATCGCCTGTTGTAGTTGTATCTACTGGTTTCTTGTACTCAAAAGTTGTGCCACTTGGAAGATCTCCTACGTTACCAATTGATTTCTTAGCGTCTGGTGTTTCACCCTTCTTAACTGTTTGATCTTTAGCTGTTGGGGTGTTTTGATCTGCTTGTGTTGGGTTTTCTACTACCTTAACAGTTACTGGAACTTCATCCTTAGAACCATCTGGGTAAGTTACAACAACGGTTGCTTCCTTATCGCCTGTTGTAGTTGTATCTACTGGTTTCTTGTACTCAAATGTTGTACCACTTGGGAGATCATCTACGTTACCAATTGATTTCTTAGCGTCTGGTGTTTCACCCTTCTTAACTGTTTGTTCCTTAGCTGTTGGGGTGTTTTGATCTGCTTGTGTTGGGTTTTCTACTACCTTAACAGTTACTGGAACTTCATCCTTAGAACCATCTGGGTAAGTTACAACAACGGTTGCTTCCTTATCGCCTGTTGTAGTTGTATCTACTGGTTTCTTGTACTCAAATGTTGTACCACTTGGGAGATCATCTACGTTACCAATTGATTTCTTAGCATCTGGAGTTTCACCCTTGTTTACTGTTTGTTCCTTAGCTGTTGGAGTGTTCTTATCAGCATCTGTTGCTGGTTTTGTAACTGTAAATTTAAATGTTTCAGTTACAGGTTGTCCATCAGCACCTTTTACTGGTTGACCATTTTTACCAAGAACTGTGATCGTTACTTTTGATTCACCTTCAGTTGTTGGTGTACCTGTAATTTGTTTTGTTGTTGGGTTGTAAGAAACACCATCCGGAAGACCTTCAACCTTGACAGAACCATCTGTAGGAACTTTCTCTACTGTGACAACAACTGGTGTGATTTCTTTTCCTACTACACCTGTTTGATCATCAATTGGAGTAATTTTTGAAGCGATTGAGTTTGGATCTTTAGTGTTTGTACCATCTGTTGTTTCGTCTGAATCTTTGACACCATCATTATCATCATCTTCATCCGTTACATCTGGGATCTTATCACCATCAGTATCCAACTTAAAGGTAGCCTTGACTGTATCAGTTGAGTTGTCTTTGTATGTTACTTTGACAGGTACTTCAACTTCTTCAACTGTTGTTCCTGGCTTAGCTTCAACAGTGATTTTTCCTGTATTTTCGTCGATTGATACAGTGTAGCCTTCTGGAGCTACAAAGTCAGATGGAATACTATATTTAGCACCTTCTGGAGCTGGTGTATCTTTCCCACCTTTATCTGTGAAAGTTGGCGTTGCTGTAGCAGGGGTTCCTGGTGTTACAAGTGTGTCAGCATATTTTGGAGTGTATTTGTCTGTTTCTTCATCAAGAACAGCAGTGAATGAATCAAGTGCCAATGCTGAATGAAGGTCACTTGTGTCTTCGCCTTGGAGGAATACAGCTGATGTATAGATTGCTGGTTCTGTAAGATCATTTGGCACAGTGAGTGGTACTGACTTAGCAGTTCCTTCTGCTGTTGACATTACAGTTGTTGCTTCACCGATTGCTTTACCATTTTTGAACCAACGGATTTGGTATTCGCGTGATGGCATAAGTCCACCAGTCGTACTTTCAGCAGTATCTCCTGGTTTTGCAAAGTTATCAGCGTTGTCGTATACCAAGATATCGTGCATTGGTTGAGGCGCGATTAGGGCAAAGTTGGTATTTGAAATATTTGCTGCCGCAAGTGATGAAGGTCCTACTGGAAGAACGGCATCTGACGTACCTTCAAACATATTTGATTGGTAGTTATTGCTCCAAATAGCATAGTCATTGACAAGAACAGTGGCATAAACATAATCCGTATTAATGTGACGGTATTTTTGTCCAATAGTTCCATTCCACTTCATAAGATGTTCATTGTCTAAATCTTCATCTTTAACAAGTGTTCCAAACTCTGCATCTGAAATTTTCTTAGAAAGTCCACTGTTAGCCTTATCAGCGCTCACACCATAAAGACCACGGAATGGAATACGATAGTAACCGTCTTTATCAACTGGTACTACAACAGTTTCAGCGATATGTGAACCTTTACCATTCTTAGCTTCGTATTCTTTGATAATTTCAGCTTGAGCAGCTTTGAAATCATCAAGTTTGTAGTTTTTGTGTTCTTTTTTCCATTTGTCAAAAAGACGAGTTACTTCATCATTTACGTATGAAGCCGCTACTTTAACGTTTGTGGCATTAATATCGTAGCTGTCTTTTTTATACATACGTGCGTCAGAACCACTTGGGTCACGAAGTTCGTACCACACTCTACCACGGATTGTACCATAATCGCCTTTACGTGAAAATTGGCCGTCTGCTTGGTCACCTGTCTGACGGTCTGCTTCTGGTTTCAATAGATAGTCTTCAGAATTTGGTTTTTCTTGGAGAACTACTTGACCACCAACAATACGGTTGATACCAGCCGTGAAATCCCAAGTTTCATTTAAACGGCTAAGACGTCCGTGGAAACCTGTACGTTGGTCACCAGACTTGATGACAGTGTATTTTGTTGGATCTGGATTTTCTACCCAAGTACGAATAGCAAGCTTAGGATCCCCTGCAAGTTGAAACTCACCTGTAGCTCCTAGGCGGTTAGCTACTGGTTTAGACAAGTCAAATACAAAAGTTCCATCTTGTTCACTTGTTGTCTTATAAACTGGTGACACAAAACCTTTACCAGTTACATACTGAAGGTAGACATTTACACCACCAAGGCGTTTTGCATCTTCTTGGTTATCGTTATTGACTGTTCCATTACGGTAAAGCCAAACTGTTCCTTGATAAGTTTGCTTTTCACCCTTCACACCCGGACTGTAGATTGCTTTCTTTTGAGCTTCATTCTGAAGTTCAGAGTCAAAAGAGCGTGCAGTTCCATTTACTGGAGAAAGGGCACGACGTGAACGTGTAGGAGCTTCCGAAGTAGCTTCTGCCTTGACTTTAACTGTTTGAGAAGCTGACAATGTTGCGCTTGATCCGTCTGCAAATGTTACAACCGCAGATCCATCATTGCTAACTTGAACAGAAACTGCAATCGGATTTGAACCTTTAATCGCTTCAGTAACATTTGAAATTTCTTCAGCAGTTAATGCTGATGCATCCGCTACTGTTGTCAAGCTTGGTGCTTGAATAGAGTCAGCTTCTTTTGTAGTTGCTACTACTGGTGCAGCAGAAGGCTCTGTAGCTTTCTCTTCAGCTTTAGCTTCTTCTGTAGCTGACGCAAGGGCTGGTTTCGTATTAGCTTCTGGTGCAGCTGTAATTTCTACAGCTGGCGCTGCATAAGTTACATTCTCTTCACCTGCAGTCGGCTTAGTGGTTTCCGTAGTAGAACCTGCTTCTGGCTTAGTTTCTACTATGTCTGCTTTGACTGATGGAGCGACTAGTGCTGCTCCAACTGCAAAAACAAGCGAACAACCAAATAGGAAATGTTTCCCTTTTTTGATCATACGCCAGTTCTTTTGCTCTGCATTTTTACGATTGAAATACATTTTATGTCTCCTTTTTCGTATTTTTTAGCATTTTATATTCTACATACATTTTTATTATAAAATATGTATTTAAAAATATCAAAGAATTCGATGATAAAATTATTCG
>NZ_LQZF01000174.1 GCF_001579645.1 Streptococcus infantis
GCTAAGCGACTTCCTTATCTCACAGGGGGCAACCCCCAACTACTTCCGGCGTTCTAGGGCTTAACTTCTGTGTTCGGCATGGGTACAGGTGTATCTCCTAGGCTATCGTCACTTAACTTTGAGTAATACCTACTCAAAATTGAATATCTATCAAATTTCACTTAAAATAATCACGCTTCGTATTCTCAGTTACTTTGGATAAGTCCTCGAGCTATTAGTATTAGTCCGCTACATGTGTCGCCACACTTCCACTTCTAACCTATCTACCTGATCATCTCTCAGGGCTCTTACTGATATAAAATCATGGGAAATCTCATCTTGAGGTGGGTTTCACACTTAGATGCTTTCAGCGTTTATCCCTTCCCTACATAGCTACCCAGCGATGCCTTTGGCAAGACAACTGGTACACCAGCGGTAAGTCCACTCTGGTCCTCTCGTACTAGGAGCAGATCCTCTCAAATTTCCTACGCCCGCGACGGATAGGGACCGAACTGTCTCACGACGTTCTGAACCCAGCTCGCGTGCCGCTTTAATGGGCGAACAGCCCAACCCTTGGGACCGACTACAGCCCCAGGATGCGACGAGCCGACATCGAGGTGCCAAACCTCCCCGTCGATGTGAACTCTTGGGGGAGATAAGCCTGTTATCCCCAGGGTAGCTTTTATCCGTTGAGCGATGGCCCTTCCATACGGAACCACCGGATCACTAAGCCCGACTTTCGTCCCTGCTCGAGTTGTAGCTCTCGCAGTCAAGCTCCCTTATACCTTTACACTCTGCGAATGATTTCCAACCATTCTGAGGGAACCTTTGGGCGCCTCCGTTACCTTTTAGGAGGCGACCGCCCCAGTCAAACTGCCCGTCAGACACTGTCTCCGATAGGGATCACCTATCTGGGTTAGAGTGGCCATAACACAAGGGTAGTATCCCAACAGCGTCTCCTTCGAAACTGGCGTCCCGATCTCTTAGACTCCTACCTATCCTGTACATGTGGTACAGACACTCAATATCAAACTGCAGTAAAGCTCCATGGGGTCTTTCCGTCCTGTCGCGGGTAACCTGCATCTTCACAGGTACTAAAATTTCACCGAGTCTCTCGTTGAGACAGTGCCCAAATCATTACGCCTTTCGTGCGGGTCGGAACTTACCCGACAAGGAATTTCGCTACCTTAGGACCGTTATAGTTACGGCCGCCGTTTACTGGGGCTTCAATTCATACCTTCGCGTTACCGCTAAGCACTCCTCTTAACCTTCCAGCACCGGGCAGGCGTCACCCCCTATACATCATCTTACGATTTAGCAGAGAGCTGTGTTTTTGATAAACAGTTGCTTGGGCCTATTCACTGCGGCTGACTTAAAGTCAGCACCCCTTCTCCCGAAGTTACGGGGTCATTTTGCCGAGTTCCTTAACGAGAGTTCTCTCGCTCACCTGAGGCTACTCGCCTCGACTACCTGTGTCGGTTTGCGGTACGGGTAGAGTATGTTTAAAACGCTAGAAGCTTTTCTTGGCAGTGTGACGTCACTAACTTCGCTACTAAACTTCGCTCCCCATCACAGCTCAATGTTATAGAACTAAGCATTTAACTCAATTCACACCTCACTGCTTAGACAGACACTTCCAATCGTCTGCTTTAGTTAGCCTACTGCGTCCCTCCATCACTACATACTCTAGTACAGGAATATCAACCTGTTGTCCATCGGATACACCTTTCGGTCTCTCCTTAGGTCCCGACTAACCCAGGGCGGACGAGCCTTCCCCTGGAAACCTTAGTCTTACGGTGGACAGGATTCTCACCTGTCTTTCGCTACTCATACCGGCATTCTCACTTCTATGCGTTCCAGCACTCCTCACGGTACACCTTCTTCACACATAGAACGCTCTCCTACCATACCTATAAAGGTATCCACAGCTTCGGTAAATTGTTTTAGCCCCGGTACATTTTCGGCGCAGGGTCACTCGACTAGTGAGCTATTACGCACTCTTTGAATGAATAGCTGCTTCTAAGCTAACATCCTAGTTGTCTGTGCAACCCCACATCCTTTTCCACTTAACAATTATTTTGGGACCTTAGCTGGTGGTCTGGGCTGTTTCCCTTTCGACTACGGATCTTAGCACTCGCAGTCTGACTGCCGACCATAATTCATTGGCATTCGGAGTTTATCTGAGATTGGTAATCCGGGATGGACCCCTCACCCAAACAGTGCTCTACCTCCAAGAATCTCTAATGTCGACGCTAGCCCTAAAGCTATTTCGGAGAGAACCAGCTATCTCCAAGTTCGTTTGGAATTTCTCCGCTACCCACAAGTCATCCAAGCACTTTTCAACGTGCCCTGGTTCGGTCCTCCAGTGCGTCTTACCGCACCTTCAACCTGCTCATGGGTAGGTCACATGGTTTCGGGTCTACGACATAATACTAAAGCGCCCTTTTCAGACTCGGTTTCCCTACGGCTCCGTCTCTTCAACTTAACCTCGCATCATATCGTAACTCGCCGGTTCATTCTACAAAAGGCACGCTCTCACCCATTAACGGGCTCGAACTTGTTGTAGGCACACGGTTTCAGGTTCTATTTCACTCCCCTCCCGGGGTGCTTTTCACCTTTCCCTCACGGTACTGGTTCACTATCGGTCACTAGGGAGTATTTAGGGTTGGGAGATGGTCCTCCCAGATTCCGACGGGATTTCACGTGTCCCGCCGTACTCAGGATACTGCTAGGTACAAAGACTATTTTAAATACGAGGCTATCACTCTCTTTGGCTGATCTTCCCAAATCATTCTTCTATAGTCTTTGAGTCCACATTGCAGTCCTACAACCCCGAAGAGTAAACTCTTCGGTTTGCCCTTCTGCCGTTTCGCTCGCCGCTACTAAGGCAATCGCTTTTGCTTTCTCTTCCTGCAGCTACTTAGATGTTTCAGTTCACTGCGTCTTCCTCCTCATATCCTTAACAGATATGGGTAACAGGTAGTACCTGTTGGGTTCCCCCATTCGGAAATCCCTGGATCATCGCTTACTTACAGCTACCCAAGGCATATCGTCGTTTGTCACGTCCTTCTTCGGCTCCTAGTGCCAAGGCATCCACCGTGCGCCCTTATTAACTTAACCTTATTTTTTTGACCTTTCAGTCATAAACTCTTTATTAATACTACAGCGTTTTCGGTTTATTTTCTTGTTACTATTTGATATAGATATTCAATTTTCAATGTGCATTACTTGGTGATCTCTCACCAATGGAGCCTAGCGGGATCGAACCGCTGACCTCCTGCGTGCAAAGCAGGCGCTCTCCCAGCTGAGCTAAGGCCCCACAAGACCTCTCAAGACTAAACAAGACCAATGTGCATTCCTTATCCTTAGAAAGGAGGTGATCCAGCCGCACCTTCCGATACGGCTACCTTGTTACGACTTCACCCCAATCATCTATCCCACCTTAGGCGGCTGGCTCCTAAAAGGTTACCTCACCGACTTCGGGTGTTACAAACTCTCGTGGTGTGACGGGCGGTGTGTACAAGGCCCGGGAACGTATTCACCGCGGCGTGCTGATCCGCGATTACTAGCGATTCCGACTTCATGTAGGCGAGTTGCAGCCTACAATCCGAACTGAGACTGGCTTTAAGAGATTAGCTTGCCGTCACCGACTTGCGACTCGTTGTACCAGCCATTGTAGCACGTGTGTAGCCCAGGTCATAAGGGGCATGATGATTTGACGTCATCCCCACCTTCCTCCGGTTTATTACCGGCAGTCTCGCTAGAGTGCCCAACTAAATGATGGCAACTAACAATAGGGGTTGCGCTCGTTGCGGGACTTAACCCAACATCTCACGACACGAGCTGACGACAACCATGCACCACCTGTCACCTCTGTCCCGAAGGAAAACTCTATCTCTAGAGCAGTCAGAGGGATGTCAAGACCTGGTAAGGTTCTTCGCGTTGCTTCGAATTAAACCACATGCTCCACCGCTTGTGCGGGCCCCCGTCAATTCCTTTGAGTTTCAACCTTGCGGTCGTACTCCCCAGGCGGAGTGCTTAATGCGTTAGCTACGGCACTAAACCCCGGAAAGGGTCTAACACCTAGCACTCATCGTTTACGGCGTGGACTACCAGGGTATCTAATCCTGTTTGCTCCCCACGCTTTCGAGCCTCAGCGTCAGTTACAAGCCAGAGAGCCGCTTTCGCCACCGGTGTTCCTCCATATATCTACGCATTTCACCGCTACACATGGAATTCCACTCTCCCCTCTTGCACTCAAGTTAAACAGTTTCCAAAGCGTACTATGGTTAAGCCACAGCCTTTAACTTCAGACTTATCTAACCGCCTGCGCTCGCTTTACGCCCAATAAATCCGGACAACGCTCGGGACCTACGTATTACCGCGGCTGCTGGCACGTAGTTAGCCGTCCCTTTCTGGTAAGATACCGTCACAGTGTGAACTTTCCACTCTCACACTCGTTCTTCTCTTACAACAGAGCTTTACGATCCGAAAACCTTCTTCACTCACGCGGCGTTGCTCGGTCAGACTTCCGTCCATTGCCGAAGATTCCCTACTGCTGCCTCCCGTAGGAGTCTGGGCCGTGTCTCAGTCCCAGTGTGGCCGATCACCCTCTCAGGTCGGCTATGTATCGTCGCCTTGGTGAGCCGTTACCTCACCAACTAGCTAATACAACGCAGGTCCATCTGGTAGTGATGCAATTGCACCTTTCAAGCAGATATCATGCAATATCTACTGTTATGCGGTATTAGCTATCGTTTCCAATAGTTATCCCCCGCTACCAGGCAGGTTACCTACGCGTTACTCACCCGTTCGCAACTCATCCGGAGAAGCAAGCTCCTCCTTCAGCGTTCTACTTGCATGTATTAGGCACGCCGCCAGCGTTCGTCCTGAGCCAGGATCAAACTCTCATTAAAAGTTTGAGTTCTCACTCATTTCTGTCACTGACAGATTTATTGTTTTTTTCATTGTTCAGTACTACAACTTCTGTTGTAGTGCCCTGCACATTGGTTCGTCTTGTTCAGTTTTCAAAGGTCTTTGTCACTCAATCTCTCTTAAGTGACAACTATATTAGTATATCACAGCTGCTTTCGCTTGTCAACACTTTTTTGAAACTTTTTTTAACTTTTTTCATCCAGTGTTTCAACTGCAATACACCATAGTCCGTACGGGATTCGAACCCGTGTTACCGCCGTGAAAAGGCGGTGTCTTAACCCCTTGACCAACGGACCAGAGTTGTTATTTTCAACTCTTACTATTATACC
>NZ_LQZF01000175.1 GCF_001579645.1 Streptococcus infantis
CACTGCACCCCAATAATGGGACAAGAGAAAACCCCTCTTATGCGACCAGTTTTCTGTAATCTACAGGAGACTGGTCATTTAATTTCTGTTGAATTCTAGTTTCATTATAAAATATGATGTAATTTTTGACAATATCTGTTATACTATCTTTGGTTAAGTTTCTCCACTTATGGAGATAGAAGGTTTCAGACTTGAGAATAGAGTGGAACCATTCGATACAGGCATTATCTGCTGGTGTTCCTTTTCGGGACATAGAGCGGGTGATGCCTTTTTCTGTACAAGCCTGATAGTAAGCTTTTGAGGTGTAGACAGATCCCTGATCACTGTGTAAAAGTGCTCCTTGAGGTAGCTCAAGTTGATGAAGTGTGTCGAGCACAAAGTCCGTATCTTGGCATTCGGAGATGGTATAAGCTACAATTTCACGATTATAGAGATCCATGATTGAAGATAGATAAAGTCTACAGTTCCCAAAGTAGAGGTAGGTGATGTCTGTGACAAGCTTCTCCATAGGCCTGTCTGCTTGAAAATTACGATCCAGCTTATTGTCTGTTACATGGTAAGGCTTCCCTAATTTAGGTCCCTTCTTGGGACGGACACGGCAAAGGCAGCCCTTTTCCTTCATAATACGATAGATCTTCTTGCGATTAACGACAAGGTTATAAACTTTCTTGAGCAAGCGAGTGATGGTTCGATAGCCGTAAATAAAGTGATTTTCCATACAGAGTTGTTCGATTTTATCTGCTATTTCGTCTCTTTTCTGAGAATTCTTACACTCCTGTTTCCAGCGATAAAAGGTTGAGCGTTTGACTCCGAAACACTCTAAAATAATAGATACAGGGCACATTTTCTTATACTCTTCCACTAGCTTGATAAGACTTACTTTGTCGATTTTCTTATCAAGCTCTGATACTTTTTTAGTAATTCTACCTGTAAACGTAACTGTTCCACTTCAGATAACTGCTTCATCCCTTTACCATAAGTATATTGTTTCCCCACAGGTTGGTGGAAACGGAACAATTCATCATTCTGATACCATTGCCACCAGGTCTTGACCTGACTAACATTTTTTATACCGAGGGTATCCATGATAACCTTATTTGATTTACCTGCCTTTTTCATTTCGATACAGGCTAGCTTAGTTTCTACTGAATAGGCTTTTTTGACCATAACAAAACACTCCTGTTTCTAGTTTACCAGATTTCAACAGGAGTGTTTTCTTGTGTCTCATTTTATGGGTGCAGTG
>NZ_LQZF01000176.1 GCF_001579645.1 Streptococcus infantis
TGCAACAAAATTGTTCCTCTGATTAAGTGAGTACCTTTCAAGCTGTTTGAGTTAGCTCAAACAGCTTTTTTGCGGACTGATAGCCATGAATTCGTCTAGGTCTTTCATTGATAGCCTTTGTATAGTCCTCTAAAAGATTCTGATTTAGTTCCTTTAACGAACACCCCTTCGGAATAAACTCTCTTAGTAGTCCATTGAAATTCTCATTTGTACCTCGTTCATAAGATGAATAGGCATGAGCAAAATAAACATCTAAGCCCTCTATCTCACTCAATGATGAAAATTCGTTTCCATTATCTGCAGTGATGGACTTAATGGGATAAAGTTTCATACACTCTAAGACTGCTTGATTGACATACTCTGCTTTCTTTTCCACGAGTTTCTTTGTGACAGCATAGCGTGTTTGTCGTTCTACCAGGGTCAGAATAGAAGGTTCTCCTATTGTCTTTCCACCCAGAACAGAATCAATTTCCCAATCTCCAAAACGGGAACGATTATTGATTTCTTCTGGTCTTTCTTCAATTGACTTTCCTAGATGTTTCTTGGTAGAGGGGCGCTTGGTAAATTTCTTACGGATCCGCACTGCTCTTGGCAAATCAATGACCTTAATCTCTAACAATCCTTGATGGATATAGTTATAGAGCGTCTTGGTTGAAGGTACAACTGCATCTACATGTTGGAGCCTATAGGTATGAACAAAGGTATCCACGCTATGCACCCTTGGTTTCTCTCTCATTGCTTCTGTGAACTCTCTCAGAAAGTCGTCCATTACACGATCCAGTTTCAGATAATAGCTGGCTTCTCTAGCATGACGATAACGGTTATGAGCAGCATCTGCATAATAGCGTTGGTAATAGACCTTCTGCCCATTTACTTTTTTCACTTGTGTTATGGAACCACGATTAATTTCACGAGTAATAGTAGAGCGATTTCTCCCTAGTCTACGAGCAATTTCAGCAGGTTTGAGTCCTATGCTTAAATAAGCTTCAATTTTCCCTCGCTCAGCTTCAGATAAGTGCTTGTATGATTGATTTGTGGTAGAATAATTAGTGGACATGTTCATCTTCCTTTATACTGTTTTTCGCAACTCTAGTATATCAGATGAACATGTCTTTTGTGTTGCACTTCATTTTACAACAGGG
>NZ_LQZF01000177.1 GCF_001579645.1 Streptococcus infantis
CATGATGGAACCTACCAAAATGGAACAGGAGTCGGTAACGAAACTGCCAGTGAGCACGAAATGTTCCGTAAATATATGATTGATTCTCTTCTCTACTGGGTAAAAGAATACAATATTGACGGTTTCCGCTTTGACTTGATGGGAATCCATGATGTCAAAACCATGCAGATGATTCGTTGGGCTATGGACGAAGTCGATCCGAAAATCATCCTATATGGAGAAGGTTGGGATATGGGAACAGGTCTTGCTCCTTATGACAAGGCTAAGAAAGACAATGCCTACCAGTTGCCAAACATTGGATTCTTTAATGATAATCAACGTGATGCGGTCAAAGGTTGTGAAGTCTATGGCTCTATCAAATCTGGCTTCGTCAGTGGAGCAGGTACTGAGCCGATTCTCGCAAAGGCTATTCTTGGAAGTCGAGAGCTCGGTTCTTATCTCAGTCCAAACCAGGTTCTTAACTATGTAGAAGCCCACGATAACTACAATTTGCATGATTTGCTTAGAACCCTTCATCCATCGGAGAGCGAAAAACGTATCATGAAGAAAGTAGAAACAGCAACGGCTATGAATCTCCTCATGCAAGGGATGGCCTTCATGGAACTGGGGCAAGAGTTTGGCCGTACTAAACTCGTAGCTACAGGCGAAAATGAAGAGTTGACTCACGCAGATCGTGAGCGAGCAATGAACAGTTACAATGCTCCTGATAGCGTCAACCAAGTTAACTGGGATTTGATCAATGAGCGTCAAGATAGTATCGAGTTTGTCCGTCAGATTATCCGTCTTAAAACACAAACTAGTGCCTTTTCATACCCTACCTATGAAGAAGTCTACCGTCATGTCTTTGTTCACACAGCTATTGAAAATAGTGGTTGGATTGTTTACGAAATTCAGGGAATTGAAGAGCACTTCTTGGTTGTTTTCAATGTTAAAGGGGCTTCATTTTACTATGAAAATGCAGGAAACCTTGAAATGTTGGTAACTAATAGCCGTTCTGACCAAGAAAATGTTATTGACGACGTCAGTGTGGCAGTTATGAATGTTTTATCGTAAAAAATAACCTAAAACTCAAGATTTATGGG
>NZ_LQZF01000178.1 GCF_001579645.1 Streptococcus infantis
CGATTTTTTTGTTTACTAAAAATAGTTTCAATATAACTAACTAGCACTTTCTGCATTTGTATATGCATATGTGCTTCAGGCTCTTCTATAACAAAAAAATTAACCGTATTTGGTTGAATAGCTCTACTAAATCTATCAATTTGAAAACCCATATAAATTAAATTACTAATACCCAGACCTTGGGATTCTTCAGTTAAACTAAACAAAAATTCATCAGTACTATGTGAATAATTGATTAATAAACTATCCTTAATCAAGTTCAATAAATTTTTTTCGTTAAAATGAAATTTCGCTTCTAAAGCTTCAATTTCATTTTTTGATACATTATCTAGAGCATCTTTTAAGTCAGATAAAATTTTTTGTGTTTCGTTTTGAAAACTAGAATCAATTTCTGATTCAGCCAAATCTTTAGCTATTCTTTTTTTTAATTCATCAAATTTACTATTCCATACAGAATCACGTTTAGTAGAATCGGATGATGAAATAATTGATGTAGTTATCTTTTTATTTTTTAGATTTTCATCATCTAGTTCTCTATCAGCAGATATATATTCAAAATGGAATAATTTTTTAAAATCTTTATATTCGATAATTTTCTTATTATTGAAATCCTTATCAGCATAAAAATAAATACTTTCTGTATTTTGTTCTATGATTTCTTGAAGTATTGTAGCTGATTTGATATCTTGTTTAACAAATTCTTCTTTTATTACCTCTGTATTGAATTTATAATTGTATTCAAAATAAAAGTTCCGCTTATCATCATCAAGATCCATTAGGTAGTTTGCAAATAAACCAATGGATTCTTCCAAGTCATAGGATAATTCAAATTGAACTTTTATTTTTATGTGTTCATTAATATAATCTATAAATTCAATGAACTTCTCATCATTAAAGTCTGAGGGAAGACCGG
>NZ_LQZF01000179.1 GCF_001579645.1 Streptococcus infantis
TACGTACCCGAGTTCGATTTAATTCTCTATTCAAGGCTTGTACAATGTGAAAAGGATCAATGATAATTTTTGCGTTAGGAAACATTTCTTTTATTAATTGAATGTACGGTACGTACATGTCGATAGAAATGGTTTTTACCTTTAATCTAGTCTTAGGCTCAAAACGATAAAAATATTTTTTCAAACTGTAAGATTTTCTATCTCTTACAACATCGACTAGCTTGTGTGTTGTGCTATCACAAATAATGAAACTCATATTACTATCAGAAGATTTAACGGATTTAAATTCATCAAAACACAAATGCTCAGGTAAATCGTGTAATGGTTTAATGGTCAATAATCGTGCTGTATCATCTATGATACGTCTTACAGTATGAACTGAAACATTTGTTTCTTTTGCGATATATGTTTCAGATACTGTTTCACTAATTTTTGATTTGATTTCATTTTTTAATCGTTTAGAGATATGACAGTGTTTTTCTACGATTCGACTAGTGTCTGCGGTAAATGAAGAGCCGCATTCTCTACAGAGAAATCTCTGCTTGCGTAGATTTAAGTAGGCCGGTAGGCCTGAAACAGAACAGAGAGTGATACGAGAAGTTTTCGTGCCATTTTTGACGATATTATTATTTTGGCTAACACATCCACAGACAGTACAAAATTCTGGTTTATGCGTATATGTAGCTGAATAAAATAAAGATTTTCTCTTTTTAAATATCTTCTCTTGAACTGTATTATCCCAGATAATGTTTTTATCTTTGATTTGTAGGGTAGCTTCTAGTATATTGTTCATATGGTCATCATCCTTTTGTATTAGGTTTGGCGATTTTAATATAATGGATGTTGGCCTTTTTGTATACACTAAAATAGGGTTGGTGGAAAATTTCCATCAACCCTAAAAATTATAGAACC
>NZ_LQZF01000180.1 GCF_001579645.1 Streptococcus infantis
TGACCACATCTACATGTCCATTTTCTCATATCTAACCTCAGTCACGACTTAATTCTTCAAGGAAAAATTGATTGAGAGCTTCCCAGTCTTTCTTCCCCTCGGTAACACTTTGGATGTAATCATCTAGTTCTTGTATATTTTTGGAGATGTAGTCCTGGATGGGCTTAATCGGCTCAATTTCCATACCTTCAGGCCCATTTATCTTGATATCAAGCAGTCTAGACACATGCTCTTTCATTTCATCAGGAAGCAATTCTTTCACTAAATCATCAAATAAAATCGGTGGAACAGAATGATATTTTTCTATCCAACGACAGGCTAAAATTGGACGCAGAGCATAGAAGTACTTTTTAGGTTTGACCTTGTCTCCTGAAAGATACTTATTCATTTGAGTTCTAGCAGTATTCAAGTAATGGTGGAGCATCTTTTTCTCGGAAAAATACTGACTAACAAGCGGACGGATACGGTCAATAAAGCCTTCGTCTTGCTGGTAAACGATTGGCGACTGTAACCACTCAAAGAGGGTTGGATTTGACTTATAAAGAAGTTTTAAAGTCTTGTCCAAATCCCAGCCGCTCACATCCCAAATATCGTCAATTGGTAGTTCAATGACATCGCGATGATCGTTCAGACTAAGATAAAATTCTTGCTTATGCTTGTAAATGAAACGCACATCAAAGTCACTATCTGGTGACTCAAAGCCCCAAGCGCGACTGCCAGACTCAATTGCCCACAATACGGTAACATCATAATCACGTTCAATTTCCGCTAGTTTTTCAGGTACCAGAACATTCATTTCTTCTTGTGTTTGCATGGTGGTTCTCTTTCTTATTAATTTCTTATACCTCATTTTATCAGAATCCTAGGACATTATCAAAAATTACTATAGTATCTACAGAAAAAAGCGG
>NZ_LQZF01000181.1 GCF_001579645.1 Streptococcus infantis
TTATAGTCATTTAGTTTTAAAAAAGCACTCTAAACATTCAAAGATATTTGGGACTTCCCTTAATAAATTTGTCACTTTCTTTTTCAAGACAGCCCAAGCTTGCTCAATGGGATTCAAATCTGGTGAATAAGGTGGTAGAGGTAAGAAGAAGTGTTTATCTTTGACGCAAAGTTCATCCAAAATCTTCTTGGGATGAAAACTAGCATTGTCCATGACAATGACATGAGGTATCTTCAAAGCAGGCAGGAGTTGCGTTTTGAACCACTTAACAAAGAAGTCGCTCGTCATGCTTTCCTTGTAAATCATAGGAGCTATAAACTCTCCATCTACTTGTCCTGCAACAATTGAAGTCCGCTCAAAACGTCGTCCATTAATCTTTTCATAGACTTTCTCTCCTCTAGGAGCCCGTGCATGAGAACGATAGAGGTAGCGGTCGATTCCTGTTTCGTCAATATATACGACTGGTAAATCTTTTAGATTATCCAAAATATCGAGAAATTCAGCGACTTTTTCTGGATCTTGTTCCTTAAAGCTAGTCGTCTTTTTTTAAAGTGACATTGATCTGCTTTAAAGCTGCCCATACTGAAGGAACAGCACAATCAAAATGTGCCGCAATTTCCCGTAAAAAAGCATCTGGATGAGTCTCTACAAAGGCCTTCAACTCCTCCAAAGGAATCTTTCGGCTTTTGGCGACTCTCTTTTTCCGCTCTAAGTGCCCTTGTTCACGTAATTTCTTTTCCCATGTGAAGAGAGTTCTGACGCCAACATCAAAAACTTTGGATGCCTCGACATGGCTGTGTCCCTCTTTGATGTAATTTAATGCTCGTTGTTTAAAATCTGTACTATATGCCATAGCTTTATTATAACATGTATTTTATAAACTAAGTAAC
>NZ_LQZF01000182.1 GCF_001579645.1 Streptococcus infantis
ACCAAGGGAAAGATGAGTTTTATCGCACAAGATTTTGATCAGCTCAATATCATTACTGTTCTTGAGGGAAGAACACAAGCTATCATCCGCAATCACTTTCTTCGCTACGATAGAGCGGTCCGATGTCGTGTGAAAATCATTACTATGGATATGTTTAGCCCTTACTATAACTTGGCTAAACAGCTTTTTCCTAATGCAAAAATTGTACTTGATCGTTTCCACATTGTTCAGCACTTAAGCCGAGCTATAAGTCGGGTTCGTGTCCAAATCATGAATCAATTTGAGCGAAAATCTCATGAATACAAGGCTATCAAGCGCTATTGTAAACTCATCCAACAAGATAGCCGTAAACTGAGTGATAAACGTTTTTATCGCCCTACTTTTCGCATGCACTTAACGAATAAAGAGATTCTAGACAAGCTTTTGAGCTATTCAGAAGACTTGAAACACCACTATAATCTCTATCAACTCTTGCTTTTTCACTTCCAGAATAAAGAAGCTGACAAATTTTTCGGACTTATTGAGGACAATCTGAAGCAGGTTCATCCTCTTTTTCAGACTGTCTTTAAGACATTTCTCAAGGACAAAGAGAAAATTGCCAACGCCCTTCAACTGCCCTATTCCAACGCAAAACTAGAGGCTACCAATAATCTCATTAAGGTCATCAAGCGCAATGCTTTTGGTTTTAGGAACTTTGACAACTTTAAGAAACGAATTTTCATCGCTCTGAATATAAAAATGGAGAGGACAACGATTGTCCTCTCCAGATGTTAGCTTTTATTCAACCCACTACAGTTGA
>NZ_LQZF01000183.1 GCF_001579645.1 Streptococcus infantis
TCTCATAGAATCAAGATTCTTAGATTTGCTTTATTTGAGTAATGGCTTACTCTTCTTCCTTACGTTTTTTAGAGATAAGGAGTCCTCCTGTCACTGCTGCAAGAAGTGCTAGTCCAAGTGAAGCGTTAGATTGTTTAGTACCAGTGTTTGGCAATTCTTTCGCTCCTGCTTTCTTAGCTGGTGCTTGAGCAGATGACTCTTTAGTTGCTTCCTTAACAACTTTATTAGCTGCAATTGTTGCTACTGATCCGTCCGCAAAGGTTACAACTACTGAACCGTCATTGTTAACCTTAACATCTGTCGCAGTTGGGTTAGCTTTCTTAACTTCTTCAGCTACTTTAGCTTTTTCTGCGTCTGTCAAGTTGCTTGGATCTACTACTGGAGTAAGAACTGGTACTTTAGCATTATCAGCATCTTTACCACCTACATTAACTTTACTTACTGTTACTGTAGTTGTAGCTGATGTATTTCCTGCTTCGTCTGTTGCTGTTACAGAAACTGTATCTCCAGCATTCAAACCACTTACTGGAATACTGAATTTACCATCTTTATCTGCTTTCGCTGATACTTTAGTTCCATCTGGAAGAGTAACTTCTACTGTTGAACCTGCTTCTGCTGTACCTGTGATTGCTGTATCACCAGCTTTAACTGGGTTCACAACTGGTGCTGTTGGAGCTGTGATATCAGCTTGAGTAACTGTCTTATCACCTGTAAGTGTTGCTGTTGAGCCATCTGGGAACGTTACTTTCGTTGTGCCGTCTTGACCTACCTCT
>NZ_LQZF01000184.1 GCF_001579645.1 Streptococcus infantis
CAAAGAGCCATAAAGATAAACAATTGGCGCTTGTTTATCAGTAAGATTAATACTATCAGAAATTTTAGTAGATGTCAAGACTGAGCAAGTGAATTGTTTAGTCTTATTTTGATATTTCCGTTTTTGATGTATTTTTTTACTACCTCAAAAGAATAGACACAAACATAAAGCTTAAAACCCCTTTACAAATCTAGTCATTCATGGTAAAATGGACTTTGTGTGAAATATCAGCAGGAAAGCATGAAGCTCGTCAACAGGTGTCTTATAATAAGTAACCTTGGCTGTTTAGGCGAAGGGCATCTGCACGAATCAGGGCTTTCTAAGTGACTATTTCCACCGAAATATTATTTATATCAGGAGGACATTCACATGTCACGTTATACAGGACCATCTTGGAAACAAGCTCGTCGCCTTGGCCTTTCACTTACAGGTACAGGTAAAGAATTGGCACGTCGTAACTACGTACCAGGACAACACGGACCAAACAACCGTTCTAAATTGTCAGAATACGGTTTGCAATTGGCTGAAAAACAAAAACTTCGCTTCACTTACGGTGTAGGTGAAAAACAATTCCGTAACTTGTTCGTACAAGCTACAAAAATCAAAGGCGGAATCCTAGGTTTCAACTTCATGCTTCTTTTGGAACGCCGTTTGGATAACGTTGTTTACCGTCTTGGTCTTGCGACTACTCGTCGTCAAGCTCGTCAATTCGTAAACCACGGTCACATCCTTGTTGACGGAAAACGCGTTGATATTCCATCATATCG
>NZ_LQZF01000185.1 GCF_001579645.1 Streptococcus infantis
CCATCAATCGGGAAGACAGGATTCGAACCTGCGACACCTTGGTCCCAAACCAAGTACTCTACCAAGCTGAGCTACTTCCCGAGTTAAATAGAAAAAATGCACCCTAGAGGAGTCGAACCTCTAACCGCCTGATTCGTAGTCAGGTACTCTATCCAGTTGAGCTAAGGGTGCTCATTATATGCCGAGGACCGGGATCGAACCGGTACGATCGTTACCAATCGCAGGATTTTAAGTCCTGTGCGTCTGCCAGTTCCGCCACCCCGGCCTCTCTAAGCGAACGACGGGATTCGAACCCGCGACCCCCACCTTGGCAAGGTGGTGTTCTACCACTGAACTACGTTCGCATCGACCTCTTGGTTATATTAAAAAAATGCCGGCTACATGACTTGAACACGCGACCCTCTGATTACAAATCAGATGCTCTACCAACTGAGCTAAGCCGGCTTATTTCTATTATGCGGGTTAAGGGACTTGAACCCCCACGCCGTTAAGCGCCAGATCCTAAATCTGGTGCGTCTGCCAATTCCGCCAAACCCGCAATGATGACCCGTACTGGGCTCGAACCAGTGACCCATTGATTAAAAGTCAATTGCTCTACCAACTGAGCTAACGAGTCTAAAATAACTTCCGTTATCTTAAACGGTCCCGACGGGAATCGAACCCGCGATCTTCGCCGTGACAGGGCGACGTGATAACCGCTACACTACGGGACCT
>NZ_LQZF01000186.1 GCF_001579645.1 Streptococcus infantis
TCAGAATCAGCATCAACAAGTGCGTCAGAATCAGCAAGCACATCAGCTTCAGAGTCAGCAAGCACAAGCGCATCTGAGTCAGCGTCAACATCAGCTTCAGAATCAGCATCAACAAGTGCGTCAGAATCAGCAAGCACATCAGCTTCAGAATCAGCAAGCACAAGCGCATCAGAATCAGCATCAACGTCTGCATCAGAATCAGCAAGCACAAGCGCATCTGAGTCAGCAAGCACATCAGCTTCAGAATCAGCAAGCACAAGTGCATCAGAATCTGCATCAACATCAGCATCTGAGTCAGCGTCAACATCAGCGTCTGAATCAGCATCAACAAGTGCGTCTGAATCAGCAAGCACATCAGCATCTGAGTCAGCGTCAACATCAGCTTCAGAATCAGCAAGCACAAGCGCGTCTGAGTCTGCATCAATGTCTGCATCAGAATCAGCAAGCACATCGGCTTCTGAATCAGCATCAACAAGTGCATCAGAATCAGCAAGCACATCGGCTTCTGAATCAGCATCAACAAGTGCGTCAGAATCAGCAAGCACATCAGCTTCAGAATCAGCAAGCACAAGCGCATCAGAGTCAGCAAGCACAAGCGCATCTGAGTCTGCATCAACAAGTGCCTCTGAGTCAGCGTCAACATCAGCTTCAG
>NZ_LQZF01000187.1 GCF_001579645.1 Streptococcus infantis
CAAAGAGCCATTCTTTTTAGGAACTGTTCCTCCATATATTTATAAGATACCTATCATCATAGAGCACTAGCACCTTTCGATTAGCAACTTTATCTATACAAAAAACCGTAAGAATTTCTTCTTACGGTTTTTCTAGCAAACTCATAGAATCAAGATTCTCAAGTTTGCTTTATCAGAGTAATGTTTTACTCTTCTTCCTTGCGTTTTTTAGCGATAAGGAGTCCACCTGTCGCTGCTGCAAGTAGTGCTAGAGCAAGTGAAGCGTTAGATTGCTCTGTACCAGTATTTGGCAATTCTTTCGCTCCAGCTTTCTTAGCTGATGGGTTAGCAGATGACTCTTTAGTTGCTTCCTTAACAGCTTTCTCACTTGCAATTACTGCTACTGAGCCATCTGCAAAGGTTACAACTACTGATCCATCATTATTAACCTTGATATCTTTCGCAGTTGGGTTAGCTTTCTTAACTTCGTCGGCTACCTTAGCTTTTTCTGCATCAGTCAAGTTGCTTGGATCTGTAACTGGAGTTACGGCTGGATCCTTAACGACTTTATCAGCTGATTTCTTAACTGTCTTATCCGGTGTCAAGGTTGCTTCTGAACCGTCTTTGAATG
>NZ_LQZF01000188.1 GCF_001579645.1 Streptococcus infantis
GCTTCTAAATCTCAAAAACGAGCATTTCCGTTCTTGGAGATGCTCGTTTTCTCATGTCATGGTTTATAATTTAAATTTTGATAGACTCTAGTTTCTAATCAATGTGATCACTATTTGTCAATATTAACCCTTTCAATCAATTCATTAGTTATCTAAACTAAGTCCATTTATAAATTTAAAAAGAGTATAAATATCAACGTAAACTTCATCATCACACTAGCTAATCTCAGTACATAAACCACTTTTTCATCTACAGATTTTGTCTTAATCTTGATCTTTTTTCTTTAATCCAAGAAGCGCTCCTACTATAAACAATATTCCAGCAATGAATGGTGTAAAACCTTCTCTAACTGTTCCGGTTTTTGGCAATCTATCAGAATTGTTAGTATCCGATTTACTATCGATATTAGTATGTTTATTAGCTATATTCTCTGGTTCATTAAGATAAACTTCTTTCTTATTTTCAAAGTTTTTATCATTTTTATCAGGAACTGTAGCTTTAACATCCTTAGTTGAGTCAGATTTGTGTGAATGATTTTCTCTCTGTATATCCT
>NZ_LQZF01000189.1 GCF_001579645.1 Streptococcus infantis
GAAAAAATATTTTTAAATAATAAAAATACTGATATATCATTAAGTTTTTTATTAGCAAGTGAAAATTATTATAACAGCTCTATATCATTAAATTCATTAATAAGTAAACGTGTCCAAGCATGGAAATTATTTGATTCAAGCTCAGAAGGTTTTAGATTTTTTTTAAATCTTATTATCTATACTATGTACGATTACGAAAAGGAAGAAATTGCAAAAGAAGGAGGAGATATTGATGACTTAATTTCAATTATAATTATTGATTTACATGATATTCATCCCTCTTTGCCAACTCAATTTGAAGAGTTCCTTATTCAGCAAGCGTAGGCTAAGTCAAGACCCAACAAATGCCAAAGGCCGTCTGAAAAAGGAAACCCTAGTAACGAATAGCGCATACCAACCCTTCCGCCTGTAAAACCAGTATACAGACCGCGAGACGGGATTGCATTACAACTTCTTCAGGTATTATGAGCCGAACGTCGGGCGGTTTATGAATCAGGAT
>NZ_LQZF01000190.1 GCF_001579645.1 Streptococcus infantis
TGTTAAGGTAGTAACTCCAAACACACCAGCGCCTGTAACTCCAAGTACAGATGCGGATAAGAACACACCAGTAGCTAAAGATCAAACAGTGAACAAAGGAGAAACTCCAAACGCTAAAGATTCAATCGGAAACGTAGGAGACCTACCAAATGGAACTAAGTTTGAGTACAAGACACCAGTAGACACTACAACTTCAGGCGACAAAGACGCTGTGGTAGTGGTAACTTACCCAGATGGTTCTAAGGATGAAGTTCCAGTTAAAGTAACTGTTGCAGCTAATGTAGCTCCAGCTTCTGATAACACTCCAGCTAAGAAAGCGGGCGCTAAAGAATTACCAAACACTGGTACAAAACAATCTAGCGCTTCACTTGCACTAGCACTTCTTGCAGCAGCGACAGGAGGACTCCTCATCGCTAAAAAACGCGAGGAAGAAGAGTAAAACATTACTCTGATAAAGCAAACCTGATAATCTTGATTCTATGAGG
>NZ_LQZF01000191.1 GCF_001579645.1 Streptococcus infantis
CACTTGTTGATGCTGATTCTGATGCTGATGTGCTTGCTGACTCTGATGCACTTGTGCTTGCCGACGCTGACGCACTTGTTGACGCTGACTCAGATGCTGATGTGCTTGCCGACGCTGACGCACTTGTTGATGCTGACTCAGAAGCTGATGTGCTTGCTGATTCTGATGCACTTGTTGATGCTGACTCAGATGCGCTTGTGCTTGCTGATTCTGATGCTGATGTGCTTGCTGATTCTGATGCAGACGTTGATGCTGATTCTGAAGCTGATGTGCTTGCTGACGCTGACGCACTTGTTGACGCTGACTTAGATGCACTTGTCGATGCTGAAGCTGAGGCACTCGTTGAGGCTGAAGCTGAAGCGCTGGTTGATGCTGAAGCTGAGGCACTCGTTGACGCTGACTTAGACGCACTTGTCGATGCTGAAGCTGAGGCGCTTGTTGATGCTGACTTAGACGCGCTGGTCGATGCTGAAGCGG
>NZ_LQZF01000192.1 GCF_001579645.1 Streptococcus infantis
GGGGGGTAGAATGCTCTACAAGGGTAATTATAGTTACGTTTTTCGTAAATTGAGCGAATAGCATGCTATACTGTAAACATATGCAATCAAATTTAAGGGAGTTTGTTTATGATTAAATAAAATACAAAGAATTGAAGATTCATATAGATGAATGAAAAATTATTATAATGAAAACAATACAAGATTGGATTTAGATTATTGTAAGACGAAAATTATTGAGAAAATAGAATAGTTTGATCTTCCCCGTCAAATTGATGAAGAATAAGTAATATTCGGCGCTATATTCAAAAATAGATTGAAGAATGCGAGGTTATGTCGAATCCAAATCATCGGAAAGATTATCTAAAGTTTATCTTCGTTTAAAATATCAAAGTTCAGTACACCTTTTGGCTATAGATCCTTTGGGGGAGAGCAAACAATAAAAAAAAGCACAATATATTAAAAGATAATAAAAGATTCGAAGGTCCAAT
>NZ_LQZF01000193.1 GCF_001579645.1 Streptococcus infantis
GACTTTTCTAACTTTGTCAACACCTTTTTTTAACTTTTTTTCAATTCTACTGAATTACTTCCTGTAACTCTTTCAGCATGGCTTTGCGACCCTTAAAACGTTCATCTGCCCAGAGCCGTTCATAGGCTTCTTGCTTATCTTGTGGTAATTTTCTTCTATAACTATCCAACAATTCATGAAGGGCGTAGTAATCATCCAGCCACAATCCTCCTTCTGGTAGGCGATGGCTAATCTCGCCTACTTCTTCATAGGCCATACGGTCCAGGCGACGTTTTTGACTCTCTTGTTTTCTGACGCTATCTAGGATTCGATTGCGGAATTTTGTTTTGAAGTAGACGTAGAGTTTCTTTTCCTCTTCCACTAAGTCTGGTTGGGCCTCGAGGAGTTCATAGAGACAGATCAGTCCTTCTTGATCCCAATCCTCTTTTTCCCACAGGTGGAGATAATAATCTTTGG
>NZ_LQZF01000194.1 GCF_001579645.1 Streptococcus infantis
ATGTTTTTTAGACGTCGGGAAGGACGATATAGAGAAACAGACCGAGTAACGAGGTATAAATTGATCAAGTCAGGGAAACACTGGCTTCGAGCATCTACCTCTCTTTTTGGTTTGTTCAAGGTTCTTCGTGGTGGTATTGATACAGCTCAAGTTACAACAGAAGTCGTTGAAGATCGTGTTTCAACATCCCTAACTGGGCTTGATATCCTCAAGGGGATAGCTGCTGCGGGAACCGTCATAGGTGGAGGGATTGCGACTCAATCTCATGTCTATGCCAATGAACAGACTGCTGTTGAAAAAGTAGTTGAAGGTAAGGAAGTTCTCGCTAATGCGGACCAAGCTACCTTGGGAACAGTTGGTCAAGATGATCAAGAAACACCAACTTCAGATACAACTTCTCAGTCATTAAGTGAGAGTGAATCAGTATCAGCGAGTGAATCTGCATCTGT
>NZ_LQZF01000195.1 GCF_001579645.1 Streptococcus infantis
AATCTCCAGATTGAACTAAAGAAAGTACAAAGTCAAAATTTATACTTGTTTTACCATATCCATCGTTTGTTTCAATCAAAATTGATTCCTCAATTCTTATCGTTGAAGATAAAATTTTATCACTGTATTGATTTGGTCGAACAAGATAAAGTTCCAGGCGATAAGGGTAGCTTTCTTTAACATTAAATAAATCAAGAATACAATGAAGTGTAATCTTACCTGGGAATTTTGTAATGTAGTTTACAGTACCAATTTGTCTCCCATAAAAAGTGCTCAGTGATTGAATATTGATTTTCTCTTGAAAATCAGCCTGTTTAAATGTCATAAATGCTCCCTTTCCTTTTTTGACACCTATATTTTTTAAAAGTGAAAATTTTAATATTATCGAAGATTAGTAGCAGTAACAACAAAAACTTATTTATAAAGTGAAATAGCGATCCAATAT
>NZ_LQZF01000196.1 GCF_001579645.1 Streptococcus infantis
GGCTCTTTGTCAAATAGTGTTGATGAAGAAATTTAGGAAGGGATTAAGCAACTAATTGTTGCTTAATTCCTTTTTGTTTTGGGCCAAACATTTTTGTTATTAAAATAATCCTATTTCTAAAATGGTAATAGTTTCTAAAGCCGTAGGCATTTCTTTTAAGCACTTTTATTTTATTGTTTATTCCTTCAATAGGGCCATTTGTTCTAGTTGGATACTCACAAGTATTTTGAATATATGGCAAGTAAGTCATAAGAGTCTTTAATACTCTTTTTAAACCAGGAGATAGGTCTAATTGCGTAGCTGCTTCAATCGTTTCCTTGAATTCTATATAATCTCTATCCTGTATACATTCACGAAGTGAATGTACAACCTCATAATCATTTTTTAGAGATGGATTGTTTTCTAAG
>NZ_LQZF01000197.1 GCF_001579645.1 Streptococcus infantis
AAGAGTGAAGAGCCTCCAAAAAGATTTCATTCTTTATCCTCCGGCTTCATCAACCAAGTAGCTGTATCCATAAGCTTATCTACGAGAACTAATTTCGCCAAACTAACGACTGTGTTTTCATCTTTTTTTATGGTTTCTGCAACTTTTAAAGCTTGCCTTGTTAGAAGATAATTACCGTAGGTTTTGGCCAGTACTGTTATGATCCCCATGTCAATCTCCTTCTATGATTTCCACTTCTTTTCGGATAGTGGCAACATCTCTTTGATATTGTGCCTCATCGTAGTTAATCAATTTGGACAATTCTTTTTGCAATCTTTCTCCCATGGGTTTCATGGTCGCAAAGGTTAAGCCACCTGATAGGACTCCACCTAAGATAGGAATAACTTTCCCCATCCCCTTA
>NZ_LQZF01000198.1 GCF_001579645.1 Streptococcus infantis
TTCAGAATCAGCATCAACAAGCGCATCAGAATCAGCAAGCACATCAGCTTCTGAATCAGCAAGCACAAGCGCATCAGAGTCAGCATCAACGTCTGCTTCAGAATCAGCATCAACAAGCGCATCAGAATCAGCAAGCACATCGGCTTCTGAGTCAGCAAGCACAAGCGCATCAGAGTCAGCATCAACGTCTGCATCAGAATCAGCAAGCACATCAGCTTCAGAATCAGCATCAACAAGTGCATCTGAATCAGCAAGCACATCGGCTTCTGAATCAGCATCAACAAGTGCCTCTGAGTCAGCGTCAACAAGTGCATCAGAATCTGCAAGCATATCAGCTTCTGAATCAGCATCAACAAGTGCCTCTGAGTCAGCGTCAACATCAGCTTCTGAATCAGCAA
>NZ_LQZF01000199.1 GCF_001579645.1 Streptococcus infantis
AGTCTTCTTCAGCTTTTTTAGGTTGATAGGCTAGCATTCCTAAAGCAACAAAAATCATTACTGTAAAGATAAGGAAAATAATCTGACTATGAATATTGCCTGTCATAGAAATGGTTTGTCGTAAACCTGAAACTGAATAACTCATAGGTAACCATGGATTAATAGTTTTAAAGAATTGATTCGTCAAAGCTAAAGGATAAGTTCCTGCACTTGATGCTAATTGAAGGAGTAATAAAATTAAGGAGAAGAAGGCACCTAGGCGAGAATTCCAGGTTGTCAATGCTGTTACCATCGCCATGAAAGCAAGACTGGTTAAAATAATCAAAGCAAAGGTCTTGAATTCGTGAACTGCAGTCAGTCCGATTAAATGTACTCCACCATAAACTAATAC
>NZ_LQZF01000200.1 GCF_001579645.1 Streptococcus infantis
GATGCACTTGTTGACGCTGACTCAGAGGCACTTGTTGATGCTGATTCAGAAGCCGATGTGCTTGCTGATTCTGAAGCTGATGTTGACGCTGACTCAGAGGCACTTGTTGATGCTGATTCAGAAGCCGATGTGCTTGCTGATTCTGATGCGCTTGTTGATGCTGACTCAGAAGCTGATGTGCTTGCTGATTCTGATGCGCTTGTGCTTGCTGACTCAGAGGCACTTGTTGATGCTGATTCTGAAGCTGATGTGCTTGCTGATTCTGATGCGCTTGTTGATGCAGACTCAGATGCTGATGTGCTTGCTGATTCAGACGCACTTGTTGATGCTGATTCAGACGCTGATGTGCTTGCTGATTCTGATGCACTTGTTGATGCAGA
>NZ_LQZF01000201.1 GCF_001579645.1 Streptococcus infantis
GCTGCTTCTACAGCTTCTTTAACTTTAGCTTTTTCTGCATCAGTCAAGTTCGCTGTATCTTTAACTGGTGTCTTAGTTGATGGAGCTTTAATACTGTCAGCATCCTTAACATCACGTTTACCAACTGTTTTCTCTGTTGGAGTTGATGCATTTCCTGATGCATCTTTTGCTACGGCAGTCACTTTATCTCCAGCTTTCAAGCCCATAACTGGAAGATAGAAGATACCAGCTTCATTTGTAGCAACAGTAACTGTTTCACTATTTGGAAGAGTGATTTCAACGATTGATCCTGGTTCTGCTGTACCTGTAACAGCCTTATCACCTTCTTTAACTGGGTTCACAACTGGTGCAT
>NZ_LQZF01000202.1 GCF_001579645.1 Streptococcus infantis
GTGCTGAAGAAGCTGCTAAAGATTCATTTGACGTTGAATTGACAGCTGCTGGTGACAAGAAAGTCGGCGTTATCAAAGTTGTACGTGAAATCACAGGTCTTGGTCTTAAAGAAGCTAAAGAACTTGTTGATGGTGCACCAGGTGTCATCAAAGAAGGCGTTGCAGCTGCAGAAGCTGAAGAAATCAAAGCTAAATTGGAAGAAGCTGGAGCTTCAGTTACTCTTAAATAAGAGGCATATACCAATTAGAATTCGGAATACTATAGTATCAGCCTTTTAGAATCGTGAACACATTTTAGAAACTGATAAATTAATTTAGTTTCCTACCAAAAACCCTACCAAAAATTAGG
>NZ_LQZF01000203.1 GCF_001579645.1 Streptococcus infantis
AAAATCATTGAAAGTTCCAGCTATCCTTGAAGCAGTAGAAGCTACTCTTGGACGTCCAGCATTCGTATCATTCGATGCTGAAAAATTGGAAGGTTCATTGACTCGTTTGCCAGAACGCGATGAAATCAACCCAGAAATTAACGAAGCACTTGTCGTTGAATTCTACAACAAAATGCTTTAATTTTAAGATATATCTTACGAAAAGCCTACAACAGTGGGCTTTTTGCTTTGTCTGAAAATTAGATTATGAAAAACTAGCTAGCTTTACGTGAATTACAAACTTATAATCAATAACATTACAGAATCAAAAACACAAGACAGAAATCAAAGCCCCTCTTTCCCT
>NZ_LQZF01000204.1 GCF_001579645.1 Streptococcus infantis
AATTTGATAATTCTTCTTAACGATAGAGGTTTCAGCGACTATCATTTTCGAGCAATGATAGCACTTAAAACGACGCTTTTTAAGAAGAATTCTGGTAGGCATACCAGTCGTTTCGAGGTAAGGAATTTTCGACGGTTTTTGAAAATCATATTTCTTCATTTGACATCCGCACTCAGGGCAAGACGGGGCGTCATAGTCCAGTTTAGCGACGATTTCCTTGTGTGTATCCCAATTGATGACATCTAGAATCTGGATATTAGGGTCTTTAATATCGAGTAGTTTTGTGATAAAATGTAATTGTTCCATATGATTCTTTCTAATGATGGTTTGG
>NZ_LQZF01000205.1 GCF_001579645.1 Streptococcus infantis
CGAAACCATCATTAGAAAGAATCATATGGAACAATTACATTTTATCACAAAACTACTCGATATTAAAGACCCTAATATCCAGATTCTAGATGTCATCAATAGGGATACACACAAGGAAATCCTAGCTAAACTAGACTACGATGCCCCATCTTGTCCTGATTGCGGAAATCAAATGAAGAAATATGACTTTCAAAAACCGTCTAAGATTCCTTACCTTGAGACGACTGGTATGCCTACTAGAATTCTCCTTAGAAAGCGTCGATTTAAGTGCTATCATTGCTCGAAAATGATGGTCGCTGAGACTTCTATCGTCAAGAAAAATCATCAAAT
>NZ_LQZF01000206.1 GCF_001579645.1 Streptococcus infantis
ATCAACAAGTGCGTCAGCGTCGGCAAGCACATCAGCATCTGAGTCAGCGTCAACAAGTGCGTCAGCGTCGGCAAGCACAAGTGCATCAGAGTCAGCAAGCACATCAGCATCAGAATCAGCATCAACAAGTGCGTCAGAATCAGCAAGCACAAGCGCATCAGAATCTGCATCAACATCAGCTTCAGAATCAGCAAGCACAAGCGCATCTGAGTCAGCAAGCACGTCAGCTTCTGAGTCAGCATCAACAAGTGCCTCTGAGTCAGCGTCAACAAGCGCATCAGAATCAGCAAGCACATCAGCATCAGAATCAGCAAGCACAAGCGCT
>NZ_LQZF01000207.1 GCF_001579645.1 Streptococcus infantis
GCTGTTTGCCGAAGTCGCTTCCGGTTGCGGCATTTACCAACTGGTCGCCCAACTCGACCGCAACAGTCGCCATATCCGCCTCTGCTACGACGACAACGGCAAAGTTCTCAAGAGCAGCAACAACCTCGGCGAAGAATGGACGTTCGACTACCGCAAAGACCATACCGTCGTTACCGACGCATTGGGGCGGACGGAAGTATACGGTTTCGACGAAAACTGCGAACTCGTATACCATAGCGACAGCGAACGCGACCCCCTCGGACGCGAAAGACGCCAACAAATCCACTACTTCCACTGCGACCAAATCGGCATCACGCGTGAGATG
>NZ_LQZF01000208.1 GCF_001579645.1 Streptococcus infantis
TGTACGGTAAGTACATGTCGATTGAGATAGTTTTTACCTTTAATCTAGTCTTAGGCTCAAAACGATGAAAATACTTTTTCAAACTGTAAGATTTTCTATCTCTTACAACATCGACTAGCTTGTGTGTTGTGCTATCACAAATAATGAAACTCATATTACTATCAGAAGATTTAACGGATTTAAATTCATCAAAACACAGATGCTCAGGTAAATCGTGTAATGGTTTAATGGTTAATAATCGTGCTGTATCATCTATGATACGTCTTACAGTATGAACTGAAACATTTGTTTCTTTGGCGATATATGTTTCAGATAC
>NZ_LQZF01000209.1 GCF_001579645.1 Streptococcus infantis
ATATATTAGCAGATATTCGTGGACGAGCACAAAATCTGGTCGATGAAGCAGGAAAAGCTATTTCAGATGCTAAGATTAAAGAAAAAGCTCAGACAGTTTGGGATACCATTGTAGATCTGTTTCGCTAATACGTTTATAAGCTAAAAGACAAGGATTCAAATCTTTGTCTTTTTTACCCTCACTTGTCAGTATTCACAACTGCCATAACATTAGAGAGTAAAAACAGCACAAGATAGAAACCAAAACTCCTCTTTCCTC
>NZ_LQZF01000210.1 GCF_001579645.1 Streptococcus infantis
ATCGAAGGTGATAAGAATGTAACCTATGTATACAAACTTAAAGAAACACCAGCTGAGCCTAAGGGTAATGTTTATGTCCACTATGTAGATACAGAAGGTAAGACAATCAAGTCAGATGTAACCGACGAAGATGCTCAACCAGTAGACAAAGACTACGACACAGTTGTAGACAACCGTCCACAAGAGATTGAAAAAGACGGTAAGACTTATGAATTGGTCCCAGCTGGTAACTACACAGTAGGTGAAGTAGATGATC
>NZ_LQZF01000211.1 GCF_001579645.1 Streptococcus infantis
AGAGCAGCCAGCTCAGCCAGAAGAGTCTAAGATTGACTACGATAAGGCTATGGCAAGCTTGGCAGAAGCTATTCAAAACAAGAGCAAGGAACTAGGCAACGATAAGGAAGCTAAGAAGAAACTAGTCGAGTTATCTGAGCAAGCTCTTGCTGCTATCGAAGAAGCTAAGACTCAAGATGCAGTAGATAAAGCTTTACAAGCTGCCCTAGCTTCTATCAATCAACTTCAAGCTGCTCCGAAAGAGGAACCAAAACC
>NZ_LQZF01000212.1 GCF_001579645.1 Streptococcus infantis
TGGCGCGAGACGGAATCGAACCGCCGACACATGGAGCTTCAATCCATTGCTCTACCAACTGAGCTACCGAGCCTTATTGCGGGAGCAGGATTTGAACCTACGACCTTCGGGTTATGAGCCCGACGAGCTACCGAGCTGCTCCATCCCGCGTTAATGATAAAGGAGGATGTGGGATTCGAACCCACGCACGCTTTTACACGCCTGACGGTTTTCAAGACCGTTCCCTTCAGCCGGACTTGGGTAATCCTCCAA
>NZ_LQZF01000213.1 GCF_001579645.1 Streptococcus infantis
TAAATAGTCCGTACGGGATTCGAACCCGTGTTACCGCCGTGAAAAGGCGGTGTCTTAACCCCTTGACCAACGGACCATATTCTTAAATGGGCACGAGTGGACTCGAACCACCGACCTCACGCTTATCAGGCGTGCGCTCTAACCACCTGAGCTACGCGCCCAAGTTCAAAAACTTGGTAATGAACAAAGTTCAAAGCGGGTGACGAGAATCGAACTCGCGACAACAGCTTGGAAGGCTGTAGTTTT
>NZ_LQZF01000214.1 GCF_001579645.1 Streptococcus infantis
CAGCGTCAACATCAGCTTCAGAATCAGCATCAACGTCTGCCTCAGAATCAGCATCAACATCAGCTTCTGAATCAGCATCAACAAGTGCCTCAGAGTCAGCAAGCACAAGCGCATCAGAATCAGCAAGCACAAGCGCATCAGAATCAGCAAGCACATCAGCTTCTGAGTCAGCGTCAACAAGTGCCTCTGAGTCAGCGTCAACATCAGCTTCTGAATCAGCATCAACAAGTGCCTCAGAGTC
>NZ_LQZF01000215.1 GCF_001579645.1 Streptococcus infantis
TTGGATTTTGGATATTTCTTGCATCCGGCTCTTTTATTGTTTGTTCTTGAGTTAATTTACCAACTGATCCGTCATTAAATGTTACTGTTGTAGCTCCATTGTCTGAAACTTCAACATCTTTTGCTTTCGGATTAGCTTTCTTAACTTCTTCAATTACTTTTGCTTTTTCTGCTTCTGTTAATTTGAACGGATTTCCTACTGGTGTCTTAGCCGGCTCTTT
>NZ_LQZF01000216.1 GCF_001579645.1 Streptococcus infantis
AGTTAAGGTAGTAGATCCACGTACCGATGCGGATAAGAACACGCCAACACCTAAGGACAAAACAGTCAATGTAGGTGAAACTCCAGATCCTAAGAAATCAATTGGTAACGTAGGTGATCTTCCAAGTGGCACTACATTTGAATACAAGACACCGGTTGATACAACAACCCCAGGTGATAAGAGTACAACCGTCGTTGTGACTTACCCAGATGGTT
>NZ_LQZF01000217.1 GCF_001579645.1 Streptococcus infantis
TCAGCTTCTGAGTCAGCGTCAACAAGTGCATCAGAATCAGCAAGCACAAGCGCATCAGAGTCAGCAAGCACATCAGCATCTGAATCAGCATCAACATCAGCTTCAGAATCAGCAAGCACAAGCGCATCAGAGTCAGCAAGCACATCAGCTTCAGAATCAGCAAGCACAAGCGCATCAGAATCAGCATCAACGTCTGCATCAGAATCAG
>NZ_LQZF01000218.1 GCF_001579645.1 Streptococcus infantis
CCCAATTAAGATTAGTTTTGTGAGATTGTGTCCGATAATGCTTCCTACTTGTAGTTCAGGCTTGTTCGATAATAGCAGAGTAGAGAGAAGAATGGTATAAAGAACAATTAAGAAAGTACCTAAATAGTTAAAAGTTCTTAAGGGCAGAAGAAGATTAAGTTTTTTAGTTGTAAAATGTTGTCAAAGTAAAATAAAAAGCCTTAG
>NZ_LQZF01000219.1 GCF_001579645.1 Streptococcus infantis
CTATTTTTCTTTTCTGCCTTATCTTTCTTTTCTTTTTCATCTGGAAATGTTACTTGCTTTAAATCAGGGAGTTTAGCGAATTCTTCAAACATTTTATCTAAGTCATCAGTTTTTGTAAATTTGACAGCCATGGGGCATACCTCAATTCTTATTGTTTCCTCTATTATACTATTATTTCAGCCAAAAAGTTTAATTTTAAATT